>CP073746.1:1235000-1852500 GCA_024397995.1 bacterium SCSIO 12827 | reverse complement strand
GCGGCGGGGCCGCCTCGGGCAGCGGCGCCACGGCGGCGGTGTCGGGAGCAGCGTCGGGGGCTTGTCCCTGTTCGGCGACGGGCAGCGGGGGTTCAGAAAGCGCCGGCGTGGCCGATTCCGGCTTCTCGACCCGGGCAACCGGCAACGTGGGATACGTGGGATAATTGTCCGGCACGAGTGTGGCCGCCGGCTCCGCCATCTCGGGCGCCGTCGCGGATTGCGTCACATGACGGGGGGCGGGCGCGACAATCGCCGCGACCTGGCCTTGTTGCGCGGGCGGGTACTGCACGGCGGCCGGCGTGTCTTTGTGGCCGCCGCTGGACAGCATGACCACGACCAACACCAAAACCGCGCCCGCCAGGGCACCCCCCAGCGCCGCGAGACGCACCGCAGGATCCTTGATCGCCGTCTTGAATAGTCCGCTGGGCTGTTCCGTCATTGCTTTCACTTGCTTAAGTTACGTCACGCCCGTTCTTGATCTGTGCTGGTACTCCTCCGCCCCCCGGGCCGTCAAGGCGGCGCACACCCAGGGATCGCTGAAAGCCAAAGGCTTCGCACCGCCAGCTGCCGAACGCCGGGTATTCGCGACCTAAGATCATGCAGCTGCGCTTGGGCTCCCAAGACAGCGGCAACCCTGATGAGTTGTTGACGACGGGCCCCTGCAAAAAGCCCTGGCCAAACGGCTGAACTCTACCGATATATGCTGTTCCATAAGGGCTAATGTCCTTGACCCGTGGTGACGCCAAGGGGCATTGTGGCGCCCGATTTTACGGCTCCTGTCCGGCATTCCGCCGGCATGTCAGAAACCATGTCCAAGGTGTTGAATGTTTGTCCTTATCGACAATTACGACAGCTTCACGTTCAACCTGTGGCACTACCTGGGGGAACTGGGGGCCGAGGTCACCGTTCACCGCAACGACGTGGTGACGCCGGAAGATATTCTCGCCCTCAAGCCGCAGGGCATCGTGATCTCTCCCGGGCCCTGTGACCCGGACAAGGCGGGCATCTGCCTGGACCTGATCGCAGCCGCCGCCGGCAAGGTGCCGATCCTGGGGGTTTGCCTGGGCCATCAGTGCATCGGCCAGGCCTTCGGGGCCAAGGTCGTGCTGGCGCCCAAGCCCATGCACGGCAAAGTGTCGACCATTACCCATGACGGCACCGGCGTGTTCACCGGGATCGACAGCCCGTTCACGGCGACCCGCTACCATTCCCTGACCATCGACCCGGCAACGGTGCCCGATTGCCTGCGCGTCACTGCACGCAGCGAGGACGATGTGATCCAGGGCATCGCCCACCGCGACATGCCGATCTACGGCGTACAGTTCCACCCAGAAAGCATCGCCTCCGAGAACGGCCATACGTTGCTGCGGAACTTCATCGGCATGACTGGCACCAAGGCAGCAGCATGAGCGACGCGCTCAAGCCCTTCCTGGCCAAGGTTGCCGACGGCACCGCGCTGACCGCGCAGGAGGCGGAGGATGCGTTCGCCGTCATCATGTCTGGCGAGGCCACGTCGGCGCAGATCGCCGGGCTTCTCATGGCGCTTCGCGTACGCGGCGAAACCGTCAATGAAATCACCGGTGCGGTGCGCGCCATGCGGGCCAAGATGCTGCCCGTCACAGCCCCCGCCGGGGCGATCGACGTGGTTGGCACCGGCGGCGACGGGTCCGGCACGTTCAATATTTCGACCGGGGCGGCGCTGGTCGTCGCCGGCTGCGGCGTGCCCGTGGCCAAGCACGGCAACCGGGCGCTGTCGTCGAAATCAGGGGCGGCGGACGTGCTGACCACATTGGGCGTCAATCTGGACGCCGAACTGCCCCTGGTTGAACGCGCCATTGCCGAAGCCGGGATTGGATTCCTGATGGCGCCCCGCCATCACGCGGCGATGAAGCATGTCATGCCGGCGCGGGTCGAAATGGGCGTGCGCACGATCTTCAACATCCTGGGCCCCCTGTCCAACCCGGCCGGAGTCACCCGCCAGTTCACCGGCGTGTTCGCCCGGCAATGGGTCGAACCGCTCGCCCAGGTCCTGAAAAACCTGGGATCGGAGGCCTGCTGGGTGGTCCACGGCGAGGACGGTCTGGACGAGTTGACGACCACCGGGCCGTCGTTCGTCGCCCAACTGAAGGACGGCGCCATCACGACCTTCACCGTAACACCCGCCGATGCGGGCCTGCCGACGGCACGGCCTGAAGATCTCAAGGGTGGCTCGCCCGAGATCAATGCCCAGGCGATCCGCGACCTTGTCGCGGGCAAAAAGGGCCCCTACCGTGATATCGTGCTGCTCAACGCGGCGGCGTCACTTGTCGTCGCCGGCAAAGTGGACGACCTGATGTCGGGTGTGGCCAAGGCGGCGCAGGCAATCGACGGTGGGGCGGCGGCGCAGGCCCTGGACCGGCTGGTCGCCATCACCAACGGGGGGACATGAGATGGCTGAAAAACCCGCCAACGTGTTGGACAAAATCATCGCCGACAAGCGCGCCCACGTACTCGCACAGAAGAATAGCGTCAGCCTTCAAGATCTTAATAAACAAGCACATTCCCAATCAGCACCACGCCGATTCCTGCATGCCCTGCGGGGGGCGTCGCGGGACGGGTTCGGGCTGATCGCCGAGATCAAAAAGGCATCGCCTTCACAGGGCGTGATCCGCGCCGATTTCGATCCGCCCGCCCTGGCCCGCGCTTACGAAGCCGGCGGGGCGACCTGCCTGTCCGTGCTCACGGACGAGCCCTATTTCCAGGGCCGGCCGGAATACCTGATGGCCGCGCGGGCGGCCTGCGCCCTGCCCGTGCTGCGCAAGGACTTCATGATCGACACCTATCAGGTGATCGAAGCCCGCGCCATGGGTGCGGATTGCATTCTGCTGATCATGGCGGCGCTTGACGACGCGACGGCACGCGACCTGGAACATTGCGCCTTCGACTTGGGCATGGACGTGCTGATCGAAGTCCACGACACGGCCGAGCTTGACCGCGCACTGCGCCTGCAAAGCCCCCTGATCGGCATCAACAACCGTGACCTGACGACCCTCAAGGTGTCCCTGGAAACCACGGAACGTCTGGCCCGCGGCGTGCCCGACGACCGTGTTTTGGTCAGCGAAAGCGGGCTGAATTCCGGGGCTGACCTGAAACGCATGGCAACCGCCGGGGCGCGCTGCTTTCTGATCGGTGAATCCCTGATGCGTCAGGACGACGTCGAAAGCGCCACGCGTACCCTGCTGTCGACCGCACGGGCGGCGGCCTAAGGCTCAAACATAAGGATAGGCGGGTATGGCCGACGATTTCACCCATCTGGACGCCGAGGGCAACGCCGTGATGGTCGATGTTTCGGCCAAGGATGCGACGGAACGCACCGCCACGGCCAAAGGCAGCGTCATCATGGCGCCGGAAACCCTGCAGCGCATCCTGGACCGGGGCGTCAAGAAGGGCGACGTGCTGTCCGTAGCGCAGTTGGCCGGCATCATGGCCGCCAAGCGCACGCCGGACCTGATCCCGCTGTGTCATCCCCTGATGCTGACCTCGGTCAAGGTCGACCTGACCTGCGACCCGGCCCGCAACGCCGTGGATATCCAGGCAACCTGCCGCCTGACCGGCCAGACAGGGGTCGAAATGGAGGCCCTGACGGCGGTCACCGTCGCCGCCCTCACGGTTTATGACATGTGCAAGGCCGTCGACCGCGGCATGCGCATCGAAGACGTGCGTCTGGCCCATAAATCCGGCGGCAAATCCGGCACCTTCGACGCCGCATAAATCACCAGGAAACCCGCCGCCATGCTGTCCGTCATCGACGCCCTGGAAAAAGTCTCCGCCGGCTGCGGCCTGCTGCCGGCCGAACAGGTCTCGCTGGACGCGGCCCTCGGCCGGGTGCTGGCGCAGGACGTGGCCTCGACCCTGACCCATCCGCCCACCGCCGTTTCGGCCATGGACGGCTATGCCGTGCGCTGGGACGACCTGGCGGCCGTTCCCATCGATCTGACGGTGATCGGCGAAGCCGCCGCCGGACATGTCTTCTCAGGCGCCCTCGCCCCCGGTCAGGCGGCCCGCATCTTCACTGGCGGCGCCCTGCCCGATGGGGCCGACACGATCGTCATCCAGGAAGATACGGAACGCGACGGCGACACCGTGCGGGTGATCGAGAAACCTGCTGAAAAGGGCGAGTTCGTGCGCCCGGCAGGGCTTGATTTCAAGGCCGGCGAGGTGCTGCTGAGTGCCGGGCAAGTCATCACCGCCCGCGGCGTCGGCCTGGCCGCCGCCATGAACGTGCCCTGGCTGATGGTGCGCCGCCGCCCCCGCGTCGCCTTCGTCGCCACCGGGGACGAGGTCGTGATGCCGGGCCAGCCCGTTGGCCCCGGGCAGATCATTTCCTCCAACAGTCTCGCCCTTGCGGCCTATATCACCGCGATGGGCGGTCAGCCGGTCAGCCTAGGCATTGCCCGCGACACCCCGGAAAGCTTGGCGGAAACGCTGGCGGGGGCGCGCGGTGCCGATCTTCTGGTGACCATGGGCGGGGCGTCGGTCGG
This sequence comes from bacterium SCSIO 12827, assembly GCA_024397995.1. NCBI lineage: Bacteria > bacterium SCSIO 12827. The sequence goes on along the minus strand of CP073746.1, from coordinate 1,847,980 downwards.
TGACCATGATCTGGTGCGCCAGGTGCTTGGTGGGCGCGGGTTCGAACTGGATTTCTACAAGATCGCCATGCGCCCAGGAAAACCACTGATTTTCGGCCATATCGACGGCACGCCCATGCTGGGATTGCCCGGTAATCCAGTGTCCACGGGCGTGACCAGCGCTCTGTTCCTGCGCGCCGCCCTTGCCAAGATGCTGGGACTGGTTGGTGAACACAGGGAATCAATCGCCGTGCTGGGCACTGACCTGCCCGCCAACGGCAAGCGCGAGGACTACATGCGGGCCAGCCTGGACACCGCAGCCGACGGCCGCGCCGTGGCCACCGCTTTCCCCCGCCAGGACAGCGCGATGTTGGCCGCCTTCGCCAAGGCCGATTGCCTGATTATTCGCGATATCGGGGCGCCCCCGGCCAAGGCCGGTGATCTGGTACAGATCCTGCCCCTCGGCTTCGGCTCCCTGCGGTTCTAAACCTCCCCTGACCGCCCCCCGCCGCGATATTTCCGCCACCAATCCGATTCAAAGTTGACACGATACGTGAACCAAAGTAGAACATATGGTGTATATTCAGGTTGCATCATATTGTTCGCGGTTGTATTTCCGCGAAACAGCAGATGTAACAAGGCAAGGGTCTTGATGGTACGGGCGGTTGCGGACTTTGTTCTGCATTTGATCCCGAACCATCAGCGGCCAAAGGGGCGGAGACAGCATGCTCACCAAAAAGCAGTACCAACTTCTCGTGTTCATCGACAAAAAGCTCAATGAATCCGGTGTGTCTCCGTCGTTTGAGGAAATGAAGGAAGCCCTCGACCTGCGCTCCAAGTCGGGCATTCACCGGCTCATCACGGGGCTGGAGGAACGAGGCTTCATCCGCCGCCTTCCCCACCGCGCGCGGGCCCTTGAGGTTCTGCGCCTGCCGGAGAACATGGACGATGGCCAATCCGCGCCCCGTTCCGCCCCGGCACCGGCCCCCACCAACGTCATTCCCGGCCGCTTCGGCAGCGGTCCCGTGCCGCTTTCCGGTGGCGGCGACGTCGGCCAGCCCGGCGAGGCCGTATCACTGCCCCTTTATGGGCGGATCGCCGCCGGCACGCCGATTGAGGCATTGCGGGATCATTCCAACGCAGTTGACGTGCCGCCCTCCATGCTCGGCGGCGGCGAACACTACGCGCTGGAGGTTGATGGCGATTCCATGGTCGAGGCCGGCATCCACGACGGCGACACGGTCATCATCAAGCGCACCAACACGGCGGACAACGGCGCCATCGTGGTCGCCCTGGTCGAGGGCTCGGAAGTGACCTTGAAGCGTCTGCGTCGCAAGGGGGCCTCGATCGCCCTGGAGCCCGCCAACAAGGCCTATGAAACCCGCATCTTCGGCCCCGACCAGGTCGAGGTTCAAGGCTGTCTCGTCGGCCTCATGCGCAAGTACTGAGCCTTCACACGCTCCGACACACTCTTTCTCAGTGTTTCCGCACCTGACGCACCACCCAGGGCCGCCTGCCGCGACCGTCGTTGACCGTCTGAACCTCGATCGCCTGGCCCAGGGTGATGCTATGCGCACCCTTGGCCTTGAGGTCGAACAGATCGATCACCCGCGCCCCCGTGCCGTCGCAGGCTCGCTTGGCCGGAATCAGGGCGATCACCAGATCGGCGCGACCGCAATCCTCGGCCAGGGCGCCGCGGGTTTCGGCGAGAACCACCCGCCAGCCGGCGCGGGTCAAAACGCAGCCGACACCGTCACAGCGAAGACCGTCCCTCTGGAGACGGCCATATCCTCCGTCACGCGTCCATTGGGTGGCTTCGTCTGCGCGATACCCTGCGTGTTCCAGCCAGTTTTCCCGGGTGAACCGCCCGTGGCGCAGGGAAGAAAACAGATACCCATCTTCGCCCCGCACGGCGGCCAGGTCGCCGGCGGCCGAAACGATGAGGTCCGGCGGCACCACCCGGGCATTGGCGGCGGCGAACAGGGCGATCCCGGCCAGACCGGCCAAACGCAGCCGTCCGCGCAAAACACAGAGCCACAATCCACCCAACGCCAAGCCGGTCAACGCCCAGGCCGGGGCCGAGGGCAGGATTTCCGTCGCCTCGGGCAGGCCCGCGACCCAGTCGGCGGCGCGGATCACCTGCTCCGTGCCCCAGCCCATGGGGATGAGCGCCAGCTTTTCCCAGCCGAACGGCAGTAACAGGAACGACAGCATGGCCGCGGGCATGACCCAAAGCGCTGTTATCGGCACGGCGACCAGATTGGCCAGCAACCCGAACTTGGCGACCTGATTGAAGTGGTATAGCACGAAGGGCGCCGTCGCCATGCTGGCGACTAGGGTGGTGAAGGACACCCCCGCCACGTAAAGGGCGATACCTCGCCCTGCCCAGCGGGACCGGTCGCCGTCGTGTCGCCAGATCCCCCGTTCCGTGGCGGCCTCATAGGCTGCGACCAAGGCGATGGCGGCGGCGAAGGACATCTGGAAACTGGGGCCGAGCAGACTTTCTGGCTGGATCAGCAGCACCACCGTCGCCCCCCAGGCCAGCATGCGCAGCGATATGCCCCGCCGGTCGACCATGACGGCGACCAGCACCATGGCGGCGATCAGGAAGGCCCGCTGGGTCGGCACCGTGGCGCCGGCCATCAAGGCATAGCCGAAGGCCGCGAGAAGGGCCAGAAGCGCCGCCGCCTTCTTGACCGGAAAGCGCTGGGCAAATGGCTGATAAAGGCTGAGAACCCGCCTGGCGCCGAAGAACACGATCCCCGCCGCCAAACCGATGTGCAGCCCGGAAATGGCCAAAAGATGAGCCAGCCCGGCATCGCGAAAGGCGTTCAGGACAGCTTCCGGAATCAGCGACCGGTAACCGGTGATCAATGCCGCCGCAACCGCCCCCGCGTCGCCCGGAACGGCGGTGGTCACCCGCATGGCCAGGCGGACCCGCAGGTTCGACAGGTGAATCCGCCAGTCGAACGGCCCGGGCGGTGGCCCTTCCAGCACCCGCGCCGCCCCCATGGAAAAACCGACGGCACCGATCCCCGTGAAATAGGCATGGCGTTGAAAGTCGAAGCCTCCCGGCATCAAGGGCGGTGACGGCGCTGACAGGCGGCCGCGAACGCGCACCCAGTCCCCGGCCTTGAGCGCCGGTTGATGGCCCCGCAGGCGGAGACGCACACGCTCCGGCGTTTCCGGCGGCCCCAGTGCCGCGATGCGGACCCGGTCCAAAATCACCCGCGATCCCTGGTGAAAGGGCTCGAATTCGACGATCCGGCCTTCGATCACCGTGGTGGGTGTCTCATGGGTCAGGAGCCGCCCGTCCAGGCTTTGCGTGCGCAGCGAGGCGGCGGCGAAACCGAGCGCCACGAAGGCCAGAACCAAGGCAATAAGGAACGGTGCGCCGCCTGATCGGCGCAGCAGAACCGCCGCCAGGACCGCGCCGACAAGAACCAGTGGCCCGGCGAACCAGAGGGGCTCCTCCGGCATCTGGAAATAGGCGCCGATGCCGATCCCCATGCCGACCGGCAGGGCAAACGGCCAGCGCCCCCTGTTGGCTGCTGCTGTCGCGGCCAACTCACTTTGGAACCAATGCCTTAGGGACATATCACCCTCGGCGCCCCCACGCCTGTCCATCCCCGGGTTTCGTGCCGGTACAAGGAATGCTGCGCCCGCACAGAAAGTATGCTATCCCTCCGGCGCCCCCCGTTAAAGTCCCGCGTTCAGGGATCTAAAAGGATAAAAAGACAGCCATGACGGTCGTGACCCGCTTCGCCCCTTCTCCCACTGGTTATCTGCACATCGGCGGCGCGCGCACGGCCTTGTACAATTGGTTATTTGCCAAGCATCACCAGCGTCACGGCGCCGGCGGCAAGTTCTATCTTCGGATCGAAGACACGGACCGCGCCCGTTCGACCCAGGCGGCGGTCGATGCCATCTATGCCGGGCTGGAATGGCTCGGCCTGGATTGGGATGGCGATCCGATTTCCCAGTTCGAACGGGCGGATACGCACCGTGCCGCCGCCGAACGCCTGCTGGCCGAAGGCAAGGCCTATAAGTGCTATTGCTCGCCGGAGGAACTGACCGCCATGCGCGAAACCGCGCGCAAGGAAGGCCGTCAGCGCATGTATGACGGCACGTGGCGTGACCGCGACCCGTCTGAGGCCCCCGCCGGCGTCGATCCGGTGATCCGCATGAAGGCGCCGCTCGAGGGCGAAACGGTGATCGACGATCTGGTGCAGGGCCGGGTTACCGTGGCCAATGCGCAACTGGACGACATGGTGCTGCTGCGCGCCGACGGCACGCCGACCTATATGCTCGCCGTCGTCGTTGACGACCACGACATGGGCATCACCCATGTGATCCGCGGCGACGACCACCTGACCAACGCCTTCCGGCAGACACAACTGTATCTGGCACTGGGCTGGGACACGCCGACCTTCGCCCATATTCCGCTGATCCATGGTCCGGACGGCGCCAAGCTGTCCAAGCGTCATGGCGCCCTGGGTGTCGAAGCCTACCGCGACGACGGCTTCCTGCCCGAAGCGCTGCGCAACTATCTGTTGCGCCTGGGTTGGAGCCACGGCGACGACGAGATCATTTCCACGGATCAGGCGATCGAATGGTTTGGGCTGGAAAACGTCGGCAAATCGGCGGCCCGGTTCGACGTCACCAAGCTGACCAGCCTGAACGGCCATTACATTCGCGAGGCCGATAACGCCCGGCTGACTGACCTTGTCATGGAACGTTTACAGACCGCCTATCCAGGAAGACTTGCTAAAGAGGCTCAGGATCGGCTATTTAAAGGCATGACTGGTTTGAAGGAACGCGCGAAGACAATTTCAGAACTATCTGAAAACGCTATTTTTTACGCCCTTCAACGCCCCATCCCCAAAACGGAAAAAGCGCAACAGCAACTGGGTGCGGACGGAGTAGCCCTGCTTCGTGATCTGCGCCCCGTCCTGGATGCCACCGAAACCTGGCGCGACGAAGCCCTGATGGCCGCCGCCAAAGGATTCGGAGAAGCCGGCGGCCTTAAGCTCGGTGCCGTCGCACAGCCTGTCCGCGCCGCCCTCACGGGCAGCACGGTTTCGCCGAGCGTATTCGAAATCATGGATGTATTGGGCCGTGAGGAAACTTTGGGGCGTCTCGACGACGCCCTGGCCGGCCTTTAACCCCGGACGGACGCGTTAGAACCGCTACACCCCGCGGCATGCGCGCCGAGACGAACCGGAGACCCCTGTCTCCGCCGCCCATAAGGAGGGACACGTATGAGTGACACCAGCCACGGCAAGAACGCCACCTTCACCCTGACGGACAACCGTGACGGCAAAGCCTATGAATTGCCGGTCATGGACGCCAGCGTCGGCCCCTCCGTCATCGACGTGCGTAAGCTCTACGCGGAAACGGATTGCTTTACCTACGATCCGGGTTTCACATCGACCGGCAGTTGCGAGTCCAAGATCACCTACATCGATGGTGACGCGGGCATCCTGCTGTATCGCGGCATTCCGATCCAGGACCTGGCCGAACATTCCGACTTCATGGAAGTCTGCTATCTGCTGCTCTACGGCGAACTGCCGACAGGTCAGCAGAAGGGCAAGTTCGAGAAAGACATCACCTATCACACGATGCTGCACGAGCAGATCGCCAACTTCTTCCGCGGGTTCCGCCGCGACGCCCACCCGATGGCGGTGATGTGCGGCGTGGTTGGTGCCTTGTCGGCATTCTATCACGATTCGACCGACATCAACGATCCGCACCATCGGATGATCGCGTCCTACCGTCTGATCGCCAAGATGCCGACGATCGCCGCCTGGGCCTATAAATACGCCCTTGGTCAGCCGTTCATCTATCCCCGCAACGAGCTGAGCTTCGCGGAAAACTTCCTGCACATGATGTATGCGACGCCCTGCGAGGAATACAAAGTCAGCCCCGTGCTGTCGCGCGCCATGGACCGCATCCTGACGCTCCATGCCGATCACGAACAGAACGCCTCGACCTCGACCGTGCGTCTGGCCGGCTCCTCCGGGGCCAATCCCTTCGCCTGCATCTCGGCCGGGATCGCGTCCCTCTGGGGCCCCGCCCACGGCGGCGCCAACGAGGCCGTTTTGACCATGCTCGGCGAGATCGGCCACAAGGACAACATCAACGAGTACATCAAGAAGGCCAAAGACAAGGACGATCCGTTCCGGCTCATGGGCTTCGGCCACCGCGTCTACAAGAACATGGACCCGCGGGCCAACGTCATGCGTGATTCCTGTCACGAAGTTCTTGAGGAATTGGGCATCAAGGACGAGCCGCTGCTCGACCTGGCCATGGAACTGGAACGCATCGCCCTGGAAGACGAATATTTCGTCAGCCGTAAGCTGTTCCCCAACGTCGATTTCTATTCGGGCATCATCTTCAAGGCCATGGGCATCCCGACCAGTATGTTCACCGTGCTGTTCGCCGTCGCCCGCACGGTCGGCTGGGTTGCCCAGTGGAACGAGATGGTCGAGGATCCGAGCCAGAAGATCGGCCGTCCGCGTCAGCTCTATACCGGTTACACCGAACGGCCGTATGTGCCGATCGACAAGCGCTAAGCCGCTTCCGGTTTGAAATGAGTGAAGGGCCGTCCCACAGGGGCGGCCCTTTTGCTATGCCCGGCCGATGACGCCGGCAACCACCTCGGCCGCCGCTGCGGCCGGGCCGTCGGCAGGGCCCTGCAACATGGCCATGGCCTGCTTGAAATGGCCGCGCTGCGTGGCGCGGGCCGCCTCGTCGCCAAGCAAGGCCTGTAGGGCCGGAGTCAACCGGTCCGCCGTGCAATCGTCCTGGATGAATTCGGGCATGACCTCTTCACCCAGCAGAATGCTGACCAGCCCGGCATGGGGGGTCCGGATCAGGCGCCGGGCAATGGCGGCGGTGACACCGGACACCTTGTAGGCGATCACGGTCGGTACGCCGGCAGCGGCCAGTTCCAGGGTCACCGTGCCCGAGGCCGCGAGCGCCGTGTCGGCGGCGGCGAAGGCCCGCCATTTTTCATCATTCCCGGCAACCACCAGGGGATTGCCCGGCCAGTCCTGCACGGCCGCCATGATCCGGTCTTCGTGACGGGTCAGGGTCGGCACGACCACGCGCCCGCGCCAGCCGCCGGCCCACAAACGAGTCAGGGTCTCGCCGAACACGGGCAGCAGACGGTCCAACTCGCCGCCGCGCGATCCCGGCAACACGGCCAGAACCTGCGCATCGGCGGCGACGGCGTGGCGGGCACGGAAATCGTCGGCGCGGTCATCAGCGCCCGGCTGCGCCCCTATGGACAGGGCGATGGGATGGCCGATGAAGGTCGCGGCCAGACCCTCGCGCGTGAAATAAGGCGGCTCGAACGGATAAAGGCAGAGCATGTGATCGAGGAAGCGGGCCACGGCCTTGGCTCTCTTGGGGCGCCAGGCCCAGACCGTGGGGGCCACGTAATGCACGATGGGCAGGCCCGGCCTGAGAGCCTTGATCTTCTTCGCCACCCGGAAACAGAAGTCCGGGGCATCAATGGTCACCAGAACGGCCGGGTTCTTGGCCAAAACATCGGCGCGGGTCTCCGCCATGCGCGTCAATAACCTCGGCAAGCGCGGCACGACTTCGGCCAGCCCCATGACGGCCAGGTCATCCATGGGGAACAGGCTGTCGAGGCCTTCGTCTGCCATCAAAGGGCCGCCGACGCCTGCGAACCGGACAGCACCGCCAAGACGGATCTTCAGCGCCGCCATCAACGATGCCCCCAGGGCATCACCGGACGCCTCACCGGCAATCAGATAGACCAGGGGGGCATCAGACATCGTCATACTGCTCCTCCGTCCGTATCCGCGTCCGTGAAGCCATGAACGGCCAAACCGGCGGCATCGGCCCGGCGGATCATCTCGTCGCGGTCCAGGATCAGCGACCGCCCGGCCTCGACGGAAATCCCGTGTAGGCCTGCCGCCACGGCCTGATCCACGGTGTCGGGGCCGACAGCCGGCAGGTCCACGCGCGGCTCCTGCCCCGGTTTCATAGCCTTCACGAGGATGCCGCCCCGTGCCTCGAGCCCAGCAGCCGCGATCATGGCTTCGGTACCTTGCGGGCCTTCCCAGGCCACCACACGGCCGCCCGCGGCAATCACCGCCTGACCGGCGTCGCGGCGGCCATGGGCGCGGGCGCCGGAAATTCCGGCGGCAAGGTCCCGCGCCATTTCCCGCGACAACGCCTGTACGCCCAACGTTCCGGCGGGAGTCAGCAGATCCGGCGCCAGATCATGGGGCGCCAGAACCCGGAATCCTTCCTGATCCTCAAGGGCGGTCAAGATGGCGGTCAACAGCCCATCATCGCCCCGGCCCAGGGCCTTGGTGCGGGCCAGAAATCGGGCCGACCACAAATCCGGGATCAGGTCGGCGGCACGGGGCCGCTGCACGGCGCCGGATAGCACGATATCGGTGATATCCAAGGATTTCAGGCGTTTGATGATGCCGCCAACGGCACCCAGTCGGAATGTCTCGACCTCGGTGCCGGAAAACCGGCCAGCATCCCCCTGCCCTTTCAGCGCGGCAACGAACACGGGCCGGCCGGCGGCATGGCAACGTTGCACGAGAATCTCGGGCAGCAGGCCTCCGCCCGCGATGATCCCAAGCCGGGGCAAGCTAGGCCGCATCCTCCACCAGGGGCTGGCAGATGGAGCGCGAGGAATCGGAGCGAATGAACTCGACAATTTCCATGACCGGCTGGTTGTCGCCGAACAGGTTTGCAACATCGTCCAGGCGTTCGGCCATGGTGCCTTCCTGGGCAAAAATCAGGCGGTAAGCCTGGCGCAGAGCGTGGATCGTTTCGCGATCGAAACTGCGGCGCTTGAGACCAACCAGGTTCAAACCTTCAAGTTTGGCCCGGTTGCCGGTGACGGAACCATAGGGAATCACATCCTGGGTCACACCCGTCATACCGCCGATCATGGCATGACGGCCGATGCGCACGAATTGATGGACAGCCGACAGACCGCCGACGATGGCCCATTCCTCGATCGACACGTGTCCCGCCAGGGTGGCGTTGTTGACCAGGATCACGTTGTCAGAAACCTGGCAGTCATGGGCGACATGAGCGCCGACCATGAACAGACAGTTGTTCCCGACTTTGGTTTCCAGGCCACCGCCTTCGGTGCCCGGGTTCATGGTCACGTGTTCACGGATGATCGTGTTGGCACCGATCACCAGGCGCGAAACCTCGCCCTTGAATTTCAGGTCCTGGGGCGCGTGCCCCAGGGAGGCAAAGGGGAACACTCGGCTATGGGCACCGACCCGTGTGTGTCCCTCGACGACGACGTGGGACAGCAGTTCGACACCGTCCTCAAGCACTGCATCAGGCCCGACAACACAGAACGGGCCGACCGTGACCCCACTGCCGATCTCGGCGTCCGGATGGACCTGCGCCATCGCGTGAATGTCGGTCATTTTTGTCTCACGATCATGGCCGCAAATACGGCCTCCGCCTTGGTGACGCCGTCAGCGACGGCCTTGCCTTTGAATTTCCACACGTCGCCCCGGTTCTGGATGCATTCGACGTGGATATGCACGCAGTCGCCGGGCACCACGGGCTTGCGGAACCGGGCGCTGTCCACTGTCATGAAGTAGACCAAGGCATCCTTGGCATCGGTCAGTCCGGCCATGACCAGAACGCCCGCCGTCTGCGCCATGGCCTCGACGATCAGCACACCCGGCATGATCGGATGGCCTGGGAAATGGCCTTGGAAGAAGGGTTCGTTGATGGTCACGTTCTTGATGCCCGTGCCGCTCGTGCCCGGGATCGCATCGATCACCTTGTCGATGAGAAGAAACGGATACCGATGCGGAATCATTTCCATGATCCGGTTGATATCAATTTCCATGGTTTCCGTGCTTGCCTCGGAATCCATCTCCCCTAGTCTCCTTTCTTCTTGGCCAACTTGGACAATGTCGCCAATTCCTTCATCCATTCGCGCCTGTCCTTGGCGGGCGAACCGCCGATGGTCGCTCCCGGCGGAACGTCGCGCATGACCCCGCTTTGGGCCGCGATGCGCACGCCTTTGCCGACCGACAAATGGCCTGCGATACCGACCTGGCCGCCGATAATAACAAAATCGTCGATATGGGTACTGCCAGAAATACCGACGAAGCTGACGAGGATGCAGCCCCGCCCGATCCGTACGTTGTGGGCGATCTGCACCAGATTGTCGATCTTCGTGCCGGCGCCGATCACCGTGTCGGGCCCTGCCCCCCGGTCGATGGTCGTATTGGCGCCGATCTCGACATCCGATTCAATGATGACCCGGCCCAGTTGCGGCACCTTCAGATGGCCCGCAGCCCCCGGCGCGAAGCCGAACCCGTCCTGGCCGACGCGCACGCCCGGATGGATGATGACACGGTCCCCGATAAGGCAATACTGCAACGTGACCCCGGCCCCAATGGCACAATCCGCGCCGATTGTAACGCCGTGCTCAACCACGGCGCCCGGGCCGATCACGGTTCCCGCACCAATCACGGCACCGTCCTGGACCACGGCGCCGGCGTCGATGCGGCTTTCCGGCGAAATTTCCGCGCCGTCGGCAACATGGGCCCGCGGATGGATGCCGGGTTCAATCGGTGGGCGCGGGTAGAAGTGCGCCGCCGCCAGGGCGAAGGCACGGTAGGGATCGTCGCTCAACAATAGAGCGGCACCTTTCGGCGCCTGGTCCGCGAGGCTGGGGACCGCCAGAATGGCGGATGCCTTGGCTGTGCGGAACGCATCCAGATACTTGCGGTTGTCGATAAAGCTCAGGTGCCCCTCGCCCGCCGAGGACAACGGCATGACGTCAACAATCGACAGATCGCCAGACGTATCGGGCCCCAAGGTTGCCCCCGTGGCCTCCGCCAGTTGTCTCAGGGTGAAGGGCCCGGCCCTCGTGAAAAATCGGGGGTCGGCCATCGGCGTCTATTTTTGCGGCGGCGTGACTTTGACCGCCGGCAGACGCTTGTCGAGACGGGCCAGCACTTCCGGCGTCACTTCAATGGGCGGATGAACGACGATGGTCGCGCTTTTACGGAAGATCAGGCCGTAAGACCGCTCGTTCGCCAGTTCGAGAACAATGGCGTTATAGACCTTTTGGACTTCGATGACGGCCTCGGCGTTGGCGCGGTCGAGCTGCTGATTGCGTGACTGCACCAGTCGCTGGACCTCGGCCACTTTCTGATCGAACTTGCGGCGTTCCTCGTCAAAGGCGTCGGGCGACAGGATGGTGCGCTTGCGGCGCAGTTCTTCGTTGGCCGTACGCAGGTCGCCCTGCATCTTCTCGATCTCTTCCTGATAGCTTTTGCGCAGCTGGGACACCTGGTCGCGGATGTTCTTCATCGCCTTCGCTTCGCGCAGGATGCGTTGTACATCCAGCACGGCCACCTTGGCGGCGCGCGCGTTGATATCCTCTGCCGTCGCTGCCTGGCCGGTCTTGGATTCCTGCTGGGCTTGGGCGGCGGCGGGAATGGCAAGGCACAAAGCCAGCATCATGCCGCGCCAAACAACGGACTTGGTAACGTAATACAAAAGAACCTCCTAAAATCGCGTGCCGAAGTTCACGCGGACAAGCTCGGTTTCATCAAACGATTCCTTGACCACCGGAATGCCGAGGTCGAGACCGAGGGGGCCGAACGGCGATTTCCAGGTTACACCGAAGCCGATGGAAGCACGGAGCGAGCCCGTATCCTCGATCCCGGTGCGGGTGGTCGCGATCTCCCCGGCGCTACCGATATCGGTGAACACGCGGCCGGCGACACCCAATTCAGCCGGCAGGCCCAGGGGGAAGCCAAGCTCCAGCGTACCGGAATACATCCATTCACCCCCCAGCGAGTCATCCGTCGTAATATCGCGCGGCCCGACACCGCCGACGGAAAATCCGCGTAGGTCGCGACCGCCGACAAAGAACCGCTCGGACAATACGACGTCATCCTGCAATGCGTAGACAATACCCGCCCTGCCGCCAAGGGTGAGAAGGAAGCCTTCGCTAGGCGTCCAGTGATAGGCGCCAGACGCGACGTTCTTCACGCTGTAGATATCGCCGCCAAGACCCGAGAGGTTGGTCGCAAGTTTGGCGAAATAGCCCTTGGTCGGTGTCAGGCGGTTATCGCGTTTATCGTAAGTGATGCCGTGTTCGACGGACGAGAAAAAGTTGGTTCCCGCCGCATCCTGAACCACCAGTGACGCGCCGGAATCGACATCCAGGATGGATTCTTGCCGTAGTTCATAGGCCCAGTTCTGGGTCAACAGTTCGGTGATATGGTAGCCGGCGCGCAACCGGAAGCCCGTCCGTTTCTTATCGAAGGAACCGTAATCCTGCAGATCCTCGGTGATACGGAAGACGTCGAAACCGGCCGCAATATCGCGGTTCAGGAAGAACGGTTCCGTGAACTTCAAGTCGATTTCGCTGCGCCGCGCGGCCAGGATGAAGCGCAGCGATAGATCCCGGCCTGTGCCGAGCAGGTTACGCTCGCGCAGCCCGAAATCACCAAGCACGCCCTGATCGGTCGAGAACCCGGCGCCGATGGAGATTGAACCCGTCGATTTTTCCGTCACGGTCACGTTAATGACCGCCTTATCGGGGGCGCTGCCGGGAACCGGCTCCATTTCTACGGTTTCGAAGAAATCCAGGTTCTGGATGCGGGTGCGCGACCGGCGCAGCTTGGCCGCATTGAAGGCATCGCCTTCAACCAGACGGAACTCGCGGCGGATCACGTCGTCCTGTGTGCGCGCATTGCCGACGATGTTGATGCGTTCAACGAACACGCGCGGCCCTTCGTTGACCTCGAAGACCACATCGATCGTCCGCTTATCGCGGTCACGATCCAGGCGCGGGCGCACTTCTACGAAGGCAAACCCCTTCTCGCCGACCGCTTCGGTGATGGAATCGATGGTCTTATCGACCTCGCTTGCGTCGTACCAATCGCCGGAATCAATGTCGACGACCTTGCGAAGAGACTCGACATCAAGATTACGGATGGTGGTGACCACATCGACCTTGCCGAAGCGGTACCGCTTTCCTTCCTGGACACTGAAGGTAATGAAGAAATTCTTGCGGTCGCGGGTCAGCTCGGCAACGGCGGACTGCACGCGGAAATCGGCGAACCCGTTGCGCAGATAGAAGCGGCGCAGAAGTTCGCGATCGAGGGTCAGGCGGTCGGGATCGTAGGTATCGTCGCTCGACAGGAATCGGTACCACACGGACTCCCGTGTCTGAACGTTCTCGCGCAGATCGTCATCGTCAAAGAACTCGTTGCCGATGAAAGAAATACGGGCGACCTTGGTCGGCTCCCCTTCGTTGATTTCAAACACCAGATCAATGCGGTTCTGCGGCAGACGGATGACCTTGGGTTCCACCGTCGCGCCGAACCGGCCGGTCGAACGGTAGACGGCCAGAATGCGCTGCAGATCGGTTTGAACCTTGGCACGGGTGAAGATGACGCGGGGGCGCAGCGTGACTTCGCCCTCCAACGTCGAATCCTCAACCTTCTTGTTCCCTTCGAAGGCGACGCGGTTGATGATCGGGTTTTCGACCACGTTGACGATCAGCCGCGTGCCGTCCTGACGCATGGTGACGTCGGCAAACAGGCCGGTCGCGAACAGGCTTTTCAGGGAACGGTTGATGCGAACAGGATCAGCGGCCTCACCTTCTTTAATCAGAAGATAGGACCGAATGGTGCCCGGCTCGATACGCTGGGCCCCCTCGACAACGATTTCGCTGATCGTGTCGCGGCCCTGCGCCGATGCATCCGCAGCCGCCGCCCAGATGACGGCAGTCAGCGCAAAACCAAGAAGGAGACGTGATAGGCGCTCCAATTTCTTCCCCCGAACGTACATGCCAAGGCCCCAGGTGTACGCCTTTATGAGCCTAAATCATTGGCAATCCGTTAAATTAACCCCTTGAACCATGTGACGACGCGGTCCCATGGCATCTGGGTTATATCATTCCATGTCACGAACACGACCAGAAACAGTACAAGCGCCAAGCCCAGGCGCATGCCGTATTCCTCGATCTTGGGCGCCACCGGCCGCCCTCGCAACCCTTCCGCCGCGTAAAACACCAACCGCCCGCCATCCAAAACCGGGATCGGAAACAGGTTGATGAGGCCCAGGTTGACCGACAGCGCGGCCATGAACATGACCAGTTCCTTGAAGCCAAGCTGTGCGATATCGCCGGAAAGCTGAGCGATGCGCAACGGCCCGCCCAGTTCTTCCGCCGAACGATCACCGGTAATCATCTCGCCGAGCACGCCGAAGATGCGGGTCACCATTTGCACCGTATATCCGACCCCCGTGGAAACCGCTTCGACCGGCCCCTGGCGCTCGTATTCGACCGCCTGGGGATCGAACCGCACACCGAGCAGGCCGATCGGCGCCGCTTGTCCTTCGACGGAATGGGATTGAGGGGTGACGGTCAAGGTCAGGGTTTCAGCGCCGCGCACAACGTCCATGCGCAACGTCACGCCCGGTTGCGCGGAAACTGTCTGGCGCAGATCCTCGAACCATTTGATCGGCTGTCCGTCGATGGCGGTGATGCGGTCACCCGGCAGCAGCTGCGCCAATTCGGCGGCGCTGCCCGGCTGCACCTCGCCGACGGCGGCCAGCGGCCGCGCCGTGCCGACAATCCCGGCCAGAAGCGCCACCAGAACGGCGGCGAAAATGAAATTGGCGAGCGGCCCGCCGGCGACGATGGCCGAGCGCTGCCACAGCTTCTTGTGATGGAACGACACCGCCTTCTCTTCGGCCGGCAGGGGCTCGGACTCTTCCTCTTCCTCCCAGCCCATGTCGGCTTCGCCGAACATCTTGACGTAGCCGCCAAGCGGAATGGCGCTGATTTTCCAACGGGTGTCATGCTTATCGGTCCAACCGAAGATTTCCGGCCCGAAGCCGATGGAAAACACCTCGACCCTTACCCCGCAGCGGCGCGCGATCCAGTAGTGGCCCCATTCGTGGACGAACACCAGGATCGTCAGCACGATCAGGAAAACCACGACGTAATTGAAGGCGAAGTCGACGATATTCATGTGGGGTCCTTATTTCAGGCCTGTCGGAAACCCATGCCGGTGAAATACCCGAAAATTGGGAATTAACCAACTGATTTCGAAGCAATTTCCTCTGCGGCGCGGCGGGCTTCGGCGTCTGCGGCGAAGACGTCGTCGAGAGAGCCGAGCGGTCGGGCGGTCACCCGTTCCAGCACCTGTTCGACAACCTCCGTGATCTTGAGAAAGCCCAGCCCCTTTTCCAGGAACCAGGCCACCGCGACTTCGTTGGCGGCATTCAGTAAGGTAGGCGCGCTGTTGCCTGCCCGCAATGCCTCGCGCGCCAGACGCAACGCCGGAAAACGCACGGGATCGGGTGCCTCGAAGGTCAAAGTCCCGATGTCTTCAAGCGCCA
The DNA here is from genome assembly GCA_024397995.1 of bacterium SCSIO 12827. Lineage (NCBI taxonomy): Bacteria > bacterium SCSIO 12827. Next base: position 1,832,596 of record CP073746.1, on the reverse strand, counting down.
AGCGCGCGGCCGGGGTTTCCACCCGCTTCGGCCAAGCCAGGGCAAAGGCGATGGGCGTGCGCATATCGGGCGTGCCCAACTGCGCCAACACGGAGCCGTCGACATAATCGACCATGGAGTGGATAACCGACTGGGGATGCACCAGAATCTCGATCCGATCTTCCGGCACCGGGAACAGGTGGAAGGCCTCGATCAGTTCCAACCCTTTGTTCATCATGGTGGCGCTGTCGACGGAAATCTTGGCCCCCATATCCCAATTGGGATGGGCAACGGCCTGGGCCGGGGTGACGGCGGCCAATTCATCGCGCGGCTTGGTGCGGAACGGCCCGCCCGACGCCGTCAGCACGATGCGCCGGACCTTGTCCGGTTGATCGAAATCGAAAACCTGAAAGATCGCGCTGTGCTCGGAATCGACCGGCAGCAGCGTGGCGCCAGAGGCCTCGACCTCGCGCACCATCAAATCACCGGCGGACACCAGGCATTCCTTGTTGGCGAAGGCCACGGTCGCCCCCCGCCGAACCGCCTTGAGCACCGGGGGCAGACCTGCCGCCCCGACGATTGCCGCGACCACGATATCGGTCGGCTGATCACCGGCTTCGGAAATGGCTTCAGCACCGGCGGCAGCCTCGACCGACGTGCCCGCCAGGGCTGATTTCAGGGCGGCGTATTTACTGTCATCGCCGATCACTGCCCGTTTGGCGCCCAGGCGCAAGGCCTGCTCCACCAGAAGGTCCACATTGCGGTGCGCGGTCAGAACCTCAGCCTGAAATGCCCCTGGATGACGGGCCAGAATATCGACCGTGTTGCAGCCGACAGACCCCGTCGCCCCCAAGACAGTGACGCTGCGAGGGGCTGCGTCCGTAGCTTGTGCCGTCGCATCCGGTTGTAAGGCCAAATCCATTCCTAAAGTCCCTGCCAAATTCCTGTGCCCGCAACCGCCAGCGCCGCGGCCAGAAGGCCGTCGACCCGGTCAAGCACGCCACCGTGACCGGGGATCAGCCGCCCCGAATCCTTGACCCCGAAATGGCGCTTTGCCCCCGATTCCAAAAGGTCACCAACCTGGCAGGCAATGCTGCCGACCACGGCGGCGGCGGCGACCTGACCGTCGATTGCCCCGCCGGTCAAATACCATACCAGGATACCCGCCCCGACCCCAGCCAGCAAACCGCCGATGGCCCCGGAAATCGTCTTTGACGGGCTGATCCGGGGCGCCAGTTTCGGGCCGCCGAAAGTCCGCCCGGTCAGATAGGCACCGGTATCCGTCATCCAGGTGACGACGAACAGGAACAGGATCAGGCTGCGCCCCGCAGCGCCGTCGCCCCGCATCAGAAACAAGACATAAGCAGCAGCCAGGATGTACGCAGAGCCTGCGACCAGCCACAGCACCTGTGATCGCGCCATGACCAGCCATTCCCACATCATGGCGGCGGTAAACAGGACGATCAGGATCGTGTACCAAGGCGGTCCGGCATAGACGGCAGCGACCACGGGTGGCAGCAAGACCGCGGCAGACAGCACCCGCTTATGAAATTCCGAAAGGGCCAAAATTCAATCCGCCAAGGGACTTAGGGGCTCGTGACGCCGCCGAACCGGCGTTCCCTGCCACGGAAATCGCCCAGCGCTTCGGCAAGGTGTTCGTGACCGAAGTCAGGCCACAGGACGTCGGTGAACACGAATTCCGCATAGGCGACCTGCCACAGCAAAAAGTTGCTGACGCGCTGCTCACCACTGGTCCGGATCAGCAGATCCGGTTCCGGCAGGCCGGCGGTGAATAGCGCGCTCTCAAACCGGGTTTCATCAATGTCTTCCGGGGAGATTTCGCCGCGCTGTACCTGTTCCGCCAAGGCCCGGGCCGCGCCCAGGATTTCCTGCCGTCCGCCATAGCTGAGCGCAATCGTCAGGTTGAGCCGGGTATTGGCCCTGGTGCGTTCCTCTGCATCGGAAATCAGACGCTGAATGTCCTCATCGAACCGCGCGCGCTCACCGATGATGCGAAGACGCACACCTTCGCGGTCAAGCTCGCCGATCTCCTTGCGCAGATAAAGCCGCAACAAGCCCATCAGGTCGCCGATTTCACCGATCGGACGATTCCAGTTCTCCGACGAAAACCCGAACAGGGTCAAATAAGGCACACCCAGGCTGACCGCCGCCCTCACCGTCCGGCGCACGGCCTCGGCACCGGCCTTATGACCGGCTGTGCGCGGCAATCCCCTACCCTTCGCCCAACGCCCATTGCCGTCCATGATGACGGCGACGTGGACCGGATTTGCCGGCGCGTCGGAAAGTTGAAGGGGAACCGTGGGCATCTGCGTCAAACCTGCATGATTTCGATTTCTTTATTGGCGACGATTTCGTCGATCTTGGCGACGTGCTCGTCGGTCACCTTCTGCACGTCTTCCGTATAACCGTGATAGGCATCTTCGGAAATGTCGCCCGCCTTTTCCGCGTTCTTCAGTTCATCCATGGCATGACGGCGAACATTGCGCACGGAAATGCGCGCGTCTTCCGCGTATTTATGCGCGACCTTACCAAGTTCGGTGCGGCGTTCCTCGGTCAGGGCCGGGATCGGCACGCGGACAAGCTGGCCGTCCGCCGCCGGGTTGAGGCCCAGCCCGGAATCACGGATCGCCTTTTCGACGGCACCGACAAGGCCCCGGTCCCAAACCTGCACGGTCAGCATGCGCGGTTCCGGCACACCGATGGTGCCGACTTGGTTCATGGGCATGTCAGAGCCATAGGCCTGCACGGTCACCGGCTCCAGCAGGCTGGTCGACGCCCGCCCGGTACGCAGGCCGCCAAGCTCACGGTGAAGGACATCGATCGCCCCCTCCATGCGCCGCGTGATGTCACCCTTCAAATCTGAAAAACTGAATTCCGCCATAATTTCCTCCCATTGCGGCCGCTTGCGCGCGGTCCCAGGGGGCCGGCCAGCGCCCGGTCAATCGACCAGAGTGAACCGCCCCTCCCCGTTGATAACCTTGGAGAATTCTCCGGGATTGTGAATTGAAAACACGAGGATTGGAACCCGGTTGTCACGTGCCAATGCAATCGCCGAAGTGTCCATAACCTTGAGGTCGCGGGCCAAGACATCCTGATACTTCAGATTGTCATAGCGCATGGCATCCGGGTTGGTTTTGGGATCGGAATCATAGACACCATCAACCTGCGTGCCTTTCAAAAGCGCGTCGCAGCCCATTTCCACCGCGCGCAGCGCCGCTGCCGTATCGGTGGTGAAGAACGGGTTGCCCGTGCCGGCAGCGAAAATCACCACCCGCCCCTTTTCCATATGGCGCACGGCGCGCCGCCGGATATAGGGTTCGCACACGGTCTGCATGGGGATTGCCGACAGCACCCGCGTGTCCACGCTCTTCGATTCCAGGACGCTCTGCACCGCCAGCGCGTTCATGACCGTCGCCAGCATGCCCATGTAGTCAGCGCTGGTGCGTTCGATCCCTTCGGCCGATGACGACATGCCGCGGAAGATATTGCCGGCACCGATGACGAGACAGACCTGAACGCCCATGTCATGGACGGCGGCGACCTCGTCGCAGATGCGCCCGACCATGTCCGGATCCAGGCCGTAGTCACGCTTGCCCATCAGGGCTTCGCCCGACAGTTTCAACAGGACACGTTGGTATTTGGGTTCCTCGGACACTGGGGACACTCGCGCTCTTCCATCAAAATCCGCCGCCGGCCCATTAGATGGGAAACCGGCGGCGGGAATGAGTTCCGGGTGACAGTCTACATCACCCGTCGGACGGCGTCTTGCCCGGCGCCCGGAAAAGCCGCCGGGACGCCGCGTCGAAGGATCAGGATCCGGCCGCGGCCGCGACCTCGGCGGCGAAATCGCCGACTTCTTTCTCGATGCCTTCGCCAAGAACGAACATCTTGAAACCATTGATGGAAATGGCGCCACCAGCGTCCTTACCGGCAGCCTCGACGGCCTTCGAAACCTGGGTTTCGCCATCGATCACGAATGTCTGATCCAGCAGGCAGACCTCTTCGTAGAACTTGCGCAGACGGCCTTCGACCATCTTGCCGATGATCTCTTCCGGCTTACCCGATTCGCGTGCCTGTTCTGACAGCACGACGCGTTCGCGCTCGAGGATCTCCGGGTCCAGTTCGTCACGCGACACGGACTGCGGTTTGGCCGCCGCGACGTGCATGGCAAGCTGCTTGCCGAAGGCTTCCAGCTTGCCCTTGTCGCCGGTCGATTCCAGACCGACGATGACGGCGATCTTGCCGATGCCGTCGGCCATCGCGTTATGGACATAGGTCGACAACACGCCGTTGCCGACGGACATGACGTCACAGCGGCGGATGGTCATGTTTTCACCGATGGTGGCGATCATATGGGTCAGCTGATCGGCGACCGTGCGGCCTGCGCCCGGATAATCAGCGGCCAGCATCTTGTCCATGTCGCCGTCGGCGGCCAGCGCCAGGGACGCGACGCCGCGGACGAAGTCCTGGAACTGCTCGTTGCGGGACACAAAGTCGGTTTCCGAATTGACCTCGACGACCGCACCCTTGTTGCCGTCAACGGCAACGGCCACCAGGCCTTCAGCGGCGACACGGCCGGATTTCTTGGCAGCGGCGGACAGCCCCTTGGTGCGCAGCCAATCGATGGCCTGGTCCAGGTCGCCGTCGTTTTCGGCCAGGGCCTTCTTGCAGTCCATCATGCCTGCGCCGGTTTGTTCGCGAAGCTCTTTGACGAGAGCCGCAGTGATTTCAGCCATAGTTCTACCTTCTCTTCAGATCGTATCGTCAGCCCGTACGCGCGGACGCGGTTAGGAAGCCGGCTGGGCTTCCCCACCTTCGGCGGGCGTTGCGGCCGCTTCGGAAGCAGCTTCAGCAGGCGCCTCGGGGGCGGCTTCGGCTTCCGGGGCCGCTTCGATGGCGCCACCGGCGTTCTCGTCGGCACCCAGATCAACACCCTTGGCGGTCAGCGACGCGGACAGGCCGTCCAACACGGAATCGGCGACCAGGTTGCAATACATGGAGATCGCGCGGATCGCATCGTCGTTGCCCGGGATCGGATAGGTGATGCCGGCCGGGTTGCTGTTGGAATCGATGACGCCGACGACCGGAATGCCCAGCTTGTTGGCTTCGGCGACGGCGATGTCTTCCTTGTTGGTGTCGATCACGAAAATGATGTCCGGCAGGCCGCCCATTTCCTTGATGCCGCCCAAGGCGCGCTCAAGCTTTTCCTGCTCGCGGGTCAGGCCGAGCTGCTCGCGCTTGGTCAGGCCCTGGACTTCCTGGCCGCCCAGCTTGCTGTCCAGCTCGCGCAGGCGCGCGATGGACTTGGAAATGGTCTGCCAGTTGGTCAGCATGCCGCCGAGCCAGCGGTGATTGACGTAATACTGCCCGCACTTCTTGGCGGCTTCGGCAACCCGCGGCGAGGCCGCGCGCTTGGTGCCGACGAACAGGATACGGCCGTTGGACGCAACGACGTCGCGCACGGCGGCAAGCGCCTGGTGAAGCAAGGGAACGGTCTGCTGCAGGTCGATGATGTGGATGCCGTTACGGTCGCCGTACAGGTACGACGCCATTTTCGGGTTCCAACGACGGGTGCTGTGACCAAAGTGAACGCCGGCTTCCAACAGCTGACGCATGGTGAACGACGGAATCGCCATGATAATCTCTTCTCCGGTTATGCCTCCGCAGGGTGTCATTCGGCCCCATGGCCGAACACCGGAGCGGCAAAACCTGTGAATTTGCACAGGCGCCGCGTCCCCCCGTGCGATATGGGCGTGGGTTTACAGGGGCAGAACGGCCCAATCAAGGGAAAAAAGCGTGACGATCCGGCGAAAGACGATCAGCCCTCGACGACCTCAAGCACGCCCTGGACCGACTTGATGGCCTGGATCACGGCCGGCGACACGGCGTAACGGCCATTCAGGGACAGCACGACCTCGCGGTTGTCCTCAAGCCGGGGCACGACATAGACCGGCACCTGTCCCCTGCCCTGGCTTTCCAGCACCTCACGCAGCGGGGCGAGCGGGCTTTCCCCGCCGATCACCACGGTGACGGAGCCGACGGCATTCAAGGCGGCACTTTCCAGCGGGCGCAGGCCCTGGACCATGAACCGGGGAGCTTCGGCCTCGATCTGCACTTCCATCTCGATCAGGAAGGAATTGCCTTCGGTCAGATGTTCGCGGGCGGCGGACAGGACCTCGGAGAACATGATCGCCTCGAACGTGCCCGTGGTGTCGGAGAAGCTGACAAAGGCATAGCGCGAACCCTTGGCCGAGGTGCGTTCCTTCATGGCGACCAGCGTACCCGCCATGCGCCGGTGGCCGGGCCGGCCGGCGGTCAGGATTTCGACGTAGCTCATGACCTTGTGCTTTTCCAGCATGCTTTCGTAGGTCGCGAGCGGATGTGACGACAGGTAGAAACCGACGGCGTCGAATTCTTCCTTGAGCCGATCCATGGGCGTCCAGTCGGCAATGTTGTCGAGCCGGATTTCCGGCACCTCGGGGGCGTCGCTGCCCCCGGCCCCGCCGAACAGGCCCATCTGGTCGGAGGTGCGGTCCTGATGGGCGCTGACCGCTTCCTTCAGGATGCGTTCCAGCCCCGTGAACAACTGGCGGCGGTTGGGGTTGAGGCTGTCGAGCGCGCCGGCGCGGATCAGGTTTTCCATCTGCCGCTTGTTGATGACCTTGGGGTCCAGCCGATGGGCGAAATCGGCGACGTCCTTGAACGGCCCACCTTCCTTGCGCGCCTCGACCAGGGATGCCATGGCGCCCTCGCCCACGTTCTTGATGGCGGCAAGCGCATAGCGAATGGCGCTGCCGCCGTTGTCCCGCTCGACCGAGAACTTGACCTGCGATTTGTTGACGTCCGGCGACAGCAGATCCACACCCATGCGGTCCAATTCCTGCTTGAACACGTTGAGCTTGTCCGTGTTGTGCTGGTCGAGCGTCATGGAGGCGGCGAGGAATTCCACCGGGTGGTTTGCCTTCAGGTATGCCGTCTGATAGGCGACCAGGGCATAGGCGGCGGCGTGCGACTTGTTGAAGCCGTAGCCGGCGAACTTGGCGACCTGATCAAAGATGTCCGACGCCTTGCGGCCGTCGACCTCGCGTTGCACGGCGCCGTCGACGAACAACTGGCGCTGCTGATCCATCTCCTCCTTGATCTTCTTGCCCATGGCACGGCGCAGAAGATCGGCGCCGCCCAGCGTATAACCGGACAACAGCTGGGCCGCCTGCATGACCTGTTCCTGATAGATCATGATGCCGAAGGTTTCCGTCAGGATCGGCTCCAGGATCGGATGCAGGTAATCCGGCGTCTCCTCACCCTTCTTGCGGGCGATATAACTCGGGATGTTGTCCATGGGCCCCGGGCGGTACAGCGCCACGACGGCGATGATGTCCTCGAAGGTGTCGGCCTTCATCTGGCGTAGCACGTCGCGCATGCCCTGACTTTCCAGCTGAAACACCCCGGTCGTCTCACCACGCCCGATCATCTCGAAGGTTGCGGTGTCGTCCAGCGGGATGGTCGACAGGTCGATTTCGACCCCTTTCTCGCGGCACAGGTCAACGGCCGTCGCCAGCACCGTCAGGGTCTTGAGGCCCAAAAAGTCGAACTTCACCAGCCCGGCGCTTTCCACGAACTTCATGTTGAAGCCCGTCACCGACAGGTCGGAACGCGGATCGCGGTACAGCGGGATCAGTTCCTGCAACGGCCGGTCGCCGATGACCACGCCGGCGGCGTGGGTCGAGGCATGGCGGAACAACCCCTCCAACTTCATGGCCAAGTCGACCAGATGCTGAACCTGGGGGTCTTCCTTCATCATCTGGCGGATCTGCGGTTCGCCCTCGACGGCTTCGCCCAGGGTCACCGGATTGGCCGGATTGTTGGGCACCAGCTTGCAGATCTTATCGATATAGCCGTAGGGCATCTGCAACACACGACCGACATCGCGCAGCACGGCGCGGGCCTGCAGCTTTCCGAAGGTGATGATCTGCGCAACGTGGTCGTCGCCGTATTTCTTCTGAACGTAGCGGATAACCTCGTCCCGCCGATCCTGGCAGAAGTCGATGTCGAAGTCGGGCATGGACACGCGTTCCGGGTTGAGGAAGCGTTCGAACAGCAGCCCGAAGCGCAGCGGGTCCAGATCGGTGATCAGCAGCGACCAGGCGACAACGGACCCGGCGCCGGACCCACGGCCCGGCCCCACGGGAATACCCTTTTCCTTGGCCCAGCCGATGAAGTCGGCAACGATCAGAAAGTATCCCGGAAAGCCCATCTCGTTAATGACGCCAAGCTCGTAATCAAGGCGCTCACGGTAAGGCGCCGCCGCGGCGTCCCGCGCCGCATCGTCCATGTCGTCGCTGAACACATGGGTGTCGAGACGCTTTTCCAGCCCGGCCACGGCCTGGGCGCGCAATTCGTCCTCTTCCGTGCGCCCCTCGCCGCAATCGAAAGGCGGCAGGATCGGCGCGATCTTTTCGACCATGAAAGCGCAGCGCTTGGCGATGACCAGGGTGTTATCGACCGCTTCCGGCAAATCCTCGAACACCCGGCGCATGTCGGCAGCACCCTTGAACCAGTGTTCCGGGGTCAGGCGGCGGCGCTCCGTTTCCGACACATAGGCGCTTTCCGCGATGCAGATTAGGGCGTCATGGGCCTCGAACATGTCGGGCGTCGGGTAAAAACATTCGTTGGTCGCGACCAGCGGCAAATCCAGGCTGTAGGCCAGGTCGAGGAACGCGCCCTCGGTCTGTTCCTCCGCCGCCATGCCGTGGCGCAAAATTTCCACGTAGGTGCGCCCGCCGTAAGCGGCGGCCAGACGCGTCAGCAGGTCGCGCGCGGCGTCGCCCTTGCCTTGTTGCAGTAATCGCCCGACCGGCCCGCCCGGCCCGCCGGTCAGCAGGATCAGGCCGCCGTTGTGTTGCAGCAGGGTGTCCAGCGAGATCGCCGTTTCCTCGCCGTCGTCGCCGTCCAGATAGGCGACCTTCAGCATCTGCAACAGATTGCGATAGCCTTCCTGATTCTGGACCAGCAATACCACCGAGGGCTCACGCTCGCGCCGCCCGCCGCCGGTCGATGGCGCCATGGCATGGCCGGTGGCTTCCTCGGCCTCCATCTGAACGGAAATCTGGCAGCCGATGATCGGCTGGATGCCCTTGTCCGTGGCGGCCAGCGAGAATTCCAGGGCCCCGAACAGGTTGTTGGTGTCGGTCACGGCGACCGCCGGCATGTCCATGGACCGGCACATCTTGGCCAGGTCCTTCAGGCGGATGGCGCCTTCGGACAGGGAATAGGCGGAATGGACCCGCAGGTGGACGAAATCAGCATGGGACATGCGGCAATAATTCCACACTTCGGCGGGCGCGCGGAAACCGTTTGCACACAATTGTCCACCGTCAGAAAAATTGCCGTGGATAACCCAGGGGATTCCGGGCCAAAGCAGGTTCTCCGGCATTGTTGAACGCGCACCTCAGGCTGTATCATCCCCACGCCCGCATCCTTGGGCGCAGACAAATTGGGAGAATCGCATGCCGCATGACGGACACGACCACGATCACGACCATACGGAGCCGCCATCGGACATCGAACTCCGCGTGAAGTCCCTGGAAAGCCTTCTGGTGGAAAAGGGTCTGGTCGACCCCGCCACCCTGGACGCCCTGGTCGACCGCTACGAACACCACGTCGGCCCGCAGAACGGCAAGAGGGTCGTGGCCCGCGCCTGGACCGATCCCGCCTACCGCCAATGGCTACAGGACGACGCCAGCGCCGCCATCGGCGACTTCGGCTTCAAGGGCCGCCAGGGCGAACACATGGTCTGCGTGGAAAACGGCCCCAAAGTTCACAACCTGGTCGTCTGCACACTGTGCTCCTGCTATCCCTGGACCGTCCTGGGCCTGCCGCCCGTGTGGTACAAATCCGCCCCCTATCGGTCCCGCGCCGTGGCGGACCCACGCGGTGTGTTGGCCGAATTCGGCACCACGCTGGCCCCCGACGTCGATGTCAGGGTGTGGGATTCAACCTCCGAAATGCGCTATCTGGTGATCCCAGAACGCCCTGCCGGCACCGACGGCTGGACCGCGGAACAACTGGAACAGTTGATTACCCGCAATTCCATGATCGGCGTCGAAAAAGCCAGGACGCCCGAGGAACTAAAGGGAGCGGCAGAATGAACAGCGGCCACGATCTCGGCGGGATGCACGGCCTCGGCCCCATCAACCCGGAGCCCCAGGACGAGGAACCCGTGTTCCACGCCGATTGGGAGCGCAAGGCGTTCTCCCTCACTCTGGCGACCGCCCTGCTCGGCCGCTGGAACATCGACATGGGCCGCCATTCGCGCGAACGCCAGCACCCGGCCCGCTATCTGATGAACACCTACTATGAAAATTGGCTGACCGGCACGGAAGTCCTGCTGAAGGAATCAGGTCTGGTCACGGCCGAGGAAATGGCGACGGGCAAGCCGCAGGGACCGGCCCCGAATTCCATCCATGTACCCGGCCCGGACGAAGCCCTGAACGCGGTCAAGGCCGGTGGACCGGCGGATATCGACGCACCGGTTCAAGCCCAATATGCCGTCGGCGATGCCGTGCGCGTTAAGAACTTCCATCCCCAGGGCCATACACGGGCCCCCCGCTACACCCGGGGACGGGTCGGCGTGATCCAGCGCCTGCACGGCATCCACGTCTATCCAGATACCCATACGCCGGATGTGACGGAGGGTTATCCGCTTTATTCCGTGCGGTTCGAGGGCGACGAGCTTTGGGGCCCCGACGGTGACGCCAAATCATCCGTCTATGCCGACCTTTGGGAACCTTATCTGGAGCCGGCATGACCGCCTTGAAGCAGGAAGACGGCCCCGCGTTCTGCGAGCCCTGGCAAGCCCAAGCCTTTGCCCTTGCCAACGCCTTGATCGACAAAGGCATTTTCACCGCCGAGGAATGGGCCCAGGCCCTGGGCGCCGAGATCAAGCGCGCCCAGGCGGCGGGTGATCCCGACACGGGCGAGACCTATTACAATCACTGGCTAGCCACGTTGGAGCGCCTCTGCGCCGACAAGGGACTGGCCCTGGGTGACGAGGTCGCCGACCGCGCGGAGGAATGGCGCAATGCTTATCTGGCCACACCGCACGGCCAGCCGGTTGCCTTGAAGTAGTCATCACGCGCCCAGCGGCGGTGCCGCGTCAGAAGTTCTGCGCAATGTCTCGTTCAACCTAGGAGGCCGTCGTGAAATTCCTGAATCCTTTTAAAGACCATCTGTATAGCCTTCTCCGTCTTATGACGGGCCTGTTGTTCCTGCAGCACGGCACGACGAAGTTTCTCAGCTTCCCGGTCACGAAATACAGCGGCGTCGATCCGTTTTCTCTGATTGGTGCGGCCGGGATGGTCGAACTGGTCGGCGGCGCCCTGGTCGCGATCGGCCTGTTCACCCGGCCGGCGGCCTTCATCTGTTCCGGGACCATGGCTGTCGGCTATTTCCTGGAACACCTCCCGATGGGCTTTTTCCCCATCCTGAACTGGGGCGAGTTGGCGGCGCTGTACTGTTTCGTATTCCTGTACATTGCGGCGGCCGGCGGCGGTAAGTGGAGCCTCGACGCCCTGCGGTCACGGGCACCCTAGCGGGCCGCACGGCGGAACTTTTTTCCGCCGCATGTCACAATCGCGTCCGTCATCTCGTCATCTGGGCATATCCCCCCTTTTGATGATGGAGACCGTCATGACACCGCGACTGAACGAGCCTTTCAAACTGGCCCAAGCCCCCATCAAGGCCATGCAGGCACTTGAGGTGGCGCTGGCCGCCAGCGGGCTCGACCACAACCTGCTGGAATTGGTCAAATTGCGCGCGTCGCAGATCAACGGCTGCGCCTTCTGCATCCACATGCACACGACCGACCTGCGCAAGCATGGTGAAAGCGAAATGCGCCTGTACATGCTGAACGCCTGGCGGGAATCAACGCTCTACAGCCCCCGTGAGCGGGCAGCCCTGGCCTGGACGGAGGCCCTGACCCGCCTTGCGGAGACCGGTGCACCGGATGCGGATTATGATCTGGTGAAGGCCGAATTCACGGACGCCGAACGGGTCAACCTGACCCTGGCGATCGGCGCCATCAACGTGTGGAACCGCCTGCAGGTCGGCTTCCGGGCGGCACATCCGCAGGAGGACATTGTTGACGCTGCCTGACAGCCAAACCGATGAATTCGAAGCGCACCGCCCCCGGCTGGTACGCCTCGCCTACCGCATGCTGGGTTCCATGCTGGAGGCCGAGGACATCGTGCAGGACGCTTGGCTCCACTGGCGGCGGGCCGACCGGGGCACGGTCGCCACGCCGGGGGCGTACCTCACCCGCATCGTCACGCGGCTTTGCCTCGACGTTTTGAAATCCGCCCGCGTGCGGCGGGAAACCTATATCGGCCCCTGGCTGCCCGAACCTGTCGTCGAACCGGAAGACGACGCCATGCGGGCGGATAACCTGACCCTGACCTTGATGCTGGCTCTGGAACGCCTGTCGCCGTTGGAACGCGCGGCGTTCCTGTTGCACGATGTGTTCGATGTACCGTTGGGCGAGGTCGCGGCGACGCTGGAGCGGGAACCCGCCGCCGTGCGTCAATTGGCCGCCCGCGCCCGCAAGCATGTGCGCGACGGCCGCCCGCGCTACGACGTCAGCCGGGAGGAAGGCGAGCGCATCGCCCAAGCTTTCTTTGCCGCCTCGACCAAGGGCGATATCGACACCCTGCGCGGCTTATTGGCCGAAAACGTGGTGATCCTGTCGGATGGCGGCGGCAAAGTGCTGGCCTTCCGCAATCCCATCATCGGATTGGACCGGGCGCTGCGCCTGTTTGCCGGTCTCAGCCGCAAGTTCGCCGATAAAATGCCCAACGATATCCGTCCTGTGTGGATCGACGGCCTGCCCGGCTACATCAGCCAGGGACGGGGCGACGTACTGCAGACCACGGCGTTGGAAATCGAGGACGGCCGCATCACTGCCATCTACATCACCCGCAACCCGGACAAGCTCGGCCATGTCGTCGGACGGCTCGATGGTGCGGCCGCATCCTAGGCCGCCTTGGCGGCAACGGCCTCGATCTCGACCTCGACCCCCGGACGCGGAAACGGCCCGACGGTCAGCAGCACAACGGGCGGGTTATGGTCGCCCAGGTAGCGGCCGCGCAGGCGGTAGAAGTCGTCGAAGATCGCGTGGTCGGTGACATAGACCGTCAGCTTGGCGATGTCCTGAAAGGTCATGTCGGCGGCCGCAAGGATGACCTTGATCCGCTCGAAGATGACTTCCACCTGCTGGCCCGTATCCTCGGGCACCGTCCCGTCCTGCCGCGCCCCGACCTGACCATTGCAGAACAGCAACCGCGCGTTCGGCGGCACCTCTGTCGCATGCCCGCCATTGTCACGATGGCCGCAGATTTGGTCGTTCAAGGTATGAATCGTCAGCATGGCGCGTTCTCCTCCTCGGACATGATCAGGTTTTCAACCAACAGCCGAACGTGGCGACCTTGCTCACAAGATTACCGTCGTCGGACAAAGGTACCCGGACCTGAATTTGCTCGATATTCACACGTTTGCCGTATTGCTCCCGGTAGACGGTGTCCCGTGATGCAATGGGCTTCTTTTCCCGCACGACGCGCAGGTACTCTTCCCAGCCTTCGGGACCTCGGTATTGGGGGAAATCCCTGGTTCGTTTGCCGGTCTTATCGGCACCCTTCCATTCCGTCTGGCCCGTGCCCCAGAACCGAATGATGAAATCAATCACCTCGCCCCCGGAAGGGGAATATACCGCATCGGCGACAATGACGTAGGGCACCAGTTTCGGATTTAGCCTGGAGAGGTTGAATTGCTTCCAGGTCGGTGCGAAGGCCTCTCCCTTCACCGATGACCAGTAGGCAACAAATTCATGGATTTCGGGGTCGGTGATTTCTGACAGGTCGACGATCATCGGCAATTATCCGTGTGCGTGAATCGTCATGTGACAATTGCGTCCGACGTTCGACTGCCATTGTGTGCAGTTCTCCCCTTATCCCGCAACTTATTGCGTTGCCGTCGCCGGGCGGGTGAGCCCGACCTCGATGATCCGGTTGGTGCTGCTCTGGTGGATCAGCAGATTGCCTTCGCGGGTCGCCCGCATGTGCCGGATGATCCCGGCATGGACGCCGCCGGAAGGGATGGCCCAGCTTTGGAAGGTTTCCGTTCGCGGATCGAAGCGCACCAGAGCGTCCGGACGGCGGCGGGATTCATTGTACCAGACGATCCCGTCGACGACGGCAATGGCATAGGGATGCGACGCCTTGCCGGACGGCGACGGCCATTCCTTGATCTCACCGCTATTGGGATTGTATCTGCCGAGGCGTCCCTGCGACGAATTCACGTACCAGATCATGCCGTCGGGCGCGATGTCCAGGCGGCGCACCGTGGTTCCCGGGATCGGCAGCTTGATCTCGGTCAGCGCCATGGTCGCCGGGTCGATCTTGATCAGGCAATTGCTGCCGTTGCACGAAGCCCAGGGCGTGCCCGTGGCGTCGATCTTGATGCCATAAGGCCGGGCTTTCGGCGTGTCGACTTTGACCAATTTCACGACCCCCGTCCGGGGATCGAGACGCCCGATCATGTTGCTGTGCTGAAGCGTGAACCACATGATCCCGGCGTTGTCGAAAATCGCCGTGTGGGGGTCCCGGGCGGCCGGATCGGGCATTTTGTAGACGGTGATCTTCTCCGTCTTCGGATCAAACATGCCAACGGTTCCGTTCTTGTTGCCCGTGTACCAGACGTTCCCGGCGGCATCGAGGGTCACGCTGTGCGGGTAGGCCCCATCCGGAAGGGGGTATTCGGTCATTTTTCCGCTCACCGGATCGATTTTCCCGATCAAATTGGCGAACTGCCCCGCCCACCAGATGGTGCCGTCGGCGGCCTGGATCGGATCGCGGGACCGCTGCCCCAGGGTCGGCACAACCCATTCCTTGAACGTGATCTTCTCCGGGCCCGTGATCAGTGTCGGCGCCAACTTGTCATGAGGCGGGAAATTGGCCGCCAGATAACCGGTGATTTCATCCCGTAACGCGGGGTCGCCGGAAAGGTCGACCATGGTGGCGGTCAGTTCCCGCCATTGATCGAGGCTGTAGCCCGATGACCGGGTGATCAGGCTCGTGTTGTGACAGGCGGTGCAAACGGCCTCAACCGTCTGTTTTCCTGCCCCCTCGGGAAGCTGCTGTGCCTGTGCGGCGGCCGGGACGAGCGCAATCAGCGCGGCGCCCGTAACGAAAGAGCGAGCAAATATGAACACCTCTGAAAATCCTCTGGCAAACCTGTGTGGACGTAGGATTGAGGAGGCCCCGGCCGGACACAATGTCGGTGCCGGCGCCCCTCAAATTTGATCCAACGCTAACAGATATTGGAAACCCGACACACGCGGATTTGATGACGGCCGGACTGCGATGTCCGTTGGTGCTATTCGGGAAACAGGAAGCCGTCGGTCAAACGCAGGGTGCGGTCCATCTGCGCCGCGAGGCGCGGATTATGGGTGGCGATCAAGGCCGCCAGCCCTGCCCCCCGGGCCAGGCGCAGGAGGATCGAGAACACTTCATCCGCCGTATGGGGGTCCAGGTTGCCGGTGGGCTCGTCCGCCAGCAGGACCTTGGGCGCCGTCGACAACGCCCGGGCGATAGCGACGCGTTGCTGTTCGCCGCCGGACAGCCGCGCCGGACGGTGGGTCAGGCGTTCGGACAGGCCCATCCAGTTGAGGATTTCCATGGCCCGGTCCTTGGCGTCCTTATGGGGGATGCCGGAAATGATCTGCGGGATAATGACGTTTTCCAGCGCCGAGAATTCCGGCAGCAGATGGTGATGCTGGTAGACGAACCCCAGGTTGTAGCGCCGCATCAGGGTGCGTTCTTCGTCCCCCATGGCGGAACAGTCCTGACCACCGACCTCGATCGTGCCGGCATCGGGGGATTCCAACAGACCCGCGATATGCAGCAAGGTCGATTTCCCCGCCCCCGACGGGCCGACCAGGGCCACGACTTCGCCCGGTCGCACGGTCAGGTCGATGCCCTTGAGAATTTCCAGATCCGCCCGCCCCTGGTGGAAGGTGCGCCGGATGCCGCGCAGCGCCAGGGCGGGCACCGTCCCTGTCTCACTCATAGCGCAGGGCCTCGGCCGGGTCCGTGCGGGCGGCCCGCCAGGACGGATAGATGGTCGCCAGGAACGACAGGCCCAGGGCCATCCCGATCACGGCGCAGACCTCACTCCAATCGACGACGGCGGGCAACTGCGACAGGAAATAGATTTCGGCGGCGAACAGATCCGTGCCCGTCAGGCCCTGAATCCATTGCCGCACGCCCTCGATATTATCGGCGAAGGCGATGCCCAGGACCGATCCCGCGACCGTGCCGATCACGCCGACGCTGGCGCCGGCGATCAGGAACACCCGCATGACCATGCCGCGGGTCGCCCCCATGGTGCGCAGGATGGCGATGTCCCTGCCCTTGTCCTTCACCAGCATGATCATGGACGAGATGATATTGAAGGCCGCGACCAGGATGATCAGCGTCAGAATCAGGAACATGACGTTGCGTTCGACCTGGATAGCGTTGAAGAAGCTGGCGTTGGCCTGTTGCCAATCATGGATGCGGCCGATCCCCGGCACGGCGCCGGCGATGCGGGTTTTGACCTCAAGCGCCTCGTCCGGGTCACGGATGAACACCTCCAGCGACGATACGGCCTCCTTCGGGAATTTGAAGTAGACCTGAGCATCAGCCAGATCCATGAACACGAAGCTGGAATCGTATTCGTACATGCCGACCTCGAAGGTCGCGGCGATGCGGTAGGCCGCCGTGCGCGGTACCGTGCCGAAGGCCGTTGCGCTGCCCTTGGGCGAAATCAGGGTGATCTTGTCGCCGACGCGAAGCCCCATTTTTTGCGCCAGGCGGTCGCCGATCACGACGCTTTGCCCGCCGTCCTTGAAATCGTCGAGGGAGCCACGGGCGATGTTGTCGGCGATCAGCTTGCGCCGCGCCAGATCGGCATGGCGAATGCCGCGTACCAGCGCCCCTTGTGCCGTGCCGTTGGCCGTCGCCATGACCTGGCCCTCGATCAGGGGGGTCACGCTGATCACGCCGCGCAGGTCGCGGATACGCTGGCCGATGGGGTCGAAATCCTTGAGGTCGCGGAACTGGCCCTGCACGCTGAGATGACCGTTCAGGCCCAGGATGCGGGTCAACAGTTCCTGGCGGAAGCCGTTCATCACCGACATGACAATGATCAATGTGGCAACGCCCAAGGCGATGCCGAGCAGCGAAAACCAGGCGATGACGGAGATGAACCCTTCTTGCCGGCGGGCGCGCAGGTAGCGCAGCGCCATCATCCATTCAAATCGGCTGAACACGGGGCGCGCTATCCTTCTTTGTTGGTCAGGCGTGCGAGGGCCGATTCACGGCTGATTTCCGCGCGTTCGCCCGTCGCCCGGTTCTTCAGTTCGACCATGCCCTTTTCCAGGCCGCGCGGCCCGGCGATCAACTGCCAGGGCAGACCGATCAAGTCCATGTCGGCGAACTTGCCGCCGGCCCGTTCGTCACGGTCGTCGTAAAGCACGTCCTGCCCCGCCCCCATCAACTGTTCGTACATTTCCTGGCAGGCCTGATCGCAGGCCGCGTCGCCGGCGCGCAGGTTGATCAGACCGACGCGGAACGGCGCCACTGCTTCTGGCCAGATGATGCCCGCATCGTCATGGGACGCCTCGATAATGGCGCCGACAAGGCGCGACACGCCGATCCCGTAGGATCCCATTTCGCAGACGATTTCCTGGCCGTCGGGACCGGTGACCTTGGCCCCCATGGGTTCGGAATACTTCTTGCCGAAATAGAAGATATGCCCGACCTCGATCCCCCGGGCCGTAATCAGATCATCGCCGAGGGCTGCTTCCTGCGCCGGATCGCGCTTGTCGTCCGTGGCGGCATACTTTCCGGTGAAGGTATCCATTACACCGCTCAGGTCGCCGTCGAAATCGACACCGTCGAGCCAATTGTTGTCGAGAAAATCCTTATGGCAGGCGATCTCGCTTTCGCCCGTATCGGCCAGGATCAGGAATTCGTGGCTCATGTCGCCGCCGATCGGCCCCGTGTCCGCGGCCATCGGGATCGCTTTCAGCCCCATGCGCGCATAAGTCTTCAGATAAGACACGAAATGTTTCTGATAAGACTTTCTGGCACCTTCATAATCCAGATCAAATGAATAGGCGTCCTTCATCAGGAATTCCCGCCCGCGCATGACCCCGAAGCGGGGCCGCACTTCGTCGCGGAACTTCCACTGGATGTGATAAAGCATCTTCGGCAGATCGCGGTAGGAGCGCACGGCGTCAGCGAAGATCTGAGTGATCTGCTCCTCGTTGGTCGGGCCGTAGAGCATGTCCCGATCGTGACGATCGGTGATGCGCAGCATTTCGGGGCCGTAGGCGTCGTAGCGTCCCGACTGGCGCCACAGTTCCGCCGGCTGGATCGTCGGCATCAGGACCTGCTGGCAGCCGATGGCGTCCTGTTCTTCCTCGACGATGCGGGTGATGTTCTTAAGCACCCGATAGCCCAAAGGCAGCCAGGAATAGATCCCCGCCGAAGACTGGCGGACCATGCCCGCGCGCAGCATCAGCCGGTGCGACGCGATTTGCGCGTCGGCGGGCGTTTCCTTCATGGTCGGCATGAAAAAGCGGGAAAGGCGCATGCGGGCCGGGGTCCTTCCGTTAACGGGTTGTCTCTGCGGGATGGGCAGTCGAAGTGGTTTGCGACACCGGACCCAAAAGCCCGGTAAAGGGTTCAAGAACAAGGGAAGGTCATACCTTGTCCACGGGGGCTTTGTCCACGGGCCCATGATCGGCCAGCGTCATCGGTCAATCTACGTATGGAGGTATCTTTGCCCCTGTGCAATCAGCAGGTTAACAAAGAAACCTAGGTGCAGCCTTGAGAAAAAGGGTGACCCGACTGGGGCTCCGGGTAAGATGCCCTCGCTCGCAATGACGAGTACCTGCCGGTCAGACTGGGCCCGGGTTTTGGGAGGAAAAAAGCAAGAAGCAATAATTAAGCGGCAGCCTTCAAACGGCGCGAAGCTTTAGAGAATTCTGGACTTGAGTAGGGCAAGACCGTAGTGGTCTTGCCTTTATTTTTGCCTGCGGGGGATGGCTTTGGCCGGACCTACTGGCGGAAGCTGATCAACCCGGATTCGTGCAGCCAGTAGAATCCCGCGAAGATGATCCCGGCAAGCACCGAGGTGGCGGCGAACTTCAACAGGATTCGCGGCTTGGCCGGCGATCCCGGGTCCTCGCCCGGGTTGAGGTCTTCGGGATCAACCCGACGCACGCCCCAGGGCAGCACCGCGAACAGCGCGATCCACCAGATCACGAAATAGACAGCGAGGCCGGTTTGCCAGCTCATAACAGTTAGGCCTGTTCCAGTTCGATGAGGGTGCCGTTGAAATCCTTGGGGTGCAGGAACAGCACCGGCTTTCCATGGGCGCCGATCTTGGGCTCGCCGTCGCCAAGGACGCGGGCCCCCTGCTCTTTCAGATGGTCGCGGGAGGCCAGGATATCGGCGACCTCATAACACACATGATGAATGCCGCCCGACGGATTCTTGTCGAGGAAGCCCTGGATTGGTG
Organism: bacterium SCSIO 12827; assembly: GCA_024397995.1. NCBI lineage: Bacteria > bacterium SCSIO 12827. The sequence continues at coordinate 1,812,979 of CP073746.1, read as the reverse complement.
AGCCCTCACCCAGGGGATGCAGCAGTTCGATCTTGGTGTTCTCCAACTCCACGAAGACCACGGTAACGCCGTGGTCGGGTTCCGGCTGCGGCGGCGAGACCTTGGCACCCAGTGTGTCGCGGTAAATCGCGGTCGCGGCGGCCAGATCGGGTACGGCGATCGCCATGTGGTTCAATTTTCCGATCATGTCGCAGAATTCTCCGTCACGGTTGTCCCTGCCCCTTGTCTTTATCAGATACGCACCAAATGCACCGTTGTCACGGGCTTCATGTCCAATTGCCCGCGGAATGTCCGCCGCACGGCCAGGCGCACGGCCTCACTGACGGCCGCATCGTCGGCCAACTTGCGCGGCGGCAGGGAGCGCACGGCGTTGATCGCCGCCTCGCGGGCGGCATCGACCACCGGGTCGTTGTGCTGGTCCTCGGAAATGCCCAGGGTGGTGATCTGCGGTTCTTCCGCCAGGCCGCCGTCGTCGACGGCGACGGTGACCGTGACCACGCCGTGCCAGACGCCGCGGATGCGTTCCTTGATCAGGTTGCCCTCCATGGGCACCAACCGCCCGCCGATCAGGGCCAGCCGCCCGGTCGGCACATGGTCGACGACCTCAAGCGCCCCCGGCGCAAGGCGGGTCATGGTGCCGTTGGGGGCGACGATCGCCGCCTCGACCTGGCATTCGCGGGCCAGACGCGCGTGTTCGTGCAAGTGGCGCAATTCGCCATGGACCGGCACCGCATAGCGCGGCCGCACCAGCTGATACATATGCGACAATTCATCCCGGTTGGGATGGCCCGAGACATGGATGAAGGCATCGCGTGAGGTGATGATCCGCACGCCGCGCGCCACCAGATCGTTCTGCAGGCGGGCAATCGAGGTTTCGTTGCCGGGAATTTCCCGGGACGAGAAAATCACCCAGTCCCCCTCGCCCAAGGAAATGCGGGGATGGTCGCCGGAAGCGATGCGCGACAAAGCGGCCCGGGGCTCACCCTGGCTGCCCGTGCAGATGATCAGGACCTTATCGTCGGGCAGGCTGTCGGCGTCGCCTTCGTCGAGAAAGGCCGGTATGTCGGCCAGGTATCCGTTCTCTCGGGCAGCGCTTTGGATACGCCACAGGGAACGCCCGGCGAGAACGACCTGGCGGCCTGTTTCCTGGGCCGCGCGGGCGATGGTTTCAAGCCGCGCCACGTTGGTCGCGAAGCAGGCGACAGCCACCCGGCCCGAACAGCCGGCGATGACCTCGGTCATGCTGTCCAGAATCTCGCCTTCGGACCCGGACTGGCCCGGCGAAAAAACATTGGTGGAATCGCAGACCATGGCCAAAACGCCATCGTCGCCCAGGGCCCGCAGGGCCGCCTGGTCCGAAACGTCGCCGATCACCGGGTCGGGATCGAACTTCCAATCACCCGTGTGCAGCACCGTGCCCAAGGGTGTGCGCACGACCACGGCGTTCGGTTCGGGGATCGAGTGGGTCAGCGTGATCAATTCCAACTCGAACGGCCCGACGGAAAACGTGCCCTGCAACGGCACGACGGTGACGTCGGCATCGTCCTCCCAACCCGGCTCGGCCAGCTTGCGGGCCAGGATATGGGCCGTGAACGGCGTCGCGTATATCGGACACTTGAAACGGTCCCACAGGTATTGAACCGCACCCAGGTGATCTTCGTGGGCATGGGTCAGCACCAGACCGTCAAGCTGACCGGCGCGTTCCTCGATAAACGACGGATCGGCCATGATGACATCCACCCCCGGCGGCCAGCCGTCGGAAAAGGTGACGCCCAGGTCGAGCATGATCCAGCGCTCCTCCCCCGGCGGGCCGTAGCCGTAGAGGTTCAGGTTCATGCCGATCTCGCCGGCCCCGCCCAGGGCAACGAACACGAGTTCGTTGCCACCCGGGTTGGCGTTGGCCGTTTTCGATTTCGCCTTCTTCGGCTTTGCCGGCTTGGTCATGCCGTGTTGTTCCGGTGGATCATGTAAAGCCCGTCCAGGGTCAGTGTGCCGTCCACCAGTTCGATGGCCTTGGTCGCGTCAAGGAACAGGGGCGCCAGGCCGCCGGTGGCGATGACCCGGGCGTCGGCCCCCGTCTCCATCTGGATGCGCCGAACGATGCCTTCGATCAGGCCGACATAGCCCCAGAACACGCCCGACTGCATGGCGGTGATGGTATCGCGGCCGATCACCCTGTCCGGCCGCTCGATACTGATCAGCGGCAGCTTGGCCGCCGCCTGATGGAGCGCCTCCAAGGACAGGTTGATGCCCGGCGAAATGACGCCCCCCATATAGCTGCCCTGCCCGTCAATGACATCGAAGGTCGTCGCCGTGCCGAAATCGACGATGATCAGCGGCCCGCCGTATTTGGCATGAGCCGCCACCGTATTGACCAAACGGTCGGCCCCGACCTGTTCCGGGCGGTCGACCAGCACCTTGATGCCCAGGTCGACATCCGCGTCGCCGATCACCAGGGGCTCGATCCCGAAATAGTCGCGGCACAACCCGACCAGGGGGAAACGGTTGTTGGGCACCACCGTGGCCAGGATGGCGTGGGTTATCCCAGCGGGGTCGATGCCGTTCATTTCCATGAGCGGCCGCAGCCAAACGGCGTGTTCGTCCTTGGTGCGCTCCAGCTTGGAATTGGCGCGCCAGGATCCCTTGATGGCACCGTCGTCGCCGAACACGGCGAAGACGATGTTGGTATTTCCGGAATCGATTGCCAGCAGCATGATGCCCCGCCCCGCCCTCAGGCGTCCCGGCTTTGCGGGAAAAAGACGTCGCCGGCGGTGATCGTGCGCAGACCGGATGACGTTTCCAGGATCAACGCGCCGCTGTCGTCCAGATCCTTGAATGTGCCGGTCAGGGTTTCGTTGGCAAGCCGCACTTCGACCTCCTTCCCAACCTGGCCGCAGCGCCACAGCCAATTCTTGCGCAGGCGCTCAAACCCCTCGTCGACCCAGATGCGGGTCCAGGCCAGGAAGTGCCGCCCGAAGCTTTCAAGAAATTCGGGCACCAGAACGGCCGTTCCCTCGTCCAACATGCACGTCGCGGGGAATTCCACATCCTCGGGAAAGCTGCGCAGGTTGACGCCGACACCGACGATGACGAAATCGGGCTGCGCGTCGGCGGACGCGGCGCCCTGGGCCTCCAGCAGAATGCCCGCGACCTTGCGCCCGGAAATCAGCACATCGTTGGGCCATTTGGTATGGGCTTCCGTACCCGGCTGGGCCAGGCTGCCGATGGCGTCGAACACGGCAAGCGATGCGACGAAACCGAACTGCGCCGCATCTCTAAGGGGCACATCCGGGCGCAGGATGATGGAGGCGTAGAAATTGCCCTTGGGACTGACCCAGGTGCGGCCCCGGCGACCCCGTCCGGCGGTCTGCTCGGCAGCCCAGATCAGGGTGCCCTCGGGCGCGGCTTCGGCCCCCTGCTCGGCCCGGCGTCGGGCTTCCGCATTGGTGCTGTCGACCGTGTCGAGTTCGACAAGGGTGAACAGTGACGGGAGTCTTGGCGCGTCCATGACGGACTTCACTCTCTACCCTGCAAGGAGGGCTTTCGCCGCCGCCGCCGCGGGCTCCAGGATCAGATTCGGCTGGATGAAGAAGAAGCAGATGATGAAGGCCGTGACGCCGATCAGAATTTTCAATTCACGGCTGACGCCGGCGTCCAACGGATCCTCGGCATCCTCGAAGTACATCACCCGCACAATGCGCAGGTAATAGAACGCGCCGATGACGCTGGTCAGCACACCGATGATCGCGACCGCCATCAGGCCGGCATCAACAGCCGCCCAGAAGATGTAGAGCTTGGCGAAGAAGCCCGCCAGCGGCGGCACGCCGGCCATGGAGAACATGAAGACCAGGAACGCGAAGGCGATGGTCGGATGGGTTTTCGACATGCCGGCCAGATCGGAAATCTGTTCGACCATGCGGTCGCCGCGCTTCATGCACAGGATGCAGGCGAAGGCGCCGACGTTCATCACCAGATAGATGGCGAGATAAACCAGAATGCCGCGCACACCCGTCTCGTTGGCAACGCAAAGCCCGATCAGGGCATAGCCGACATGGCCGATGGAACTGTAGGCCATCAGGCGCTTGATGTTCTTCTGCGCCACGGCGGCGACGGCGCCCAGGATCATCGAGGCGACGGAGATGAAGATGATGACCTGACGCCAGCTGTCGGCGGCCTCGCCGAAGGGCTCCATCATCACGCGGGTGAACAGGGCCAGGGCGGCGATCTTGGGGGCGACGGCGAAGAAGGCCGTGACCGGCGTCGGCGCCCCTTCGTAGACATCGGGCGTCCACATATGGAACGGCACGGCCGAGACCTTGAAGGCCAGCCCCGCGACCACGAAGACGATGCCGACAACCAGGCCGACCGAGGGCGCCCCGCCCTTCAACAGATCGGCCAGGACTGAGAAGTTGGTGGTGCCGGAGAACCCGTAGACCATGGAAGCGCCGTACAGCAGCATGCCCGAGGCCAAGGCGCCGAGAACGAAGTACTTCAAGCCAGCCTCGGTAGAACGCTGATCGTCGCGCTGGAACGAGGCGATGACGTAGAGCGACAGCGACTGCATCTCCAGCCCCATGTAGAGCGAGATCAGGTCGTTGGCAGAGATCATCATCATCATGCCGAGGGTCGCGAACACGACCAGCACGGCATATTCGAACCGCGCCACGCCGTTGCGTTCCATGTAGCCCGCCGACAGCACGATGGCGCAGCCGGACGCGATCAGCACCAGAACCTTGGCATAGGTCGCGAAGCCGTCGACGACGAACATGTTGTTGAAGGCCATCAACTGGCGGTCGGCCAGCATGACGACCAACAGGATGGTCAGGCCCAGCACGCCAACGGAAAGCCCGGAAATCAGACGGAAGCTTTTCACATCCTGATCGGCGAGCGCACCCTTTTGGAACACACCCAGCATCAGCAGCGCCATGATCATGCAGGCGACGAAGATTTCGGGCAGGGCCGGAATGATTTGATCGATCGACATCTCGTCCGGTTCTCCCTTAGCGCCCGGCCAGATTGGTGTGGCCGGCCGCGGCCAATGCCGTTTCAACATGCTTCAGCAGGTTTTCAACGGACACATGCATGACGTCAAGGAACGATGACGGATAAATCCCCATCCACAGGGTAATAACGACAAGCGGCGCGAACACCGCGATCTCGCGCTTATCCATGTCGAGGATCTTGCTCAGGTGTTCTTTGGTCAGCTTGCCGAAGATGATCCGGCGGTAGAGGTACAGCATATAGACGGCCCCCAGGATGACGCCCGTGGCGGCCAGCGCCGCGACCCAGCTGTTGGCCTGGAAGGCCCCCAGCAGGACCAGGAATTCGCCGACAAAACCACCCGTGCCCGGCAGACCGACGGAGGCCAGCATGAACAGCATGAAGGTGATGCCGTAGACCGGCATGCGTTCGACCAACCCGCCGTAATGGGTGATCTCGCGCGAATGCTCGCGGTCATAGACGACGCCGACGATCAGGAACAGGGCCGCCGACACGACGCCGTGGCTGAGCATCTGATAGATCGCCCCCTCAACCCCCTGCACCGTCATGGTGAAGGCGCCGATGGTCACGAAACCCATATGGGCAACCGATGAATAGGCGATCAGCTTCTTCATGTCTTCCTGGGCCAGGGCGACCAGCGAGGTATAGATCACCGCGATGATCGACAACGTGTAGATCAGCGGCGTGAACATGACACTGGCTTCGGGAAACATGGGCAGCGAGAAGCGCAGGAAGCCGTAGCCGCCGAACTTCAGCAGTACCCCGGCCAGGATGACCGAGCCCGCCGTCGGCGCTTCGACGTGGGCGTCAGGCAGCCAGGTATGCACAGGCCACATCGGCATCTTGATCGCGAAGGACGCGAAGAAGGCGAGCCATAGCCACGGTTCGAGTGCGGTCGGGAAGTCATGCACCAGAAGCTTGGTGATGTCCGTCGTCCCGGCGTCGAAGTACATGGCCAGCATGGCCAGCAGCATCAGCACCGAGCCCAGCAGGGTGTAGAGGAACATCTTGAACGAGGCATAGATGCGCCGCGGGCCGCCCCAAACGCCGATGATGATGAACATCGGGATCAGGACCGCTTCGAAGAAGATGTAGAACAGGAACAGGTCGAGGGCCACGAACATGCCGACCATGAAGGTTTCCAGGATCAGGAAGGCGATCATGTATTCCTTCACGCGAACCTTGATCGATTCCCAGCTGGCCAGGATGCAAAGCGGCGTCAGCAGCGTGGTCAGCAGCACGAACAGCATGGAAATGCCGTCGATGCCGACCCGATAGGCGATCCCGGCCATGGGCATCCAGGCCGCTTCCTCGACGAACTGCATGGCCGCCGTGGTGCGGTCGAAGTTGAACCAGATCAACAGCGACACGATGAACGTGCCGCCCGACACCCACAACGCCACGCGTCGTGAATTTTCCGGGTTATCCGCCGGGATGAACGCAATCAGCGCCACGCCGACAAGCGGAAGGAAAGTGACCAGCGATAGAATGGGCCAATCCATGGTCGTATCACCCCGCCTTCGTCAATAGATACCAGGTCACCAGCACCACGATGCCCGCCAGCATGGCGAAGGCATAATGGTAGAGGTAGCCGGTCTGCAGCGCCGACGCGCGGCGTGCAATGTTCTGCACGGCGGCGGACACGCCGTCGGGGCCGAGCCCGTCGATCAGCGTACCGTCACCCGTTTTCCAGAGATTGCGCCCCAGGTAGAAGGACGGCTTCACGAACACCTTGTCGTACAGCTCGTCGAAATACCATTTGTTGAGCAGGAACTGGTAAATGCCCTGGAACCTGGCGGCAATCGCCCCCGGAATGCCCGGCGCGAACATGTAGAACACATAGGCCATGGCGATCCCGGCAACACCGACGACAAGCGGCAGCAGCTTCACCCAAAGCGGCACGTGATGGGCGTTTTCCAAAGCCTTGTGGTGCTCCAGCACGACAATGGATTTGCCCCAGAATTCCGCCATGTGATGGCCGACCATCAGGTCATAGGCCAGCACCCCGGCAAGGCAAGCCCCGCCCGCCAGCACGACCAGCGGCAGAACCATCACCATCGGGCTTTCATGGACATGGGCCATGGTCGTCTCGTCGGCGCGCGGTGCGCCGTGGAACGTCATGATCAGCAGGCGCCAGGAATAGAACGCCGTCAGGAAGGCGGCGGTGATGCCAAGCCAGAACGCGTACTGGCCGACGCCCGTATGCGCTCCCCAGGCGGCTTCAAGCACGATGTCCTTGGAATAGAACCCGGCGAAGGGCGGAATACCGGCCAGCGCCAGCGAGCCGATCCACATCAGGATGTAGGTCACCTTGATGTGCTTCCAGATGCCGCCCATCTTGCGCATGTCCTGTTCATCGGACATGGCGTGGATGACCGAGCCGGCGCCCAGGAACAGCAGCGCCTTGAAGAAACCGTGGGTCATCAGGTGGAAGATGCCCGCCGAATAGGCCGACACGCCGCAGGCGAAGAACATGTAACCCAGCTGCGAACAGGTCGAATAGGCGATCACCCGCTTGATGTCGTTCTGCACGCAGCCGATGGTCGCCGCAAAAATACAGGTCGAGGCGCCGACGATGGTGACCACGGTCAGCGCGACCTCGGAATATTCGAACATCGGCGACAGACGCGCGACCATGAAGATACCGGCCGTGACCATGGTCGCCGCGTGGATCAGCGCCGACACGGGCGTCGGGCCCTCCATGGCGTCCGGCAGCCAGGTATGCAGGCCCAACTGCGCCGATTTACCCATGGCGCCCACGAACAGCAGCAGGCAGCACACGGTCAGCGCATGGAATTCACCGCCGAACACGTTCAGCGTGGCGTCGGCCTTGCCGGGCACGGCCTGGAAGATGGTGTCCAGGTTGACCGTGTCGAACAGCATGAAGGTCGCGAAGATGCCGAGCGCGAAGCCGAAATCGCCGACCCGGTTGACCACGAAGGCCTTGATGGCCGCCGCGTTGGCTGACGGGCGATCATACCAGAAGCCGATCAGCAGATAGGACGCGAGCCCGACCCCTTCCCAGCCGAAGAACAGCTGCACCAGGTTGTCCGAGGTGATGAGCATCAGCATGAAGTAGGTGAACAGGCTGAGATAGCTCATGAACCGGGGGATCGACTTGTCGTGGTGCATGTAGCCGCAGGAATAGATGTGCACCATGGCCGACACGCCGGTCACGACGATCATCATGACCGAGGTCAACTGATCGACCCGCAGCGCCCAGGAAACCTCCAGGCTGCCGGAATCGATCCAGGTAAACAGTTCCGTCACCCGGGCGTTACCGTCGAGCGCCACGTCCTTGAACAGGATGATCGCGCAGATGGCCGACAGCACCAGACCGGTGCAGGTGATCCACTGCGCCAGGGTGTCCATTTTGTGCTGCTTGTGTTTGTCCGCCTGCGGCATGAACACGATCACACCGGCCAGGACCGCGCCGACGAGCGGCAGGAAGACAGCGATAATTTCGATCATGAGCCGCTCCCTAGCCCTTCATCATGTTGATGTCTTCGACATCGATGGACCCGCGGTTGCGGAAGTACACGACCAGGATGGCGAGGCCGATGGCCGCCTCGGCCGCGGCGACGGTCAGCACGAACAACGCGAACACCTGGCCCACCAAATCGCCCAGGTGGGACGAAAACGCGACCAGGTTGATGTTCACCGCCAACAGCATCAGTTCGACCGACATCAGAATGATGATGACGTTCTTGCGGTTCAGGAAGATGCCGAAGATGCCCAGCGTGAACAGGATCGCCGCGACGGTCAGGTAATGGGACAGGCCGATTTCAAACATCCTCAGATCCCCTTCCCGACTTCGACCTTGCGGACTTCGACCGTATCCGTGCCGCGCGCGTTCTGATCGGCGATGCGCTGGCGCTTGACGCCCGTGCGCCGCCGATGGGTCAGCACGATCGCGCCGATCATGGCGACCAGCAGGATCAGGCCCGCGGCCTGGAACAGATAGACGTAGTGCGTATAGACGATCTCACCCAGGGCATGGGTGTTGGTCGTGCCCTTGGCGATCGGCGCCGCCGCCTCGGCCAGCTTGGCGCCGCCGGCAATGGACTGCCAGCCGCCGGCCACGACGACCATTTCCGCCAGCAGGATCAGGCCGACCAGACCGCCCAGCGGCAGGTACTGCAGAAAGCCAGAGCGCAGTTCCGTGAAGTTGATGTCCAGCATCATGACCACGAACATGAACAGCACCGCCACGGCGCCGACATAGACGACGACCAGGATCATGGCCAGGAATTCGGCCCCCAGCAGCACGAACAGCCCGGCCGAATTGAAAAACGCCAGGATCAGGAACAGCACCGAATGAACGGGGTTCTTGGAGGAAATGACCAGCACGCCCGCGGCCACGGCGATGAAGGCGAACATGTAGAACGCCAGGGCTTCGACGATCATCTGCCGCCTCCCTTCACGTTCCCTGTCCGCGCCATGGCGCGGCCTTTGTCCTCAATTCCCCTCATACTTTCCTCGTCAGTCCTTCTAGTCTTGTTTCGGCCCCGATCAGGGTGAATGGTCAGCGGTAGGGCGCGTCGGCACGCAGCCGCTCGGCCAGTTCCGTTTCCCAGCGGTCGCCGTTGGCCAACAATTTGGTCTTGTCGTACAGCAGTTCCTCGCGGGTTTCCGTGGCGTATTCGAAGTTCGGGCCCTCGACGATGGCGTCGACCGGGCAGGCTTCCTCGCAATATCCGCAGTAGATGCACTTCACCATGTCGATGTCATAGCGCGTGGTGCGTCGGGAACCGTCGTCGCGGGGTTCGGCCTCGATGGTGATCGCCTGGGCCGGGCAAATAGCCTCGCACAGCTTGCAGGCGATGCAGCGTTCCTCGCCGTTGGGATAACGGCGCAGCGCATGTTCGCCGCGGAACCGCGGGCTCAACGGGCCCTTCTCATAGGGATAGTTCAAGGTCACCTTGGGCTTGGTGAAGTACTTGAGCGTCAGCGCCATGCCGGCGACAAGTTCCTTCAGGAACAGGGCCTTGGCGCTTTGTCCGATGAAGCTCATGGAACTCTCCTAAACCCTTAACCGGCGACCGGGGTGGGAACCCAGCCGAAGGCCAGCAACACACCGGCCACAGCCGCGACGGCAAACAGCGAGATCGGCAGGAACACTTTCCAGCCGAGGCGCATCAACTGGTCATAGCGATAGCGCGGGAAGGTCGCACGCACCCAGATGAAGATGAACAGACAGAACGCGATCTTGGCCGCGAACCAGATCGGCCCGGGAATCCATGTCAGCGGTTCGATCGACAGCGGCGGCAGCCAGCCGCCCAGGAACAGGATCGTCGTCATCCCCGACATCAGGATCATGTTGGCGTATTCACCCAGGAAGAACAGGGCGAAGGCCATGCCGGAGTATTCAACGTTGTAGCCGGCGACCAGTTCAGCCTCGGCCTCCGGCAGGTCGAAGGGATGGCGGTTGGTTTCGGCCAGGGTCGAGATGAAGAACACCACGGCCATGGGGAACAGCGGAATGACGAACCACATGTCGCGCTGAGCTTCGACGATCGCCGACAGGTTCAGGGAACCGACGCAAAGCAGCACGGTGATGATGACGAAGCCCATGGAAACTTCGTAGGACACCATCTGCGCAGCCGAACGAAGCGCCCCCAGGAAGGCGTAGCGCGAGTTGGAGGCCCAACCGGCCATCAGGATGCCGTAGACGCCGAGCGACGAGATCGCGAACAGATACAGAATGCCGACATTGATATCGGCCAGAACCAAACCCTCATCGAAGGGAATAACGGCCCAGGCCATAAGTGCCAGGGCGAAGGTCACGCAGGGCGCCAGGAGGAACACCCCCGGATTGGCGCCCGACGGGATGATCATTTCCTTGAGGAACAGCTTGGCGCCGTCGGCCAAAGGCTGGAACAGGCCGAAGGGACCGACCACGTTCGGGCCCTTGCGCAGCTGCATGGCGCCGATGACCTTGCGTTCGAACAGGGTCAGATAGGCGACCGACAGCAGAATCGGCACCACGATCACAAGGATTTTCAGGACGATCCAGACCGTCGGCCAGATCCAGCTGTTCCAGGCCTCAACCATCGGTGCCGGTCTTCCCTTCCACGCCGCCGAGAATTTCGTCCGTGCATTCAGCCATGGTGGCGGACGCACGGCTGATCGGATCGGTCATGTAGAAATTGGCGATCGGATAGGTAAACGCGCCGGACACGTCGCCGGTCGTCCCGAACTCGCCCCAGGACGCAGCCTGGATGTCGTCGATGCCTTGGAACACGGGGTTGGCCTTGACCAGCCCCCGGCGCACATCGGCCAGAGTCGTATATGGCAGCGTGGCATTCAGGGCGTCCGACAGGGCGCGGATGATCTTCCAATCCTCGCGGGCATCGCCCGGCGGATAGACAGCCAATTGGCCGCGCTGCACGCGCCCTTCCAGGTTCACGTAGGTCGCGTCTTTTTCCGTGTAGGCCGCCCCCGGCAGGATGACGTCGGCGACATGAGCACCGGCGTCGCCGTGGTGGCCTTGATAGATTACGAAGGGCTTATCCAGATCCTTGGTGTCGATCTCATCGGCGCCCAGAAGATAGATAACCTTGACGGCGCCGGTCGCGGCCCCATCCAGGATGCGGCCTGTGTCCATGCCGCCCTCGCCCGGCACGAAGCCCAGGTCCAGACCGCCGACGCGGGACGCCGCGCGCTGCAGCACGTTGAAACCGTTCCAGTCCGCCGTCACCGCACCGGCCGCTTCCGCGGCCTGGCGCGCCAAGCCCAACACCGCCGCGCCATCGGGGCGCGCCACGGCGCCCGAGCCGACGATGATCATGGGCCGTTCGGCCGTTTTCAGAACGTCGGCGAAAGGATGCGTGCCGGCGGCGATCTGCGCCAAGACCTCAGCGCCCTCGCCCAGCCAGTCCACGGGATAGCTCAGGTCGATGGCCGGGCCGACGGCGGCGATGGGGAACTTGCCCATCAGATAGCGCTTGCGGATCCGGGCGTTGAGTACGGGCGCTTCCCAGCGCGGGTTCGCCCCCACGATCAACAGCGCGTCCGCATCCTCGATCCCGGCGATGGTCGAATTGAAGATGTAGGACGCGCGCTGGGTCGGGTCGACCTTCGATCCGTCCTGACGGCAGTCCATGTTGGTCGACCCCAGACCGACCATCAGTTCCTTGAGCACCAGCATGCTTTCGCAATCGGCCAAGTCACCGGCGATGGCGGCGATCTCGCTGCCCTGCTTGCCCTTGATCGCCTTGGCCACGGCGGCGAAGGCCTCCGGCCAGGTGGCGGGCTGCAACTTTCCTTTGACCCGCACATAAGGCTGATCCAGGCGCTGACGCTTCAGGCCGTCGACGCAATATCGCGTCTTATCGGAAATCCATTCTTCGTTGACGTCTTCGTTGAGGCGCGGCAGCACGCGCATGACCTCGGGGCCCCGGCTGTCGACGCGGATGGCACAGCCCTGGGCGTCGGACACGTCGATGCTTTCCGTCTTCTTCAATTCCCACGGCCGCGCCGCGAAGGCGTAAGGCTTGGACGTCAGCGCCCCCACCGGGCACAGGTCGATGACGTTGCCCGACAGTTCGGAACTCACGGCCTGGTCCAGATAAGTGACGATTTCGGCGTTTTCGCCGCGGCCGATCAGGCCCATATCGGTCACGCCCGCAACCTCGGTCGAGAACCGAACGCAGCGCGTGCAATGGATGCAGCGCGTCATGATCGTCTTGATCAACGGCCCCATGTGCTTGTCTTCGACGGCGCGCTTGTTTTCCTTGTAGCGCCCGTGATCCATGCCATAGGCCATGGCCTGATCCTGCAGGTCGCATTCACCGCCCTGATCGCAGATCGGGCAGTCCAGCGGGTGGTTGATCAGCAGGAATTCCATCACCCCCTGGCGCATCTTCTTGACCTCGGGCGTGTCCGTATAGACGACCATGCCGTCAGCCACGGGCATGGCGCAGGACGCCACCGGCTTGGGCGAGCGTTCCATCTGCACCAGGCACATGCGGCAGTTGCCGGCGATGGACAGACGGTCGTGATAGCAGAAGCGCGGGACTTCCTTGCCGGCCTGCTCGCAGGCCTGCAGGATCGTCATGCCGGCGTCGACCTCGTGTTCCGTGCCGTCGATGGTGATCTTTGGCATCTAGCTCAAGCCCCTAGTAAACCTGTCTATTCCGCCGCCGACCGGCGCGCGATGTTGTCGAGGATCCGTTTTTCCATTTCCGGACGGAAATGGCGGATCAATCCTTGAATCGGCCAAGCCGCCGCGTCGCCCAGGGCGCAGATGGTGTGCCCTTCGACCTGGCGGGTGACCTCTTCCAACGTGTCGATTTCGTCGATATGGGCGTCGCCCGAAACCATGCGTTGCATGACCCGCGCCATCCAGCCCGTACCTTCGCGGCACGGCGTGCACTGGCCGCAGCTTTCATGCTTGTAAAAGGCCGAAAGCCGCGCGATGGCCTTGATCACATCCGTCGACTTGTCCATGACCATGACCGCCGCCGTGCCCAGGCCCGAGCGCTGTTCGCGCAGACTGTCGAAATCCATCAACACGTCGTCGCAGATGTTCTTGGGCAGCACCGGTACCGACGCCCCGCCCGGAATGACGCAAAGCAGATTATCCCAGCCGCCGCGCACCCCGCCCGCATGCCGTTCGATGAGTTCCTTGAGCGGAATGCCCATTTCCTCTTCGACCGTGCAGGGCTGGTTCACATGGCCCGAGATGTTGAACAGCTTGGTGCCCACGTTGTTGGGCCGGCCGATGCCGGAAAACCAATCCGCGCCCCGGCGCAGGATGGTCGGCGCCACGGCAATGGATTCCACGTTGTTGACCGTCGTCGGGCAGCCCCACACGCCGACCCCCGCCGGGAACGGCGGCTTCAGACGCGGTTGGCCCTTCTTGCCTTCCAGGCTTTCGATCAGCGAGGTTTCCTCGCCGCAGATATAGGCCCCGGCGCCGGAATGGACGTAGAAATCGAACTTCCAACCCGTGCCGCAGGCATCGTCGCCGATCAGGCCGGCTTCGTAGGCTTCGTCGACGGCGCGCTGCAGGCAATCGATCTCGTGATGGAACTCGCCGCGCACGTAGCAATAGGCCGCATGGGCGCCCATGGCGAAGGACGCAACCAAGGCGCCTTCGATGAGCTTATGCGGCTCGGAGCGCATGATTTCGCGGTCCTTGCAGGTGCCGGGCTCGCCCTCGTCCGCGTTGATGACAAGGTAATGCGGCCGGCTGCCGATCTCCTTGGGCATGAAGGACCACTTCACGCCCGTGGGGAAGCCGGCCCCACCCCGCCCGCGCAGGCCAGATTCCTTCATCTCTTCGATGATCTTGTCGCGGCCCAGTTCGATCAGCTTCTTCGTGCCGTCCCAGTCGCCGCGCGCGCGGGCACCGTCAAGCCAGGGGCTGTCGAAACCGTAGATGTTGGTGAAGATACGATCCTTGTCGGCAAGCATCAGTCGTCGCCTCCCGCCTTGGCGGCCCGGTCCGGATAACGGTCGGTCAGGGTCGTGATCCCGCCGGCGGGCTCGCAGGTATAACGTCCGGACTGGGAACCGACCTTTGGCTTCTGACCTGCCCTGAGCGCCGTTAGGACCTCTTCGGTTGAGGCCGAATCCAGGTCTTCGTAATAATCATCACCGATCTGCATCATCGGTGCGTTGACGCAGGCGCCCAGGCATTCGACCTCAAGCACCGTGAATTCGCCGTCCGCCGAGGTTTCGCCGTTCGAACAGCCGGTGACCTTCTTGCAGGCGGCCATGATCTGGTCAGAGCCGCGCAGCCAGCACGGCAGATTGGTGCAGACCTGGACGAAGTGCTTACCGACCGGCTTCAGGTTGTACATGGTGTAGAAGGTCGCGACCTCGTAAACCCGGATCGACGCCATATCCAACATGTCGGCGATGACTTCGATCGCCGCCTGGGGAATCCAGCCGCCGTTCTGCCGTTGCGCCAGATCAAGCAGCGGCATCACAGCACTCTGCTGGCGGCCGGCCGGATACTTGGCGATGTGCCATTTGGCCTTTTCGAGGTTCTCCGCCGTAAAGGCGAAGCTCGACGATTGTTCTGTATTCATCCCGGTCACCGGTCGATTTCGCCGAACACGACGTCGATGGAACCAATGTTCGCGACCACGTCCGCGAGCATATGCCCCTTCGACAGGAATTCCGTCGCTTCCAGATGGGCAAATCCCGGTGCCCGAATCTTGCAGCGATAGGGTTTGTTGGAGCCGTCGGCCACCAGATAGACGCCGAATTCACCCTTGGGCGCTTCGACGGCCGTATAGGTTTCGCCAGCCGGCACGTGGAAGCCCTCGGTAAACAGTTTGAAGTGGTGGATCAAGGCTTCCATGGATTGCTTCATGTCGCCGCGGGTCGGCGGCGTAACCTTCTTGTTGGTCGACTTGACCGGCCCGCCGGGCATGTTTTCAACGCATTGACGGATGATCTTCAAGGATTCGCGCATTTCCAGCATGCGCACCAAATAGCGGTCGTAGCAGTCGCCCATCTTGCCCACGGGGATGTCGAAATCCATTTCCGCATAGGCGTCATAGGGCTGCGACTTGCGCAGATCCCAAGCAATACCGGACGCGCGCAGATTCGGGCCCGTGAAGCCCCAGTCGAAGCATTGTTCGGCATCGATGACACCGATATCGACCGTGCGCTGCTTGAAGATGCGGTTTTCCGTGAGCAGGCTTTCCAGATCGTCAAGGAAGGCCGGGAACTCGTCATCGGCCCATTTGGCGATGTCTTCCAACAACCCCGCCGGCAGGTCCTGGGCAACGCCGCCGACGCGGAAATAATTCATGTGCAGGCGCGCACCCGAGGCGGATTCGCAGAACTCCATCAGGCGTTCACGAATCTCGAAGCCCCACAGCATCGGCGTCATCGCACCCACGTCCATGGCGAAGGCCGTGATGTTCAGGATGTGGTTGAGGATGCGTCCGATCTCGCAATACAGCACGCGGATATATTGGCCGCGTTTGGGAATTTCGATGCCCAACAGCTTTTCCGCCGCCAGCACGAAGGCGTGTTCCTGGTTCTGCGGCGCGACATAGTCCAGGCGGTCGAAGTACGGCACGGCCTGGGCATAGGTCTTGTATTCGATAAGCTTTTCCGTGCCCCGGTGCAGCAGGCCGATGTGCGGATCGGCGCGTTCCACGACCTCGCCGTCCATCTCCAGGACCAGGCGCAGCACCCCGTGGGCCGCCGGATGCTGCGGCCCGAAGTTGAGGTTGAAATTCTTGATCTGGGTTTCGGCCATGGTCAGGACGCCTCGGTTTCCGGTTCCGCCTCGGCCTTTTCGTCGCCCGGCAGAACGACGCGTTCCATGCCTTCCCAGGGGCTTTCGAAGTCGAAGTTGCGGAATTCCTGGGTCAGCTTCACGGGTTCGTAGACCACGCGTTTCTGTTCATCGTCGTAGCGCACCTCGACATAGCCCGTCAGCGGGAAGTCTTTGCGCAGGGGATGGCCCTCGAACCCATAATCGGTCAGCAGACGGCGCAGATCGGGATGGTCGGAGAAGAACACGCCATACATGTCCCAGATTTCGCGCTCGAACCAATTGGCGGTCGAGAACACGCCGGCGACGGACGGCACGGGATCGTCCTCATCCGAGCGCAGTTTGACGCGGATGCGCGTGTTATGGGTCATGGACAGAAGGTTGTAGACAATTTCGAAACGCGGGCTTTCATCGGCGTAATCAACGCCGCAGATATCCATCAGCTGATGGAACCGGCAGTTCGAATCGTCGCGCAGGGATTTCAGCACCGCGACGATGGCGTCCCGCCTGACGGTGATCATCAATTCGCCAAGACGCACCTCGTCGGCCAGCAGCTTGTCGCCAAGCTGGTCGCGGAGGTGTTCGGCAAGTTCCTTGAGGGCCTGATCCATGGTCTTCTTGGTTCTTTTAGTGATCGGTCGCGGTTCGTCCGGTCGCGTCAGCGCCACAGGGCGCCGGTACGGCGGATTTTCTTCTGCAATTGGAGAATGCCGTACACCAGCGCCTCGGCCGTCGGCGGGCAGCCGGGCACATAGACGTCGACGGGCACGACGCGGTCACAACCGCGCACGATGGCATAGGAATAATGGTAATAGCCGCCGCCGTTGGCGCAGGACCCCATGGAGATCACATAACGCGGCTCCGCCATCTGGTCATAAACCTTGCGAAACGCCGGGGCCATCTTGTTGGTCAGGGTGCCGGCGACGATCATCACGTCCGACTGGCGCGGGCTCGGCCGCGGCACGACGCCGAATCGGTCCAAGTCATAGCGGCTCATGTAGGCGTGGATCATCTCGACCGCGC
Organism: bacterium SCSIO 12827; assembly: GCA_024397995.1. Lineage (NCBI taxonomy): Bacteria > bacterium SCSIO 12827. The sequence continues at coordinate 1,795,710 of CP073746.1, read as the reverse complement.
AGCAGGCCAGACCGAAGGTCATGGGCCACAGCGATCCCGTGCGCGCCCAGTTGACCAGCTTGTCCACATTGGCAAGGACGAAGCCCTTGTCCTGCAGTTCCTGGGTCACGCGGGCGAGAATCTCGTCCTGCTCGGCACCGGGCCCCAGGGGTTGGCCCAGGTCGGGGGCGGTTCCGGGCTGCGTCACGACGGACATTCGGTCACTCCCTCTATTATTCCCATTCGAGGGCGCCTTTGCGCCACTCGTAGATAAATCCGATGGTCAGCACGGACAGGAATACCATCATCGACCAGAAACCGAAGACACCGATCTTGCCCAGCGTCACCGCCCAGGGGAACAGAAAGGCCACTTCAAGGTCGAAAATGATGAACAGGATGGCCACCAGATAGAACCGAACGTCAAACCGGCCGCGCGAATCGTCAAACGCTTCGAAACCGCATTCATAGGCCGAGTTCTTTTCCACATCCGGGTTCTGCTGGGCGATCACGAAAGACGCAATCATGATCGCGCCGGCAAGCCCGACGGCAATCCCGATGAAGATCAGGATGGGGAGATATTCCAATAGCAAATCGTTCACGCCGAACTCCCTGTCCCCGGCTTCCTGCCTTGGTCCCCCCGAATGCATTCTAAGGAATGCCGCGATGCGGCCACGTCGATGGCTTAATGCGGCCATGTCGATGACTACCGGGGGAAAGTGACCGATAACCGGATAAATTTCAAAGGTTTTATCGCAACGCAGGCGCAAAAAACCGATGCCCGGCGATAGACACGAAGGAAACCTGGAATTGGGGGAAATGGCGGGAGTGACGGGACTCGAACCCGCGGCCTCCGGCGTGACAGGCCGGCGCTCTAACCAACTGAGCTACACCCCCTTCTGAAGGGTCTTTCCGCCTGGGGCATGGGCCCCGGTGCGCGAAAGAGGGCACCATGTACTCCAGCGCCGGAAGCAGTGTCAAGGACGATCGGCGGGAAAAGTCCACTAACCTCTCTTACCTTGGAAATCTTAGGCTTGCGGCACCCTCCCCCGGCGGCGAATGGTGGGCGGTGAGGGGTTCGAACCCCCGACCTTCTGGGTGTAAACCAGACGCTCTCCCAACTGAGCTAACCGCCCGTTTGCCGAGGGCTCTATTTAAGGGCAGATGCCGGCAGGCACAAGCACGCAAGCCCCCTGCCCTACGCCACGGGCAAAACCCGGCCGCAAAGACATACAGCCAAACGAAACCGGCCACCGAAACATTCGGCGGCCGGTCTGTAGGCGTTACGTGTGGCTGAGACGCCGGTCTTAGTTGACCGCGTCCTTCAGACCCTTGCCAGCCTTGAACTTGGGCTGGTTGGACGCCGGAATCTGGATGCTTTCGCCGGTCCGCGGGTTACGGCCCGTGGTCGCGGCGCGCTTGGTCACACTGAAGGTGCCGAAGCCGACCAGGCGGACTTCGTCTCCGCCCTTCAAAGCGCCAGCGATCGCGTCGAAAACGCTGTCAACCGCGCTTGCGGAATCGGATTTGGACAAGCCGGTGCTATTGGCAACGGCTGCGATCAGATCATTCTTGTTCAATTGAAAGGCCCCCTCTTGCTGAAAGGTATCGGGTTGGGACAAATAGATTATTATCGTGATCGGGTGTTTAGCCACCCACTCGACCGGGTGTTTCGCCACCCGTTCGAATCGCAAAGAGTGTATGTGCGCACCCATGGGGCGTCAATCTTCATGCCCCAGTTTTCCCCAGATTTTTGCGGGTTTCGACGAATTTTCCGGCATTCATTCCGGGCTCGGAAGAATGCCCCCGATGCTCATGGAGGGGCGGATTTCCGCCATCTTCACGAAAACGGGCCGCCGGATGATCCGGCGGTCCGTAAAAACTTCTATATATTGTAAGTGGTTACCTGAATTTAGTGGGTCACCACACCGCCGACATCGTCGTCATCGGCGCTGCCAGACCGGAGGGCACGGGCCTCCAATTCAGCCTTTTCCTCGTCCCATTCGACCGGGGTCACCGGGCTGGCGAGAGCATGCGAAAGCACCTCGTCAACGGTCGTCACGGGCACGATTTCCAGCCCGCGCTTCACGTTTTCGGGAATCTCCGACAAATCCTTCTCGTTGTCCTTGGGAATCAGGACCTTCTTGATCCCCCCGCGAAGCGCCGCAAGCAGCTTTTCCTTGAGCCCGCCGATCGGCAGAACGCGCCCGCGCAGGGTCACTTCGCCGGTCATGGCGACGTCTTTGCGGACCGGAATGCCGGTCAGCACGGACACGATCGAGGTCACCATGCCGACGCCGGCCGACGGTCCGTCCTTGGGCGTCGCCCCTTCCGGCACGTGGACGTGGATGTCACGCTTGTTGAACAGCGGCGGCAGGATGCCGAGCGAAGCCGAGCGCGATTGCACATAGGATTTAGCCGCCTGGATGGATTCCTGCATGACGTCGCCGAGCTTGCCGGTGATGGTCATCTTGCCCTTGCCCGGCACCATGACGGCTTCGATGTTGAGAAGCTCGCCGCCAACTTCGGTCCAGGCCAGGCCGGTAACCACGCCGACCATGTCCTCGGCTTCGATCTCGCCGAACCGGTATTTGCGTACGCCGCCGTACTTTTCCAGGTTCTTGGACGTGACCTTGATGGTCTCGGACGCCCCGATCATGATCTCCTTGACCGCTTTGCGGGCCAGGTTGGCCAGCTCGCGTTCCAGGTTACGAACCCCGGATTCCCGCGTGTAATAGCGAATCACGTCGCGCAGGGCGCCGTCTGAAATCGACCATTCCCCCTGCTTCAGACCGTGCGCCTTGATCTGCTTGGGCAGCAGGTGGCGGTTGGCGATCTCGACCTTCTCGTCCTCGGTGTAGCCGGACAGGCGGATGATCTCCATGCGGTCCAACAGCGGGCCCGGCATGTTCATCGTATTGGCGGTGGTCACGAACATTACGTCCGACAGGTCGTAATCGACCTCCAGATAATGGTCGTTGAAGGTGGAATTCTGTTCCGGATCAAGAACTTCCAGCAGCGCCGAGGCCGGATCACCGCGCCAGTCCTGGCCCATCTTGTCGACTTCGTCGAGCAGGAACAGCGGGTTGGACGACTTTGCCTTCTTCATGCCCTGGACGACCTTGCCCGGCATGGAGCCGATATAGGTGCGCCGGTGGCCGCGGATTTCCGATTCGTCCCGCACACCGCCCAACGACATGCGCACGAAATTACGCCCGGTCGCCTTGGCGATGGATTTACCGAGGGACGTCTTGCCCACGCCCGGAGGGCCCACCAGACATAAGATCGGTCCGGTGACCTTATTCGTGCGATGCTGGACGGCCAGGTACTCAAGGATGCGTTCCTTGACCTTTTCCAGCCCGTAGTGATCTTCGTTGAGAACTTCCTCGGCCTTCAACAGATCCTTCTTAACCCGGGTGCGCTTCTTCCACGGAATGGACAGAATCCAATCCAGGTAATTGCGCACCACCGTAGCTTCGGCGGACATCGGGCTCATGGAGCGCAGCTTTTTCAGCTCCGCCTCGGCCTTTTCCTTGGCTTCCTTGGTCAGACGGGTCTTGCCGATCTTTTCCTCGATCTCCGCAACCTCGTCCTTGCCTTCGTCGGTTTCACCCAGTTCCTTCTGAATGGCCTTCAATTGCTCGTTCAGATAGTACTCGCGCTGGGTCTTCTCCATCTGGCGCTTGACCCGGTTGCGGATCTTCTTCTCGACCTGCAGGACGCCGATTTCCGATTCCATGTGGGAATAGACGCGCTCCAGGCGCTCGGCAGCCGATTCGATCTCCAGCAGTTCCTGCTTTTCGGAAATCTTCAGCGCCAGATGCGAGGCAACGGTGTCGGCCAGCTTGTTTGCCTCGTCAATTTGGTTAATTGAAACAAGAACTTCCGGCGGAATCTTCTTATTCAACTTGATGTATTGCTCGAATTGGCCGATGACCGAGCGGGACAGTGCCTCAAGCTCGTTCTCATCCCCTTCCTCATCAGGGATCAGTTCGGCTTCGACTTCGAAGAACGAAGGGTTGTCCACGAACTCGGTGACTTTTGCGCGCTGCACGCCTTCGACCAGCACCTTCACCGTGCCGTCCGGCAGCTTCAGAAGCTGCAGCACCGTCGACACCGTGCCGACGGTGTAGATGTCGTCGGCCGTCGGATCATCCTGGGCCGCGTTCTTCTGCGCCACCAGCAGGATCTGCTTGTCGTCCTGCATGACGTCTTCAAGCGCCCGCACGGATTTGTCGCGCCCGACGAACAGCGGCACGATCATGTGCGGGAACACGACGATGTCGCGCAATGGCAGGACGGGGAATTGCTGGGACTTCATACCTGGGAACATCTGGCCTCAACACGGGAAGACCGCGCCACAAGGACGACGGCGGGTTGGAATTGCTTCACAACAAAGGTGGGGGATGGAACGCTGCGGCGCAAGCCCAGACCGTGGATAACCGTGGAAAGACGCAAATTACGCGCTGGTTTCCACTTCTTCGGCCTTTTCGCCATAGATAAACAGCGGATTGGCACTTTCTTCCACCACCTCTCCATTGATGACGACCTCTTCCACACCTTCCATGCCGGGAAGGTCGAACATGGTGTCGAGGAGAATGTTTTCCATGATCGACCGCAAGCCCCGGGCGCCGGTCTTGCGTTCGACGGCCTTGACGGCGATGGAACGAAGGGCGGTATCGGAGAACGTCAGCTTGGTGTCTTCCATCTCGAACAGGCGCTGGTACTGCTTTACCAGGGCGTTCTTCGGCTTGGTCAGGATTTCCACCAACGCGTCTTCGTCCAGGTCCTCCAGGGTCGCGACCACAGGCAGGCGGCCGACGAACTCGGGGATCAGACCGAATTTCAACAGGTCTTCCGGCTCCACCTCGCGCAGGATTTCACCGGTCTGGCGTTCCTCGGGCGCACGCACGTCGGCGCCAAAACCGATGCTGGAGCCCTTACCGCGGGCGGAAATGATCTTGTCCAACCCGGCGAAGGCACCGCCGCAGATGAACAGGATGTTGGTGGTGTCGACCTGCAGGAACTCCTGCTGGGGGTGCTTACGCCCACCCTGGGGCGGCACGCTGGCGACCGTGCCTTCCATGATCTTCAGCAACGCCTGCTGCACGCCTTCGCCCGACACGTCGCGGGTGATCGACGGATTGTCGGATTTGCGGCTGATTTTATCGACTTCGTCGATGTAGACGATGCCGCGCTGCGCGCGCTCGACATTGTAGTCGGCGGACTGCAGCAGCTTGAGAATGATGTTTTCGACGTCTTCACCGACATAACCGGCTTCGGTCAGGGTCGTCGCATCGGCCATGGTGAAGGGCACATCCAGGATGCGCGCCAGGGTCTGCGCCAACAGGGTCTTGCCGCAACCGGTCGGACCGACAAGCAGGATGTTGGACTTGGCCAGTTCGACATCGTTGTTCTTGGCACCGTGGTTCAGGCGTTTGTAGTGGTTATGCACGGCGACCGACAACACGCGCTTGGCGCTGTTCTGGCCGATCACGTAGTCATCAAGGACGGAGCAAATGTCCATCGGCGTCGGCACGCCGTCGCCCGACTTCACAAGGTTCGTCTTGTGCTCTTCGCGGATGATGTCCATGCACAGCTCGACACATTCGTCGCAGATGAACACGGTCGGACCCGCGATCAGCTTGCGCACCTCGTGCTGGCTTTTGCCGCAGAACGAGCAATAAAGGGTGTTCTTGGAGTCGCTGCCGGTGGTTTTCGTCATTGTTTATCCTGTTGGTCCCGCGCCGCCTCCCGGATCAAGACCATGTTAGCCGGACCCTTGTGCAACACTCAATCACAATCACGCCCATGGAGCTATGCCAAAAGACGTAGCGGCGGAGAGACGTCCCGTAGTATTTGCGCCGCCACCCAAGACCTGGGGACAGCCGTTTAGTTGGATGCCGAAGCTCAACCCTTGCCGGGCTTGCCGCCGTCGTCGTCGCCGGTGGCCGGCCGATTGGCGACGACTTCGTCGATCAGGCCGAACGCCTTGGCTTCCTCTGGAGTCATGAATTTGTCACGCTCCATCGCGTTTTCAATGGTTTCCATCGATTGGCCGGTATGCTCGACATAGATTTCATTGAGCCGCTGACGCAGCGCGATGATCTCGCGGGCATGGATTTCGATGTCCGATGCCTGGCCCTGGAACCCGCCCGCCGGCTGGTGAACCATGATCCGCGAATTGGGCAGCGAGTAGCGCTTTCCGGGGGCACCTGCAGCCAACAGAAGCGAGCCCATGGACGCCGCCTGACCGATGCAGACCGTCGACACATCCGGCTTGATGTAGCGAATCGTGTCGTAGATCGCGAGGCCGGAAGTCACGACGCCGCCCGGCGAGTTGATGTAGAACGAGATGTCCTTGGACGGATTCTCAGATTCAAGAAACAGCAACTGCGCGCAAACCAGGCTCGAAACATGATCCTCGACCCCACCGGTCAGGAAGATGATGCGTTCCTTCAACAGCCGCGAATAGATGTCGTAGGCGCGCTCACCCCGGTTAGTGGTCTCGACGACCATGGGCACCAGGGTATTCATGTAGATGTCGTGGGGATCGGTCATGCCGCGGTCCTTATGATACGTGCTGCTCGGGATGACGGGTCCGGGGATGGCGGGCCGCCTATGCTCTGATAGCGCCCCGGTCCCGCCGCCGCTACTCCTTTTTCGCCGCCGGCTTCTTTGCCGCGGCCTTCTTCTTGGCCGGTTTCTTGTCGTCCGCCGCGTCGTCCTTGGCCGCTGCCTTCTTCGGGGCGGCCTTCTTCTTGGCGACAGGCTTCTTGGCTTCCTTGGCCTCGTCCTCGGCCTCAAGAACCTTGATCAGGTCTTCGAAGGACGCCGGCTTTTCCGTCACCTGGGCCAGTTCGATGATGTAATCGATGACCTTTTCCTCAAACACCGGAGCCTTGATCTGCTCCTGCGCCTGGGGGTTGGAGCGGAAGAATTCCAGCACCTGCTGCTCCTGACCCGGATACTTCTGGGCCTCCTGCATCATGGCGCGGTTGACGTCTTCCGGCGACACCTGGATGGCGTTGGCGCGGCCGACTTCGGACAGCAACAGGCCCAGCTTGACCCGCCGTTCGGCGATGTCGCGGAACTCGGCCTTGTGCTCTTCGTCCGACTTGTCGTCGTGATCGTGGGCATGGTCGTGATCATGGTCATGATCGTGGTCGTGATCATGATCGTGTTCCTGCTTACGCTGTTCCTCGAACTGGGCCCAGATGTTGTCGAATTCCATCTCCACCATCTTGGGCGGCATCTCGAAATCATGGCTGTCGGCCAGCTGATCCAACAGCACGCGCTTGACCTGCATGCGCGCCATCTGATCGAACTCGCGGCGCTGGCCCTCGACGATGCGTTCCTTCAGGGCGTCCAGGCTTTCCAGGCCGGCCTTCTTGGCCAACTCGTCGTCGATCGGCGCCGGCGTAGCTTCGCGGATTTCGTGGACCTTGACGTCGAACACGGCTTCCTTGCCGGCCAGATCCTTGGCCGCATATTCGGCGGGGAAGTTGACTTTGACCTCGACGTCGGCACCGACATCGACGCCGATCAACTGTTCCTCGAAGCCCGGAATGAATGAGCCGGAGCCCAATTCCAGGTGATAGCCATCGGCCTTGCCGCCGGCGAACTCGACGCCGTCCAGCTTGCCGACGAAGTCGATGACGCAGACGTCACCAGACTTGGTCTTGCGCTTGGCGGTGATCGGCTCGGACGACTTATGGGCGTTGGCCAGATTCTCGAGGGTTTCCTCGATCTGCTTTTCATCCGGCTTCAGGACCAGCTTCTCAAGCTTCAGCTTGGAAAAGTCCATCGGTGTGATTTCGGGCAGGATGTCCACGGCCAGCGTGTATTCCAGATCCTTGCCCTCGTCGAAGGAAGTGATCTCGACCTGCGGCTGGGTCGCGGCACGGATGCCTTTCTCGGCCAACGCCTGGGCCGAGGAATCGTTCACCGCCTGATCCAGGATCTCGCCCAGGATCGACGGTCCGAAGCGCTTGCGCAGCAGGCCCACGGGCACCTTGCCGGGTCGGAAACCGGGCAGCGAGGCGGATTGTGCGACTTCCTGAAGACGCAGGTTGATTTTCTCTTCGATGTCCTTGGCGGCCACGGTGACTTTCATCTCGCGGCTCAGGCCTTCGGATTTTGTCTCAACGACTTGCATGGAACTCCCGTTTCGGAAATCTGCGGCGAAGCACCTAAATCGGCGCCGCCTGTAAAACACACTAGGATTAAGCCCTCAACTCCCGGGCGGATATATAGGCTGCCACCCCGGACCCGGCAACGATAAACGGCTGGTCGGAATAATCCCGCCTCCGAAACCGAAGGCGCAACCTCGCCATTTTGGAGGATGGTGCGGGCGGAGGGACTTGAACCCCCACGACCAAAGGCCACCAGGACCTAAACCTGACGCGTCTACCAATTCCGCCACGCCCGCCAACGCCGCCGGGATGCCCGACCAGCGAGCGGCGCGACTTTATCCATTCTGACAACGATTACAACCGGGAAATCGGCCCCGCACCAGCGCCCCGCCGGCTCACCCCCGCAGGTGCGTCTTTACGCCCGAGGACATATCGACGCTGCCGGCCGAGGTATAGGCCTCATGGTTCCCTTCGATACGGCCCAGGTCATAAAGGTAGTTGACCATCAGCCCCGCCGACTGGGCCAAACCCTTGTCCGAGGTATCCCCCAGCCAATTGAGGCGTTCGAGCCGCGCCCCATTCGACAGGTGGAAATGCGCCACCGGGTCGCGCGCACGCCCTCCCCGGCCCTTTTCCCTGGCCAGGTAGCGCGCCGCCAGGCGTGTCAACGGCCCTTGCAGGGCGGCGGTCATGACGTCGTCCTTGATCCAAGCGGGGGTGTCGAGGACCGAAATCAACGACCCCTTGGCCCCACCCTTGCGGCCCGTGGCCGCGTTCAGGGCCTTGCGCTCCTCGGCCGAGAACAGCTTGGGCTCACCCTCCGCCAGGAGTTCGTTGAGCCAGTTGCGGAAACCCGGAATCGGCGACAGGGTCGCGAAGGTCTTGAGATTCGGGAACTCCTGGGACAGCTGCTGCGCCACCCGTTTGATCAGGAAGTTGCCGAAGCTGATGCCCGCAAGGCCCTTCTGCGCGTTGGAGATGGAATAGAAGATCGCCGTGTCGGCGGCGGCCGGATCGGTCGCCGGGGCGTTGGTGTCGAGCAGCGCCTGCACATTGGCCGCCATGCCGTTGACCAGGGCGACCTCGACGAAGATCAGGGGCTCATCGGGCATCCGCGGATGGAAGAAGGCGTAACAACGGCGGTCGGAATCAAGCCGGTTCTTGAGGTCTTCCCAGCCCTTGATGGCATGCACGGCCTCGTAGGCGATAAGCTTTTCCAACAGTGACGCCGACGAGGAATCCCAGGCGATCCGCCGCAATTCCAGGAAATCGACGTCGAACCAGCTGGCCAGCAGGTCCCGCAGGTCATGTTCCATGGCCTTAAGACCCGCGTCAGACTTGGCAAGCGGCATCAGTTCCGCGCGCAGATCAACCAGGAACTTGACCCCATCGGGCAGCGCGTTGAACTGGGTCAGCAACCGGCGCCAGGGGGCTTGCAGGCTGTTTTTGATCGCAAGCTGCGCGTCCAGACGCGCGGCATCGGTATCCGCCGCCTGGAACTTGCCGATGGCCGTCTCGACAGCCTTGGCGTCGGTGCCGAAATTGCCGGCCATGAGGCGCAGGAACTTCTCGCGCCCGCCCTTGTCCAGGGCCAGATAGACCCGGCCCAAGGCCGCCGCCTTGGTCCGCGCCGAAACCTCGCCACCCTTATTGTCCAGGCATTCCTGCATCTGTTCCAGAATACGCCCGGCGTCCTCATCCGGCAGGTTGGGGCGCGTGCTTGCGGCATCCTCGTCGTATGACGATCCGGCGATGGATTGCCATCCCCGGCGCAGGTTGGCCAGGGTTCGGTCGAGGAAACTGCTCGGTTTATGTTCGGTCATCAAAGCCCTTTCAAAGGTACGCGGACATCCCGTTAAACCTGTTCGCTTTTACCGGTCGGTTCAAGGGGCAAATGGGTGAAAATTTGCCCGGGCACACCCCCCGTCACGGCCCCGGGAAGGGCGCCGACAATGCCCGGCAGCAAACCGGGAATATCCTCGGCGATCAGGCCATGGCCGATGCATTGCGCCGCCGCCGCATGCAGCCAGACCGCGGCGCAGGCGGCCGGGAACGACGCCATGCCCTGGGCCAGCAGCCCCGCCGTGATGCCCGCCAGCACGTCACCGGTACCCGCGGAGGCCAAATGGGGGGAGCCGTTGGCGTTGATCACTGCGCGACCATCTGGGGCCGCGATAACCGTGTCAAAGCCCTTCAGCAAGACCACCGCGCCCGATTTCTTGGCTGCTTGGCGCGCGCGGCTCAGTCGGTCGCCGCCGTTTGGAAAAACACGGGCGAATTCACCGCCATGGGGGGTGATTACGCAGTTGCCGTGCAAGGCCGACATCAAGACATCGGGATCGTCCGCGAAGGCGGAAATGCCGTCGGCGTCCAACACCATCGGCTTGCCCGTGGCCAGCGCCGCCAGGGCCCGCGTGCGGGTATCCGGGCCCGGCCCGTTGCCGGGGCCGACGACCAGGGTCTTGTTGCCGTCCTGGACATAGGTTTCATACACGGCGGCATCGCCCATGGGGCGGACCAGCACGCCGGGTGCTCCGGCGCGGAATATCCCCGTGTCCTCGGGCAGGCAAGCGATGGAAACGATCCCCGCCCCGGCCCGCCGGGCTCCGTCGGCGGCCAGACGCGGCGCGCCTGGCATGGCACCTACCCCCCAGATCACCACATGGCCGCGCGTGTACTTGTGATCGCCAGGCCCCGGATGGGGGAAATCAGGCCACCAGATGTCGGCGCTGTTGACCCAGGTATCGGGGGCCTGGGCCGCGACCACGGCGTCTGAAATGCCTATGTCGGTGACTTTCATCCGACCGCAGAAATCCCGTCCGGGGCGCAGGAAATGGCCCGGCTTGCGGCGGCAGAAAGTCACCGTTTCCCGGGCCTGTATAGCCAATCCGGCGACGGCACCCGTGTCACCCATGACGCCCGACGGGATGTCCACGGCCAAGACATCCGCCGATGCGGCGTTGAGGGTTTCCGCCACGGCCGCCGCGACACCATCGAGCGGGCGCGTGAGGCCGGCCCCGAACAGAGCATCGATAACCCCTGCCCCCGCTGGATCAAAGCCTGCCGTCAACTCTTCCACCGCACCGGCCCAGCGGTCCGCCGCCAGGGCCGCGTCGCCCCGCAATTTTTCCCGCGCCCCCAAAAGGTAAAGCCGCACTTCGGCCCCCTGCTCTTTCAGGAGACGCGCCGCGACGAAGCCGTCACCGCCGTTGTTACCGGGGCCGCATAAAACAGCCGTGGGACGGCTGTGAAACAGGGCCTGGGCCCGTGCGGCGACGGCCGCCCCCGCCGTTTCCATCAGATCGATGCCGGGAATGCCGCCCGCGATGGCCGCGGCATCGGCCTGCGCCATCTGGCCGACCCGGAGCAATGCCGCCGGCAACCAGGCCGAATTTTCCACCGTCATTTCATGCTCCGATAATTCACGATCTTCACGTTATACTCTGAAAAAGGGCGAAACGGCGGGAGAATCCCGGAGTCCGGCGGACCTCATTGAACGGTTTTTATACCAACAACGAGCTTGCATACTCCGTTATTAATTACATGAAAAAATACATATACTGTCTTGTTTTTACGTTTCTTTTTGTAATTTTATGGGAGGCAATCGGGGCACCGAGATTGCTTCCGGCGACGGCCGCCGACACATGGCGTCCGTTAACCACGGCCCTGGTCGCGGCCCTCGCCGCCGCCGTCGGTCTTGCCTTGTCGCGTCAAACCGTATCGCGGCGGCCCCCGCCGCCGGAACTTGCCGGCCCGCTGGTCGGCAAATTGAACGATGACGATTGGTGGCGCTTCATTTTCGCCGCCGCTGATTGGTTCTGGGAAACGGATACCGAACACCGCTTCACCTTCGTCTCCGACCGACTGCAGACCATATACGGCCTGTCGCCGGAGAACTTGATCGGTCAAACGCGCGAAGCCATTGCCGTGATCCGAGGGCCCGCGCAGCGCATCGCCTTCGAGCAGCATCGGGCGGATTTGGCGGAACGGCGACCGTTTCGGGACTTCGAATATGGCCTGAACGACAGCAAAGGCAATCTTCGTTATACCCGAATAAGTGGCGCGCCCGTGTTCGCCGACGACGGCACCTTTCTCGGCTACCGGGGGTTCGCCCGTGACGTGACCCGTGAATGGCAGTCGGACCAAGCGCTGCGTACGGCCAAGGAAGAGGCGGAACTGGCCAACCGGGCGAAGACGGAATTCCTCGCCAATATGAGCCACGAGCTGCGCACGCCGTTGAATTCCATCATCGGGTTTTCCGACATCCTGGTGAACGAGACCTTCGGCACCATGAACGTGCCCCAGTACAAGGAATACGCCGGCGACATCAACGACGCCGGCAAGCATCTGCTGCAGCTCATCAACGACCTTCTAGACCTGGCCCGTATCGAACGCGGCCAGATGAGCCTGAACGAACAACGCCTGGACCTGGGACTGATCTTCAACTCCTGCCATCGCCTGGTACGCGAACGCGCGCTTGAGGCAGGAGTCTCGCTGATGATCGACTGCCCCGCCGACCTGCCGCCCTTGATGGCCGATGAACTGCGCGTCAAACAGGCGCTGGTCAACCTGTTGTCCAATGCCATCAAGTTCACGGAACAAGGAGGGGCTGTCTCCGTCGTGGCGCGCCAGCAGGACGACGGCGCCATACGGCTGACCGTGTCAGACACGGGGATCGGTATCTCCCCCGAGGATATGGCCGTGGCGCTGTCCGAATTCGGGCAGGTCGACGGCTCCCTAACCCGCAAGCACGAAGGCACGGGCCTGGGCCTGACCCTGTCGCGCAAACTGATCGAACTGCATGGCGGCGTTCTGGAAATGGAAAGCGAGGTCGGCCGGGGACATCGGCCCATCTCGTGTTCCCCGTGGCGCGCAGTCTGCCCTTGCCCGACGCCTCCTAGCCCCCTCCTCGACCGGGCGGACCAAGCGTGTCGCAGGTGGTTTTCATGGAAGACCAACTCACGCAGCTTTGTTCACGCGGCGCCAAGGAACCCGTTACACTTTGAAATCTTCGCCCCCGTCACAGGAGAGTTCCCGGATGCGCATCCATCGTCTGTTTTTCTTCGCCGTCGCCGCCCTGGCCCTGATATCGGCCCCGCCCCTGAGCACTCCGGCCCAGGCCGCCGAAGGCCTGATCGTCAAGCCGAGCCAGCACCCCCCCGGCGAAACCCTAAACCGCCTGGAAAAGCTGCTGAAAGCCAAGAATATCACCATATTGGCCCGCATTAATCACACGGCCGGCGCCGAAAAGGCAGGCCTCAGCCTGCCCGCGACGGAAGTCTTGATCTTCGGCAATCCCAAACTCGGCACGCCGCTCATGCAGGCGACGCGGACCATGGGCATCGACCTGCCGCTCAAGGTTCTGGCCTGGAAGGACGACAAGGGCAGCTGGATCGCTTACAACGATCCCAAATGGTTGGCGCAGCGCCACGGCAACACGGTGGACAAGGTCATCGAGACCATGACCGGCGTGCTGAAAAAGCTGACCGACGCCGCCGCCGCGATGAACTAGAAAGGCAGATATTCGCATGCTCAGCGCCCTTGCAACCGGTTTCCACGCGATCGCCGCCGTCGTCTGGGTCGGCGGTATGTTCTTCGCTTATTTGATCCTGCGCCCCGCCGTGGGCGGGATCACGCCGCCGCCGGAACGCCTGAAGCTGTGGAACCGCGTGTTCGGTCGGTTCTTTCTATGGGTATGGGCCGCCGTTTTGGTCCTGCCGGTATCGGGTTATGCGGTGATCGCCCTGCAATACGGTACCTTCGCCGCCGCGCCGATACATGTTCACTGGATGCACGGCATCGGCTGGGTCATGAACGCCCTGTTCATCTACCTGTTCTTCGCGCCCTACCGCACCTTCCAGGCAGCCGTCGCCGCCCAGGACTGGCCCACGGGGGGCGCCAGCTTGAATGTCATCCGCCGTATCGTCGCGATCAATCTGGCCCTCGGTCTGATCACGGCGGCCTTGGGGGCTTCGGGCCGCTATTGGGGCTGGGTGCCCGGCAACTGACACCGCCCATGAAAAAGGCCGCCGGGGGGAATCCGGCGGCCCTGTTCATCGGTTACGCGGCCGTGAGGGCGGCCGCCGCATCCGAAATTATTTCTTTTTCGCAGGCGCTGCCGGCTTGGCGGCAGGCTTGCTGATGGCGGGTTTCGCAGCCGGTTTGCCGGCGGCTGAAGTGGCGGGTTTGGTGCGGGAAAACATGCTCATTTTCCTCAATAAATCGCCGGGGTGCCCCGGCGCGGTGACCGGCTCATTGCCGGCAGGGGAATAAATACCTGATACCAGTGCGCCGAAATAACGAATTCTTTCGTAGGTTAATATTTGAAATATAAATATTACTATCGATCCGATCAGCTCAGCGCAGGCCCATCCATCACCCCTGCTCTTCCCTAGACCAACCGGCTTTCTTCGACGATCTCGGAATGCAGGGTTTTGTGGACCGGGCATTTGTCGGCAATTTCCAAAAGCTTCGCTTTCTGTTCGTCGCTCAGATCGCCCTCGAAATGCAGGTCGCGGACGATGCGGTCGAGCTTACCCACCTTGGTGTCGCAATCGGCGCAGTCCTCGGCATGAATCTTATCGTGGGTCAGGGTCACCCGGACCTTGGTCAGCGGCAACTTCTTTAGATCCGCGTACATGCGGATGGTCATGGCCGTGCAGGCGCCGAGCGCCGTGAGCAGGAAGTCATAGGGCCCGGGCCCCGTGTCTGTGCCACCCACGTCCGTGGGCTCGTCCGCAAGCAACACGTGGCGCCCACCGACGGAAACCGCGTTCTGGAACTTGCCCTGCCCCGTTTCCTCGACCACCACCGTGCCCGGTGCGGCCTGGGGGGCGATGCGCGATGCCGGGGCGTCGCCCAGGCAGACATAACGCTGCGCCCAGGCGGCGATTACGCCGGCGACGTATTCCGCGTCTTCCTTGCGCGACAGCATGTGGTCGGCATCGTCCAGGGACACGAAGCTTTTCGGATGCCTGGCCGCGCCATAGATGGCGGCGGCGTTGTCGATGCCGACGGTGGCGTCGACCGGCGAATGGAAGATCAGCAGCGCCTTTTTCAACCCCGCCACGGCGTCCTGTACGTTCTGCGCCCGAATGTCGTCGAGGAACTGCTTCTTGATGCGGAACGGACGGCCGACCAGCAGGACCTCGGCCTCACCCTTGGCCTCGATCTCCTCGACCGACTCCTGAAAATTATGGGCGACATGCGCCACGTCCGCGGGCGCCCCGATGGTGATCACGGCCTTGGCCTCGGGCACCTTCGCCGCCGCGACCAGGACCGCCGCCCCGCCCAGCGAATGGCCCAGCAGCATGGCGGGAGCTTCCAAATTGCCCCGCATCCAATCCGCCGCCGCAATCAGGTCGCCGACGTTGGAGGAAAAATTGGTGTTGGCGAAGTCGCCTTCGCTGGCGCCTAACCCGGTGAAATCGAAGCGCAGCACGGCGATGCCGCTTTCCGTCAGCGCCCGCGCCACCCGCGACGCGGCGAACACGTCCTTGGTACAGGAAAAGCAGTGCGCCCAAAGGGCATAGGCCTTGGGCGTGCCATCGGGCAGGTCGAGGCGCGCGGCCAGGGTTTCGCCCAGGGCGCCCGGGAAGGAAACCTTTTCGCTTGTCGTCATGGCGGCGGCCTTTCGTCAGTGGGGAAGTCGTTGATATGAAACCTAAGGTGACCATACTACCGCCGCAGCATGAAAGGGCGATGTCTGATGGACAGTAACGATCTTGATGTATTGGCGCGGCGCCAGGTGTTCCAGGGCTTTTTCCGCATGGACGAATGGCGCCTTCGCCACCGCCTGTTCGAAGGCGGCTGGAGCAACGAGATTACCCGCGAATGCCTGGAACGTGGCCATGCGGTCGCCGTCCTGCCCTATGACCCCGTCCGCGACGAGGTCGTGCTGATCGAACAGTTCCGCGTCGGTGCCGCCGCCAGCGCGCCGTCGCCCAATTGGGGCGGTCAAGCGCCCTCGCCCTGGCTGATTGAGATCGTCGCCGGCATCGTCGAGGAGGGCGAGCACCCGGACGACGTCGCGGCCCGCGAGACCATGGAGGAATGCGGCTGCGATCTCCTCGCCCTCAAACCGATCACGTCCTATCTGGTGACACCCGGCTGCTCGTCGGAGACCATCGGCCTCTACCTCGGCCGGGTCGATGCCTCAAAGGCCGGCGGCATCCACGGCCTGGACCATGAGAACGAGGACATCCGTGTGTTCACGGTCCCGGCGGAAGACGCCTTCCACATGGTCGCCGACGGCACCATCAACAACGGCACCATCATCATCTGCCTGCAATGGCTGCAGCTGAACCGGGATGCCGTGCGCCGGGAGTGGACGTGATCGTCCGCCCTATTCCTTGAACCAGCTTGGGTTGCGCTTTTCGATAAACGCGGCAAGCCCTTCGCTGGCTTCGGCCGATTGGCGCTTTTCCGAATGCAGACGGGCCAATTCTTCGGCCGTCGCCTCGTCGATGCTGGTTTCCGCAAGCTCCAGAATCTTGGCCTTGGTCTGAGTCACGGCGTCGGGGCCGCTGCGCAGAAAGGCCTCGATCGTTTTTTCCGCCGTGCGTTCCAGCTGCATGGGGGGCGCCACTTCATGGACGAGCCCCATGTTATTGGCCTGATCGGCGGAAAAGCGTTCGGCGGTCAGGGCATAGCGGCGCACGTTGCGTGATCCCATGGCGGCGATCAACTGCGGCAGGATCGGCTGCGGGATCAGGCCCCAACGCACTTCGGAAATGGTGAAAGTGGCATCCGACGCGGCGATCACCACGTCGCAGGCGGCGATCACGCCGGTGCCGCCGCCGACGCAGAACCCCTGCACCACGGCGACCGTCGGCTTGGGACACGTGTCGAGCAGCCGCACAACGGTTTCCGTGCGCCGGGAGACTTCCAGATTTTCGGCTTCCGACTTCTCGGAAACAGACAACAGCCATTTCAGGTCGGCCCCGGCCTGGAAATGCTTGCCCGCGCCGCGCAGCACAATCAGGCGCACGGCATCGTTGGCGGACAGGCTTTTGATTCCCGACAGCAGGACATCAATCATCTCGCCGTTGTAGGCGTTGTTGACTTCGGGCCGGTTCAGCGTGACCGTGGCCACACCACGCCCGTCAATCTCTACAAGGACCGGTTCGTCGGCCATGTTCGTTCTCCATTCTGGTTTATTTGTTTCTTGTCCGTCCCGGCGGGCGGGGAGAATAGCGCCAACCACCGGCCTGACGGAACAGGAAATCCGTGCGAAATCCAAAGCCCGCGCCTTGATCGGCCCCGCAGGCATGGTTATGTTGCCGAAAACCCCAACGAACCCAAGCTGACGAACCTCTAGGGACGGAACTCAAATACATGAACATCAAGAAGGGCCTGGTGGACGCCATCGGGAACACGCCGCTTATTCGCCTCAACAAGCTGTCCGAGGCGACGGGCTGTGAAATCCTGGGCAAGGCCGAATTCCTCAACCCCGGCCAATCCGTGAAGGACCGCCCGGCCCGCCACATGATCCTGGAGGCTGAAAAGCGCGGTGACCTGAAGCCCGGCGGTCTGATCGTCGAGGGCACGGCCGGCAACACGGGCATCGGCTTGGCCCTGGTCGCCAATGCCCGCGGCTACCGCACCACCATCGTCATTCCGGAAACCCAGAGCCAGGAAAAGAAGGACATGCTGCGCCTGTGCGGCGCCAAGCTGGTCGAAGTCCCGGCCCTGCCCTATTCCGACCCCAACAATTATCAGCACATCGCCCGCCGCATGGCGGAGGAATTGGCCGCGACGGAAGAAAACGGCGTGCTGTTCGCCGACCAGTGGAACAACCTGGACAACCGCCGCGCCCATTACCATTCCACGGGGCCGGAAATCTGGGAACAGACGGGCGGCAAGGTCGACGGCTTCATCTGCGCCGTCGGCACCGGCGGCACCCTGGCCGGGACCTCCACCTTCCTGCGCGAAAAGAACCCGAACATTGTCGTCGGCTGCGCCGACCCCAAGGGGGCAGCCATGTACCACCTGTTCAAGGATGGCGAGGCCAAGGCGACCGAAGGTGGCTCGATCACCGAAGGCATCGGCCTGGGCCGTGTCACCGCGATCATCGAGGACTTGAAGATCGACCAGCCTTATTCCATCGACGACCAGGAAGCCGTGCCGCTGATTTTCGACCTGATCAAGGACGAAGGCCTGGTGCTCGGCGGCTCGTCCGGCATCAACGTGGCGGGGGCCGTGCGCCTGGCCAAGGAACTGGGCCCGGGCAAGACCATCGTCACCATCCTCTGCGACATCGGCACGCGCTATACGTCGAAGCTGTTCAACCGCGATTTCCTGAAGTCCAAGGACCTGCCGGTCCCGGACTTCCTGCCCTGATCGCCGGGAAGGAAACCGCCCCATGCCCTATTCCAATCCGCAGGCTCTGGTCTCCACCGACTGGGTCGCCGATCACATGTCGGCCCCCGACGTGCGCATCGTCGACTGCACCTATTACCTGCCCAATGACGGCCGCAACGGGCGGGAGGAATACGCCAAGCAGCACCTCGACGGCGCCGTGTTCTTTGACATCGATGACGTCAAGGATCCCGACAACCCCCTGCCCCATATGATCCCGCCGGCGCATATTTTCTCGGCCAAGGTGCGCAAGCTGGGCCTGGGCGACGGCAACCGCATCGTCTGCTATGACCACAACGGTGGCGGCATGGCCGCGGCCCGGGTGTGGTGGATGTTCCGCCTGTTCGGCCATGACGACGTCTGCGTCATGGACGGCGGCCTGCCCAAGTGGCTGGCGGAAAACCGCCCGGTGACCGACATCGAACCCAATCCACGGGAACGCCATTTCACGCCGCGCGAAAATCACCTGATGGTGCGCACGGTCGATCAGGTCATGGCCAATATCGACGGCAAGCGCGAGGACGTTCTTGATGTGCGCGCCGCCGGTCGCTTTGCCGGCACCTCGCCGGAACCGCGCGCAGGCATGCGCTCCGGCCATATGCCGGGCGCACTGAACCTGCCTTACGGCGACCTGATGGACACGGGCAAGAACTGCACCATGCGCTCGGCCGAGGAAATCAAGGCCCTGGCCGACAAGGCGGGCGTCGACCTCAACCGGCCGCTGGTGACCAGTTGCGGGTCCGGCGTCACGGCCTGTTACGCCGCCCTGGCGCTTTACCTGATCGGCAAGGAAGACGTCGCGGTCTATGACGGGTCCTGGTCCGAGTGGGGGGCCCGGCAGGATACGCCCATCGTTACCTGATCCTCTCTCCAGCCCATCCGGACACGGCAAAATCCGGCGGATATCCAGACCATGACGCTGCCGGACTTTTCCACCATCGCATTGCTTGTCATCATTCTGGGCCTGTTTTCCGGCTCCCTGGTCAAGGGGGTCCTGGGGGCCGGCATCCCGGCCGTGGGCCTGCCGATCATGGTCATGGTGATCGACCCGGCCCAGGCGGTGACCCTGTTCATCGTGCCGGTGGCGATTTCCAACGTCTGGCAGATCATCGAATCCGGAGAATTCAAGGAAGCGACCCGGCGGTATTGGCCGTTCCTGATCCTGCTGATGATCGGCGTGTGGATCGGCGCGGGCGCCCTGACCAACCTGGACCCGCAGGTGATCGCCCTGGCCCTCGGCTGCGTCGTCATCGCCACGACCTTAGCGCAGATCTTCACCCCCAACGCCACCTTCCTGCAGCGCCACGCCCGCGTCGCCAATCCCGTGGCCGGCGGGTTGATCGGCCTGTGTTCCGGCGCCACGGGGGCGTTCACGCCGGTAATCGTCTATTTCGCGGCCCTGCGCCTGCCCAAGAACCTGTTCGTGGCCCAGATGGCCATGGCGGCGATGGTCGGCTCCGTGCCGCTTTATCTGCGCCTGATCACCGAAGGCCATATGTCCTGGCCGCAGTTCACGGCCTCGGCCCTTGCCATGATCCCCGTCGGCATCGGCATCGCCACCGGGTTCTGGATCAGAAAGCGCATTTCGGAGGCTTTCTTCCGCCGGCTGGTGCAGATCGGCCTGATTCTGCTGGGCCTGATGCTGATCTGGCGGGGGCTTTCCTAGCGACAGGCCGCAGTCCTGCTGTTCAAACCGCCGCCGGCTGACGGACCGTCGCCGACAGCCCGCCATCGACCACCAGCGACGTGCCCGTGATATAGCCCGCCCTGTCCGAGGCAAGAAACAGCGCTGCCTCGGCAATATCCCAGGCACTTCCCATCCGCCCCATGGGACAACTGGCATCGCGCGCGGCACGCATTTGTGCCTCGTCGCGATCGCCGTAGCTTTTGGCCAGCGTCACCCCGATCCGGGGCGTGTCGATCAGCCCGGCGACAATGGAGTTCACGCGAATATTGTCGGGCGCCAGTTCGACCGCCAGGGCCGTCGCGAAGTGACTCGCCGCCGCCTTGGTCGCGCTATAGGCAAGATGCGGGAATCCGGGATAGCGAATTCCCGCAATCGAGGACGTAATCGTAATCACCCCCGCCCCTTGGGCGCGCATGGTCGGGATCGCCGCCTGTGATGCGACATGCAGCGACGTCAGATTGGCGTCACTGATCCGCCGCCAGTCGGCGGCCGAGGTTGCGTCCGACGAGCCGCTTTTGCCGAGCCCCACGTTGCAATGCAGGATGTCGAGCCGGCCGTGACGGTCGACCACGCCGGCCACCAGTGCCTCGACCGAGGCATCGTCCAACACGTCGACTTCGGAGATTTCCGAGCTTCCCCCCGCCTCGGCGATCATGTCGCAGGTTACTTGGGCGGCGGCCAGATCAGTGTCAGCGGCCATCACATGCGCCCCTTCCCGGGCCAAGGCCAGGCAGATCGCCCGCCCGATGCCGATCCCGGGTGCAATCGACCCGGCGCCGATGACCAGGGCCACGCGCCCGCTCAGTTCCGGGGTTGCCACGCCGCTCATTTCTCAGCCTCCCACGGCCAAGAGAAAGTCTTGCGGATGCAAGGGGCCAGCAGTGCCGGGATGGCCGTGAATACCCGGAAGAACGGGATGAGGCTGATGGTCATGATGTTTTCCCAATGGTCGGAAGAAGAAATGGTCGATGCTCTGCAGATTACCAAGTCCAGGTGACATGGAAACAGTCGGGTGCACCACCCGACAAACTGGTCACTGCTTTACGGCAATGGAAAAGGCGCCCCGAAGGGCGCCTTTTCCATGTTCGGAGACTGGTTGTTCTAGTGCGCCAGTATCTGGCTGAGGAACAGTCGAGTGCGTTCGTGCTGCGGATTGTCGAAGAACGAATGCGGTTCGTTCTGTTCGATGATCTCGCCGCCGTCCATGAAGATCACCCGGTCGGCCACGGTCTTGGCGAAGCCCATTTCGTGGGTCACGCAAAGCATGGTCATGCCCGTGTCGGCGAGTTCGATCATGGTGTCGAGCACTTCCTTGATCATTTCCGGATCGAGGGCCGAGGTCGGCTCATCGAACAGCATGATCTTCGGGCTCATGCAGAGCGAGCGCGCGATGGCGACGCGCTGCTGCTGACCACCCGACAACTGGCCGGGGTACTTCAGCGCCTGTTCGGGAATCTTGACCCGCTCCAGGTACTCCATGGCGATGGCCTCGGCCTCTTTCTTCGGCGTCTGGCGCACCCAGATGGGACCCAGCGTGCAGTTCTCCAGCACCGTCAGATGCGGGAACAGGTTGAAGTGCTGGAACACCATCCCGACCTCGCGCCGGATCAGGTCGATGTTCTTGAGATCATTGGTCAGCTCGATGCCGTTGACCAGGATCTCGCCCTTCTGATGTTCCTCCAGCCGGTTGATGCAGCGGATCAGGGTTGACTTGCCCGACCCGGACGGTCCGCAGATGACGATCCGTTCCTTGGCCTTCACGGACAGGTTGATGTCCTTGAGCACATGGAAATCGCCATACCACTTATGCATGCCGTGGATTTGGATGATGTCGTCGGATCCCTTGGAGGACCCGATCGCGCCGGCCGTTGCGGCGGTTTGTGTTTCAGCCATGATTGCTGGCTCCTCTTAATGACCCGTGTGCAGCTTCTTCTCGAGGTACAGGGAGTACCGCGACATGAGGAAGCAGCTGATGAAGAAGAAGATGGCGACGAAGACATAGACCTCGGTCGAGAGGCCCTGCCACTTGCTGTCCGCCAACGATGACCGACCGATGCCCAGGATGTCGAGCCGGCCGATGACGATGACCAAGGTCGTATCCTTGTAGAGGGCGATGAAGGTGTTGACGATGCCGGGGATGGCGATCTTCAGGGCCTGCGGCAGGATGATCAGACGCATGGACTGCCAGTACTTGAGGCCCATGGAGTCGGCCGCTTCGTACTGTCCCTTGGGGATCGCCTGCAGGCCGCCGCGGATGACCTCGGCCATATAGCCCGAAGCAAACAGGGTGACCATGATCAGCATGCGGACCAAGAGGTCGAAGTTGGTGCCCGGCGGCACGAAGTAGCTGAGCATCACGGCCGCGACGAACAGCAAGGTGATCAGCGGCACGCCGCGGATGAACTCGATGAACGCGACGCAGACGATGCGCAGCACCGGCAGATGCGATTGTCGCCCAAGGGCGAGGCAGATGCCGATGGGCAACGAGAAGGCGATGCCGGTAACGCCGATGATGACGTTCAGCATCAGGCCGCCGAACTGGTCCGTCGCCACGTATTCCAGCCCGAAGATGCCGCCGACCAGCAGCACACCGGCAATCAACGGGTAAAGCACGGTAAAGATCAGCGCCTTGCCCCGGTGCGGCACGTTGTCATAAAGCACCGGCGCCAAGGCGACGACCAGAAGGACCGCCGTCAGGTTGACTCGCCAGCGCTCGGCCTCCGGATAGAAGCCGTAGATGAACAATTGCAGCCGAGTCCCGATGAAGGCCCAGCAGGCGCCGCTGGCCTGGGCCTCGCAATCCTTACGCGAGGTCCCGGTGTAGGCCGCATCAATGAACATCCAATCCACCATGGCCGGGATGATCTTGTACAGCAGGTAGATGGTCAGCAGGGTCAGCAGCGTGTTGGTGACCGAACCGAACAGGTTCGTCTTGATCCAATGCATCGGCCCCTTGACCGACGACGGCGCCGGCCAATCGGGGTGCTCGCCTGGCTCGTAAGCGTTCACGAGGCCGGGTGTCATATCGGGGTTTTGTGTGTTTGCCATGATCCCTTCCCCTTACCTTTCAACCAGCGCAATGCGCTTGTTGTACCAGTTCATGAACGCCGAGATGACCAATGAGAAGCTGAGATAGATCAGCAGCACGATGATCATCGTCTCCATTTCCTTACCCGTCTGCATGAGCGTGATGCCGCCGATTGTGGCGACGATGTCCATGTAGCCGATGGCGATAGCGAGCGACGAGTTCTTGGTCAGGTTCAGGTACTGGCTGGCCAGGGGCGGAATGATGACCCTGAGCGCCTGGGGGATGATGACAAGTTGCAGCACGCGGTTTCGGCGAATACCGAGAGCCCCCGCGGCTTCCCACTGTCCCTTGTTGATCGCCATGATGCCGGAGCGCACGATCTCGGCGATGAAGGCCGAGGTATAGAACGACAGCGCCAGCCAGAGGGCCAGGAACTCGGGCAGCATCATGACGCCACCCTGCAGGTTGAAGCGCCCCATCTTGGGCATCTCCCACACCAAGGGAGAGCCGGAGATCAGGAACACGATCAGTGGCAGGCCGATGATGACCCCCGTGCAGATCAGGAACACGGGATAGATCTTGCCCGTATCCTCCTGCACTTTCTTGGCCCAACGGCGGAAGACCAAGGCGGCGATCACCGCGATCCCGAAGGCCGCCACGGTAAAGCCGAAGCCGTCGAGAAATTCGGGGCGCGGCGCATAGACGCCGCGGTTGGACAGGAACAAGGCATCACCGACACTGATCGCCTGCTTCGGCAATGGCAGGAAGTGCACCATGATGCCGTGGATCAGCAGGATATGCAGCAGCACCGGCACGTTGCGCGTGAATTCAATGAACACATAGACGATGCGCGACGCCAGCCAGTTGTTGGATAGCCGGATAACCCCGAGAATAAACCCGAGGACCGTTGCCAGGATGACGCCGCAGAAAGCCACCAGGGCGGTGTTCAGGATGCCCACCAGCATGGCCCGCGCGTGCGACGACCGGGAGGTGTATTCGATCAGCGTCTGGTTGATGTCGTAGGACGCGGGCTCCTGCAGGAAGTCGAAGCTGAACGTCTTGCCCAGCGCCTGCAGGTTCAATACCGCATTGTTGATGATATAGGCGAAGAAGGCGAACAGCAGGGCCATCGTCACAATCTGGATGATGACCGAGCGGGTCTCCTTGTTCCGCCAGAGCTTCAACAGCACATTGGGTTCGCCCCGTGCCGTCGCGCTTCCTTGATCCACAGTCGTGGTCACGTCAGCCCCCTGTCGTTATTGGGCGGTTTGATTCAAACCTTACCGGTGTTCCGCCGCCTTGTTCCTTTCCCAGAGCACGGGAAGGCCATTTCTTATTATCGGCTCCCGAAACGAAGACGCGCCGGAGGGGTACCCCCACCGGCGCGTATCGTTCAGGTCGTTTGCACGATTAAGTCCCGGCTTACCGGAACGGCGGCGCGTACTGCAGACCGCCTGCGGTATAGAGCGCGTTCAACCCACGCTCCAGACCGATCGGCGTTTTCGTGCCGAGATTGCTCTCGAAGATTTCACCGAAGTTGCCGCGGGCCTTGATTGCGCGCAGGGCCCAGGCCTTGTCGAGACCGAGCATGGCGCCCAGGTCACCTTCGGCGCCCAGCAGGCGGGCGACGTCGGGGTTCGGCGGGTTCTTGGCCATTTCGTCGGCGTTGGCGGCGGTGACGCCGGATTCCTCAGCCTGGATCAGGGCGAACACGGCCCAGCGGACGATGTCTTCCCACTGGTTATCACCATGACGGACGACCGGTCCCAGCGGTTCCTTGGAAATGATTTCCGGCAGGATCACGTGGTCGGACGGTTTTTCGAAGGTCGCGCGGGTGGCGGCCAGGCCCGAGGCGTCCGTGGTGTACGCATCGCAACGGTCGGCCAGATAATTCTTACGCGCTTCCGAGCTGTCTTCGATCGGCACCGGCGTGTACTTGATATTGTTGGCGCGGAAGAAGTCGGCGAGGTTCAGTTCGGTCGTCGTGCCGGTCTGGATGCAGACCGTGGCGCCGTCCAGTTCCTTGGCGCTTTTCACGCCCTTGGACTTGCGGATGATGAAGCCCTGGCCATCGTAATAGGTCGGGTGGATGAAGGTCAGCTTCACGTCCACGTCGCGCACGAAGGTCCATGTGGTGTTGCGGAAGATCACGTCGCCTTCCTTGGAGTTCAGCAGCGTGAACCGGGTCTTGCCGGTGGCCGGAATGAACTTCACCTTGTCGCCATCACCGAGGACGGCGGCGGCAACGGACCGGCACATGTCGGCGTCGAAGCCGGCCCAGTTACCGTTGGCGTCGGTGAACGAGAACCCCGGAAGGCCGGTGTTCACGATGCAATGCAGAACTCCGCGTGCCTTGACGTCATCAAGCGTTGCCGCTTGTGCCCCCGTGGCAATGCCGACGACCGCAGCTGCGGCGGCGACAATACTTGCTCGTTTGAACATTTGTAGATTGCTCCCTGGCTATCTGAAATCGGTTTATTACTTTGTTTTCCGCGGGCGAATGTTCATACCGCACCCGCGAAGGCTTACAGGCGTAACATAACCTACAAAAATCCCTCAAGCGAGAATGATTGTCTTTTTTCCCCAGGAAGCCGCTCCCTTTGAAGCGGTGCGCATGTGTAACGCCTTGCGAAAACATGGTTTCCCGCTATCTTGCCAAAACGCCCAACCAACCAAGGACTCCCCCTGAAATGACGAAGAAATCACGGCGCAAGGACACGGTGATCGCCCATACGGCGATGAAGCCCTGGGACAACGTGGGCATTCCCAATCCGCCCATCTATTACGCCTCGACCGTGCTGTTCCCGACCATCGAGGAATTCGAAACCCGGGACCGGCCGCCCTTCAAGGGCGTGCAGTACGGGCGTTCGGGCACGCCGACCCAGTTCGCGGTCGAGGAAGCCGTGACGGCGCTTTACGCAGGCTCCCACCGCACCGTGACCTTTCCATCCGGCCTGGGCGCCATCGCGGCGGCGACCATCACGTTCCTCAAGCACGGCGACCATGTGCTGATTTCCGATTCCGTCTATGGCCCGACGCGCAAGCGGGTCGGCGCCAACCTTCTGGAACGTGCCGGGGTCGAGATCACCTTCTATGACCCTCTGATCGGTGCCGGGATCGAGGATCTGATCCAACCCAACACACGCATGATTTATATGGAATCCCCGGGCTCCCACACCTTCGAGGTGCAGGACGTGCCCGCCATCACCAAGGTCGCACGGGCGCGGGACATCATCACCGTGATCGACAACACCTGGTCATCGGCCTTCTTCTGCAATCCGTTCACGTTGGGCGTCGATATCGTGCTGGAAGCCGGGACCAAGTACCTGTGCGGCCATTCCGACGCCATGCTCGGCACGGTCACCGTCGCGACCGAGGAGCAGTTCCAGGCCCTGAAGGGCATGCAGAACACCCTGGGGTCGCGTGCCGGGCCCGACGAATGCTATCTGGCCCTGCGCGGCATCCGCACCTTGTCCGTGCGCATGGAGCGCCACCAGAAAAACGCGATGGAAGTCGCGACCTGGTTGGCCGCCCGGCCCGAGGTCGAACGCGTCCTCTACCCCGCCCTGCCCTCCGACCCCGGCCATGAATTGTGGAAGCGCGACCATACGGGGGCGTCCGGCCTGTTCGGCATGATGCTCGGCGATTACCCCAAGGCCGCAGTCGCGGCCATGGTCGATGGTTTGGATCTGTTCGGCATCGGCGCCAGTTGGGGCGGCTTCGAAAGCCTGGCAATTCCCATCAATCCCAAGGGATCACGCACGGCCGTGACCTGGGGCCATGACAATCCGATGGTACGCCTCCATATAGGGCTGGAAGATCCGCAGGACTTGATCGAGGACCTGGAGGAAGGCTTTGCGCGGCTCAACGCAGCGAGGTGACGACGTAACGAGGACGACGAGTATGAGCAACGACGTGGCGGACCGGGTCATCGGCCGCCTGAAATTCAACGAAGCCGGCCTGATTCCCGCCGTGGCGCAGCAGCACGACACGGGCGAAATGCTCATGCTCGCCTGGATGAACGCCGACGCCATCCGTGAAACCCTGGAAACGGGCCGGGTCTGTTATTTCTCCCGCTCCAAGGGCCGGCTGTGGCGCAAGGGCGAAAGCTCGGGCCAGGTTCAGATGTTGAAGGAATTCCGCTTCGACTGCGACGAGGATGCGGTGCTGCTGCTGGTCGATCAGACAGGCGTGGCCTGCCACACGGGCCGCCACAACTGCTTCTTCCACGCCGTGCGCGACGGCGACATCCGCGTCATCGCCGAGCCCGAGGTCACGCCGGAGGCCCTTTATGGCGGAAAAGACTGACGCCAGGGACGACGCCCCCGCCGACGCGCCGCAGGACGTCAACGCCCGGCTAATCGCCAAGACCATCCCCGTCACCGTGCTGACCGGCTTTCTCGGGGCCGGGAAAACGACGCTGCTCAACAAACTGCTATCCCATCCCGACATGGGCGAGGCCGCCGTGCTGATCAACGAATTCGGCGACATCGGCATCGACCATCTGCTGGTCAAGGAAACCCGCGAGGACACGGTGCTGCTCAATTCCGGCTGTCTGTGCTGCACTGTGCGCGGCGACTTGGTCAACGCCATGCGCGAGCTGTTCTGGCAGCGGTTTGACAAGAAAATCCCCTGGTTCAAGCGCGTGGTGATCGAGACCACGGGCCTGGCCGACCCCGCCCCCATCATCCATACCTTAATGACTGACCCGACCGTGGGGCCGCGTTATCGGCTCGACGGCATCGTCACCGTGGTCGACGCCGTGAACGGGCCGCAGACCCTGGACGCCCAGCCGGAAAGCGTGAAACAGGCCGCCGTCGCCGACCGCATCGTGCTGACCAAGACCGATCTGGCGACGGCTGAACAACTGGCGACGATCCAGGACCGCCTTCGCATCCTCAACCCGTCGGCCCCCGTGTTCGACGCCTCCGCCGACTTCGGGCCCAAGGACCTGTTCGACGCCGGGCTGTTTTCCACCGACCGCAAGATCGCCGACGTCGCGGGCTGGCTGCGCGAGGAAGCCTTTGCCCAAGACCACGACGTCCATAACCATGACCACCACGACCACGATGCTCACGGTCACGATCACGGGCATGATCATCACCATGACCCCAACCGCCACGACGCGCGCATTTCATCCTTCTGCATGACCGTGGACGCCCCGATCCCCTGGGACGGATTCGTCACCTGGATGGAAATGCTGATCACGACCCAGGGCGAAAACCTGCTGCGCATCAAGGGCATCCTGAACGTCGCGGGCGAGCCCAACCCCGTCGCCGTGCATGGGGTGCAGCACCTGTTCCACCCGCCCGTGGGCCTGCCCGCCTGGCCGGACGACGACCACCGATCCAAGATCGTGTTCATCACCCGCGACATCGGCCGCAAGGTGATCGAGGACACGTTCCATGCCTTCGTCGCCACGACAGAATAACCGAGACACGGGATGTTTCGGGCGCTGACCTTCCGTTCTGACGATTTGCCTGATGCCCATCTTGCCCCCCGCCGCTGCGGCCGATACCGCCGAATGCGGCGGGGTTTACATCAAGGCGTTTTGATTGGGTGATGCGCGGATACCGCCCGCGCCCGGAATGTCTTAGTATCCGCTGATGCTGGAACTGGCCCTCATCGCCTTCGCGACCTTCTTCGCCACCGTCGGGCCGCCCGACGTGGCCATCGCCTTCGCCGCCCTGACCCCCAAGGCCTCGGCAACGGCGCGACGGCGCACGGCTGTGCGCGCGGTCGTCATCGCCGGCGGCATTCTGTTGTTCTTCGCCGTGTTGGGAAAACCGGTACTGACGTACATGGGAATCTCCCTGCCCGCGCTCCGCACGGCCGGCGGGATTCTCCTGCTGCTGATTTCCATCGACATGGTGTTCGCCAGGTCCTCCGGCGGAACGTCGACCACCGACGAGGAAGATGCCGAATCGATTACCCGTAAGGATGTCTCGGTGTTTCCACTGGCGACGCCGCTGATCGCCGGGCCGGGCACGATCGGAGCGGTCCTGCTGCTGGTCGCCGACGCCCATGGCGATCCGTTGCGCCTAGCCGCCGTGGCGGCCGCCATGACGGCGGTTTTGATCATTTCCCTGGCCCTGATGCTTGTGGCGGCGCAGGTTCAGAAACGCCTGGGCGTGACCGGCGTGCATGTGCTGTCGCGCGTGTTCGGGATTCTGCTGGCGGCGCTCGCCGTACAGTTCCTGTTTGACGGCATCCGGGCCAGCGACCTGCTGACCGGGCTGGCCGGCGGAACCTAGGCGGTCTTGACCAATTCCTCGATCAGGGCCAGCAGCTTGTCCGCATTGATCGGCTTCTCGACATAACCGTCGGCCCCCAGCTTCGCCGCGCGCTTCTTCCAGGTCTCGGCGGAATGGGCGGATACGATGATGATCTTGGTCCGGCGCAGGCGGGGGATCTGGCGAAGTTCGCGGCACAGGTCGAACCCATCAACGGAGGCCATCTGAAGGTCCGTCAACACGACATCCGGCACATGCTTCTTGATGGACGAAATCGCCGTGGCCCCCATGAGATCGCTCGTCACCTCATGGCCGGCGCCCTCGAGAATGGACCTCAGAATTTCAAGCGTGATCTCGTCATCATCGACGATGAAGATTTTCAAGGGCGTCTGTCCGCAATGTCTGATCAACTGACCATTAGGTAGGGCTTGCAGGCGCCGCCGTCTAGGCCGCCTGTTCCTTTTCCCAAGGGGGAACGGGGCCGAACTTCTCGGCGAAATAGTCGATGAAGGCACGCACGTTGGGCGACAGATTCCGTTTGTTGGAATAGATCGCGAGAATGTCCGAGGTCTCGTCCGCATAATCCGGCAGCACGCGAACGAGGCGTCCCTGGGCCAAGGCATCGTTAACCAGATATGTGGAAAGTCGCGCGATTCCGACGCCCGCCAACACCGCATAATAGATGGCGTCGGCGCTGTTGGCCTCGAAATTGCCCTTGATCGGCAGCCGCTGGAGGTCGGCGCCATTCTCGAACGTCCAGGTATTCCATGCCTCCACCGTCGAAATCCGCAGACAATTATGGTTCGCCACATCGTCCGGAGTACGCGGCAGGCCATGTTCGGCGACATAGGATGGCGCCGCCACATAGACCCGCCGGTTGGTCGCCAGTTTGCGTGATACCACGGACGAATCGTCGATCTGCTCGGAAAACCGAATGGCCACGTCAACCTGTTCCTCGACCAGATCGATGACCCGGTCCGTGGCGTCGAGGGAAATCTTCAAATCCGGATTCTTGGCCAGAAACACGGGCAACAATGGCAAAAGCTGCGCCTTCGCAAAGGCCACGGTTGCCGCCACCTTGAGGGTTCCCTGAGGATGGTCAACCATGTTGAGGACCAGGGCCTCGGCCTCCTGCACGCCCTGCGATACGTCGGCGCAGCGCGCATAAAAGGCACGCCCGACCTCGGTCAGGGAGATGCGTCGGGTCGACCGGTTCAACAGGCGCGTGCCCAGGCGATCCTCCAGTTGGCCGATCTGGCGACTGACCGCCGACGGGGTCAGTCCCAAATCCCGCGCAGCCGCGGAAAACCCGCCGTTTTCAACGACGGTGGCGAACATGATCATCTGTGTCGCTATATCCATTAACTTATTCCTGATTAATTTTTTACCGTTTGTGCGCGAAAGTCACAAGCCTTGTGCATTTCGAGGGGATTATCGCTGATCCATCTTACCATTATATTGCACTGCAACACGATTGTTGCATTGCAGCAGCCGCAGAATCAGTGACCAACCGCACACCAACCCTCGAAAGGAGTCCTCAGATGAACGACATCATTGGACATACGACCTACAAAGAAATCTCCCCCGAAGAAATGACGCGGATGTTGCACGAAGCCGAATTGCTTCGCGCCGAAGCGGTACGCGATCATTTGTTCGCCCTCGGCCGCGGCATTGCCCGCGTTGTCGGCTCGATCCGCCACGGTTTAGATGGCCTGATCCATCCGAACGCCGCAGGCGCCCGCTAGTTTAAACCCGTACCACCACGGGTTCCGGCGGAGTAGCTATAGGACGGGCGTTCAAGCGGACCTCCCACCGCGCGTGGTCCCGTCCTTACTCCGTCGGCCGGAGCGGTGGCGCCCCCTTGGCCCAGTCAGCCATAGGAAGGGGGCGCCCCGGTCCGGCCCAATTGTTTCGGCCCGCATGGGCCCGGCCCTTCAGTGGCCAGCTTCCATCCCGCAACGGCGCGGGTTCCCATTCAAACAACGACACCGAATCCACTACCAGCCGCCAGGGCTAGGTAGTGTCAAATTCATATGGAATCAGGCAGTTGCTTGACCGGATTCGGATTTCAGAGAAGGACAGACCCGCCCGGCAACGGCGCCCGGCGTTCACCCCGACCATTCGTTTGGCACGCATCACCATAACCGGTGCCTCCAAAAACCAATCAGACAGGGAAAAGTGAGAACGTCATGAATCGCCGAGACCTCTTGAAAGCCTCCGCAACCGCCGGTGCCGCCGCCGGCGGCCTGCTGGCCGCCCCGGCCATCGCCCGCGCCAAGGACACCTTCAACTGGAAGATGACCAACATGTATCCGGCCGGCGCCCCCTTCTATACGGTCGGCCCGGGCAGCCCCACGGACTTTTGCGCCCGCGTGAAGGAAATGTCGGACGGCCGCCTGAACATCCAGCATTTCGCCGCCGGTGAACTGATCCCGCCCAAGGAAGGCTTCGACGCCGTGCGCGCCGGCACCATCGAAATGAACGCCGGCAACGCCTATTACTGGGCCGGCAAGATCTTCGCCGCGCAGTACTTCACCACCGTACCCTTCGGTCTCAACTTCCAAGGGGTTAACGCCTGGATGTACCACGCGGGCGGCTTGGAGCTGTGGAACGAGGTTTATGCCGATTACGGCCTGACCGCCCTGCCCATGGGCAACACGGGCGTGCAGATGACCGGCTGGTTCAAGAAACCCATTGAATCCGTTAAGGATTTCGACGGTCTGAAGATGCGGATTCCAGGCCTGGCCGGCAAGGTGTACGAAAAACTCGGCGTCGCCGTGAAGCTGCTGCCCGGCGGGGAAATCTTCCCGGCCCTGGAACGCGGCGTGATCGACGCGGCCGAATTCGTCGGCCCCTTCCAGGACCGCCGCATGGGCCTGCACAAGGCCGCCAAGTACTACTACACCACCGGCTGGCACGAGCCGTCCAACGTGACGGAACTGCTGATGAACAAGAAGGCCTGGGACAGCCTGCCCAAGGACCTTCAGGCCATCGTCAAATCCTGCGCCCAGGCCTGTAACCTAGACAGCCATGCCTGGAGCGAGGCCAACAACGCCGATGCTTTGACGGATCTGGTGACCAACCACGGCGTCATCGCCCAAACCCTGCCCGACGCC
Source organism: bacterium SCSIO 12827 (assembly GCA_024397995.1). Lineage (NCBI taxonomy): Bacteria > bacterium SCSIO 12827. Next base: position 1,763,176 of record CP073746.1, on the reverse strand, counting down.
GTCGTCGCCGAACTGAAGACGCTGACCGAACAGGTTTTGGCGGAAAAATCGGCGGCCGATCCGCTGACCAAGAAGGTCCACGACCATTTCATGGCCTTCCGCGCCAAGCATCGGTCTTGGGCGGCGATTTCGGAAAAGCCCTATCAGGGCATGATCTCGTCTTAACCCGGGCGAGGTAATCGCACATGAATCCACGCAGCCCCTCGGGCCTGCGGCGTCTCGAAGCGGCCCTGCTCATTCCGGTGGAATGGGCGGGCCGTCTCGCGGCCGCTTGCGGCCTGCTCATGGTCTTCGTCGTCGCGGGCAACGTGCTCACCCGCTATGGCCTCAACATCAGCTCCGTCGCCCTGCAGGAACTGGAATGGCATCTGGTCTCGCCCATCGCCCTGATCGGCATGTCCTATGCCATGCAGAAGGGCGAGCATGTGCGCGTGGATTTCCTCTATGCCCGCCTGCCCGTTCATTGGCAGGCGGTGATCGACCTGGTCACGGATTTTCTCGTGATCGGGGTTTCCGTCACCATCGTCGTGCTGTCCCTGCCCTATGTGCAGCTGTCCTACGGCATTCTTGAAGGCTCGCCCGATCCCGGCGGCCTGCCCTACCGCTGGGTTCTGAAAGCCTTCATTCCCCTGGGCTTCGGGCTTCTCGGCCTACAGGCGATCAGTCAGGCCATGGGTGCCCTCACCACCTTCGCCGCCGCGCGCGCCCAGCTGGTTAGCGCGCCATGACGGAGATGGAACTGCTCGCCATCGGCATGATCGGTGGTTTCTTCGGACTTCTGGTGATCGGCATTCCCGTCGCCATTTCGCTGGCCGTCTCCGGCCTGCTGTTCGGCTACCTCGGCTTCGGAACCAGCCTGTTCGGCCTGTTGCCGGGGCGCATTCACGGCGTGGTCACCAATTACACCCTGCTGGCATTGCCGCTGTTCATCTTCATGGGCGTGATGCTGGAAAAATCCCGCATGGCCGAGGACCTGATCGACGTCATTGGCCATGCCATGGGGCGCCTGCGCGGCGGCATGGGGCTTGCCATCATCATCGTCGGCGTCCTGATGGGGGCGTCGTCGGGCATCGTCGGGGCCACGGTCGTCACCGTCGGCCTGTTGGCGCTCGGCCCCCTGGTGCGGCGCGGCTACGACAAGGGCCTGGCCTGCGGCACCATCTGCGCCTCGGGCACGCTGGGGCAAATCATTCCACCCAGCCTGGTGCTGATCCTGTTGGCCGACATCCTGGGTCTGTCCGTGGGCACGCTGTTCGCCGCCGCCATGGTGCCGGGCCTGATGCTGGCCGGGATTCTCGCCCTCTACCTGCTGCTGCTCGGCTATTTCCGCCCCGACATGGCCCCCGCCATCCCCGAAACCGAACGCGACGCCATGGGCCGTCGCGAATTGCTGATCAAGCTGGTGCAGGTCGTGCTGCCGCCGCTGGTGCTGATCTTCGCCGTGCTGGGCTCCATCGTCGGCGGCGTCGCGGCACCGACGGAGGCTGCCTCCATGGGCGCTCTCGGCTCCCTCATCCTGGCGCTCATGGGTGGACGGTTGAACCTGCGCGTCCTGGCCGACGTCTGCAAAAACACGCTTTTGACCTCGGCCATGGTGTTCTTCATCCTGATCTGCGCCCAACCCTTCGGCCTGGCGTTCCGGGGCCTCGGCGGTGAACACCTGGTCGGCTACATGTTCGAATTCATCCCGGGCGGTGTGACCGCCGACCTTCTGTTCATGATGGCGGTAATCTTCGTACTGGGCTTCTTCCTGGAATGGATCGAGATCTCCTACATCGCCCTGCCCCTGTTCCTGCCTGTGTTCGCCAATTCGGGCGTCGACATGGTGTGGCTTGCGATCCTGGTCGCCATGAACCTGCAGACCTCGTTCCTGACGCCGCCCTTCGGCTGGGCCCTGTTCTTCCTCAAGGGCGTGGCGCCGCCGGAAATCACCACCGGCGACATCTACCGGGGTGTCATTTCGTTCATCGCCTTGCAGATGGTGGCGCTGGGCCTGCTGTTCGCCTTCCCGGAAATCGCGACCTGGCTGCCCAAGGCGATCGGGTGGTAGCGCTTGTTTAGATCGCCCACCGCGACAACCACGGCACGAAGGCAAGCAGCAGCACGACCACCAGCATGGTCAGGACATAGGGCACGGCGCGTACGGCGATCTGCATCACCGGCACCCCTGTCAGGCCCGACAATACGAACAGATTGAGACCGAGCGGCGGCGTGATGAAGCCGACGCCCAGGGCCGTAACCATGAAAATGCAGAAATGGATGCTGTCCATGCCGATTTCCTGAGCCAGCGGCAGCATCAGGGGCGCCAGGATGACGATGTTCGGCGTCGTCTCCATGACGCATCCGGCGACCACGAACACGCCCAGCATCAGCAGGACCACGATCCAGGGCTCGGTGGTCAGGGTGGTGATGGTGCCGACGAAGGCCTGCGGCACGCCAAGGGCCGCGAGGGCCTGCGCCAACAACAAGGCAATGCCGATGATCGGCGCGATGACGCCGTTCACTTCGGCCGAACGTTCCATCATGCGGGGGACGTCCGACAGGCGAAGCTGTTTCGTGCCGAAACCGATGGCGATTGCGGTCAGCACCGCCACCGAGGCCGATTCCGTGGGGGTGAAAATGCCGGAATAGATCCCGCCCAGAATGATGAACGGCACCATCAAGGCATAACGCGCCGCCCAGAAGGCGCGGCCAAACACCGGCACGGAAAAACCACCCGAGCTGCGCTCATAGCCGCGCACCCGATTCACGGCGACATTGGTCAGGATAATGGCGAGCAGCACCATTACCCCCGGCAGGGCAGCGGCCAGGAACAGTGTCGACGCCGAGATGCCCAATGTCAGGCCGATGATGATGTATGAAATGGACGGCGGGATCAGGATGCCGGTGGTCGCGCCGCTGGCCACCAGAGCGCAGGCATAGGGCAGCGGATATCCTCTCGCCACCAGATGCGGAATGGTGATGCGCCCGAGCGCCGCCGCATCGGCGGCGTCGGAGCCCGAAATGCAGGCGAAGAAGCCGCAGCCCATGACCGTCGAGGTGCCCAGGCCGGAGCGGATCCAGCCCAATGAGGCTTCGGCCAAGCCCAAGAGCTTATGCGACATCCGGGTGGTGACGATGACGTCGCCCGTCAGAATGAACAGCGGCACGGCGATCAGGGAAAAGCTGTCGATGCCGGAAAACAGGGTTTCGCCGATCAACGTCAACGGCAGAACTTCGGTGACCGACAGCAACAGCGCCGTGCCCAGGCCCAGAACAACCCAGATCGGCACTCCCAGCAAAATCAGGGCGGCCATGCCCAGCACCGGCCCGTAGACCGTCCAACCCAGCTCCGTTGACGCGGCGTATAGTTGGTACATCACTCGAACAACTTCTTGCCGCGGTACACCGGACGTCCGGCACGGTGGTCATCGATGTCGCGCACCATGTTCTGCACGATGCGCCCCAGCGTCATGGCGAATCCCAGCGGCACGGCGATCAGGAAAAACGTCCGATTGATGCGCAGTCCGTCGGTGACGTTGTGAAAATCGATCGCTGTGAGGATCGGAATCATGGAGTAGTAGAGCGCGACGATGGCGAACGCCATGGTCGCCAAATCGGCAAAGACATACAGCCAGACATGGTGGCGTTCCGGCACCCAGCCATAGATGATGTCGATGCGGATATGACTGCGGTTCTTGACCCCGGCACTGGCCCCCACCCATGTCAGATAGATGAAGGCAAAACGGGCGATTTCCTCGCCCCAGATGCTCGAGTACGACAGCAGGAACCGGCGCACGACCTCGACGCCGATAACGGCGACGACGAGAGCGTAGAAGACGAGAAGCAGGTAGCGTTCGCCGTTCTGGTCGATGGTACGTAGGATCGCGCGCGTCATCGCGGTCTATATCTCATTGATCAACGGAAAAATGGCGGGCCGCAAGCGGCCCGCCATGCACGGATGGGCCTCAGCCCTTGACGTCGTCCACGTAGTACTGACCCTGAGTTTCCGCCGCTTCCTGGAAGGCGCCGAACTTGGCCAGGCTTCCGGCAAGCTGAATTTTCAGGTCGTTCCATTCCGGGCGCTGGGCGCCGGTGACTTCCTTCCACTGCTGCAATTCAGCCTCGTTGGGGGCGTAGTATTTGGTGCCGCCCTTGGCCATTTCCGCCATGGCGTAGGCGCGCGATGCCGGCACCTGGGCCAGGTTCTGCTGGAAGGTGATGTCGGCGGCGGTGCGGATACCGGCCTGGGTGCTTTCCGGCAGGCTGCGCAGCCATTGCAGATTGCAGGAATAGACCTGGGCGTCTTCGACCGACTTGATGAACGACACGGTTTCCAAAAGGCCGCTGAAGCCGGCGGCATACAGGGCGACGAGCGCCGGATCCAGGCCGTCGGCGACCCCTTCCTTGATGGCGGTCGGCGTTTCGCCCCAGGCCACGGGCGTCGGATTGGCGCCGGCCATGCGGTAGAACTGCTGCAGGATCTTGGAGCCGGGCACGCGGAACTTCATGCCCTTCATGTCTTCCGGCGTTTTCAGAACCTTGCCGAAGCCGTTGCGGGTAGCCGCCGTGCGCGGATCGAGCACCAGATAGAGCAGCACCTCGAAGCCCTTCTCGTTGACCTTGGTGTGGACGTCGTCCTTCCAGGTCTTGGAGGTCACCAGATTGGTGAACTTCTGGTTGGTGTTGGCCCAATAGGGCACGTTGATCAGGTCGATGGCCGGCGCGAAGGGCGCAAAGTTGGACACGGAATGTTGCGCCGCCTGGATGGTGTTGGACTGCACCTTGGACGCCAATTGTCCGCCCTTGCCCAGGACACCGCCCGGCGACAACTTCACGTAGACGTCGCCGTTGGTCAGGTTCTGGATGTTTTCCTTCAGGTTCAACTGCACCAACGGATAGTACCGGGTGGCGCCCACGACATATTCCGTCGCCAGATTCATGGTCGTCTTGGCGGCCTTCTGACGTTCGTTTTCTTCCTTGGCCGTCTGCGCCACGGCCTGCTCGGAAAACAGGGCCGATCCCGCCGCCGTCACCGCCAGGGCGGTAAAACCATAGGTTTTGGTCAACTGCCAGAAGCGCCGACGATCGATTGGCGTCTGGAACACGTTTTCGCGCTGAAGCTTGTCTGACATCGTTGTCTCCTCCCAAAGACGGTTTTGATACGGACTGCGGGCGTCACCTTGCGGATTGCGCGTCCGGCCGACCGTCGTCACGAACGACAGCTTCGGCATTGTCATCATCCGCCTCCTGCCGTTCGCGGATCAAGGTGCCAACCACAAAAAATACGACAGCCAGCAGCAGGGTCAGGAACTGCAACCATTCCGGAAGGTGCAAGGGGATTGTGTTTCCCGCGACGATCTGCGCCTTGGCGATCAGAATGTCGGCGGCGAAAACGGCGAACACCAGGGCCGCCGCCCGAAAAAACGCACGCGATCTGTCCATGCCGTGGCACCTCCCCGCCCTATCGATTTGTCTCGGATGACTCTAGGGACCGGCTCGGCCCACTGTCCAGTCCGTTTCCGATGCCGTTGGCTACTGCCGCGGGAGGTAGTGGTCCTGCCACTTCAACACGATGTTGAAGCTGACCGAGACCCGGGTTTCCTTGGACAGGTTCGGGTGGATGAAGTGGCTGAGGAAGGCCGGCCACATCATCAGCAGGCCCGGTTCGGGCAGCACCGTGAATTCCGGATCGACGTAGGGATCCTTGGCGATCGCCGTCATGTTCACGCCCGGGCGCGGATCGTAGAACGTGATGTGCGAGGGCCGCAGGTCGGCGCGGTTGCGCATGGGCTCCTTTGCCCCCGGCATCTTCAGGTAATAGGTCCCCGACAGGTACGACCCCGGATGATTGTGGGCGTCGTGATAATCGCCCAGGCGGTTGATGTTGGGCCAGCCCTGGATGGTCCACTTCACATCGTAATCGATGCCGATGGCGCGCAGGTAATCAACCACGGTCTGGTTGATCTGTTCGCGAAGCCAGCCGACGGCGGGGTCGTCCAGGTTGAAGAAGTCGGGGGCCAGATAATCCGTGGTCAGGTTCTTGTTCACCCGCTCCATATCGCGGATCAGCTTGACCAGGGCCTGGGTCGGTTCCTCGAAGCCCGGCAGGTGCCGGCGGACCAGCTTGGTCGGCCACAGGTCGAGGATACCGTCTTGAGAAGTGTCGGACATGTCAGGCGCAGGCCGCTCTGCGGCGGGTTAGAAGCATCCCAGGCCGTACAGGCTGTTCTGAACCACCTTGATCGCGTTGGCATCCAGGCTTTTCGACAGCACGAAGGCCCCCGCGTCCCTCAGTTCGGGCGCGAAGATCAAAGCAGCCATGCCGACCAGGGCGGCGAGTGCGATCTGCCGTTGCATAACCGCCATAATATGGCCGAACGGCGCGCGATCCAAGAAAAATGGCCGGGCCGAAGCCGCCCCCGGTCACGCTTTCGAGAGCCACGATGGATATCCGGGCTGTGTTTCCTATATGCTGAGCAACACCCGGATTTTCGAGGAATGCCGCCATGTTTTCCCTGTTCAAGATGCCGAACAAATCAGAATTGCCGACTGCCGACCAGGCCCTGCCCGGCCGAGACACGCCGATCCCCACCTCCGAATTCCATGTCGTCACCGGCAATCGCATCAAGCCGCCGTTTCCCGACGGCATGGAGACCGCCGTGTTCGGCATGGGATGCTTCTGGGGGGCGGAACGCAAGTTCTGGGAAACCCCCGGTGTTTGGACCACGGCGGTGGGATACGGCGCCGGGTTCACGCCCAACCCGACCTATCAGGAGGTCTGCACGGGCCAGACCGGCCATAACGAGATCCTGCTGGCCGTCTACGATACGGCCAAGGCGAGCTTTGAGGACATGCTGAAGGTGTTCTGGGAAAACCACGACCCGACCCAAGGCATGGGCCAGGGCAACGACCGGGGCACCCAATACCGCTCCGGCATCTACGTAAATTCGCCCGAGCAGCGCCGCGCCGCCGGGGCCTCGCTGAAGGCCTATCAGAAAAAGCTGTCCACGGCCGGCTACGGCCCCATCACCACCGAAATCAAAGACGCCGGCCCCTTCTATTACGCGGAAGAAGTCCATCAGCAGTACCTGGCCAAGAACCCCCGGGGTTATTGCGGGCTGGGCGGCACGGGCGTGGCCTGCCCGATCGGTGTCAAATCTTAAAAGAGTTACAACTTCAAATCAGAAAATATTGCATTAGAAACTAAAGAGCCCCGCACAAAATGCGGGGCTCTTTCGCTTGGTACTAGTGTTCTAGATCACCTGCCTAGAAACCCTTTTCCTCATACAGAAACATTTCAGGCCTCCAAAGCTAGTTCAGTAGTTTTAAGTTCCAAAAAATCGACTAACAATCCGTTAACAATTATCTAGGCAGGCTCTTCTATCACATCAAGGGACAACACAAAAATCCGATCATTGGGTGTTGCATTCTCCTCTGGCGCCATCTTGTACACTTCACCAGGCCTGATGTCGACAATTTTACCCCCAGTCAATCCGAGTTTAATGGGTACTCCATCTGTGGAATTACGAACGACCATATCGAAATGCTCCACGACTCGTTGGGGCGTGAAGCCACATTCTACTCCCGCTCCAGCCCAAATCCAATATTGACAATCAAGCAGAACATCCCCGTTAGGAGGAATGCGCAAGTCAATCGACCCGTTCCAACCCCGTTCCGAATCAATTGCTTCGCGCCCATTCGCAAGTTGGCCAACATCGTTCACGGATATCCATTCAACCTCTCCCACAACACCTACATCAATATCGAACTTATCCGGTCGAACACTCATTTTCGGATTATCATAATATTCAACATCAAATATATTCTTCACATTGTACTTTACATTTGCTGAAATTTTGAATGCATTTATATCCTCTCTATAGTCGCTAATAGTCCAAGATCTTTCAGCATACGGGGAATAACCCCCATAGCGCTTTAATTCTTCTTTAGCGTAATCTCGCAAGGGCTTCGGAGAACGACTGCCATAAAAAGCGATGATCCGTTCATCAAACGTAGCAATGTCTGGCCGAAACGGCGCTGTAAAAGCTAAGACCGCAATGCCTACAAGACTGAAAAAGAGTACGTCCTGCACCCATGATGCATACACCGCCACAACAATTGCATCCGCATTTACATGCAGAAGGTCACTGTAAAAATACCCGCCTATGCCGCTTGCAGCATAGGCAACAACAACAGCACCGACAACAAGAAGCACACGGCTATCTTTTAGTTTGAACAGAACTCGTCGCCACATCAAATTTCCCCCATATGCATCGACACCAGACAGTATGAATATACCAAGACATAAAGAAATTTGCAGAAATTCAACTAAGCCGATTTTATATATATGCAATATCTCGTTATAAGGCACTACAAATCTATCTGGAGAAAAACACCTAGTAGCCTCAAAAAAACAACACCAATTAAAAGATAGGCCCTACTTTCACCTTAAAAAAAAATTTCAGTCTACGACCCATGGCTAGGGTGTGTTTTTCATCACTTTCCCTAGGGATTCTCTATATTATTTTGATATCGAAATAAGAAGGGGAGCCCATTGAGGAAAGGACCATGACCATGACGAAGCTCCTTGTATCGGACGACAACCCCAACGGCGCCAAGCTGGAGGATATTCTCCGCATCCTGCGCAACGACATCATCGCGCGCTGCAATGTCTCCGTCGCCACCCACGAACGGGAGACGGAGAAAGTCGTCGCCAACAACATGCGCATCCTCAACCTGCTGACGGAATGCATCGACCTGGCCGAAGTCTCGACGGACATCCTGGTTCAGGCCTATGGCGTGGAGCAGGCCGCAAAGGGCATCGCCCGGCGCCCCGGCTCAACCCAAGAAGACGCGGCTTAACAGCGTTTTGAGGATGGCCGGCCTTTAAGAGCCTCTGTACCGCGACATGTCGGCGAATGCCGCGACCGCGGCACTGGCGATGACCGTTTCGTAACCCCTCTCCGGGTAAGGAACGTTCAAACCGCCTTTGACAACACGGACCGACGCACTGCCGTGCGGCAGCATGGCCTGCACCGCTTCGATATCGACTGCCGACGGGTCCTGTACGCCGATCGTCACTTCAACCGTCATATCGGTATCCGGGTCCCGGCCCAATTCGCGCATGAACGACAGACTTGAATGATGGATGGCGTCATCGACGGCGCGGCAGGCGGCTTTCGTATAATTGCCCCCGCGCAAAGAAACGCCGGACCCCATTTCCAAAATCACGCGATCCAGTTTCTTGCTCATTGGGCGTCTCCCAGAACATCGTCCGGAACATCCATGCGGACCACGACGGCCGCATGGGCAAGCAAGGTCGAATCCGTGCCGTCCGGTGTCGCGATTTCCAGCCCCCCCTCTTGGCAGGTCACGGTGATCTGACCGTAGGGAAACACGGCCGCGACGGCCGCCTTGTCGATGGTCTCGGGACGGGGAGCGCCGATGGTCACCTCGATGACCATGTTGTCGCGCGGCTGCCCAAGGGCATCGGCGATCTGCAGGAAATTCCGCCACAGCGCATCCCGCACGGCCCGTTCGGCGGCCTTGGTGCTGTCCCCGCCGTGGATATCGGTGCCCTGCCCCATTTGCAGAACCATGCGTTTCAAGCTCACCGCAGCCCACTCCCTTTAAGTCATTGAAATAACTGGCGACCCCGGCAGGACTCGAACCTGCAACCTGCTGCTTAGAAGGCAGCTGCTCTATCCAGTTGAGCTACGGAGTCCCCGGCGGACAACACGCCGGAGACACGGCCCGGCGCAGCCCCATTCAGTGGGTCCAGACGCCGACCTTGTCGAAGGCGAAGTTGTCGGAATAGCTCTTCGGCTTGACGCGGCGGGTATGGGGCTCGATCACCTTGTAGATCAGGCCGTTCTTCTTGGCGTAGTCGACGGCTTCTTCCTTGCTGTCGAACTTGAGCCGTAGCTGGCCGCGGGTATCGCCCGAGCCGATCCAGCCCATCAGGGGATCGGCGACGCGGGGTTCCGCCGGCTCGTATTCCAAAATCCAACGCCGGGACTTGCCCCGGCCGGACTGCATGGCGTTCTTCGCCGGCTGAAAAATGCGCGCTTCGCTCATCTTCCCAATTCCCATTCTGGCGCGGCCGATTGCCGCGCGTCTTAAGGTCTTCTATGCGGCCATCGGGCCGTCCCGTCAACGGTGACATGGACGGACCCGGTGGCACGGCCCCAGGCCGCCTGCCTGGATACTGGTCGGGGCGACTGGATTCGAACCAGCGACATCGTGCTCCCAAAGCACGCACTCTACCAGGCTGAGCTACGCCCCGACGCGGGGGAAACCTATGATTTAAGCCTGCCCAAGGCAAGCACGCGGTTAGCGGAAGATCGCGTGGTCGACCCGGTCGCCAACGCGGATGCCGAGCCGCGCCACCGTCCCGGCCGCGACCTCAAGCACGGCGCGGTTGCGCTCCGGTGCCTCGATGGTGTCCAGGGACCGCGGCGTCGTGCGTTCGCGGATGAATCCGATGCGCCCATCCGCGCCGATAAACAGCATATCAAGCGGAATGAAGGTGTTGCGCATCCACATGGAAATATAGATTTCGCGCCCGAAGTCGAACAGCATGCCCCGGTCCGGGGCCAGGTCGCGGCGGTACATCAGACCGAGGGCGCGCTGCGCGTCGTCGACCGCCACCTCGACCTTGAACGGATGCGCGCCGTTCGCCGTATGCACGACCACTTCGGATTCGGCGAATCTGACCGTTTGGCCGTCCGCAGGTGCGGCCGTGCCACTCAAAACGACGCAAAGAACCGCCAACACACCGGCAAAACGCAGGGCGGCGCGGCGCGTGATTTTCCACGATCCGAAAATCCTGTCGATCATTTCAGGTCCATCGCACCTATTAATAATACAGCTTCCGTAGATTTCCGCCGCCCTTGGTATACCAGCGCGAACGTCCTTGTTATTCCATGAAATTATGCCCATTTTGTTGTCACGTCGATGGCTTTGGGTGGTATACCTGAGCCTCGGATAACGTGGTGCTCGGCGCCGCCCTTCAATGGTGCGGCAATACCGACCAGGGGAAGAACGGGGGAACCTTTCAGTGCTCCATGCGATCAGCCTTAGCATCGGCCTGGCCGCGCTCTGGTGGCTGCTGTCGGGCTATACGATTCCGCTGATCCTGGCCTTCGGCGCCGGTTCCGTCGCCTTGGTCGTGTTCATCGCCCACCGCATGGACGTGGTCGACCACGAAGGCCACCCCATCCAGGTGACTTGGCGCTGGCTGACCTACCTGCCCTGGCTGGGCAAGGAGATCGTCACGGCCAACATCGACGTGGTCAAGGCGGTGCTGTCGCCAAAGGGCCGGGTCCATACCTCGGTCCTGCGCACCAAGGCGACGCAGAAGACTGAGCTGGGCCACGTCATCTACGCCAATTCCATTACCCTCACGCCGGGCACGGTGACCCTCGCCGTCGAAGATGGAGTGATGATCGTCCACGCGCTGACGCGGGGTGCGGCCGACGGGCTGAAGTCCGGCGAGATGGACCGCCGCTGCACAGCCGTCGAAGGCGCGCCCGGAGAGGACCGCTAACGCCATGAGCTTCGCCGCCGCCGCCCTCGCCGTTCTGGTCACCATGGCTCTGGTCCTGGTGCGTGCCCTCAAAGGGCCGACCGTGTTCGACCGCATCCTCGCCGTGAATGCCTTCGGCACGCTGACGGTCCTGTTGATTTCCGTGGTCGGGTTCCTGCAGGGCCGCCCGGAATTTCTCGATCTGGCGTTGGTCTATGCGCTGATCAACTTCATCGGCACCATCGCGGTGACCAAGTTCATCAAGTTCCGGGACATGGGCCATGGCGAACAAGCCGCCGGCCCCGATGCGGGGGATATCTGACCATGGCGTTCCCCGTTGATCCGATCATCTTCGACATCCTGACCTGGCTGTTCATTCTGCCGGGCGCGGTGCTGCTGATCATCGGCGGCATCGGTATGATCACAATGCCCGACGTGTTCGCGCGCATGCATCCAGCGGGCGTCATCGATACGCTGGGCTGCGAATTGATCCTGGTCGGCCTGATGTTCCAGGCCGGGCTGACCATTGTCACGGTCAAGCTGGCCCTGATCCTGGCCTTCATCTTTTTCACCAGCCCGACGGCGACCCACGCCCTGGCCCGCGCCTGCCTGAACGCCGGCGTCACGCCCCGGGTCGATGAGGAGAAAAGCGCGGCCCTCAGCCGGGGAGGCCGACCATAGAAAACGTCATCATCATCGTCCTGATGCTCATGATGGGGGCCGTGGGCCTAGCCATCGCGCGCATCCGCGACCTGTTCGCCGTATCCATGCTGTCGGGCATCTTCTCGTTGATCGGCGCTGCCGCCTATGTGGTGCTGGACGCGGTCGATGTCGCCTTCACCGAGGCCGCCGTGGGTGCGGGAATCTCCACCGTCCTGATGCTGGGCACCCTGGCCTTGACCACGCGCAAGGAAAAGCTGGGCGGCGGCAAAAGCAAGAGCACGACCGCGTTTCTGGTCGTCGCCGTGACCGGCGCCGTGCTGGTCTACGGCACCTTCGACATGCCCCGCTACGGCGACAAGATCGCTGCCATCCACCACCACGTGGTGCCCCGTTATATCGAGAAATCGGGCGAAGAAGTGGGCATGCCCAATATCGTCACCAGCGTGCTGGCCAGCTACCGCGGTTATGACACGCTCGGCGAGGTCTTCGTGATCTTCACCGCCGCCACGGGCGTGCTGGCCATCCTGGGCCGCGCCCGCCGGCGGCGCGAAGACGAGGAAGCGGATGAAGGCGGCTCGGACACGAAGGGGGCCGCATCATGATGCACCGTAAGGTCGTTCTCCGCGTTGTCTCCAAGTTCCTGATCCCACCGATCCTGCTGTTCGCGCTTTACGTTCAGTTTCATGGCGACTTCGGCCCCGGCGGCGGGTTTCAGGCGGGCGTGATCTTCGGTTCGGGCTTTATCCTCTACGCCATCCTGTTCGGCGTCGAGACGGTGAAACGGGTGCTGCCGCCCTGGTCGACGCGCCTGCTGCTGGTCGTCGGCGTGCTGACTTATGGACTAACTGGAGTCGCAGGGCTGATCCTGGGCGGCAACTATCTGGACTACAACGTCCTGGCCCACGACCCCTTGCACGGGCAGCACTACGGCATCCTGATCGTCGAACTGGGTGTCGGCATCACGGTCGCGGCGTCGATGATCACGATCTTCAACGTGTTCGCCGGCCAGTCGGGCGGGGACTGAGGCCATGCAGGGATTCGTCGACATCTTCAAACCGCTGTACGACCTGTGGCTTTCCTTCGAAGCCTTCATGGTCGGCCCGGCGTCGCCCGGTCTGCTCGGTTACTGGATCGTCATCGCGCTGATGATGACCGGGTTCTACATCGTCATCGCCCACGACAACTTGGTGAAGAAGATCGTCGGTCTGAACGTGTTTCAGGTCTCGGTCTTTCTGTTCTACATCCTGATGGCCAAGGTCACGGGCGGCACGGCGCCGATCCTGGACGAAGGCATCAAACTATATTCAAACCCCCTGCCCCACGTCCTGATCCTGACCGCGATCGTGGTCGGCGTTGCAACCACAGCCCTCGGCCTCGCCTTGGTCGTGCGCATCCGCAACGCCTACGACACCATCGAGGATGACGAGATCCTGGCCGTGGAAGAGGAGGAGGACAGGTGACCGCCTTCTACACCTATTTCCTGTCGCTGCCCTTTGCCGCCGCGATCGAACCGCATCTGCCCATCCTGCAGGTCGTCGTACCGCTTCTGTGCGCACCGATCTGCGTACTGCTACGCGACGCCAAGCTGAGCTGGCTGTGGGCGACGATCGTTACCTGGATCGCCTTCTTCATCGCCCTGGTCTTGCTGGGCAAGGTGCTGGCCAGCGGCCTGATCATTTACGAGCTCGGCAGTTGGCCGGCGCCCTGGGGCATCGAATACCGCATCGACGCGGCCAACGCCCTGGTTCTAGTCATCATCACGGCCATCGGCGCCATCACCCTGCCCTATGCCAAGGCCAGCGTCGAAAAAGAAGTGTCGGAACCCCGCATCTACCTGTTCTACCTGATGTACATGCTGTGCCTGACGGGTCTGATCGGCATCACGACCACGGCGGATGCCTTCAACCTGTTCGTGTTCCTGGAAATCTCGTCCCTGTCCAGCTATGTGCTGATTAGCCTGGGCGGCAATCGCCGGGCGCTCACCGCGTCCTACCGTTACCTGATCATGGGCACCCTGGGCGCGACCTTCTACATCATCGGCGTCGGCCTGATGTACATGATGACGGGCTCGCTCAACATGGCGGACTTGGCGACCCTGCTGCCGGCCGTGGATCACACGCGTACGGTGCTGGCCGCCTTCGCTTTCGTGGTGGTCGGCCTGGGGCTCAAGCTCGCGATGTTCCCGCTGCACACCTGGCTGCCCAATGCCTATGCCTTCGCACCCTCGGCGGTCACCGTGTTCCTTGCCTCGACGGCGACCAAGGTCGCGATCTATGCCTTGCTGCGCCTCGTCTTCACCGTATTCGGCGGAACGGACCTGTTCATCGGCACGGACATCAGTCTGATGCTGATCATCGTCGCCCTGGTCGGCATGTTCGCGGGCGCCTTCGTCGCCATCTTCCAGAATGACGTGAAACGCATGCTGGCCTACTCCAGCGTGTCACAGGTCGGCTACATGGTGCTCGGCATCGGCATGGCCTCCGCCGCGGGCCTGACCGGGGGCATTGTCCATCTGTTCAACCACGCCGTCATGAAGGGGGCTGCCTTCATGGCCGTGGGCGCCATGTTCTATGTCGTCGGATCGGTCCGGCTCAACGACCTTGCCGGCATCGGCAAACGCATGCCGGTGACCACGGCGGTGTTTCTGGTCGCCGGTCTATCGCTGATCGGCACGCCGGTGACGGTCGGCTTCATTTCCAAATGGCAGTTGGTGCAGGCTTCGCTTGCCCTCGGCTGGTGGTATGTCGCGGCAGGTATCCTGCTGTCGTCGCTGCTCGCCATCGTCTACGTCTGGCGGGTGGTCGAGGTCGCGTATCTTAAGGCCCCGCCCGAAGGCGCCGTCGGGCGCAGCGAGGCGCCGCTGTCCATGCTGGTGCCGATGATTGTGTTGGCCGCGGCCACCATCTGGTTCGGCATCGACGGCGACACCACCTTGCGCATCGCCGGTGAGGCGGCCAACGCCCTCATGGGTCCCGCCAGTGGAGGCAAGCCATGACCGGTCTTCTTGCCGGCTGGGCACCGGGCGACGCCCTGGTCCTGGCTCTCGTCATTCCGGTTATCGGGGCCTTTCTGGTCTTGGCCCTCGGGCGTTGGGAAAACGCCCGCGACGGCGCCAGCCTGCTGACCGCCGCCTGCCTGTTCTACGTCGTCGCCCAATTCTACCCCATCGTCGCGGCCGGCGGCCGGCCCGACATCGTGCTGTCCGACATGGTGCCGGGGCTGTCGATCCGTCTGACGCTGGAACCGTTGGGCATGATCTTCGCCGGGATCGCCAGCTTCCTGTGGATCGTCACGACACTGTACGCCATCGGTTACATGCGTGGTCATCACGAAGAAAACCAGACCCGGTTTTTCTTCTTCTTCGCCATCGCCATTGCGTCAGCCATCGGCGTCGCCCTCGCCGGCAACATGCTGACGCTGTTCGTGTTCTACGAGGTGTTGTCAGTCTCCACCTTCCCGCTCGTCGCCCATCACGGGACGGAGGAAGCCAAACGCTCGGGGCGGATCTATCTCGGCATTCTGCTGTCGACCTCAATCGGCTTCCTGCTGTTCGGCATGATCTGGACCTGGCAGATCGCAGGAACCCTCGATTTCGTCCGGGGCGGCGTGTTCAATGCCGAACAGGCCCAGGGCCCGATGATCGCAGTCCTGCTGGCGCTCTATGCCTTCGGCATCGGCAAGGCGGCGTTGATGCCGTTCCACCGCTGGCTGCCGGCGGCCATGGTAGCACCGACCCCGGTCTCGGCCCTGCTGCACGCCGTCGCGGTCGTCAAGGCAGGCGTGTTTTCTGTTCTTAAGGTCGTCGTTTACATATTCGGAATCGACCTTTTGAAACTGGCGCCGGGTACGGATTTTCTACTCTATGTCGCCGCGTTCACCATCATCGCGGCATCTATCGTCGCCATGCGTCAGGACAACCTGAAGCTTCGCCTCGCCTATTCGACAGTGAGCCAGTTAAGTTACATCGTCCTGGGCGCCATGCTGGCGTCCGATATTGCGGCCCTTGGGTCGGCGATGCACATCGTGATGCATGCCTTCGGCAAGATCACCCTGTTCTTCTGCGCCGGCGCGATCATTGTATTCGCCCACAAGACCGATATTTCCGACATGAAAGGGCTTGGCCACCGGATGCCGGTGACCTTTTTCTGCTTCTTCCTAGCGTCGATGTCCTTGATCGGCCTGCCCCCCATGGGCGGAATGTGGTCGAAATGGTACATCGCCCTAGGCGCGGCTGAGACCCATCAACTGGTATTCGTCGCGGTGCTTATGGTGTCGTCGCTCCTGAATTTGGCCTATTTAATGCCGGTGGTTCTATACGGCTTCTTCGGCAAAGAATCGATACAGTCGGAGGAAGGCGCGGATAACGATCATGACGACCATGAACACCATCATGCACCGCCGAACCATCCACTTCTTCGGCATATGACGTTCGGTCGAGAGGGCATATCCGATGCCTCCTTTATGTGCTTGCTTCCCATCGTGCTGACGGCGACGGGTTGTGTCCTTCTGTTCTTCTATGCGGACCGAATTCGCATATTCCTAACACCCGTATTTGGAGGCTGAGCATGAGCGAGCACCAAGAGCAGGGCAACAGCGCGCGCCGGTACTGGCTCGACGACCAGAAGAACGTGCGAAAGATCATAATCACGCTTTTCATCGTCTGCGGACTGCTTTTCCTGGCGGACGGTTTCTATGAAAAGCATTCCCACTTCGGGTTCGAGGATGTTTTCGGCTTCTATGCGATCTACGGGTTCGTAATGTGTGTCATCCTGGTGCTTGCGGCAAAAGTGATGCGCATCTTTCTAATGCGCGACGAGGATTATTATGACCGCGATCAGTAGCATCAACCCGGGCTTGATCCTTATCCTAGGCGCGCTGCCGGCGCTCCTACTGCCGTCGGTTATTAGACGCCTCTATATCCTCGCTCTGCCGATTGCCGGGTTCATGCTCGTCCATCAGTTAGAGCCGGGGACCCTTGTGACCATGGAAGCCTTCGGCATGACGCTGGAGCCTTTGCAGGTTGATCGTCTGTCCCTCGTTTGGGGCTACATCTTCAATATCGCAGCGTTTTTGGGTCTTCTGTTCGCATGGCATGAACGCGACATTCTGCAGCAAGTTTCCGCGCTGGTGTACGCAGGTGCTGCCATCGCCGCGGTCTTCGCAGGCGACTTGGTGACACTGTTCGTATTCTGGGAACTCACCGGGATATCCTCGGTATTTCTCATCTGGGCGTCCAGGACCCCGGAAGCCTATCGGTGCGGCATGCGCTACTTGGTGATTCAAGTCACATCCGGCGTCATTTTATTGGCCGGAGCGATCATCTGGTATGCAGATACAGGTTCTATCGACTTCGGCCATATCGGCATCGATTCCGTCGCCGGAAAACTGATCCTGTTGGCATTTGGAATCAAATGCGCGTTTCCGCTTCTGCACAACTGGCTGCAGGACGCCTATCCACAGGCGACCGTGACCGGAACTGTTATCCTCAGCGCATTCACGACCAAACTTGCGGTTTACGCGCTTGCGCGTGGCTATGCCGGGACCGAAGCTCTGATCTATATCGGAGCGACCATGACCGCGTTCCCAATCTTCTATGCGGTAATCGAGAACGACCTTCGGCGCGTTCTGGCATATTCGCTCAACAACCAGCTCGGATTTATGGTCGTTGGCGTGGGGGTCGGAACGGAATTGGCCTTGAACGGCACAGCGGCCCACGCATTCAGCCACATTCTGTACAAGGCCCTCCTGTTCATGTCCATGGGTGCTGTATTGTTCAGAACCGGCACTTGCAAGGGCTCCGAACTCGGCGGGCTTTACAAGTCCATGCCCTTAACGACCGGATTTTGCATCATCGGCGCGGCTTCCATTTCAGCGTTTCCTCTCTTCTCCGGTTTCATTTCCAAATCAATGATTCTTACGGCCGTTGCTGAAGAGCATCGCTGGTTCATCTGGGGAACGCTGCTGTTCGCATCGGCAGGCGTGTTCCATCATTCCGGCATCAAGATTCCCTATTTCGCGTTCTTCGCTCATGACAGCGGCCGACGCGTAAAGGAAGCCCCCTGGCACATGCTGTTGGCCATGGGACTCACGGCGTTCCTGTGTATCTTTATCGGGGTCTACCCAACGGCGCTATACGACATCCTGCCCTATGCCGTCGATTACAAGCCGTACACGTCGTATCACGTGATTCAGCAGTTGCAACTTTTGATGTTTTCAGCACTGGCCTTCACAGTGTTGATGCTGACGCGCATCTATCCCCCGGAACTTAGATCCACCAACCTGGACACGGACTGGTTCTACCGGATTGCCGGGCCGGTCGTCGTCGGCCGTCTGGTGCATGGATTGGCCGCCATCGGCAACGCAGTCGAAGGGATACTGACCAAGGCCGTGGTCGATACGATCACGGTCATCCGCCGTCACCATGGCCCCGAAGGCTTCATGGCCAAGACCCTGCATCTCAGTTCGATGGTGTTCTGGGTGGTGGCCGCGTTGGCCTTCGTGCTGATCCTGGACTTCGCCCGGGGCGTCTGACCGCTACTGTTCGTCGATGCGCAGGTTGACGTCCATTTCCTCGAGCCCGCCGCCCGAGCGCAGGCCCCGGATCGGGCAGGCCGTGCCGTAGTCTAGCCCCAACGCCAACCGGATATAGGCATCCGTCGCACATTGCTCGTTGGCTGGATCGAAGCTGACCCAGCCCAAGCCCTCGACCAGGGTCTCCGCCCAGGCGTGGCTTGCCAAATGGCTGTCGTTGCCCTTCCCCGCCGCCAGGTATCCGGATACGTAACGCGTGGGCAAGCCTAAGTGGCGGGCGGCGGCGATGAACAGATGCGTTTGGTCCTGGCACACGCCCTTACCGGCGGCCAGCGCCTCGGAAGCCTTGGTTTCCACCGTGGTCTGACCGGACTGGTACTGCACGGCCTCGGCCACGGCAGCCATCAGCGCATGGCCCGCGGCAAGCGCCCCCTGCGATTCAAGAATCTTGGCAATCGGCTTGGCGAACTTACGGATTCCGTCGTCGGCATCCGTATAATCCGTTGGCGTGAGAAAGATATAGGGCGGCAGCCCGTCATCCATGGGCAGGATGCCGTTGGTATCCGACGTCGTGATCTCGCCGCTGACGGTGACACGCACCTCGTCGTGCTCTCCGTCAAAGGTCACGACATGGGCGTGGTTGTCGAACCCGTCGGTCCAGGGCGTCAGGCGCCCGCTCGCCGTGATCTCCCATTGGCGGACCCGCTGGCACAGGTCTGCGCGCGGCGTCATCCGAATGTACTGAATCGAATGGGTTGCCGCTTCCGCGAACTTGAACTGGGTGACGTGCTTGACGGTCAGATGCATGACGCACTCATTGGATCATCAGGAAGTCTTTTTGGATTTGCAGGCTGAGATCGTGCAAGCCGGCCCGGTAATCTTCCAGGAACCGCGCCATGCCCGTGCGGTAGACGCGCTCGATGCGCGCCGACTGCAGCCGGTTGAGAAGGTCGCGCGACTGTTCGAAACACCGCGACCGCGGGCGCAAGCCCTCCAGAACCTGACAAATCTCCTCGACACAGGCCATGACGGAACGCGGGATCTCCTCGTTCAGGGTCAGCAATTCAACGACCCGGCGCGGGTCGATCTGGCTTTTGTAGATTTCCCGATAGGCCTTGTAGGCGTTGACCGATCGCAGCAGCGTACCCCATTGGTAATAATCGAGGGTCGCCGTGTCCTCACGCGAAATGGGGCCCGTCGGCTTGAAGGTATGGGCGCGGGCGGCCAGCAAGCGAATGGTATTTTCCGCCCGCTCGATAAAAACGCCCATGCGCCAGAATTCAAAAGCTTCGCCACGCCGCATGGTGCCATGGGCAACCCCGCGGAACAGGTGCGAGCGCACCTTGATCCACTCCAGGAATTCGTGATGCCCCATGTCCTGCATGTCGGCATAGGTGGTCTTTGCAATGTCCAACCAAGTGGAATTGATGGTCTCCCACATATCCGTGGTCAACACATGGCGCGTGGCGCGCACATTCTCGCGCGCCGACCAAACACAAGACCGGATGCTTGACGGGTTCTCGCGGTCCAGCACCATGTAGGTCAGCACCGGATCGGTCTTGAAGGCATCGTACTTGGCAAGGTAGGCGTTGCGTTCGGCCTCGGACTGGAACAGCCCTTCCCACAGGCCCGCCTGGGCCCCCCGCCGCGCCGGCAGCAGGGACATGTGATAAAGCCCGGTCAGCAGGCGCGCAGTATTTTCCGAACGCTCCATATAGCGCGCCATCCAGAACAGGTTTTCGGCGGTGCTTGATAACATCTCTGCGTCGCCCTCCCTATTCCTCTTCCTCGATGACGACCGGCGCCTCGAGAACCCAGGTGTCCTTGGTCCCGCCACCTTGCGAAGAATTAACGACCAGCGACCCCGGCTTCAGCGCTACGCGCGTCAGGCCGCCCGGCACCACGCGGGTCTTGTCGCCCGACAGCACATAGGGTCTGAGATCGACATGGCGCGGCGCGATGCCTTCCTCAACCAAGGTCGGGCAGGTCGAAAGCGCCAGGGTCGGCTGAGCGATATAATTGTCCGGCTCCGCCTTCAGGCGCCGCTTGAAATCGTCGCATTCGGCCTTGGTGGCTTTGGGCCCCACCAGCATGCCGTAACCGCCGGACCCATGGACTTCCTTGACCACCAGATCGGCGATGTTGTCGAGCACGTACTTGAGGTCGTCCGGCTTGCGACAGGAATAGGTCGGCACGTTCTGCAGCACCGGCTCCTCCCCCAGGTAGAAACGGATCATGTCGGGTACGAAGCAGTACATGGCCTTGTCGTCGGCGACACCGGTGCCCATGGCGTTACACACGGTCACGCGGCCGCTGCGCACGACGGACAGCATGCCGGGCACGCCCAGGGCCGAGTCCGGATTGAAGGCCAGCGGGTCGATGAACCCGTCATCGACCCGGCGGTAGATCACGTCGACCCGCTTGGGCCCTTCGGTCGTGCGCATGAACATGGAGCCCGAGTCGACGAACAGGTCGCGCCCTTCGACCAGTTCGATCCCCATTTCCATGGCCAGGAACGCATGTTCGAAATAGGCGCTGTTGTATTGTCCCGGCGTCATCAGCACGACCGTGGGGTCATCCACGCCTGCCGGCGCCACAGCCTGGAGCGAGCGCAGCAAATATTCCGCATAGCGATCCACTGGTGCGACCACGGACTGCGCGAACAGATCCGGGAACAGGCGCATCATGGTTTCGCGGTTTTCCAGCATGTAGGACACGCCCGACGGCGTGCGCACGTTGTCTTCCAGGACATAAAAGGTCTTGTCGTCGACCCGCACCACATCGACGCCAGACACATGGGCATAGACCCGGCGCGGCAGGTCGAGCCCCAACATCTGCGGCTGGAAGGCCTCGTTGGTCATCACCAGTTCGGCGGGCACGATGCCGGCGCGGATGATTTCCTGTTCGTGATAGATGTCGTGCAGAAAGGCGTTGAGCGCATCGACCCGCTGAATGGCGCCCCGTTCCAGAACGCTCCATTCCTCGTGGCTGATAATGCGCGGGATGACGTCGAAGGGAATCAGGCGCTCGCCGCCCTCGTCCTCGCCATAAACGGTGAAGGTAATGCCGAGCCGGCGGAACAGCAAATCCGCCTGTGCGTGCTTCTGACGAAGCCGCTCCAGGGACTGGTCGGTCAGCCAGGCCGAATAATCTCTATAAGCCGCTCGGATGTCTCCGTTCGCGGCATGCATTTCGTCGAAAATGTCGAGTTTCTCTCTATCGGACAAATTCACCCCAGGAGCCCAGTTGCCATTAAACCGTAGAGCATCATTTGGTGCAGCGCAACAGAGCCGACACCGGTCTGTAACGTTTAACGGGTTGGCCTGCTAAGGTTTTCCGTGTAGAGGCGTCGGGGGGATTTGCCATGTCCACTTATCCGTCCTTCGCCGCTCTCGCGGTGTTCATATTCGCCGTCGCCGCCGATGCGGCGGAGGCACCGTGGCGCGACCTGCCCCGGGCCGAAATCTTGGAAGAGGACTCCCACCCCCACGATGTCCAACCCGGCCAGGAAGCCCGTTTTCATACCCTGCCCGCCGCAACACCGTCCTTGATCGACGTCAAGTGCTCGCTGACCGGACCGGCGGCCCGGGCCACCATCGTGACTTCCGGCATGGAATTGCAGGACTGGCCGCTGCCGGGCCGTGAATTCAACCTCGCGCCCGGGGCGACCCTGTGGCTCGACATCACCGCCGTGGTCGCCCCCAGTTCCCAGAACGCCCCTTATTTCGCATTCCGGAACCTGGATGCATCGCGCCTGCTCCGGCACCAGTGCTATAACAATTAGAACAAACGCAGACACCAAACAGACCCTCCAAGGAAACCTCCGAATGTCCGATGATCAAACAGGCATGAAAAAAGGCCTGACCCGCTATGGCGACGACGCCTTTTCCCTGTTCCTGCGCAAGGCCTTCATCAAGGCCATGGGCTACACCGATGACGCCCTGAACCGTCCGATCATCGGCATCGCCGACACCTTTTCCGGCTATAACGCCTGCCACAAGACCGTGCCCGACCTGATCGAGGCCGTGAAACGCGGCGTTATGCTGGCCGGCGGCCTGCCGGTGGAGTTTCCGACCATCTCGATCCATGAAAGCTTCGCCCATCCGACCTCCATGTTCCTGCGCAACCTGATGTCCATGGACACGGAGGAAATGATCCGCGCCCAGCCGATGGATGCGGTCGTGCTGATCGGCGGCTGCGACAAGACGGTGCCGGCGCTGTTGATGGGCGCCGCCTCGGCCAATGTGCCGGCCATCGTCTGCGTCACCGGCCCCATGGGCACCGGCAGCCACAAAGGCGAGCGTTTGGGTGCGTGCACCGATTGCCGGCGCATGTGGGGCAAGTTCCGCGCCGGCGAGATCGATGAGGCCGAAATCGAGGACATTTCCTCCAAACTGGTGCCCACGGCGGGCACCTGCGGCGTCATGGGCACGGCCTCGACCATGGCGTTGATGACCGAAGCCATGGGCATGATGCTGCCCGGCGGGGCGGCGATCCCGGCCTGGGCCTCCGACCGCCTGCGCCATGCCGAGGAAACAGGCACCCGCGCCGTCACCCTGGCCAAGGAAAAAGTGACGCCAGATCAAATCATTACGCAAGCGTCCCTGAACAACGCCATGAAGACCCTACTGGCCGTCGGCGGGTCGACCAACGGCATTGTCCACATGGCGGCCGTGGCCGGACGTCTGGGTCTCAACGTTGATCTGGACGCCTTCGATACGATGGGCCGCGACGTCCCCATGCTGGTCGACCTGAAACCCAACGGCAGCTACTACATGGAAGACTTGTGGAAGGCTGGCGGCCTGACCACCATCCTGCGCGAGATCGAGGATCTTCTCGACCTGGATTGTCCGACCGTGTCGGGCAAGACGCTGGGCGAGAAGTTGGCCGCCATGCCCCCGGGCTGGGATCAGGACGTCGTGCGTCCACGCAGCAATCCCCTGTTCTCCAAGGGCAGCATGGCCGTGCTGCGCGGTAATCTGGCGCCGAACGGTGCGG
This sequence comes from bacterium SCSIO 12827, assembly GCA_024397995.1. Classification (NCBI taxonomy): domain Bacteria; species bacterium SCSIO 12827. Next base: position 1,739,475 of record CP073746.1, on the reverse strand, counting down.
TTTTGAAACAGTCGGCGGCCGACCAGGGCCTTTTGGTCCATGAAGGCCGCGCCGTGGTGTTCGAAAACCTGGAAGACCTGGCCGAACGCATCGACAGTGCCGACCTGGACGTGACGCCCGACGACGTGCTGGTGCTGCGCAACATCGGGCCCAAGGGAGCCCCCGGCATGCCCGAGGCCGGATACATTCCGATCCCGAAGAAACTGGCCAGCCAAGGCGTGAAGGACATGGTGCGCATTTCCGATGGCCGGATGAGCGGCACCGCCTTCGGAACGATCATCCTGCACGTCTCGCCCGAGGCCGCCGATGGCGGCCCCCTTGCCCTGGTGCAAACGGGAGACCGCATCCGCCTGGACACCCCGAACCGCAGCCTTACTCTACTAGTAGACGAGGCCGAAATGAAATCCCGACGCGACGCCTGGACCCCGCCCCCGGCCCATCAGGGATCGGGCCGCGGCTATCTGAAACTCTATCTGGACACGGTCACCCAGGCGGAGGAAGGCGCCGATTTTGACTTTCTTCAGGCAACCGGCAACTCATAACAGCCGGGACATCTGCAAACGTAGTTATCCTTAACCGCTTCAGCAGTTAAATGGCATCTCTGCGCATTATTTCCCCGAATAACAACAAGTTGCAGATGTTTTTATAGATGAAATAAAAGTAATATACGCCGTTTACGGCACGTGTTTACGTTCCAAGCTCTGTGTTGACGGCCGTTTTTCTCGCCGCGATTCCAGAACCGAAACGGCATGGCCCATGGAGGAAAACCGGCACGCTTAATGCATTAACACCGGATAGATTTAGGCATGTACGTGATAGGGTGCCCGCAGGCGTTGGGGGAGCCTATCAAGAGGGAAATCACAATGGCTTTTCGTAGCTTGAATTCCTGGGGCGATTTTTCTTATGGCGCTTCGCGCGAAGAACGCCTGGACGAACTTGCCGCCCCCATACTGGTGGAAACATTCGCTTATTGGAAAAAAGTTACGCCCAAGGGTGCGATCGGCCCGGCATGGGGTGTCTTTAGGCTTCAGGACCTATCGCCAGAGGCCATTTCCCTGACACTGGTTGTCGATGTTCTCCGCGATCCGTTGGACTTCCGTTACCGTTTTTGGGGCACCGCCCATGTAGAGCGGAAAAAGATCGACCGTACCGGGCAAAGGACGTCTGATGAACATCCCCAAGGGCGCGGCCCCAAGGTCGCGGGTGAATACCAAACCGTCGTCGAGCGACACATCCCGCTGCTGTTTTCCAGGCTGATCGAATTCCCAGATGGTCGACTACCCCTCCCCCAACTGGCTCTCCGTCTTCCGCTTTCAAACGACGGAGAGCAGGTTACGGGAATCGCTTCCGTAACGTATTGGGATGAAAAGCAGCTTATCAGCGGAAACAACCGCTGAGCTATCCCCCCAGGAACAGGCGGCCTACGTCCTCGTTCTCCAGCAGCGCGTCGCCGGTGCCGGCGATGGCCAGTTCGCCCGACACCAGGACATAGCCGATATCGGCGAATTCCAGGCCCTTCTTGGCGTTCTGTTCGACCATGATGATGGTCTTGCCTTCGGTATGCTGAAGGTCGTCCAGGATGTCGAACACCATGTCAATGAACCGGGGTTCCAACCCGATGGATGGTTCGTCCACCAGCAGAACGTCCGGGTCCATGACCAGGGCGCGGGAGATTTCCAGAAGTCGGCGCTCGCCACCGGACAGCACCTTGGCCAGATGCTTGCGCCGCTGGGCCAGGCGGTCGTACTTGGCGAACACCTTTTCCGCCGCTTCCTTGGCCTGGGCCGTGGTTTCCATGAGGAATCCGCCCATCCACAAGTTCTCTTCCACGGTCATGTCGGGGAAGATGGATTTGTCCTGCAGGATATAGGCGATGCCGGCCTGCTTCAGCTTCTGGTTGGCGGTCATATGGGCGACGTCCTGGGCTTTGGCGCCCTCACCCACCAGGATGTTTCCGCCCATCACCGTATTGAGGCCGTAGATGGCGTGCAGCACCGTCGACTTGCCGGCCCCGTTGGGGCCGATCAGGCAGAGCGACTGCCCCTTGGCGACCTGCAGGTTGAGGCCGTGGATGATCTCCATCTTGCCGTAACCGCAACGCAGATTCTTCAGATTGACGAAGGGATCGTTGTTGGCCAGAGACGCGACCTGCTCCAGCGGGACCTCGACAGCCATGGCTTTGGCCTGGCGGTTGACGTCTTCGACGGAAATGACCGCGTCGACGGTTCCCATGTGATAGCCGGTGGAGCGGCGGTTCGCGGCGGCCCCGGCGGATTCGTTTTCTTGTGCCTTGTTTTCGTCGGCCATGTTCAGTGTGCTCCCAGATAGGCGTCGATGACGCGCTGGTCGTTCTGGACCTCGTCCGGCGTGCCATGGGCGAGAAGCTCGCCATGGGCCAGACAGTAGATCGACTGGGCCATGTTCATGATCACGCGCATGTTGTGCTCGATGACGAACAGGGTGATGCCCAGTTCTTCATTGGCGCGGCGGAGCCGGTCGATCAGCCCGTTGATGAGCGTCGGGTTGATGCCCGCCGTCGGCTCGTCAAGCAGCAGCACTTCGGGCCGGTTCATCAGCGCCATGGCGAATTCGAGAAGCTTTTGCTGCCCGAACGAAAGGTCGCCCGAGATCAGCCGCCGTTTTTCGTAAAGGCCCACGAAGTCGAGCAGACGGTCGACCTCTTCCATGGTTTCCTTGTCGCCGCGGTTCTTGAACATGTCCGCGAAGCCCAACTTACGGTGCGGGATCGAGATCAACATGTTGTCGATGCAGTTCATGTTCGAGTAGATGCGCGTCTGCTGGAAAGTGCGCAGAAGGCCCAGGCGCGCGATCTGCGGCACCCGGTAGGAGGAGATTTCCTCGCCCTTGAACTTGATCGAGCCCTCGTCGATGGGATGGTAGCCGACGATGGAGTTGAACAGGGTCGTCTTGCCCGAGCCGTTCGGCCCGATCAGGCCGGTGATGCCGCCGGACGGCACCTTCAGCGAGATGTTGTGGTTGGCGACCACGCCCCCGTAGGACTTCGATACGCCCGAGATTTCAATGACGGTATCGGTCATTTTGCCGTCTCCTTCTTGTCGACGATGATGCCGAACCGTTCCGGGAATTTTTCCATCAGCCACCCCATGATGCCCTGCTGGAAGAACACCACGTTGACGATGATCAGCACGCCGAGCGCCACCCACTGCCAACCCAGGAAGTAGGTCCAGGTGAATTCCTTCAGGACGTGGAACAGGGCGGCGCCAAGGATCGGCCCCCACAGGGTCCCCTTACCGCCCAGCAGCGACATGGCGACCATAAAGATGCCGAAGGTGGCGACCGGGAAGGCCACTTCCAGGGGCTCGACAAAGCCCGTCATATTGCCGAACAGGGCGCCGGAAATCCCAAGGAAGAATGCCGATACCGACCATGCGATGGTCTTGTAGCGCAGGGTATGGATGCCCATGGCCTCGGCTTTCTGTTCGTCGTCGCGGATGGCGTTGATGGCCAGGCCGAAACGGGTCGAATAAAGCCAGCTGCAGAACAGATAGGTTCCGATCGCGGCGAAGAAGCACATGAAATAGAACATGAACGACTTGCCGTCGGCGCTACCTGGGTAGACGGGCATGGCCAAGCCGCCGCCGGCGCCGACCCATTCCCAGGTCCCCATCAGTTCACCGGCCGTCAGCGCGATGCCGAGGGTGCCGATGGCGAAATAAGGTCCGCGCAGACCGAACAGGGTCCAACCAAGGGACGCCGCCAACAGGGCCGAACCGATACCTGCTGCCAGAATCCCCCATCCCAAGCCCCAGAAGTATTCGGAACTCGTATAGGAAAAATCGACCGCGCCAGAGGACGCCGTATATTCGGACACCTCGGCGAACATGCTGATCTGGACCAGGGCCGAGATATACATGCCCGAACCGAAGAACAGGATGTTACCGAGCGAGTTGTAGCCCATCTGACCGCCCATGATGTCCCAGGTCAGAGCGAACAGGACCATGACCCAAAGGACGGCGATCTGGATGGTCACGCCGGGAATGACGAAGGGGGCCCCGATACCGAAGATCAGGATCGGCAGATGCAGTTTCGGATTGAATGATTCCAAGGTTTTTGCTCCCGTTATCGTTCTTCTTGGGCCGCGCGCTTACTGCACGACCTGGCGGTGGCGACGCATTTCAAGCTGACGGTAGATCAGCACGGCGACCAGAAGGCCGACCACACAGGCCTGCTGGAATTCGGCGCCAAGCACGAAACCGCCGTATTGTTCCATAACGCCAAGCCCCAGCCCCGCCATGATGACGCCGCCCAGGTTGCCGAACCCGGCCGCCGTGACGATGACGAAGGATCGGATCGAATGGCCGATACCGTAGAACGGCTGAATCACCCAGATCATCGAGATCAAGGCACCCGCCGCGCCGCAGATCGCCGCGTTCAGGGAAAAGGTAAAGGCATAGACCTTGTCCGTGTCGATGCCCATGACCCGCGCTGCGCGGGCGTCCTGGGCCGTGGCGCGGATCGCCTGCCCCATGCGCGAATTCTTCATGAACAACACCACGACGACCGCCAGCACACCGCAAAGCGCGAAGGCGACCAGCTTGATATCCGCAACGGTGACGCTGTTATCGAAATAGCTGCGGATGGCGAAATCGCTTTCCGCCGTCTGCACCTCGGGACCGAACATCAGGTTCAATGCCTGGGCTAGAACGATGGCAAGCCCGAAGGTCGCTAGCAGCGAGGTGAACATGTCCTTGTCGATGACGCGTCGGATGATGGTGACGTAAACCACCCAGCCGAATACGAACATGACGATGATCGAAACCGGCAGGCCCCACAGAGGATGAATGCCCTGCTTACCCAGCCACCAGGCGACGTAGCCGCCCATGATGACGAAGTCGCCCTGCGCCAAGTTCTTCACGTTCATCACGCCCCATACGAGGGCCAGGCCATAGGCCGCCAACGCAAAGGTCGAGCCGATGAACAGACCGTCGAGGATCAGCTGAATATTGAAGACCGGCGCTGCGGTCAGAATTGAAATATTGTCCCACATGTCCCTGATCCATCCCTAGTTCAGTGGAGAAGCGATTGGTCGGTATATCCGAAAATATAAATGCTGGTATGCGCAGGAACCGGCCGCCCCCGGCCAGCATTGGCCGAGGGCGGGGTTCAAGCTTTGCCTGCGGTCACCCGTCAGGCCGTAAAACCCTGATTACTGGGCTTTCCGCGGCCAGTTCACGGGATGCGACGCCCATTTGGACGGGGCCACCACGTTGTACTCGCCGTTCTGGATTTGACGCAGAACCATCGGCTTGGCGATGTTGTTGCCTTCCGGCGCGAACTTGATCCCGCCGTAGAAGGTTTCCATATCCGTCGCCGCGATGGCGTCACGCACCTTTTCCGGATCCAGGGAATTGGCCCGTTCGAAGGCATCCTTCCACACCAGAACCGACGCGGTCGCCTGGGCCGACTGATAAGGCACGTTCTTGTAACCATCGAAGGTTTTCTTGAACTCCTTATCGTAGTCGGCGGCCGTGCCGAAATACTTGTCCTTATAGGTCAAGGTCGGTGCCCATTGGGTCGGGCACAGGAAGTCATTGGTCGAGGCACCGAACTTGCTGGTGATCTTGGCCGCCTCGCAATGGGTCAGCGCGATCATCGGCACGTCGATCTTCATTTCCTTGATCTGACGCGCGCCCGTGGCCGCACCCTTGGAATGGCCGGACAGCAGAAGCAGGTCAGGCTTCAGGGCCTTGACCTTGGTCAGGGTCGAGGAAATGTCGTTCAGGTCGCGTGGCATCTTGTCGTCGATGACGACCTTCATGCCGTATTTCTTGGCGTCTTCCAGCACACCGGCCCGCACGTCGAGGGAGAACGGATCGTTCTCGAACGCCATGGCGATCTTCACGTCCGATGCCTTCTTGCCGTTCTTCTCGGCGATTTCGGCGGCCAACCCGATCGAGCTGGCAAGATACTGTTCGGACGTCGACAGAACCGCGAACAGATACTTGTAGCCCTTGTTGAACAGCGAGCGCGACGCACCCTCCGCTTCAATCATGGGCACCTTGTATTTTTCGATGATCGGTGCTGCGGCCTTGGTCGTGGCCGACGAATACGGCCCCAGGAAGTACTTCACGCCGTCCTGGTTGACCAGGCGTTCCAGCAGCTGCGCCGTGCGCAGTGGCGTCGATTCATCATCGTAATACTGAATTTTCAGTTTGTAGGATTTACCGCCGACCTTGACGCCGCCCATCGCGTTGATCTTCGCGACGCCGATGTCGTAGCCGTTCTTGGCATGAATGCCGTTGGTCGAATACTTCCCGGTGAACGAAATCGCCGAGCCGAGAATGATGGTGTCACCTTCGACCTTGGCTTGCGCCGGGCCGGCAAAGGCCAAACCTGCAACCGCAAGGGTTGCGGCGACGACGGGGATGAGTCGTTTCGTGTTCATGCGTGTCCTCCCAGACATATGTGTAAGGCGCTTTATTCCGTGCGCCATTATTCGGCGCTTATCGAAACGTCTGCCTCATTATTGCCGGCCCCCCGGAACACCCCCAACACCATGACTGGCACAGAGCAGCCCAGATGAACCGTTCGCGCCTGATATTAGACAAGTCATGGAAAGGCGCAAGCGGAACCCCAGGAACGCGGCCTAAGAAACTGATATCAATGAGAGTTTTTTTAGCTAGGAGTTTTTCGCGCCTGGATCCCAGGCCTTGACCTGAACCGGCTTGCCTGTTTGGGTTACAAAAACCTTGGGCTTCACTACCTGTTGAACCCCGGGCGTGTTCTCGGCCCGCACGAACGACAGGCGCATGGCATCAAGGGTGATTTCCGTCCGGGCGCCTTTGGCCCGGGCCTGTTTGTAGGCGCTGGTTCCCTTGGTTATTTGGTTCAGACGCTCCATCGACGCATGGCCGAACCGACGCCACAGGCTGGTCAGATAACCGTCGATTTCGTGAGGGATAAACAGCTCGACATCGATGTTGGGGCGCCCGCGGGAGAATCCAGCGTAGATATTCGGCTCCATGGGGCCGAGTTCATCGGCGACGAAAACGGCCGGCATCAGTTTGCGCCCGTTATGCAGCACGGCATAATAACCCTGCGCAAGGAACAGAAGCCGCTGAAGCTTTTGCGGCTGCAGATATTCATTCTGTTCCAACGCCGTGTCCGCGAACCAGAAGGCCACGTCGAAGGCGCTTTTTACATCGGCACGCATGCCTTCCCCTTGTTTCCGGTGTCGTTCCGGTGCGCCGGTCTGCCCGGCTTGATCATCGCCACGCCGCAAGTCTTGGGCGGGCGGCCCGAGTATGCCCCGTCATTGACCAAGGAAAGATTAACATAAGCCCGCCATGACGGGTCCAGCCCAAACATCCGGCACAAATATCGGCGGTTCCCCCCCCCCCCAACCTTCCGCGCATGAAAAAACCGGCCATCGGGCCGGCGCGTCGTTCGGTCAACGGCGGGCTCGGCTAAAGACGCATGCTAAGGGTCGTGCCCTTTCTGGGCAGCGTGCCGTGGATGACCTGAGCGTTCAGCTCGTAAGTCGCAATCGCCTTGGAAACAAGACCCCCGAAATTCCTGGGCCTGCCTTCCTCGCCGTAAACCTTGGGGGCGGTGAGTTCACTCTGGATGATCTTGGCGAACGTGTCGTTCGGCGCCGTGAAGCGCCCGCGCCCGAGGTTCGGATTGCGCCGCCGGTCGTCGGACAGGGCACGGCGGTCGTCATATTTGTCATCCGGCGCATTCTGGAAGCCGAACTGGGCGGCTTCGAACGACATCGCATTGCCGCCGCTGATCTCCTCAATCCGGCCATGGCCGGACACGCCCGCGACGCCCGTCATGCGGGCCGTCGAGACGCTGGAAATAGCCGGCGCGGCGGTTGGAGAAATCTTCGCCATATTCCCGTTCGTTAACGCTTCGTTTGTGGGTTCCCAATCACGTGCGGCGCGCACGAACCGGGCACACTGCTCCATTAAGGCGCAGATACACCATTACACTGTATAAATTATAGGAGTCTTAACGACAGAACAACCCTAGAAGCCCCAGCCTTTTCAGGATGTTATGATTAACGCGCTGAGGGAATATCCCCGCCTTCGTTCGGGCTTGCGTCGAAAAAGTCTAAAATGATCTCCCCGGCACCGAAGTCATAGACGTCGGCATGCCCTGCTCCCGAAAGCCAAGCCGCCGTCTTCGGCTCCGCCGCAAGGGCGAACAGGCGCTTTCCCTGGTCCTGCGGCACGACCCGGTCGGCGCTGCCGTGGACGACAAGGACCGGGCATTGCACGGCGCCGATCTTGGCACTGGAAGCATAGCGATCACGGGTCAGCAGTCCGGTCGGAAGCCAGGGATAATGCACGCCCGCCGCATCGGACATGGTCGTGAACGGCGCTTCGAGCACTAAGGCCCGCACCGGCGTTCCCGCCTGGGCTTGTTCAAGGGCCGCCTGAACGGCAACAGCGGTACCAAGGGATTCGCCGTAGAGGATGATGTCCCCCGGTTCATGCCCCTGGTTCGCCAGCCATGCCAGATTGGCCCGGGCATCGGCGTAGAGTCCTGCTTCGGTTGGGGCACCCGAATTGCCGCCATAACCTCGGTATTCCGCCAACATCACGCCGATCCCCTGGCGCGCGAAGAGACGCGCCTTGAACGCACGGTCAGCGATGGTACCCGCATTACCGTGGAAATAGAGAAGGACCGGACGGCCGGACCGCGGCGCCAAATACCAGGACTGAAGGCCGAACCCGTCCGCCGTGGATACGCGGACCACGCCCGCATCAGGCAGGCCGGCATCGGCAGGCGCGCCGGCCACACCACCCGGGTGATACATCAGTCGCCGCTGCCCAAGGAACACCAGCCCGACGACAAGAACGTAAATGCCGGCGGCGAAGATCAAAACTTGTAAAGCGGCCAGCATCATCCAGCCGTATGGCCGCCGGACCGGCCCAAGGCCCCGCATCTTCGGTTCACGGCTTCGTTTCAGGCTGACCGGGAACAGCCGGCGGCAAGGCGGGAAGCGGTGCCGCCGCCGGAGAGGCCGTCGAGCCTTGCCGGCCGAACAGCACACCCATGGGACGAGCGCCTTCCGCGAACCCCGTCAGGGGTGTGCCCGGCTGTCCGGGCGTTCCGCCTGCGGTGGAAGACCGCGAGCCAGCGCCCCGCCCGGCCACGGCTCGCGTTCCCACCGCCCCGGTACAGGCAAATACGGCACCGACCGGAGTCAGCATGGGGCATTCGGCGTAACTATTGCCGACATAAGCGATACCGGTCCCGTAAGGAGCGCAGGTTTCAGCCGCAAGCCGCGCGACTTCTGCCGGCGTGGTCGACCGTTTGGAATAGCAGATGGTCACCGAATCCCGTGTTTCCGGGACTTTGGCAAAATCCGGATCATCGCGGTTGTAGGCGATGGAATCGTAAACATAGGGCTTGGCCATTCCGCAACCGCTGAGCAGCACCCCGGCCATAACGGACAAGGTTGCGATACGGACGGCCTTGAAACGGGTTGCCCTTGCCCGATCGGTGCGTTGGTGCGGCGTGATCATGGTCCCGCTATAACCTCTTTTTTGCGCCCCGGCAAATCCCATGCCTGACGAAAATTACCGACAATTTTATCTAAAAGTACCGGCAAATTATTCATTCGAATGCTTATTTTTCATACCTTACACTATGTCGAAAGTCATAAGTCCAGCCATGTAACGAACCGACACCACGCAGATTGAGGAAAGGAATAGAAGGCATGGCACGCGCAGCACAGGCGATGACGACACCGAAACGAGGCAGGTTCCGCCCGTTCCGGGCGCTTGCCCTGGTCTTCGGCGTGTTGGGGGTGGCCTTCGGTCTACTCGCGCATTTCGCCTCCCCCGCCCCCCAGGAAACCGACACGGCGGATGTCGCCGGCTACCTGCCTGATATGGAAATCAAAAAGCGGGAAGCCCAGCACATCGGCGCAGCGGCCCTGCAGCTTTACGTGGCCCGAGTGCGCGCGCCCCTGGCGGATCCGAATTTCTTCATCGGCCCCATCGAAATCGGCATGACGTATGAGAATTTCCTCAAGATTATCCCCACGCCAGAATCCCTGAAGGCAGCCCAGGCCGGTGTGATCGGCGTCCTGCGTACGGACAAGGGGGTATTCACGGCTCATTTCCCGACGGGTGAAAAGGACGCCACCGCCTTTCGCCTGAGCTATACGCAGACGTTCCGGTTTCATACCGAGCGCGAAATCACCGAGCATCTGGGCAATTTGTGGGGCAAGCCATCAACCTCTGAATGCACTCGTCTGTCCTACGGCAACGGCCAGGATTGCCGATACCAGTGGTGGCCCGTGAACGGCGTGCGCGTCGATGCCCAGCTGCGCGTGACCAACGACCGCTTGCACGGACGTCCGGAAATCACGTTGCGGGTCGATGCCGCCGATGAACGCACGGAAGGCCGCCGATGGTCGGTCGGCAAAGTCGCCGCCGCCACCGGCAGCTGACACTCACCCCATTTCAACCTGCGAAATGCTCTGAATCTTGCCCGCACCTCCGAACCGTGCGAGTTTGACGCCTCATTTGGCGCCAACGATAAGCAAACAGGAAGGAGCACCCGATGCCGGATGCAGCTGACGCCCCCAAAGTTGCCCCGAAGTCCCCGCAGGCAAAGCCTGAATTCAACTGGGAAGACCCCTTCGGGCTGGTCGATCAGCTGACCGAGGACGAACGAATGGTCGCCGAAACGGCCCGCGCCTATTCTCAGGACAAACTGATGCCGCGGGTTCTCGAATCCTTCCGCAACGAGACCTTCGACCGTGAAATCTTCAATGAAATGGGCGAATTGGGCTTTCTCGGCCCGACCATTCCCGAACAGTACGGTGGCGCCGGCGTCGGCCATGTGTGCTACGGCCTGATCGCGCGCGAGGTGGAACGGGTTGATTCCGGCTACCGCTCCTCGCTCAGCGTGCAGTCGTCGCTGGTCATGTATCCGATCTATGCCTACGGCACCGAGGAACAGCGCATGAAATTCCTGCCGCGCCTTGCCAAGGGCGAGATCGTCGGCGCTTTCGGCCTGACCGAACCGGACCACGGCTCGGACCCCGGCGGCATGAAGACCCGGGCCGAGAAGGTCGACGGCGGCTATGTGCTGACCGGCAACAAGATGTGGATTTCCAACAGCCCGATCGCCGATGTGTTCGTCGTGTGGGGCAAGCTCGACGGCAAGATCCGCGGATTCCTGCTGGAAAAGGGCATGAAGGGCCTGTCCGCGCCGAAGATCGAGGGCAAATTCTCGCTGCGCACGTCGCTGACCGGCGAAGTCGTCATGGATAATGTCTTCGTGCCCGAGGAAAACCTGCTGCCCAACGTGTCCGGCCTGGCCGGTCCCTTCGGCTGCCTGAACAAAGCGCGGTTCGGGATTTCCTGGGGGGCGCTGGGCGCCGCCGAGTTCTGCTGGCATGCCGCCCGCCAATACACCCTCGACCGCAAGCAGTTCGGCCGTCCGCTGGCCGCCAACCAGCTGATCCAGAAAAAGCTGGCCGACATGCTGACCGAGATCACCCTCGGCCTGCAAGCCTGCCTGCGGGTCGGCCGCATGCTCGACGAAGGCACCTGCCCGCCGGAAAACATCTCGTTGGTCAAACGCAATTCGACGGGCAAGGCGCTCGACGTGGCGCGTATGGCGCGCGACATGCACGGCGGCAACGGTATCGCCGACGAATTTCATATCATCCGGCACCTTCTTAACCTTGAGACGGTTAATACATACGAAGGCACCCATGACATCCACGCCCTGATCCTGGGCCGGGCGCAGACGGGCATTCAGGCCTTCACCGCGTAATCCCGGGCGAAAGGCGACCCCATGGCACCATCCGCCGACGTCCCGGACCTGTTCGCCGGCGACGACGACGTCTGGTGCCAGATCGTCAACCGCACGCCGGGCCCGGTCCGCCGGGGGGCGTTGTTCCTCGACCGTGACGGGGTCATGGTCGAGGAGGTTCCCTATCTCCACCGTATCGAAGACGCCCGCCTGATCCCCGGCACCGTGGCCACCATCCGCGCCGCCAATGCGCGCGCCATGCCGGTCGTCGTGATAACGAACCAGGGCGGCATCGGGCTCGGTAAGTATGACTGGCCGGATTTCGCCCGCCTACAGGACTGGATGTGGGCGCAACTGGCCCAGGCCGATGCCTTCGTCAACGCGATCCTCGCCTGCCCACACCACCCGGAAGGCCGCGGCCTGCTGCGGACATCCAGCCACCCGGACCGCAAGCCCAACCCCGGCATGCTGTTGCGCGCGATGGAACTCCTGCCCATCGACGCCGGGGCATCCTGGATGGTCGGCGACCGCGTGATCGACGTTCAGGCAGCCAAGGCCGCCGGCCTGGCCGGTGCGGTGCATATGCGCTCCGCCCATAAGGATTCCGAAACCGAACGCGGCAAGTCGGCGGCGCTGGCCGATGCCGGGTTCCGGGTCCGCGCCTGTGACGACGCGGACAAGTTGACGGAAGTCCTGAATCCACTATGGGCACAGGACTGAACGGCCGGGCGGAAAGCGCTATTCGCCGCCGTAATGGATGTAGTCGGCCCAGGTCCGCTCAAGCCGCTGCAAGGCCTGACAGACCTCCTCGACCTTCGGTTCGTCGATGTATTCGCTGAAGGCGTTGGCGTTGTGATCCTCAAGCGCCTTGACCTGTTTGACCACGGCCCGCGCCTTGTCGGTCAGCTGCACCGTGATGGATCGCTTGTCGTGCAGGGAGCGTTCCTGGGTCAGATAGCCCATGTCCGTCAGTTTCTTGATGTTGTAGGACACGTTGGAGCCCTGATAGTAGCCGCGTTCGACCAGATCACGGATGGCCATGGCCTCGTCCCCGATATTGGCCAGCAGCAGAGCCTGCACCCCGTTCAGGTCACGCACCCCCAGGCGATTCAGTTCAGCACGGATGACGTCGAGAAAGCGCCGATGCAGGCGCTCGATCAGGCGCGTCAATTCGGAATAAGTTCGGCTCACGTGACGTCTCCTCTATCCCAAGACTGTTATATTTTCTGTCCCATTTCGCAACAACCAAGTCAGACACCGAGAGCAGGCTACCGTGACGGCCCTATGGCCCGCTGCGCCGCTGCGTTGTAGGCTCGGACCATGACCACGCCGTTCCGCATATTCCGGCGAATCTTCCTCGCCATCGCCCTGCTGTCCGTCGCCGCCTGTGCCACGGACAAGGTGCCGACGCCGGAAGAGATCAAGCAGGACAACGCCGACAACCGCGCCCGCCAGCTCGTTCGGGTCGGTGACGCATCCCGCGCCGGTGGCGACAGCGCCTCCGCCCTCGCCTTCTACCAACGCGCCCAGGCCATGCGCCCCGACTGGGACGAACCCTACCGGCGCAGCGGCGAGACGGCCCTGGCCCTCGGCCTGGCGGAAGAAGCCGCCGCGGCCTATACCCGCCTGACCGCTTTGGCACCGGGCGACGCGGCCGCCCTTTTAGGCCTGGGCCAAGCCCTCGTCGCTCTCGACCGTCCGGCAGAGGCCGCCGACGCCTTCACCCGCGCCCAGGCGGCGGCACCCAAGGATCATCGCCCCCTCAACGGCCTCGGCATCGCGCGCGACCTTGCGGGCGACCATGCCGCAGCCCAGGCGCTCTACCGCCAGGGTCTCGTCCTGGCCCCGGACAGCCTGTCCCTGAAGAACAACCTTGGCCTGTCCCTGGCCCTGTCCGGCGCCTACGCGGAAGCGATCCAGGTGCTGGGCGATGCCGCCAAATCGCCGGGCGCCGGCCCCCGTGCACGCCAAAATCTGGCCCTGGTTTACGGCCTGTCCGGCGACACGGACCGCGCCACCAGGATCGGCCGCCTGGATCTCACCGAAGCTCAGGTGCAAAGCAACCTCAAGCGCTACGAGGCACTGCGCAAGCTGTCGGACAAGGCCCGCGCGCGGGCCGTGCACACGGGCCAGGGTCCCGACGGCTAAACAGCCGCCACCGTTCCGACCGCCGGTAAAGCGGCCGGAGGACGGCACCCCTCCGTCCTCCGGCCAGGTGGTCCGCCTGACCCCTAAAGTGAAGGCGGCTCACCCAACTTATCTCCAATCTCTCCAACATTCATTTCAGGCCGCCCAGTCCGTCGATGGCGCTGATCACGGCCGGCCCCAGCAGCACCACGAACAGCGCCGGCAGAATGAACAGGATCAGCGGCACGGTCAGCGTCGCCGGCAGGCGGGCTGCCTTTTCCTCGGCCCGCATCATGCGATCGTTGCGGAATTCCGTGGACAAAACGCGCAGCGACAGCGACAGCGGCGTTCCGTATTTCTCCGTCTGCTGCAGGGAATTGACGACACCCCGGATCGACGCCAGGGCCGTGCGCGTCGACAGGTTGTCAAGGGCCTGGCGGCGGTCCGGCAGAAAACCGAGCTCGACCGCGCAGATGCTCAATTCCTCCGCAAGTTCCGGACAGGCGGGGCCGGTCTCTCGCGCCACCCGCGTCAGAGCGGCGTCAAGGGCAAGGCCTGCCTCTGTGCAGATGACCAAAAGGTCGAGGGCGTCCGGCAGCCCCTTCTGCATGGCCTGCTGGCGCTTTTGCCGGATGTTGGCGACGAAGACCTCCGGTGCGTAGGCGCCGACGATCACCGCGGCGATGGCGACGAACAGCTTCATCATCCCGGACATCGCCCAAAAGTCCGAGACATAGACCAGAACCACGGCGACGGCCCCCAGCACGAAGGGCAACGCCAGCTTGGCGAACAGATAGATGACCAGCGCGTCCTTGGACCTGAACCCGGCCTGCGCCAAACGCAGAGTGACGGCGTCGGCCTGCTGGGTCTTCAGAAGCTTCAGGCGCAAGGCCACCCGGCGCATGAAATCGACCGTGGTCTCACGCCGCCTGGCGCGGTTGCCCTGGGCCGCCAGCATGGCCTGGCGTAATTCGTCCCGGTGCAGGCCGACGCTTTTGATGCGCCCGGCCATGGGGTCGCGGACCAGCAGCGCCGTCCATACCGCATAGACGGCGAAGCCTGCCACCAGGGCCGCCATGGCGGTGATCAGGTCGGCTGCGTCCAGGCCGGGGATCAGGTCGAGGGCGCTCATATCTCGAACCTCACCATGCGGCTCATGACGAACACGCCCATCGCCATGGCGATCAACCCACCACCCAGAATGAGCCGCCCGCGCGGGTCCGTGAATAGCAGGGATTCATAACCCGGGTTCATCATGTAGATGATGCAGAACATGATGAACGGCAGGGAGCCCAGGATCATGGCGCTGGCCTTGGCCTCGGACGACATGGCCTTGATCTTCAGCTTCATCTGCCGGCGGCGGCGCAGGATGTCCGACAGGTTGGCCAGGGTCTCGGCCAGGTTGCCGCCGGTTTCCTGCTGCACGGACAGGCTGACCACGAAGAACTTAAACTCGGGAATGTCCAGGCGATGGGCCGCCGCCCATAGGGCCTCGTTGATCTTGGCCCCGAACTTGACCTCGTCAGTGATGCGACGGAACTCGGCGCCGACCGGCTCTGCCAGCTCGCGGCCCACGGCCTTGATGCATTCAGTGACCGGCAGGCCGGACCGCAGTCCCCGGACCATGAGATCTATAGCGTCGGGAAACAGGCTGTTGAATCGGTTCTGCCGCCGCGTCGCCATCATGGAAACGACGATATGCGGCAACAACAATCCAGCGGCCAAAGCCGACAGCGCGGACAGCACAGGATGCAGATTCAGGACCAGGAACAAGACCGCGAACACGGTCGCCGCCAATCCGGCCGACACACACAGATAGCCCGTGACCGACATCCGTTTGCCGGTCCGCGCCAGCCGCTTGCGCAGGCTGGCGATGCGCGGCAGCAGGCGACCCAGGGATTTCTCCAACCCCCTGCCTGCCCCGTCGTCACGGCGCAGGGTCACGGCACCCCCGCCGCCCGGCAGCGCCTTGGCCGGCCCGACGGCAGTCAGGCGGCGGGTCAGGATGCGGGCCCGCTTGGACCGTTCCGCCCCCAGCCCGTACCAGCCGGTCAGTAAGGTGATGAACACGCCCAGCGATATCAGCAGGATTTCCATGGCCGCCCGTTATCCCGCCCGCTGCGTCACGTGATCGGGCAGGGACATCGCCTCCAGCAATGCCTTTTCCAGGCCGAAGTATTTGGCGTTGGCGGCGAAGGCCGGGCGCAGGCCCGACGACTTAAAGGCGCCGTAAAGCTTGCCATCGGCGTCCTCGCCCTCGAATTCAAAGGTGAACAGGTCCTGGGTGGTGACGACCTCGCCCTCCATGCCCACGACCTCGGTGATATGGGTGATGCGGCGCACGCCGTCGCGCATGCGGGCGATCTGCACGATCATGTTGACGGCACCGGCGATCTGCGCGCGCACGGCTTCGTTGGGCAGCTTGACCCCGGCCATGGCGACCATGTTCTCCAACCGCGTCAAGGCTTCGCGCGGGCGGTTCGCGTGGATGGTACAAAGCGATCCGTCATGGCCCGTGTTCATGGCCTGCAGCATATCCAGCGCCTCCCCGGCCCGGATTTCACCCAGGATGATGCGGTCCGGGCGCATGCGCAGGCAGTTCTTCACCAGTTCACGCTGGGTGATCTCGCCCTCGCCCTCCAGGTTGGCGGGCCGGGTTTCCAGACGCACGACATGGGGCTGTTGCAGTTGCAGTTCGGCCGCGTCCTCGATGGTCACGATGCGCTCGCCGGGGTCGATCATGCGCGACAGGGCATTCAGCAAGGTCGTCTTGCCCGACCCCGTGCCGCCGGAAATGATGATGTTAAGGCGCGCCCGCCCGGCGATGCGCAGCACCGTCGCCATGGCCGGCGACAGGTTGTTCTGCTGCTCCATCTTTTCCATGGTGATCTTCTGCTTGGCGAATTTACGGATCGAGATCGACGGCCCGTCGATGGCGAGCGGCGGAATGATGACGTTAACGCGCGAGCCGTCGGCCAGACGCGCGTCGCACAAGGGTGAGGTCTCATCGACCCGCCGCCCGATGGCGGACACGATACGCTGCGCCACGTTCAGAACATGGGCGTTATCGCGGAACCTGACCTCGGCCAATTCCAGACGTCCGCCGCGTTCCACGTAAACCTGATCCGGCCCGTTGACCATGATATCGGTGACCTTGTCATCGGCCAGCAGCGGTTCCAGCGGCCCCAGGCCCAGCATGTCGTTGAGCAACATGGTCACCAAATCGCGCTGCTCGATCAGGTTGAGGTGCAGTTTCTCCTCGGCCAGAATTTCGGCGACAAGATCCGTGACCTGACGGGCCATCTCGGCACGCGGCAACTCGGCTGCCTTGGATACGTCCATGCGTTCCATCAACAAGGGCTGGACCCGCTCCTTGGCCATCCCCGTCGGGTCAGGCACCGACGTGCGGCCGCCCACCCCGCCGACGCCCGGTAGGGCCGTCAGACGGTTAAGCAATTCCGTGATGACGTCGCGGCGTTCGGATTCGAACAGCGGGTCGCCGGACATCCTGCTTTCGGCATCGAGAATCACGCCGATGCAGGCTGCGCGATCACCCCGGCTGTAGTCCGGACTCAATAGATCCTTCGCGCCGATCCGGACGCTTGGCCAAATCTTGTCGACCGCGCGGGCAACGATTTCGGGGCGATACTCTTCAGCATCTTCGACCTCGCGCATCGGCGGTTCCGGCACCGATTCCTCAACCGCAGGCATTTCGCCCGGAACCGGGTCCGCATCACCTTGCGTGGGCAGACGATGCGCCGCCAAGGCGACGACTTTCGAGGTATCTCTGCGTCCGAAACTCACGATCCCGCCTCCTAAGCCCGGCCGCCGAGGATCAGACCAAACAGAGACCTCGTCGGAACCGCGTCGCTGTCATCAAGCGCCAGATCGCGGGCCATCTCGACGATCACCTTGGACGCCTTGGCCCGAGGGGCGATCTGCACCATGGGCTTGCCCGTGGCCTGGGCCTGGGCCTGCACCTTGGTCTCATCAGGCAACACATAGGCCGGCTTGGGCAGCCCGCCCTTGACCGCATCAGCCTCCGTCAATTCGCCCTTCTTCGTCGCCCCGCCCTTGTTGAGGACGATCTGCACCGGCAGGTCGGTGCCGGCCAAGGCCAAGGCCGCATCCTTCAGGCGCAGCGCATCGCGCAGGCCGGCCAGGGTCGGTTCGGTCACCAGGAAAAGGCGGTCCAGATGCTTCACGTGATCGCCCAGGCGCCAACGCGGCAGATCCGCCACCACATGGTCGAAGGCGCCCGCCAACCGGTCAAACAAGACATCAAGGGCCCCCTCGGCAACCGCCGGTTCAGCCGACACGTCTTCTTCCCCGGCCAGCAGGGACAGATTGTCCGTGGCGCGCACCATGGCGCGTTCCATGAACAGGCTGTCGATGCGCCCCGGGTTGTCGAGCGCTTCCTTGAAGCCGCGTCCCGGCTCCAGGTCCAGCATCATGGCGGCGGTGCCGAACCGCAGATCGAGATCGACCAGGGCGCATTTTCCCGGCGCTTCGACCGACAACGCCCAGGCCAAGTTCACGGCAACCGTGCTGGCCCCTGCCCCACCCCGCGCGGACACGACGCCCGTGACCGTGCCGCACCTGACGGCCGAGGCCGCCTTGTCGCCCGTATCCGGCTGCGCCTCTGCCCCCAGGCGCGCCAGGGCCGCTGTCAATTGCGGCCCGGCCACCGGTTTGACCAGATAGTCGGACACGCCGAGATCGACCAAGGCGCGGTAGACCGCGACGTCGTTCACCGCGCCCAAAACCAGAACCCGGGTGTCCGGCTGGCAGACCTCGGCAAAGTCGTTCACGGCCGCAACCAGGTCCGTGCGGTCGGCAAGATCAAGAACCAAGTAACGGGCAGGAACGACCTCGGCCAGAGTGGCGAGGGCCGCATCCGTGTCGCCCACATAAACGTCGCCGGCAAAGCCCGCATCCTCGGCCGCGCGCTCAAGCTGACTGCGCGTGATCTCGTCCATGACGAAGGCCATGAAGGGCTTGGGCTTGCTGGCCGCTGTAGGGGCAAGCTTCTTTTCCGGGGCCGGGGTCATTTGCCGGCTCCTTCGCCGCCGGCGGGCGCACCTGTTCCGGCCGCCGGTGCCTGCGACGTCGCGCCACCCAGAAGCGGTTTGGTCTCACCCTTGCGGTAGCGCTGGATGCCCAACACCTGGGCCTCCCCGTCGGCGGGCCCGCCGTCACGCCCCCACACCAGATCGCCCGGATTGGCGACCATCAGGCCGAGATTGACCGCCGTGGCGCAACCCCAGTTTCCTGAAGGTTGGTTGCCATGGGTGATGCCGCTGCGGTCCGACCAATCAGGGCATCCCGGCAGGGCGACCTGATAGCGGTGGACGACCAAACGCACCGTATCGGCCGCCATCTTGGGATCGTCGTCGATGACCAGCCCCGCGGCCAAGCGCTTAAGCTTCAGATAGGCCGCGACCCGCGCTGCCCGGCCACGAGCGATTTCGCCGCCACCGACTGGGATGGCGATTTCCAAGGCATCCGCCCGGTCGACCTTCTGACGCGCCAAGAAGGCGTCGATATCGCGGCCCGCCGTGGCGTCCAGTGTCACCGTTCCCTGGGAGAAGGCGACCTTATGGGCGATGGCGACAGGCTGCACGCGGGGTTGTCGCGTGGTGGGCGGGTCATAGGGCGCGTAGGCCTTGAAATCGGGAATGTGGTTGCAGGCACCGAGCAGAACCAGACACAGAATCCCGGCCCAGGAACTGCCGGCATGGGCGCCTGCCCGCCAGCCGAGGGACCGCCCCTTGCCGCTGCTTCCGCCGCCGACGCCGCGGTCCCAGATGGTGGGCTTGCGCTTCGCGGCGGAAACAAACGCGGCCGGCTTCGTCTTGGCCTTGCGGGGCTTGGTGTAGATCCGGTTCGGGGTGTTCATGGCAATGCTCCTGGGGTGTGAAGACATTGGGGAATACGGATAGTGGGTTCTCAATCCTCGAAGGTGAATCCGACGGGACCGATCAGCGCCCGGCCGTTCTTTGTCACGGTCCGGGGCTTGGCCGGGGCGTCGGCGTGGCGGCCCGTGGAGCCGCCGATGATGCGTTCGATGTCGTGGGGCGCCTGATAGCCGTCCGTGGGGGCAGCCAATTTGCGCGACGGCGCCGGCTTGACGATGTAGGGGGTGACGATGATGACCAGCTCGGATTCCTCGCGCTGAAAGCGGTCGGACTTGAACAGGCTGCCCAGCACCGGCACGTCGCCGAGCCCGGGAAATTCGGAAATGCTGTGGGTCACGTTGTTCTGCAACAGCCCGGCAATGGCAAAGCTTTGGCCGCTGCCCAGTTCCACCGTGGTTTCCGCCCGGCGCGTGGTCAACGACGGGATCTGGAAGTTATTCAGGGTCACGGCATTGGCGTTGGACAGTTGGCTGACCTCGGGCCGGACGTGCAGGTTGATGCGGCTGTCGCCGGAAATCGTCGGCGTGAAGGCCAGCGACACGCCGAATTCCTTGAACTCGATGACCACCCGGTCGTTGCCCTCCGGCACCAGGATCGGGAATTCTCCGCCCGCGAGGAAGCTGGCCGTCTCGCCGGACATGGCCGTCAGGTTGGGTTCGGCCAGGACGGTGACCAAGCCCTCTTCTTCCAACGCGTCGATCACGCCGTTCACGTCGAAAGTGAACTTGCCGTTGCCGGCGGAAAACGTCCCCGGATTGGCGGTCAGGGTTTGGCTGATGACATTCGCCGCGAAGGGATTTGCTGTCGCGACACCGAAGGCGAAGGCGCCGATGGAGCCGACGGCACTCCAATTGAATCCCAACTGCTTGTCGACGTCGCGCGACACCTCGGCGACACGGACCCGCAGGTTGACCTGGTTAGGGGCGTCGACGCCCAAGCGGTTGATGACGTTTTCCGGCGCCCCCGCGAAGGACACGGCGAGACGTCGAATATCTTCGGCCTTGCTTGCGGTAGGCACGATGCCGTCGACGATCAGCGCGCCATCGATGCTGTCGACCGTGACGTCGTGGTCCGGCGCCAGCTTGGCAAGGGCGTCACGCAGGCGCGACAGGTTGTGGCCGACGGTGATGTCGACATTGGCCAGTACGCGTTCGGCCTGATCGACGGCATACAAAGTCGTCTCGCCCGGTGCCTTGGCGAACAGGTAGACCAGGGACGGCGACTTGACCTGTACGTCGGCGATGCGCGGATCGGCGATGAACACGGTCGAGGCCGGACGCAACAGGCGCACCAGGCGGCCCTTGTTGACCTCCATCTTGATGTTGGCGCCGGCAGGGCTAATGACTTCGACCCGGCCCGCGTCCAGGCCCTGGGCCGAGGCAAAAGCGGCCAGCGGCGGTGCGAACAGCATCGCCATTATCAGGGCCAGCAAGACGCCGGCGGCCAGGATTAGGCGGCTCCACCGCTTGATCTCGCGGGGCCTGGGCCGATTGTCAAAGATGTCCATCGCCTGGGGTCGCATGACCGTCCACCCTTTCAGAAATTGGCCTGTTCGGCCTTGTCGGCGCGGATCACGTTGACCCCGCGCGCACGCGCACCCGGGCCGAAACGCTTGTCGCCGAGCATGCTCATGATGTCGAATTCAAGGGTGTAGCTGCCGCTCTGGTCCTGCGGCGCGGCCCCGGTTTCCATGGCGCCGACGGCCTGTGCGACATCCGCGAAACGGTCCTGGCCGACGCCCGCATTATCGTGACGGGCCAGGGAATGCAGGCTCAGGCTAACCCCACCCATCTTCAGGGCCAGGGCGACCTTTTCCGCCTGCTTGGGCGTGACCTCCAGGGTCGCGGTCTTTGCCACCTTGGCCTGACCGTCACCGGCCTCGACCTTCTGATCCATGGCGATGACGCGCGCACCGGACAACAGCGTTTCGGAAAACTCGATCTTCTTCACCTTGCTGCCCTCGGCATCGCCGCGCCGGGTTTCCAAGCGCATCTGGCCGATGAAGATGACGTCGACCTGGTCACCCGGAAAAATGAACCCGGCGATCCCCGTGGTCGCGTTGACAGGCACCGAAACAGCGCGCTTGCCGGGCTTCAGCACCGCCGCCAGGAAGCCGCGCTCGCCCGGCTGCACCAGCTTCAGCGCCGTCACCGGTTCGCCCGCCGTGATGCGGGTACGCACGACGGCGCCGTCGAACACGGCCGTGCCATGGGTATTGGATTTTCCACCGTCGGCGGCATTCGGCGCGGGCTTCAGCCCTTTCGGCGCCGCGCCCTCGACGACATAGCCTTCGGCAACGCCGTCCTTGGGCCATGCGGTCCAACGCAGATCCTCGGCACGCACGAAGCGGCCGGCCTCCATGGTTTGTTTGGCGACCAGGACCCGGCGGGTTTCCGTGGCCGGGGCGGTTTGCATCGGCCGGGCCTTGAACGCTGCCTGCTGTTGGGCGATCCAGTTGCGGGCGAACAGCGCCGTACCGACGGCCGCCGTCAACGCCATGATGATCAGCAGAATTCCGCGCAGGGAGATCGGGGACATATCAGCCTCCTAACCGGCCAGCGCCGGGGTGGCGCCCAGCAAGGGCGGCACGGGCATGGTGACGAAGGTGGCGGCGACAATGGCCACGGCATAGGGCACGTCACGGCCAAGCAAGGTATGGGCGACGCCCGTTTCTCCCCGATCGGCGAGAACCTGGGCAACGGCCAGACGCCAGTGCGAGATTTGAATCAGGGCGATGCCCCCCCCGAACAATGCCGTGACGAGGATGAAATCAAGGCATGCCGACGGACCGACCCAGAGACTTACAGCGGCCATCAATTTCACGTCGCCGCCCCCCAACACACCCAACGCGAACAGCACCGTGCCGCCGGCCAAGACCGCGGCACCAACGGCCAGCGCACCGGCGACATCGACACCGGCGCCCGGCAGCAGGGCATAGACGGGAAACAGGGCCGCGACGGCCAAGGTCACCGAATTTGGAATTCGGTATTCCTGAAGATCGGTCAGTGCGGCCAGGCCGAGCAGACCGGTAAACAACGCCAGGGGAAATGCATGAATGGCGGCCGTAAGGGACATGGGTTGGGGCCTTTTCCGACTTGGCGGGTGGCTGGGTGCGGCCACCCGCCCGGGTTCACGTTACGCGCTGCTCTTTCTTCATTTATTCGTCAGGAAAATTGACTAACTAATGAGCTGGTCATCTCGGCCTTTCCGGGCCGGGGCTCCGCCCCCCCCCTTCGGGCCCTGCGAAACCGGGGGACCGATTTCGTGGGGAATTGAGGACCCGAAGTTCGAACCCACCTAAGGGTTCTGGGGAGGGACATGGAGATCGTAGGGCAGTCTTATCCGTCAGGATTACTCGCTGACGGCTTCGTCAAGCTTGCCCGAAACGGTCGTGAACATGGTCTCGAGGGACTCGCCCATGGTGGTCAGGGCACCGATGGCGGCGACCGATACCAGGGCGGCGATCAGGCCGTATTCGATGGCCGTGGCACCGGACTCATCCTTCAACAGTTTTGTGATCGTGGTCTTCATGGCTTCTCTCCTGAAACATTCTTCGTGGTCCGCTGTGAACCTCGATGCCCAATTTTCTATGCCTAAAGTTATAAGTCAAAATTTTTATTTACACTCAAACAATCAATACTTTATTTGTACATTTATATAAAATTTTATCTAATTTTTATTATTTGTTTTATGCAAACGTTTCAATTGACCAGATTGTTTTTCTATAACTATTAGTGCGTCTGCACAGGAAACTCTTGACATGACGCAACTCATTGAAAACATTTTAAAAATCATAACTCGGCTCGGTGCTTGCCGACGCGGCGGCGTCGCCGTTTTCCTTGCACTGGCCATTATTCCGGTCATCGGTTTCGTCGGTATCGGCACCGATGTGGCCCGTGCCTATCTGGTCAAGTCACGCCTGTCGTCGGCCCTCGACGCGGCGGCATTGGCCGGCGGACGGTCGTTCTTTCTGCCGACCCGCGACGCCGACATCGATATGTTCTTCAATGCCAACTTCCCGGCTGCCTATCTCGGTGCCACGGTAACCGGGCCACTCAAGTTCCCCGACGTCGATAACGAGACCTTGGAGCTGACCGCCTCGGCCGTGGTTCCGACCAGCTTCATGCGTATTCTGGGGTTTGAGGACGTCAGCGTGTCCGCCTCCTCCGAGGTCAAACGCGAGCTGATCGCCCTGGACGTGGTGCTGGCCATCGACATGTCCGGGTCCATGACGTCGGGCGCCATCGGCGGCGGATCGCGCATCGCCGCCGCACGCACGGCCGCCCAGACCCTGGTCGGCATCTTGTTCGGCACGGCGCCGGACAAGGACCTTCTGGGCATCGGCCTAGTGCCCTGGAATTCCAAGGTCAACGTGACCATTGATGGGACGGCCTATGATCCCGCCATGACGACCGAGACCGCCGTCGCCGCCTATGCGCACCCAGTGACGGGGGCCGCGCAAAGCAGCGTGTTCACGGTCAACGCCTCGCCCGTACCGCTGCTGAACGATCCCGGCCCCGATTGGACCGGCTGTGTGTTTCAGCGTTATGCGGATGACGGCGACGACGGCAACGACGGCGATGCCCTGCTCGGCATCGGCCAGATCGGGGACAAGGACTGGGTCGCCTGGGAGTCCATCGGACCGGACGGCGATCCGCAGCCCGGCTGGAGCAATTGCACCATGGCCGTGGGCGGCAACGAATGCGGTCCCTGCCTGAGCCACGGCATCACACCGCTGCAGCATTCCAAGGCCGTCATCGAAGGCAAGATCGATGCCCTGACCTCGCCCCGGGGGCAGACCAACATTCCCCAGGGCCTGGGCTGGGCCTGGCGGGTACTGAAACCGTCAGCCCCCTTCACCGAGGCGATCCCCGATCCCCCTTACCGCCGCCAGCAGGCCATCGTGCTGTTGACCGACGGCGAAAACGTCGGCGGATCGGGCGACGGTTACAAAGGAACCTGGGGCACGGGCGGCACCGCCCACGACGAAATGAACAGCCGCCTGCTGGCCCTGGCAAACAACGTCAAGGCCGACGGCGTCATCGTCTACGTCATACAATTCGCCAACAACGACGAAGACCTGAAGAACATCCTCAAGCAGGTCGCGAGCGGCCCCGAGGCCCCCTATTATCACTTGGCGCCGGGGGCGGCGGAACTGCAGACAGTGTTCCGCGAAGTCGCCAATCACCTGACCGAACTGCGGCTGTCGAAGTAAACCTGTACGGCGTTTCCGGTGCGCCCGAACGCCCCCACCCCCCCTTGTTGAATACAATTCGTTACAATTGCCCGCTCGCCAAGAGTTGCGGCTTGTCCTAATATTTTCCGTCATATTTGCATCTACTGAGTACTTTCCTCAGGGGAACGGAATCACCGAAATTCAATGAAGACGCATTCGTCTCGGCGCGTGGCGCTTGGCGTCCTGCTGATTGCGGTCGGCACGGGTGCCTATTTCATGCTGGCTGGCGGGCCTGCCGCCGATAAACCTGCGGCCAAAGCGGGCGGCAAACCGCCGACACCGGTCCTTGTCACCCAGGTGACGACCCGCACGATGCCGGTCACCATCCGCGCCATCGGCACCATCCAGGCGCTGGCCACGGTGTCCGTTCGCTCCCGCGTCGACGGCCAGATCATGGAAACGGCCTTCACCGAAGGCCAGACCGTAGCCAAGGGCGATCCCCTGTTCCACATCGACGCCCGCCCCTTCCAGGCCCGCCTGCGCGAGGCCGAGGCCAACCTGGCCCGCGACCGCGCCAACCTGGAAAAAGCCCAGGGCGATTTTCAGCGCTACCAGTCGCTCAGCGGCAAAGGCTTCTCGTCACAGCAGAAGTTCGAGGAAGCACGGGCCGCCGTTAACAGCCTATCGGCGACCATCCGCGCCGGTCAGGCCGCCGTCGACATCGCCAAGCTGAACCTGGAATTCACGACCGTCCGCGCCCCCCTGGGCGGGCGCACGGGCAGCGTCCTGGTCCAGGCCGGCAACCTGGTCAAGGCCGACGACCAGCAGCCCCTGGTCGTCATCAATCAGGTCAACCCCATCCTGGCGGCCCTGTCCGTACCCGAGGGGCATCTGGCGGAAATCAAGCGGCGGCTTGCCGAGGGGACCCTGGCCGTCGAAGCCACCGTGCCCGACAGCAATCGCCCGCCGAACCGCGGCCGCGTCGTGTTCATCAACAACGCCGTCGACACGCAAACCGGCACGATCCTGCTGAAGGCCGAATTCGACAACACCGATGGGTTCCTCACCCCGGGGCAGTTCGTGCGCGTCGTCATCGAAATGGACTCGATCCAGAACGCCGCCGTGGTGCCCGAACGGGCCGTGCAGAGCGGCCAGAAAGGCAACTACGTCTTCGTCGTCAATCCGGCCGACATGACGGTGCAGCCCCGGCAGGTGGTCCTGGGGCCGTCGATCGACGATTTCGTGGCCATCGGCGACGCCCTGAAGCCGGGCGACACGGTCGTTACCGACGGTCAGTTGCGCCTGTTCAAGGGCGCCAAGGTGACGTTCAAAATGGACGACGCCAAGAGGGCCAAGGGCGAAAAGAAAACAGGCGACGCGGCGCCGACGGCAACCGGCGGCACAGGCAAGGCGGGCGGCTGACCGGGGCCATCGCCCCGCGCAGCGCCCCGGGAAGGAGCGGGCTGAACAGGCCGCGGAACGAACGATGAATTTGTCGGAACTGTGCATCCGCAGACCGGTCATGACGACCCTTGTCATGCTGGGGCTTGTCCTGTTCGGGGTGTTTGCCTATCGCGTCCTGCCGGTCTCGGAACTGCCCAACGTCGACTATCCGACCATCGAGGTCACGGCCTCCCTGCCCGGCGCCAATCCGGAAACCATGGCCGCCGCCGTGGCGACGACGCTCGAAGGTCAGTTCTCGCGCATCGCCGGCGTGCGCAACATGACCTCGATCAGCGCATCCGGCACGTCGCGCATCACCCTTGAGTTCGACCTGGACCGCAACATCGACGCCGCGGCGCTGGACGTACAGTCGGCGATTTCGACGGCGCTCCGCTCTTTGCCAGACGACATGACGGACCCGCCGTCGTTCCGCAAGATCAACCCCGCCGACTTCGCCATCTTCTACATCGGGCTGTCGTCGGACACGCTGCCGATCTCCATGGTCAACGAGTTCGCGGAAACCATGTTGGCGCAGCAGTTGTCGACCATCGGCGGCGTCGCCCAGGTGCAAATCTGGGGTCAGCAGAAATTCGCCGTGCGCGCCCAGGTCGACCCGGACGCCCTGGCCACCCGCGGCATCGCCATCGGCGAGGTCGAGCAGGCCATCCGCGGCGGTAACAGCTATCAGCCCACGGGTACCCTGAACGGCCCCGACCGCGCCATCGCCGTGAAGACCACGGGCCAGATGAGCAACGCCGCCGCCTATAACAAGTTGATCGTCGCCTACCGCAACGGGGCGCCCGTGCGCCTGTCAGAAATCGGCACGGCCATCGACGGGGTCGAAGCGACCCGCGTCGCCACTTATTTCGGAGACCGCCAAGGCATCATGTTGGCGGTCTACCGTCAGCCCGGCTCCAACACCGTTCAGATCGTCAAGCAGATCAACGACATCCTGCCACTGTTCCGCCAGCAACTGCCCGAGTCCGTGAACCTGGAAGTCATGTACGACCGTGCCCAGTCGATCGAGGAATCGATCCTGGACGTGGAATTCACCCTGATGCTGGCCGCGGCCCTGGTCGTACTGGTGATCTTCCTGTTCCTGCGCAACCTGGCCGCCACGGTGATCGCCAGCGTCGCCCTGCCGATTTCTGTGATCGGCACCTTCACGGTCATGTACGTGATGGGGTTCTCGCTCAACAACCTAAGCCTTCTGGCCCTGACCCTGTCCGTCGGCTTCGTCGTCGATGACGCCATCGTCATGTTGGAAAACATCATCCGCCACAAGGAAAAGGGCCTGTCCGCCATGGAGGCGGCGTTGAAGGGCTCTAAGGAAATCGGCTTCACCATTCTATCCATGACCCTGTCCCTGGTCGCCGTGTTCATTCCCGTGATGTTCATGGGCGGCATGGTCGGACGCCTGCTGCATGAATTTGCCATGACCATCAGCGCCACCATCATCGTGTCCGGCATCGTGTCGCTGATGCTGACGCCGATGATGTGCAGCCGATGGATTTCCGATGCCGCCCACGGCCCGGAAAAACCAAAGCGCGGCTTCATGGCGATGACCGAGCGCGCGTTCGACGCCATGCTGCACGGCTACGACGTGTCTCTGCTCTGGTGCCTCAAGCGCAAGCCGTTCGTGCTGGCCGTGTTCCTGGGCACCCTGGTCGGGACCTGGGGGCTCTATGCCCTGATTCAGAAGGATTTCCTGCCGGCCGAGGACACGGGCCGCCTGATCATCTACACGGAAGGCGGCCAAGACGTGTCGTTCGACGCCATGAAGCGTTATCAGAAAGAAGTCGCCGACATCGTCAACAACGACCCCAACGTCGCCGCGACCATGTCGCGCGTGGGGGCCGCCGGCAGCCGCATCACCAACAACGCGGGCCTGTTGTTCCTGCGCCTGAAACCGCGCCACGCGCGCCCCGACGCCAACATCAACGACGTGGTGCAGAAACTGCGGCGCAAGCTGAACAAGGTCGCCGGCATCAAGTCCTTCGTGCGCAACCCGCCGGCGATCCGCGTCGGTGGCCGCCTGTCCAACGCGCAATACCAATACACCTTGCAGGACCTGGACCTGGAATCCCTCTACAAATGGGCCGAAGTCATGGCCGCCGAACTGGGCAAACTGCCCGGTTTCCAGGACGTGACCACGGACCTCAAGATCCGCAGCCCCTCGCTGGTCGTCGATATCGACCGCGACCGCGCCGGCACCATGGGCATCAAAGCCGACGAGATCGAGGCCGTGCTGGCCAACGCCTTCGGCGGACGCAAGGTGTCGACCATCTATACGGCCGCCAACCAGTACGCGGTAATCCTGGAAGTCGCCCCCGAATTCCAAAAAGACCCGGAAGCGCTGAAGAAGCTATCTATCCGGGCCCCCGGCGACCGTCTGGTGCCGCTGGCCGCCGTCGCCACCCTGACCCGCGGCGTGTCGCCCCTGACCATCAGCCACCAGGGCCAAATCCCCGCCGTCACCATCTCGTTCAACCTCGCCCCCGAGGTCTCCCTCGGCACGGCCATCGACCGGGTTCACGCCTTGGAACGCGAAATCCAGGTGCCGGCAACCCTGACCACCAGTTTCCAGGGCACGGCCAAGGTGTTCCAGGAATCCCTGGCCGGCATGGGCATGCTGCTGGCGCTGGCCATTATCGTGGTCTACATCGTGCTGGGCATTCTCTATGAAAGCTTCATCCACCCGCTGACCATTCTGTCGGGCCTGCCGGCGGCGGGCGTGGGGGCGCTGCTCGCCCTCATGGCCTTCGACATGCCGCTGACGCTCTATGGCTTCGTCGGCATCATCATGCTGGTGGGGATCGTCAAGAAGAACGCGATCATGATGATCGACTTCGCCCTGTCGGCGCAGCGCGAGGACAACCTGAGCCCCGACGAAGCCATCTATCAGGCCTGCCTGATCCGCTTCCGCCCGATCATGATGACGACCATGGCCGCCCTCATGGGCAGCCTGCCCATCGCCGTCGGCTTCGGCCAGGGCGGCGAGGCACGTGCGCCCTTGGGCCTGACCGTGGTCGGCGGCCTGCTGATGTCGCAGGTCATCACGCTGTATCTGACGCCGGTGGTCTATATCTACCTGGACCGCCTGTTCCCGACCAAGGCGATCCAGGGGGCGTCCGGCGGCGCCGAACCGGGCCGCGCGCCGGCGGAATAGCCCCCCTATTCCGCCGCCTGGAAATGGCGGCGTGTGCCGTTGGCGACAGCAAAGGCGACCGGGGCCGCGTCGGCTATTACGTTAATAAAGGGAATCGTCGGATGGAAACATTTCCCCGAGTTTCGCCCATTCAGGCGCTTGGCCATGCTGCTCCAATGTCGCTTCGGAGAATTCATCGAATGGATTGAGCAGACAACAGGTGGTGTGCTTCCCACTGCTTAGAACCTGCCGGAAATTCGCTCCCAGTCGCGCCTGCCAAGGCAGCGGGCTCGGCATCAGAAGAATCAGCAGCGTATCCCGCTGCCCAACGCGTGGTTTCACTCCGCGATGAAGATTGCGCGGCGCGGCGAACATCAATGCCCCACCCGCGTTTAGATCAGGAACAATTGCCGTTCCTGCCAGCGTGTCGGAGCCAAGGATTTTCGTAAGATCATCGCTACGCTCGCCCAAGGGCGGATAACTGTAACCGTTTTCAGCCGCGCGGCGGGTCGTTGCCCGGTCTAAGACTTCCGTACGCCCGCCCTCATCCGATGCGCCGGACAGATACACCATCAGGTGCAGTTGCTGCGGTGGCTCTTCGTCACGATGCCATTGGAAAGATACGTCGCGCCCCATCTCCGCCAGGTAGCGGTTCAACGACACCGACAGAACCTGGAAATGGCTGCCGTAGTAGTCTTCAATTTTCGCCGTCAGATCCGGCGACAAGATCTCCGGCAAGACCCGGCGTAGGATGCCCGCCCGATACTGCGACCAGGGGACGAAATAGGTGTCAGGCAAACCGGTCAGACCGTCTCGCGCCAACCCTTCGACATAGCCGTCAATGGATTGGGTAAAGGCTGAGCATTCTTCATCGGCCAACACCCGCGGCAATAAGCAAACGCCATGATCGCGCAGATCGTCAGCGGCGGCGCGCGCCGGCGGCAATCCGCCATGCTGCGAACGGTATTCCTGTTGGCAGATACGGTGGTAAAGGCCGTGGCGTCGCCAGGACGACGACAGCATCCAGGCGTTCAGGTCGCCCGAAAGGTGGACGTTGCCATACGAATCAACCGTGTACTGCGAAAAATCCATGGATTTGGTCGCCTCTGACCGACCGAGATACGAACCGCGTGAACTCTAGGGATGACTCATTAATATCCCCTAAACTGCGGACGTTGAGACGTCACCCACCGGCCGTGTTCAGCCGAACGAGGGTCTTCGCCGCGCGGGTCAGGAACATTTCGTCAAAGGTCTCCATAACCTTCGCAACTGCCGAAGAATGAATGTGGCGTTGATCTTCCGTCCAGATCGTTTCCGAACAAACAGTGACGACCTCGTAGCTTGGAAAATAGAACACATCCGTATTGCGCTCGACGATGATATCGGCAGCAACACGAAGCACAGCCTTGGAATGCGTGTTGGCGGTAACAACATGATGGATATCGGCCCGCCCGGTGGCCAGGAACGGCACCGGCGATACGGTCAGAATTAGTTTCAAATTCGGGTTGTGGGCGCGCACCACATCAATGAAGCGCTGCAGGTAATCGATATTTTCCTCGACCGTCAGGGTCCGGTGCTCGATCAGACCGGTCATGGATTTATTCCGCGGGTTACGCGAGATATAGACATCGTCCGGCATGTAACGCCAAGCCTCGTTCAAGCCGAGCGTCAGGATGAAAACGTCCGCCTCAAGAAAGACCTTCCGAGTATTTTCCAGATGCTTTTCGCGTTCGATTTCATAGGCTTCGGGTGACGGGAACATGACCGCCTCCCGGAATGGATCAATGTAGATGTCCGGCGGTGCGTCACTGAGTTTCAGCAGCAGTTTGGGAAGCGGCCGAACGCCGAAGGCGTTCTCGACGATCTGGGTGAAGCTGGGCGTATTGAACATGATGCCCCAGCGGCAGGAATATTGAATGACCGGATCGTCGGAACTGGTATCCATGACCAGCGTGCCGGTTTCCGGATCGTAGGTCTTTTCCAGGCAGAGGTAATTGAACCCGCGGTCGAGCAGGTTCTTAGCAATCTCGATTGCGAAACAGCTTCCGGCCGATCCGATTTTGGTTCCCTGGTCGATAAATGGATAGCGTTTGGCGACCGGGATCACGTCCTTCAGCGGTTTACCGCCGCGCTCCGGGTCCGGCCAGAACACGGCATCCGGGTTTGGCTTGGTCTCGGTATTGAACCGGTCTGCCATCTGATTAATTCGCCCGGCATAATCAAACAGGCGCGCGCGTTGTCCCTCAATCACCGGATCGGCGCCACTCCCACCTCCTTGTCGGTCAAGGTACGTGGCACAGAACTGCAGGAACGCACTGAGACCGCTGAATGGGATCGCGCTCTTCGCAATATCGGCCCGCAGGCCGCGTTTAAAATCCTCGTCATCGAATATCTGGTCAATCAACAGATCGCGGGAAGGCGACTGCGATTGCGCAAGACCGCCCTCCACGTCCAAGAGAATCACGGGATTTCCCGTGCGGGCATCCGCTTCCATAGTCATCCCTAAGACGGTCTCCCTTAGTATTCGATATTATCCGACGTGAAGACCTTATCGTTCCGCATTCAAGAGGAAAACCTTCATCATTTGTCGCCCGGTCGCGGTTGGAACGCGATATTGCGTACAAGACCCCGGTTGCGTGTCCCCGTATCGTCGGTGTCGGCACCGATCAGCACATGCGACGCACGCAGCGGACGACGGCCGAACACCCGTTCATGATCCGCCGCCACATCAACCGTTTCCCGCAGCCACATACCCAGGGGGGCACGGTCGGTGCGCGCCACGATCATCACGTTGACGTCGCCGAAATAAGGGCTGGCGACGACCGTGCCGGGCGTGGTCGTGTCGCCGCTCCAGACATAGGACAGGGTTCGCGCCGGTGCGTCCTTGCCGCGCGTCAATTCGACCAAGGGACGCAGCAGAGATTCCGAAAACGTCGCCGTGTCAGGGTCGTATGGGAAGGTCACGTAAAGGGCCAGGGCCCGATCATCCCGCCCCTTCACGGTCAAGTCCGTCGCAGCCACGGGCAGATCCACCTTCCATTCCCAGGTCAGCACCGGCATTTGCGCCAAATCCACCGCTATGGGCCGCCCGATCAGGGACACACTGGAATCCGTATCAACCGCGATGCAGTCGTCGCCGCAGGCGCTGTATCGGTTGGCGCGTTTGCCGTCGAAAGTCATCTGCTCCCACGACCGCGCGACCAGATCCGCCGGCAACGCGTCGCCCCCCGCAA
Organism: bacterium SCSIO 12827; assembly: GCA_024397995.1. Classification (NCBI taxonomy): domain Bacteria; species bacterium SCSIO 12827. Next base: position 1,706,664 of record CP073746.1, on the reverse strand, counting down.
CGGCCAACGATACGGCACCGGTTGCGAGGAACAGTCCCAGGCACGAAATGAACAGACGTTTCATGGACCCACTATCCCCCACCGCCCCCAGTCCGCTCAAATCACGAATTGGTTGGCGGGCGGACCGGATCAGGGATTGACGGTGGTCAGGCTTCCGAAACGCGGTCGGAACACGGCGCTGGAATAAAGCTGCCCAGCCTCCAGCACGGCGGTCATCATGATCGGCTCGAAATCATAAAACACCTCGGCGGTGATGACGTTTTCGCTGTCGCGGACCTCAAATCCGGCGGGCAACACCGCCGGGTCGCCCATGGCGCCGAACCGGCTTGCCGCCGGCGCCAGACCGTATGTTCGCTGCCAGATGATTTCCGGGCCGCCGCCGTCCCGGGCGATCGACGATATGATGACCCGGCCGCCGACCTGAACGTCATATGGGGTCATGACCTGGTCCGAGGCTGCGAAGAACGACGTAATGTCGCCTTCGGTCAGTTCCGGCATGCGCGAGATCAAATCGCCCATGGTCGCCGCCGTGCGCTCCAGCTTTTGGTTGATCAGGACATAGCGCGTGACCTCGACCCCCGACATCAATAGGCCCGTCAGCACCGGCACGGCGATCGCCAACTCGACGGAGATGGTCCCCCGCCCGTCGCGCCGGAACCGGTTCAGGAACTTGCGGATAACGCCCATGACGCCCCTCACCCGCCCGGCGCCGGTGCGCCGATGGCCTGATCATAGGGTTCGTTGCGCACGGCGATGGCCGATTTCAAAACGAACTTGCCGTCTTCGCCGATCAAAGGCCCCGCCAACGGTGTGCGCAGCGGCCAGGCGTATTCCATGCGGTAGGCGACGATCGACCCGGCGTCGCCGGCCCCGGCCTCGCCGATGTCCGCATCGTGGGCACCGTTGCCGTTCTCGTCGGTGAAGGTCTCGCCCGGATCGTAGACACCATTACCGTTGCCGTCGACGAAGGCTTCGCCGCGGCCGACATCGCCGAAGGTGGGGTAGACCCGAACCTCGACCTTGGCGTCGGCCATATCGACCAGGCCGATGGTGCGGTCCTCGACAATCGCGATGATTTGTTCCAGACGCGTGCCCCCCTCCGGCTCCTGACCGGTGATGCCGAACCGTGCGGCATCACGCAGCGCACTTTCCATCAACGTCGAGACAAACATGATCATGCCGAACTCGATGATGGCGATGAGCATCAACACAACCAGGGGGGCTGCGAAGGCGAATTCGACCAGGGACGAGCCCCGCTGGTTTTCAACCAGCGCCGGGCGCCCGAAGGACAATAAACCGGGTCGGCGGAGCACCATGGCGGAAATTCCTTTTCTTCCGCAGCTTACGCTCCGCTTCAAATTCCAACAAAAATATTAAGTGTTTTCAATATTCTATAAAACTTTCATAAAATTCCAGGTAACGGTCTTGACCTTCCCGGCCCTGCGAAGCCTAATGCGGCCACCGGTGCGAAAACCGGTCAAAGACGTCTAAAATCCATCCGGGAGTCCCATCCATGAAATTGCTGCGCTATGGCCCCAAGGGCGAGGAACGCCCCGGCCTGCTGGATGCCGCCGGCCGCATCCGCGACCTGTCCGACCGCCTGCCCGACATCACGCCGGAAACGCTGGTCAGCGACCGTCTGGCCCGCCTGAACGCCATGGACCCGGAAGAATTTCCCGCCGTCGGTGGATCACCGCGCTTGGGTGCGCCGGTCGCCGGCGTCGGCAAGATCGTCGCCATCGGCTTGAACTATGCCAACCATGCGGCGGAGGCCGGCATGGCCCTGCCGGAAGAGCCGATCATCTTCACCAAGGCGATCACCTCGCTCAGCGGCCCGACCGACCCTGTCGTGCTGCCCAAGGGCTCGGAAAAAGGCGATTGGGAAGCGGAACTCGCCGTCGTCATCGGCAAGCGCGCCCAATACGTCGAGGAAGCGGACGCCCTCAACCACATCGCCGGCTATGCCGTCATGAACGATGTGTCGGAACGAGCATTCCAGCTGGAAACCACGGGCCAATGGGTGAAGGGCAAAAGCTTCGACACCTTCGCCCCCTTCGGTCCCTGGCTGGTCACCCCCGACGAGGTGCCGGACCCGCAGAACCTGCGCATCTGGTGCGAGGTCTCGGGCCAGATGATGCAGGACGGCAGCACCAAGACCATGGTGTTCAACGTCTTCAATCTGGTGTCCGTGGTCAGCCAGTACATGACCCTGATGCCGGGCGACATCATCGCCACGGGCACGCCGCCGGGCGTGGGGCTCGGCATGAAGCCGCCGCGCTTCCTGAAGGCCGGCGATGTCATGCGCGTCGGCATCGAAGGTCTGGGCGAGCAGAAGACCGAGGTCAAAGCCTGGCCGGAATAATCCCCGGTCTTATGCCGCCGCCTCGCGGCGGATCACGTCCCAGGTGTCACGCATCCATTCGACGCAGGCGACTGCCTGGTCGAAAAGGGAATATCTACATCCCTCGCCGTAATCCGTGCCGGGAATGAATTCGGTCGAAATCTGGCCCAGCTTGCCCGTGGGGTCCGCCGCGTGGTGACGCATCAGCATGCGGATGCATTCCTTCCACGGCTCCAGCAACGCCCCGTCCCAGTCAGCGTGATACTCGCCCGGCCCCGGCTGCACGAAGGGATACTGGATCCCCCTGCCGACGCTGCCGTCGGGATGGCGGCCTGTTTCGTTGACCGGGTTGTTGGGGATCGCAGCCCGGGCATGGCAATGGCGGACCCAGCCAGCCTCGATCCACTGCTGCACCACATTTCCGGGCGTGTAGGGATCAAGGATCACCTCCCCCGCCGCAATCTGCCCTGCCGTGTCGAAAATCTTCTGTTCCTTGGGGTTGTCGATCTTGAAGATGACGTGGCTGTGGTCGAGAGTGATGTTGAACTCCATCCCCCGTGCCTCGACCATGCGACCGACACGGGCGACCCGCGCGAAGTCTTCCGACCACATATTCACATGGACCTCGAAGCAGGGCGTGACGCCGTACTTTTCGCCCAACTCCGCCGCCCATAAGTAGGCGTTCAGGACTTCCTCGTCCGTGACCACATGGCCCTTCGCATGGTGAAGTTTGATCTGGGTGTTATGGACGAGTGAGCCCAGCCGGCGGCCCGTCTCCAGGTTCTTTTCCAGCAGCGCCTCGTCCTGGCCCAGGACATAGAACCAACCGCCCGCCCGCACCGGCAGGCCGTATTTGTCCCGCGCGCGCTCGAAATCGTCGATCTGATCCGGGTCCGGGGTCTTGTCGATGTAATCGAACACACCCGCATCGCGCACCATGCGGAAGCGCGTATCCACATCCGGCATGGGGTCCGCATGGGTGTGCTTGATGCCGTTGGTTTGAATCCCGAAAAGAAGCTCGTTGGCCATATGTCTGTTTCCGTCCCCTGGTGATCGCCCCCGGCCGCATCGTAGCGCAACGACCCGCCGACGCAACGCAGAGATCAGGCGGCGATGTTCAGGCGCTCCCGGATAGCGCGAGCGATGTCTTCCGCCGGGTTGAGGGGCGCGTGGGTCCAATCGTCCCAAACCGTTTCCGCCGTCAGCGGCCGGGCATAACCTTCGCCGAACAGGTAGTCATGGAACCGCTTGTGCTTGGGCGTGATCAAGGGCGGCGGCGCGTAGAGATAGACCGGCCCCGGGCGGGCGCAAGCCTCGGTCGACATGGAAACGGAATCCCCCGTCACCACCACGGCGTCGGCATGGGCGAGATAGCCCATGTAAGGGTTCCCCGCCGGATCGCCCCAGCGATACAGATGGTGCGGCACGTCTGCAAAAGCGGCCAGCAGAGCCGGCATGGTGCCCGGGTCTTCGGATTCCTCGACCCGCCGGCTGGTCGAAACCAACAAGGAGCCACCCCGTTCCCGCGCCATCTTAGCAGCAAGGCCCGCGACCTCGGCCGCCATTTCCGGGCCGAACTCGCGCCGCCGGGTGCTGCCGCCGACCATAAGGGCAATCAGCGGGCGCGGCAGATGGGCAAAGGCCGCTTCCCATTCTTCCTTGGCCGCGTCCAGAATGTCCGCCGTCACACCATGGGCGGCAGCGGGAATGGTCAAGGTGTTGGCGGTCGTGGGCCGGGCATCATGGGCAGGCTGGGCGATCAGATCGAAATCCCCTGCCCCGGCCCCCGGATGCATGACATGAACCAGTTTCGTGCGGCCACCGGACAGTTTCTTGATCTTGCGCGCAACGGAGGCCGAGCGCCGCCCGGCGCCGAGCACCAGATCCGGCCAGGGCGGCGTCAACAGGGCCCGCGAGGCCGGCGTAATGGCTGCGAAGGACGCCCCCAGCAGCGCGTTATGCAGACGTACCAGGGGACCGTATTCAATGTCCTTCTGCGCGAACGGCAGACCCAGGACCCGGGCCACGCCCAGGCATTGGCTGCGGTTGCCGGGCCGGTCGTCGGCCAGCACCCAGACACGAGGCGAATCAGCGCTTTGTTGGGTTTCGGACATCGCCCGCTTATGGCACGGGTCCCCCGCCCCGGCAACGGATCAGTGCCGTGGCGGGGCCGCCGCTGCACCTAAAAATTGGTCTAACACTTCTGTCCAGCTTTCGCGGAACTGCATCTCTTCGTATGACTCCGCGTTCATGGCGACCTACAGAACAATCCACGATATCGACAACCACCTGACCGGCCTCCGCACTCGCCGCGTCTGGGATTATTGGCGTGGGCAGGCCGGTTCCGCACCGACGCCATCCTGGGATGATTTCAAGCTGATCGACGTCTATCAGGACGCGCCCATCATGCTGGTTCTCGACGTCCTATTACGTCCCGACGTCACCGATTTTCGCTATCGTTTCGTCGGCACCACCATTGTCCAGAACCGTTGGAAGCTTGAGGTTCCAGACCACACGGGCCTGACCTTTTACGAGGTCAGTCACCAATATGATTTCCAGGAAGTCAAAGAATCTTACGACCGCTGCGTCAGCACCGGCCACCCGGTCCTGTTGCAGCGGAGCTTTGAAACCTATGACGCCTCGGGAAACCACGAACGCCTGATCTTGCCGCTTTTGGGGCCATCCGGCGACGTCGATAAACTGATCGTCGTCGTCGAACGGCTGAAGGAGCGGAAAACGTCGCGGCCTACCGATCCGACCCTGTTCTAAAGCTTGCCTGCAGGCTCAATCAAAAACGCAGCGCGGCCGCCGGTTACGGGCGGTTGTACTTGCGCAAGAATGCATCGTGATCAGTTAGGTATCCTTTGTATCGACGCAACAGATACAAATTCCGCCCAAGCGTAAGCGTGGAAATCATCAATGTGATCATGGCGATCAGCGTCGGCAGCCAGACCAGGTCACGCCATTTGAACTCCTGGCTCGCGTCGCCTGCCGCTGGGCAGGGCGACAGCCCCTGTGCACGAAGTTCCTCGGACACTTTCTGATAATTCGGTGTATCCACCGCCAATTCGAAGCAGCTTTGAGACGCGCGATCAGAGATCGCCCCGGAAAACACAGCAGTCAGCCAGCCGGCGCTCAACATCAGGAAAAACACGGAAGCCCACGCAAGACCCGCAGCCATGCCGATTTGCTGTTTTATCCATTGCTCCTGTTCCGTGGACAGGATCAGTCGCAGGTTTTCATCCTGAACGCGAGAACTGGCCGACTCTGAAGAATTTCGACGTTCCAAAACCTATCTCACGACGCACCCATTCAGCTTGATACGGGATTGTAGAATAGGCAGCCCAACGGGTAAACCTATGGAGATTTCGCCCGTTACGGGTACACCAAGCGCCGCATCCGTCGAAACGACAGGTTTATTCGGCCGCGACCGGCAAACGGAAGTGCGCTTCCATTTCCCGGCGAATTTTCACCGCATCCAGGGTTTCGTCGGCGTCCACGTCCTGCCATCGCACCGGCTGATTGGCTGGAATGTCGGCCTTCAACTTGACCTTATGGGCCAGACCGATGGGCAGGCCGCCGAGCTTTAGCGATTTTTCCGCCGGGTACAGCTTGCCCCAGACGGTGAATCCGCCCTCGCCGTCGAGCATTTCGCCCGCCTTCAGGTCGCGTTTGGCCGTCGCCACGACGTCGCCTCGGAAGCCCAGGGTCGAGCCCGTCGGCTTGTTCAACAGCGCCGCCGACAGGATCGAGATATTCAATTCCAGACCGATCAGGTGGAACGGCTTGAACATGGCGGAATAGCGCCCGGAGGCATCCGTGTTCATGCCGTACTGGCGGAAGCAGGCGGCGGCGTAATCGTTGGGGGCTTCGATCACCACATAGACGCCCCAGCGCAGATCCTTGAACACCGGGCGGCCGTCGCGTTCCAGGGACGACACGACCTCGACCTGACCCTTGTGTTCCAGCATCCCACCGTCGGCGATGGGGCGCAGGACATGGGCAAGATCGTCCATGCCGGCGGCCGGGAAATTCAGGCCGTCCGACGGCGGGGTGAGGCCCGTGCCGTTGGCGATGGCCGCCATTTCCAGGGCCGACTTGGTGCCGTCGAGAAAGCTGTTGAACATCTGGCTATTCATGCCGGCGGCGGCCGCCTGTTCCGGGGTCAGGCCGTAGTGGTCCCAGACCGTGTCCGGGGTCGAGGCATGATAGGACGGCAGGTATTTGGTGCCCTTGCCCGCGGCAATGACCTCGAAACCCGTGGCCCGCGCCCATTCGACCAATTCACAGGTCAGGGCCGGCTGATCGCCGTAGGCCATGGAATAGACGACGCCCGCCTTGCGGGCTTCTTCGGCCAACAGGCCGCCGGCCAGAACGTCGGCCTCGACATTGACCATGACGATGTGGATGCCGTTGCGGATGGCTTCCCGCGCATGGACCAGGCCAACGACCGGGTTGCCCGTGGCCTCGACGACCACGTCCACGCCGCCCGCCTGCATCATGGCCATGGCATCGTCGACGAATTTGGTCTTGGCAATCAGGTCGTCCGGCCAGCCGACGTTGCGGCAGGCCTTCTTGGTGCCGTCGGGGCTCAGATCGGCAATGACGGCGACGTCCAGGCCCGGCGTCGTCGGCACCTGCGACAGGAACATGGAGCCGAATTTCCCGGCCCCGATCAGGCCGACACGAACGGGCTTACCCGCTGCGGCGCGGGCCGCGAGTTCTTGATAGATATACAAAATTGATTACTCCGCAGCTTGTTGGCGCTTGGCGACCAATTCGTCGAGACAATCGTCGCTCAGGGCTTCGATGGGGGTGAAGTCGCGGTGCGCGATCCACTCCGCCCGGTTGAAGGCGCGGATGTGGTTGTCGACATGGCACAGCGACAGATAAACGATCGTCCGCCCGAACGGCGAGATGTTGGGCGGGCTGGCATGAACCAGCAGCGACGAGAACATCAGCATGCTGCCGGCCGGGCCGGTCGGCGCGACGCAGCCGCCCCGTTCCGCCAATTCGGACACCTTGTCCCGGTCCAGGGTCCACAGCGGATAACTGGTCGTCTCCAGGTCGTGGCCCGCGTCGACAACGCCTTGCTTGTGGCTGCCGGGGATGAACAGCAACGGGCCGTTGGCCGCCGTCACGTCGTCCAGGAACACGGCGATGTTCATGGCCCGGGGTTCCGGCATCTCGTCATCGCGCTTCCAGGTACCGTAATCCTGGTGCCACTGCCAGACGGCGCCGTCGAAGGCGGCCTTGGCGTTGACCTTGTACTGGTGCATGTAGACGGGGCCGTCCAGAACCTGGGTCACCGGATCGATCATGCGCGGATGGGCTCCTAAGCGCCGGAACGCCTCATTGTACTTGTGCGCGGCGAAGGCCGTGCGGGCGACGCCATTTGACTCGCGCCAGACCTCTTCCCGGTCCAGGGCATAGACGGCCTCGGCCTCGGCCTTCAGACAGGCCGCTTCCTCCGGCGTGAATTTTCCGGGAAAGAACAGGTAGCCGTCCTCGTCGAAGCGTTTCAGTTCTTCTTCGGTCAAGCGCATTGGATCATCCTCCGATTGATGTCTTGCTTGTCGTCTCCGGAGTCTGTCGCTCCGGCGAAATTCTTAAGTCGGCGATAGGTCGCCTCGCCCGCCGTTTCCGTATGATGCGCTGCCAGTTCTCCGGCGCGCTCGATGTCGCCGGAGATAACGGCATTGGCGATGGCCTCGTGTTCGTTCCAGGTCATGGCGTGGCGCGCAACATCCGACAAGACCGCGTGCATGGACCGCACCATATGTGGCCAGGCGACATCCGCCGCCGCGGCGATCTCGGGATTGCCCGCCAGTTCATAAAGCGTGCGATGAAAAACGACATCAGCATCGACCAGGGCAGCGAAATCCTGACGTGCAGCGGCGTCCCTGCCGGTCACGATCAGCTCACCCAGCCGATCCGCGGCGATGCTCGCGGCATCTCTGTTCGCCGCCGCCAGCCGCGCGGCCAAACGATCCAGCGCACCGCGCACCTGGAAAAGAGCAACCAGCCTATCCGCATCAATGGGGGCAACCATCTGGCCTTTGCGCCCGCGGTCGACGACCAGCCCTTCGCGCTTGAGCAGCACCAGGGCGCGGCTGACCGGCTGGCGGCTGACGCCAAGCCGTTCCGCCATTTCTTCCTGGCCGACAGGCGTGCCGGGCGGAAGCTTGCCGGACAGGATCGCCTCCCGAATGGCGTCAAACGCCTCTTTCGTTAGGTCATTTTTAATTTTAAGTTGTTGCATTTATTATATTTTTTAATTTGTGAATTCCGAATCCAAAAAGACAATATGACTCCCCTTCGGCCCTGTCAATACAGCTGCTAAACGCGGTTTGAACAGACGCGGATACAGACGGCAACGATGCCGTCCGACGCGGAATTCACGAAGGTTGAAAGGTTTGGGGCTTTACGACGGGCCGGCCAGAAACGCCGCATAGGCATCGGCCCGTCCGACGGCGTTGTTATAGAGCGGCCGGCGGACCTGCCAGTTGGAGGCCGTCAGCACCGCGTTGCCTGAGGTGTGGAAATCCAGGCAGGCGGGATCCCAATCCAGGCCCAGGAAGTCGATCAGCGCGCGGCTCTGCCCTTCCTGGTCTGCGATCAGGTCTTCGTAACGAAGTTCATGGACCGGCAGGTCCAGAACATCCCGCCAATGGGCCATGACGCGGTCCTGCGCAGCCTGCATGCGGGCGATCTCGGCCAGGTCCGTGGACCAGGTCAGGCCCTGGGTGAAATTGGTGAAGAAGCAGGACAAGGCCGTGTCCTGGGAATCTCGTACACAATGGACGATGCGGGCCCCCGGCATCAGCATCTGCGCCAGCCCCAACAGAAAGATGTTGAAGGGGGTTTTGTCGACGATGCGCAGGGCCTCATGCCGCCCTGCCCCCAGGCGTTTCAGGAAGTCAGCCGCCAGGGCGCCCGCCCTGTCGGCATCCAGGCCAGCCACGCCCATGGGATAGTCAGGCAACAGCCGCGACAGGGCGTCCAATTCCCCGGCCCCTGCCCCCTGCCCATGGCTGGAAATGATCTGTTCGGCCAAGGTCGTGCCCGAGCGCGGCATACCGACGACAAGAACCGGTGCCTCCGACGCATCGCCCCAGCCCTTGGCCTTGGTCAGCACATCCTTGCCGAAGGTATCGATGATCTCATCGACCCATTGATCAAAGCGGTCCGCGTCGAAGCCCTGCCCGGCCCCGTCCAGCAGGCGGCGGCGCATGGCATTGGCCTTGGCGAAGGCGTCGAACGCACCGGCCGGGTCGCCGCGCCGATCCTTGGCCGCCCCCAAGGCGAACAGAACCTGGGCGGTCTGATCGTTTTCGGGCGCCGTCTCCAGGAATTCGGTCAACTGGGCTTCGTGATCTTCCGTCAAGGCCCCGGCGGCGGCCAGGTTGACCCAGGCGTCGCCCAAACCCTGATGGGCCTCGACGGCACGCAGGAACGCGTCTTCCGCCCCCGCCGTATCGCCCTTGGCCAGCAGCACCGTGCCCAGGCCTGACCAAGCGCCGGCGAAACGGTCGAAACGCGCGACCGTGTCGCGGTAGGCGTCTTCCGCCTGCCCCAGATCGCCGGACTTGAACAACGCCCCCGCCAGATTGGCGCGCGCTTCCAGATACCCCTCACGGTGGGTCAACGCCGCGCGGAAGGCGTCCTGGGCACCCAGAATGTCGCCCCGCGCCATCAGCACGTTGCCCAGCGCGTTGAAGCCCTCGGGATAATCTGGACGGAGGGCCAGCGCCTTGCGGCAGAAGTCCTCAGCCCCCGCCAGATCGCCCAGGCGGCGCAGCACGACGCCAAGGTTCCCCGCCGGCATGGGATTTGTCGGATCGATCTCGGCGGCGCGTCGGTACATGGCCGCCGCCTCGTCCAGTGCGCCCTTGCGGAAATAGAGGTTTCCCAAGTTGATATGGGCTTCCAAATGCTTGGGATCGAGTTCGACCGCCCGCTTGCCGCAGGCCTCGGCCTCGTCGATGCGGTCCTGAAGTTCCATGGCCACGGCCAGGTTGTTGTAGGCCTCCGCATTGTCGGGGCGCAGTTCCAGGACATGGCGGGATGCCGCCTCGGCCTCGGCACCGCGGCCGCACAGGTTAAGGACGGAGGCCAGATTGGCATGGATCGCCGGATCCTCGCCGTCGACCATGGAAGCCGCGACCAGATGATCCGCCGCCAATTCCAGGCGGCCCGTGCGGTATTCGATCAATCCCAGAAGATGCAGGGCCTGGGCCTCGCGCGGACGCTCGGCCAGGACCTTGGTGAGGGCTTCTTCGGCCTCGCTGAAACGGCCCGCGTGGTAGGCCTGAACCCCGGCGGTCAGGCGCGCGCGGCCCTTGGGCGAAAGACGGTCCGCCGTCTCCGCAAGCTTCTTTTGCCGGCGCCGTTCCTGTCGGTTCACTCGTGGGCCCTCCCGGCCGGTCCGTTCTGCCGCGGACAAAAAGAAACGGGGCCCGGTCGGTGGTCGACCGAGCCCCCAGGATCAGGGAGGGAGAATAGTGATCACAGGTCGCCGTGCCAAGCAGGGAGCAATCTGAAACTGCGAGGTCGCGCCCCTGGGAGGACACCATCGGCAGCGGCGTTCAATCAACTGGCATATGGTATACCACAGACCACTTGAGCGCAACAAGGATCGTCACCGGCAGGATTTATCCCCCGTCCCCGCCCCTCGCGCGCTTGCGGGTCTGGGGCGAACCCGTTAAACGAAAACGCAGACATCGGCCATGAAACCCTGGCCCGAACCATCCGACCAACACAGTCCGCCCGCCCCTGTTCGGCGGGTTTCAGAGCACACGAGGCCCCCATGACCGCTGCCATGACCCCAGCCCAGGAAACCGCGAAACTTCTGCTCGACATCAAGGCCGTGAACTTCCGGCCACAGGAGCCCTACATGTTCACCTCCGGCTGGGCCAGCCCGGTCTATATCGACTGCCGCTGGGTCATTTCCTTCACCGAAGCACGCCGCCGGATCATCGAACTGGGGGTCGAGATGCTGCGCCGCGACGCGGGTCTGGACGACGTTGACGCCGTCGCCGGCGGTGAAACGGCCGGCATCCCCTATGCCGCCTGGATTTCCGAAGCCGCGTCCAAGCCCATGCTCTATGTGCGCAAGAAGCCCAAGGGCTTCGGCCGCGATGCCCAGATCGAGGGCAATCTGGTCGAGGGTTCCAAGGTGCTGCTGGTCGAGGACCTGGCGTCTGACGGGGCGTCGAAGCTGAATTTCGTCCATGCCATCCGCAACGCCGGCGCCGAATGCACCGACGCCTTCGTCGTGTTCTTCTACGGCGTGTTCAAGGGGGCCTTGGAAACCCTGGAGAAAGAAGGCGTGACCCTGCGCTACCTCGCGACCTGGAAAGATGTGTTGCAGGTGGCCGAAGATGGCGGATACTTCGATGCGGAAACCATCGCCGGGGTGCGGGCGTTCCTTGACGATCCGGAAAAATGGTCCCTGGCCCACGGCGGACGCGGCTACGACGACTGATGATTGAGTGACGATCTGGGGAGACTCCATGCGACCGGCTGGCCCTGTCCTGAAATCGCTCCTTACCGCCGCCTTTGTGATGCTCTGCGCCGTCGGGCCTGCCCGGGCGGCGGAACGCGACCAGCTCACCATCGGCATCACCCAGTATCCGTCGACTTTCCACCCCAACATCGACAGCATGGTGGCCAAGTCCTACATCCTGGGCTTCACGCGCCGGCCGTTCACCGTGTTCGACCAGAACTGGCAACTGGTCTGCATGCTCTGTACCAAGCTTCCGACCCTCGAAAACGGCCTCGCCGTGCCGGAAACGGCGCCGAACGGCAAAAAGGGCATCGCCGTCACCTACACCATCCGCCCCGATGCTGTATGGGGCGACGGCACGCCGATCACGACCAGGGACGTCGAATTCACCTGGCGCGCGGGCCGTCAGGGCAAGACGGGCATCCTGCCGATCGAATTCTATCGCTCGGCCTACAAGCTCGACACCAAGGACGACAAGACCTTCACCCTCCATTTCGACAAGCTGACCTTCGACTACAACGCCATCAATTCCTTCAACCTGATCCCGGCCCATGTCGACGCGGTCAACTTCGACGCCGATCCGGTGAACTACAAGAACAAGACCGCCTTCGACACCCAGACCACCAACGAGGCGCTGTACTTCGGCCCCTACCTGATCTCGGAAACCCAGCGCGGCAGCTACATCATTCTGGAACGCAATCCGAAATGGTGGGGCAAGCCGGGCGCCTTCAAGCGCATCGTCGTCAAGATCATCCCCAACACGGCGGCGCTCGAAGCCAATCTGTTGTCCGGCAACATCGACATGATCTCGGGCGAACTGGGCTTCACGGTCGATCAGGCCCTGCGCTTCGAAAAACGCCATAGGCGCAAATTCCGCATCCTCTACAAGCCCGGCCTGGTTTACGAACACATCGACCTGAATCAGGACAATCCCCTGCTGCAGAACCGGGACATCCGCCACGCCCTGGTCTACGCCATCGACCGCGAGGCGATTTCCCAGCAGCTGTTCGGCGGCCGCCAGCCGGTCGCGCAGTCATCGGTCAATCCCCTGGACTGGGTCGCGGCCGAGGACATTCCGAAATACACCTATGATCCAAGGAAAGCCCTGGAACTTATTGTAAAGGCTGGATTTACCAAGCTTGTCCAGGGCGTGCGACAGCACAAGGACACGGGCGAGCCGCTGCGCTTCGAATTCATGACCACGGCCGGGTCCAAGGCCCGCGAACTGGTCCAGCAGGTCCTGCAAAGCCAGTGGAAGGCCGTCGGCATCGACGTGCGCATCAAGAACGAACCGGCCCGCGTCTATTTCGGCCAGACCGTGACCCAGCGCAAGTTCACGGGCCTGGCCATGTATGCCTGGTCGTCGGCACCGGAAAGCGTGCCGCGCACAAGCCTGCATTCCGCCCATATCCCGACCGAAGCCAACGGCTGGGCCGGGCAGAACTATCCGGGCTTCAAGAACGCGGAAATGGACGAGTTGATCGAGAAGATCGAGGTCGAACTGGACAAGCCCACCCGCAAGAAACTGTGGCATCGGTTGCAGGAAATCTACGTCACCGAACTGCCGGCCATTCCCCTCTACTTCCGGGCCGAGACCTTCATCATGCCGCCCTGGCTGACCGGCGTCGCGCCCACGGGCCATCAATACCCGTCCAGCCTGTGGGTCGAGGACTGGGGCGTCAAATAGGCGCGGACGGTTTATGCCTCCAAAGCCCGGAGGATGACAGCGTGAATGAATCTGAGAGAAAACTAAATAACAAGATTTCCCGTGGAGGCTTCACCGCTGTATTCTTCGTGCAATGTCTGGTTGCTATTGGCTGCGCAAACTTACGGTTAGAGGATTCCTGATCGGTTGCCTGATCTGGTCTGGGGTTGCGTTAGGTCAATCTGATGATAAGGCCCAGGCTCAGGGCGGCGAAGACCGCGCCACCGAAATAGCCACAGACACAAAGCCCGACTTTGAGGTTGGCCTTCCACCCCCCATTACGGGCCTTATCGAACGCATAGCCACTGCGCTTGAGGCCATAGAAGCAAAGGATGAGCCCGCCGACAAGACAGAGCGCGAGAAAGCCGATCTGAAGGCCCAGGGGGATATGGCGAAATGGTCCTTCTGGATGATGCTCGCCAGTTTCCTTGCTGCCGCCCTCACTGGTGTTGGTGTCGCCCTTATCTGGTGGACTTTGGGGGAAACCAGAAGGGCCGCCAATTATACCGAGGGAATGCTCAATGAGGCGAAGTTGACGACCTTGGCGGCCCAGGCCACGGTCGAAGAAACCAGAAAGAACGCTGAACGGCAACTTCGCGCCTATGTCATGGTTGAAAGCGCCAATATCAAGAAATTGAAAATTGGCGAAATTCCGGAAGTCAGCGTGACGCTCAAAAATTTTGGCCAAACCCCCGCTTATGATGTAAGGGTTTGGGGTGTGCCAGGGTTCCAAGACTTCCCCCTCAAAGGGGGTCTTCCCACTGAGCGCCCTGATGAGACCGACGATATTGTGGCCGCACCTCTTGCGCCAACAGTACCCCAAACCATCCCCCTTATCTTTAAAAGAACGATGAACGAAGAAACGATCCGCGCACTTAAAGCCGGAAGCCATGCTATTTTTGTAGTCGGCCAAGCACGATATATCGACGCATTCAAAGTGGAACGAGAGACCGATTTCTGCCTGTTCATAGGAGGACCGATAGGGATTGCAAACGGGTTCGCCAACTATGAGATTGGGAACCGCGCCACCTAAAATCATAGCCGCCAGAAGTCCGCTAATCACAACGCGCCGCCCTTGGTGCGTTTGCTACCTAATACCGGGGGAGAGGGTCGGGGTGAGGGGGCCCCCCACTTTCTCTGGCCCCTCGCCATGCGCCGGACTAGGCTTCCCCCATGCTTCGTTTCATCAGTGAACGCCTGATCCAATCGGCCGTCGTTTTGGCGGTGATGTCGTTTGTCATCTTCGGGCTGATCGGCCTGATGCCGGGCGATCCGGTGGATCTGATGATTTCCGCCGATCCGGACCTGACCTCCGCCGACGTCGCCAAGCTGCGGGAGATCTACGGCCTCGACCGCCCGGTGGCGGAACGGTACGGCAACTGGCTTCTGTCCGTGCTGCAAGGCGATTTCGGGTTCTCCCGCCTGTTCGCCAAGCCCGTGTTCGACATCCTCGGCCCGGCCCTGGGCAATACCCTCATGCTGCTCGGCATCAGCCTGACCCTGGCCCTTTGCATCGGCCTGCCGCTCGGCATCTGGGCCGCCGTCAGGCCCTATTCCCTGCGCGATTATTCGGTCAATCTGTTCGCCTTCGCCGGCATCTCGATCCCGTCGTTCTGGCTCGGCCTGTTGCTGATCATCCTGTTCGCGGTGATCCTGGGCTGGCTGCCGGCGGGCGGGCTGGGCACGCCGGGCATGGACGGCTGGTCGGACAAGCTGATCTACTTGGTCCTGCCGGCCACCAGCCTGACCCTGGCCAGCGTCGGCGGCCATACCCGCTACATGCGGGCCAGCATGTTGGAGACCCTGCGTCAGGACTATATCCGCACCGCCCGCGCCAAAGGTCTGCCGGAACGGCGGGTCGTGCTCGGCCATGCGCTGCGCAACGCCTTGATCCCGGTAACCACGATCATCGCCCTGGATTTCGGAACGTTGTTTTCCGGCGCGCTGATCACGGAAACCATCTTCGCCTACCCGGGCATGGGCAAGCTGACCTTCGACGCGGTCATGGGCAACGATTTCAACCTCGCCCTCGTCTGTCTGCTGCTGGCGACCCTGGTAACGCTGGTCGGCAACATCCTGGCCGATCTCGCCTATGCCTGGCTTGACCCCCGCATCGGCTTCGAAGGAAAGAAGCAATGAGCGACGCCGCCGCCGCGGCTGCCTCGACGCCGCTCGCCCTGGTCACCCGGCGGTTCCTGCGCCATCGGCTCGCCCTGATCAGCGCCGGGGTGCTGGCGGTCCTGGCCGCGGCCAGCCTGCTCGCCCCGGTGGTCGAAGGCTGGCTCGGCCTCGACGCCAACGCGGTCGACCTGTTCAACCGCCTGGCGGGGCCCAGCGCGGCCCATCCGCTGGGCACCGACGAGGCCGGGCGCGATGTGCTGCTGCGCCTGCTGTACGGCGGGCGGGTGTCGCTATTCGTCGGCATCGCGGCGGCCCTGACGGCGGCGGTCCTGGGCACGACCGTGGGGCTGCTGTCGGGCTATTTCGGCGGACGGCTGGATGCGCTCTTCATGCGCTTGACCGACGGGGTCATCGCCCTGCCCCTGCTGCCGCTGTTGATCGTGCTGGCGGCCATCGACCTGCAGAAGCTTGGGTTTTCCGCCGAGACGGCCCAGGCGGAAAGCATGAGCCTCTATCGCATCGTCGTCATCGTGGCGCTGGTCGGCTGGACCACCGTGGCGCGACTGGTCCGCGCAACGGCGCTGTCCTTGCGCGAACGGTCCTTCGTCCTGGCGGCGCGCGCCCAGGGGGCGTCGTCCTTCCGCATCATGACCGTGCACATCCTGCCCAATTTGGCCTCGCCGGTGATCGTCGCGACGACGCTTTCCGTCGGCAACGTGATCCTGCTGGAATCGGTCTTGAGCTTCCTCGGCCTCGGCATTCAGCCGCCCCTGCCCAGTTGGGGCAACCTGCTGACCAACGCCCAGGAACTGATCTGGGACGCCCCGGCCCTGGCCGTCTATCCGGGCCTCGCCATCTTCGTCACCGTGATCGCCTTCAATTTCGTCGGCGACGGGCTGCAGGATGCGCTCGATCCCCGGTCGCTGGAGCGCGGCAAGCGCTAGACGACCACGTGACGATTTATAATCTTTGAATGTGTCTTCGGCACGACGTAATCTGGCGAAAACGCCATCCTGGGAGACCTCCAAAATGCGTCTGTTTCACCCCCTCGCCTTCACCTTTGCCCTGTTCACCCTGCTGGCCGCCGCCCTGCCTGCCGACGCCGAGGAAGTGCGCATCAAGCCGGGGGACCTCACCCTCAACGCGCAATTGGATTTGGCATCCGGCAAGGCGCTGAAGGACGGCGTGGTACTGATCGTCCATGGCACCCTGGCCCATAACGACATGGAAACCCTGAAGACCCTGCGCGGCGTGCTCAACGACCGGGGGCTCAACACACTCGCGATCAACCTGTCGCTCGCCATCGACGACCGCCACGGCATGTACGATTGCAAGACCCCGCACCGTCACCGCCATCTCGACGCCCTTGACGAGATCTCCGCCTGGATGGACTGGCTCAAGGGCCAGGGCACCGGGCCCGTGGTGCTGTTCGGCCATTCGCGGGGCGGTAATCAGGCTGCCCGCTATGTCGCCGAGCGGGGGAATGAGCTTCTGAGCAAGCTGGTTCTGATGGCCCCTGCCACCTGGAGCGCGGAAAAGGCCGCCCAAGGGTTCGAGAAAGCGCACGGCCGCCCCCTGGCACCGGCCCTTGAAGCCGCCGAGGCAATGGCCAAGGCGGGAAAGGGTGACGCGCTATTGGAAAAGCCGGGCCTGCTTTACTGCCCGACCGCCAAAGTGTCGGCGGCCAGTTTCGTCAGCTACTACCGGCCGGACCCGCGTTTCGACACGCCCTCGATCCTGGGCGAAATCAACGTGCCGATCCTGATCATGGCGGGCTCGAACGACACCGTCGTCGCGGACCTTCCCACGAAAATGGCGGGCAAGGCCGACGGGACGCGGATCATCTTCAAGGTGATCGACGGCGCCGATCATTTCTTCCTCGACCTTTATGCCGAGGACGTGGCCGACGCCATGGAGGCGTTCATATCCGGAGGGTGAGGCCGGGCAGCCCCCTACCCGGCCCCGCCGCCCCGTTAGTGGGACATCACCACAGGTACTGTCTGATTCGACAGCACCACGTTGGTGACCCCACCCAGGATCAGTTCCGACCAGCGGGCATGGCCATAGGCCCCCATCACCATCATGTCCGCCGATATGTCGGCGGCGCGGGATAACAACAGGTTGCCGACGTCGAGTTCGTCCGAGGTCACATGGCTGGCCTCGACCGTTACGCCGTGGCGCGCCAGATGGGCCGCGATATCCGCGCCCGGATCACGTTTCTCACCAGGCACCTTGGTCGGATTGGCGACCATGACGACGACTTTTTCCGCCGCCCGCAGCAGCGGCAGGGCATCGTGTACGGCACGCGACGCCAATGGGCCTTCGTCCCAAGCAACCAGGATGCGCTTTCCGGCCAGGTCGCCCGAATAGCCATGGGGCAGCACCATCACCGGCCGCCCGGCGGTCAGGATCAACCGATCCGGCAGGTCGCGGTCGCCGGGAAACAGGCTTTGCGCCGGGTCCGGCTGACTGACGATCGTCAGATCCGCGTAGCGGCAGTGAAAACCGAGCACCCGGCCCACGTCGCCTTCCTGCTGCCGCCATTCCACAGACAGGCCGGAACTGGCGGTCGCCGCCTTGAAAGCCGCCTCGGCCCGGGACGCGGCCTCTTCGGCCGAAGCGCGTTGGGCTTCCAGCACTTCGGCCGTGATCTGCACTTCAGCATAAGCAGGAATGTAAGGACGCGGCACGGCGTAGACCCCAGCCAGATGGGCGCCGTGCGCCTGGGCCAGGGACATCGCCGCTTTTAGGCGATGGTCCGATTCCGCGTTCAGGTCGATATGGACAAGAATATCTTTCAAGGACATTTAATCCTCCCGTGATGAATGGGCATGCCGCTATCAAAGCCGGGAAGACCGTCGCAGGACATGACCTGCATCAAGCGGTGGCAAAGATTTTCGTCTTCCCCATTGCTCTGCGCTATGTGCCTGGACCAAACTGCGCGCGCCGATCCTTCCCATAGCAAAATCGATCAGGATTTCCTCATGACCGCGTCCCGTCCCGCCCCCGGAAACTCCCCCGCCAGCCGCGACATCGCCTACCACCTGCACGGCTACACCAACCTGGCGAAGCACGAGAAAGTCGGGCCGCAGATCGTCAGCCGCGGCAACGGCATCCATATCTATGACGATGCCGGGAAGGAATATATCGAGGGCCTGGCGGGCCTGTGGGCCGTGTCGCTCGGCTTCAGCGAGCAGCGCCTGATCGACGCGGCGACGCGGGAACTGTCGCGCCTGCCCAACTACCACGGCTTCGCCCATAAAACGCCGGACGTGACCATCGACCTGGCGGAAAAGATCCTGGAACTGGCCCCCGTGCCCATGTCCAAGGTGCTGTTCGCCAATTCAGGTTCGGAAGCCATCGATCTGTCGATCAAACTGGTGTGGTACGTGAACAATGCCCGCGGCCGGCCGGAAAAGAAAAAGCTGATCGCACGCCAGAAGGGCTATCACGGCGTCACCGTGGCCAGCGCCAGCCTGACCGGCCTGCCTCACCTGCATGGCGATTTCGACCTGCCGATCGCCCGGGTATTGCACACCGACTGCCCGCACCACTATCGCTTTGCCGAGGATGGCGAGAGTGAAGAGGCCTTCGCCACCCGCTGCGCCGAAAACCTGGAAAAGCTGATCCTGGAAGAAGGCCCGGAAACGGTCGCCGCCTTCTATGCCGAACCGGTCATGGGGGCCGGCGGCGTGATCGTGCCGCCGAAGGGGTATTTCGAGAAAATCCAGGCGGTCCTGAAGCGCCATGACGTGATGCTGATCGCTGACGAGGTCATCTGCGGCTTCGGGCGCACGGGAAACATGTGGGGCACGACCACGCTGGGCATGAAGCCCGACATGATGACCATGGCCAAGGCCCTGACCTCAGGCTACATCCCCATGTCTGCCCTGATGATCTCGGAGGAGATTTACCAAGACCTGGTCAAGCAGAGCGAGGCCTTCGGCGTGTTCGGCCATGGATCGACCTATGCCGGGCACCCGGTGGCGGCGGCGGTGGCGCTTGAAACCCTCGCCATCTATGCGGAACGCGACATCGTCGGCCATGTCCGCGCCGTTTCCTCGACACTGCAGCAAGGACTGCGCGCCTTCAAAGATCGGCCATTGGTCGGCGAAGTCCGCGGCCTCGGCCTGATCGGCGCCATTGAACTGGTCAAGGACAAGGCCACCAAGACACCCTGGCCCAAGGAAACGGGGATCGGCGCCAAATGTCAGGAATACTGCTATGATGAGGGATTGGTGCTGCGCGCCGTCGGCGATTCGGTTGCGTTCTGTCCGCCGCTCATCGCCACGGCGGCGGATGTGGGCGAAATTCTTTCCCGGTTTGACCGCGCCCTGAAGAAGACGGAAACCTGGGCGGCGCAACAGGCCGGATAATGCCGCGGCCTCGCCGCCTGCGACCACCGCTGGACAGACTCTCGACTTGCCCATAAACTTGCGACTCATTCGCAACTCATGAAGGTGCCGATACCGTGTACGCCGACAACACCCTGACCCCCCGTGAAGCCGTGCGCCTTTGCGCGCTTGGCACGCTGGCGTCCGGGCCGCGGCGCTACAGCGATCTGGCGGGAGAAATCCGCCACTTCACCAGCCATATCCTGGGCCCGTCCCTCGACGTCATGGGCACATCCATCGAACTTCTGAAATACGAAGGCCTGGTCACCGCGGCCGAGGGCAAGGGGCTGGAGGACAACGCCGTCCTGACCATTTCCGACGCCGGGCGCGAAGAACTGGCGACCCTTTTGACCGCACGCATCCGCGCCCAGTCCAACGACATGAACAAACTAATCATGGCGCTGAAGTTCCGCTTCCTGCATCTCTTGCCCAAGGACGACCAGTTGGACCAGATCGACCTGTTGCTGGAAGCCGCCGAGGGCGAGGCCGCGCGCCTGCAAAGCCTGCGCGACCACCATGCGGCCGATCCCGGCCTGTTGAATGTTTGGCTCGACCACGACATCGACGCGCTGGAACAGCGCATCAAGTGGCTTACGGATATGTCGGATAAGCTGGAGGCCGAGGGCGCCTGACGCCGCAGTCCTTGCCGCTCAGTCGTCCCCGCCGGCGGCCTTGACCTTCTGTGCGACCTTGCCGAGCCCGTCGATCACCATGCGACCGGCATCGCCGCCGTCGCCGGCCAGACGCCCGGTAATCACCGCGCGCATGGATTTGTAGCAAAGCTTCATCAGGTCGATGTCTTCCTGGTTCAGCGGGCCCTTAAGGTTCTCGATATAGCGGCACATCAGGGCGCCGACCTCGGTCATCAACTGATAGCCGAAACTGCCGCCCTGCCCCTTGATGTCATGGGACGTGCGGTAGATACGATCAACCCGCTCGTCGCCTTCGGCCGCCCCCGGCGTCAGCGCCGCCAGTTCCGTCTCAAGCTTCTTCAGATCGGCCTCGACCCAATCGAGATAATTTTCGGTCATCTTTTCGATGACCGCCTCGGCGCGAGCAAGGCGTTCCGGATCGACGGCGCCCGGGCCGCCCATCGATACCTTGGACTTCAATTTATTGGGTGGATTGATGATCTGCGGTTTCGCCATCGTCGTCCCAGGGTGGTCATTCGGTGAAACTTCACGCGCTCACGCAAAACTTCCCTCAATTCGTGCGTAAGCCTACATGGCCCGGACGGCTCAGGGCAAGGTCGCCGTTCCCACGCCGGAACTGCGCGCCCTAAACATCGAGAATTCCGGCGTTTAACAACGGATTACACACCCAGCTAAATCAGGCCCAGGCCGCGCAGTTCGTCCGCCAGTTCCGGGGGCAGATCGGTCAGCTGCCCCGCCTCCCCGCCTAGGTCCGGCGGCGCGTCCGCCGCATTCAGATAGCGCCAGCCCTGAAAGGCACGCGATGCACGGGGACGCACGGGCACGATCTCTGGATCGAGCACCAAGCCGCAGGCGGGTTTCCCCTGTCCGTTAACGGTCTCGTCGAAGGCCAAAAGGCGCTGCCGACAGCGCACGGCTCGTTTGATCACCCAATAGATCGACCCCCCGTCAAGAACCTCTGCCTCGCGCCGGGGCCACATGCGGGTGATGTGATACAGGCGCGGCTCCTGCCCCGCTTCGCGGCGGGCCCGCAGGCGGTCACGTTGGATTTGCGCCAGATGCTCGATGCTCTCGACGCCGACGGAAAGCTTGATGAGGTGCAGGGTCATGATCAGGTATGCGGCGGGCCATGAAAAAGGACGGTGTCAGCTTAACCAGGAAACACCGTGCGGAACAGGCCCGCGCCGGACAGGTTACCCACAGGGTCCCGCTCAGTCCCCTTCGCCGGAACCCGCGGGCGAGGCTGTAGCTCCCTGGTAGGTATAGGCTGCCCGCCGACGCTCCAGGCCGGGAAAGCGCATCTGCCGTCGCCGCCTGTCAGGCCCGTAGAAATCATCGGTTTCGATGAAGGCGCGCGGGTTGTCGATGATGTTCATGAAGCGCTGATAGACCATGCGGGTCGAAATGGGCTTGGCCAGGAACTCGTTCACCCCGGCGTCACGGGCGCCGATGATCAGATCCTTCGAGGTTTCGCCCGACACCATGATGATCGGGATATGGCGGTCTGCCGGCGTCTTTCCGGCTCGCACCATGCGCGTCAAATCGGTTCCGCCAATGGGGTCCATGATGTTGTCGACCAACAACAGATCGGCTTGATAGTCCGCAAGGAAATCTATGGCCTCTTTGCCGCTGGCGACCATCTGGAAGTCGCCGACGTTGAGTTCGAAGAGGATTTGGCCGAGAAGCTTGCGCATCGGCGCATAGTCCTCTGCGACCAGGACCTTGATTTGCGATAGATCGTATTCAGCCATGGCAGACTGCTCCCCGTACTGTCAGTTGCTGTCGGCTATTTCCTGATCCAACTGGGTTTTCTTTTCTCCAGGAACGCGGCCAGCCCTTCCCGGCCTTCGCCGGAGGAACGAACGCGGGCGATATGCCCGGCGGTCTGCGCCATCAAGGCCTCGTTGCGTTCATGACCCTGGACGTATCGCACCAGGTTTTTGACCTCGCCCATGGCGCGCGGGCCGTTTTCCATCAGCATGCCGGCGAATTCCTTGGCCCGGGACAGAACGTTGCCCTGTTCCGTGACCTCGGTGACCAAACCGAGCTCCAGTGCCCGGGCAGCGTCGAAACGCTCACCTGTCAGCATGTAGCGCGTGGCTTGGCGCGGCCCTATGGCGGAAACGATGTAGGGCCCGATGGCCGCCGGCAGAATGCCCAATTTGACCTCGGTCAGGGCGAATTGGGCCTGTTCGGCGGCGACGGCGATGTCGCAGGCGGCAACCAAGCCGACCCCGCCACCGAAGGCCGACCCTTGAACGGCGGCAATGGTCGGCTTGCGTAGGCTGGCCAGGGTGAACATCAAACCGGCCAGCCCCTTGGCATCCTCCAGGTTCTCCTCATGACCGAATTCCGCCATGCGTTTCATCCAGTTGACGTCGGCGCCGGCGCAAAAGCTCTTACCAGTCGATGCCAGGATCACCACGCGCACGACCGTATCGCGGCTCAACCCCTGAAACTCACGGGTCAGACGCGCGACCAGTTCGTCGTCGAAGGCGTTGTGAATTTCCGGTCTCGTGAGGGTAACCGTCGCGATACCGCCCGCGATTTCGGTGATGAAAGGCGCACTCGTGGTCATGTGTGTCTCCAGGGTCGGGACCAATATACCGCCGATCCCGAGCGTCCACCTATGTGGAAATTAACTTTTCCGAATGGTGAGAGACAACCTAGCCAAACGGCTACGCCTTTCGGGACGGTTTCTCCGCGACCGGGTGGCCTGCTTCCTTCCAGGCGCGGAACCCGCCTTCGACATGCGCCACCGGTTCAAGCCCCATGTCCTGAAGCGCCTTGGTCGCCAGGGCCGACCGCCAGGCGGATTGACAGTAGAGAACGAATTTCTTGCCCGATGCGAATACATCCTTGTGGTAGGGGCTGTCGGGGTCGACCCAGAATTCCAGCATCCCGCGGGGCGCATGAAAGGCGCCCGGCACCATGCCCTCGCGTTCCAACTCGCGCACGTCACGGATATCGACGAATTGCACCCCCGGATCGTCGAGCAACGCCGCCACGCCGGCCACCGGCACGGTCTCGATCTCCGCATTGGCCTCGGCGACCAATTGCTTCACGCCTTTTTTCAACTTCATGGCTTTTTATTCCTTCCCCAGAAACCGTTCGATCTGCCAAATCCGGTCGGAGCCGAAGAACGGCTCGCCGTCGATCAGGAAATAAGGCGATCCGAACACGCCTAGATCCAGCGCCTCGGTGGTCTTGTCCTTGACCCGCTGCTTGACGTCGTCTCGCGTCACGGCCTCGGCCAGGGCCGCGCCATCGACGCCCAGTTCCTCGGCGATCAGGACGACTTCCTGAATATCCGAAATGTCCGCACCTTTTCCGAAGTAGTGGTGATAACAGGCCTTGGCGAAGGGCACGGCCTTGGCCGCATCGTGATCCAAAAGCCAGTAATAGGCCCGTGCCGCCGCCAGGGTGGCGATGGGAAACGGTTCCGGCCAGGTAAACGGCGCGCCCATCATCTTGGCCAGGCGCGGCACGTCCATGCGCATGTAGTCGCCCTTCAGCCCGATGTCGGCGTTGGGCATGTTGCCCGTGTGCTTGAAGATGGCGCCCAGCATGATTGGGTGCCAGTTGACGCGGCGGCCGTAGCGTTCACCGATCTGATCGATCTTTTGCGCCGCCAAATATCCATAGGGCGACGCAAAATCAAAATAAAACTCGATATCGCCCTTTTGCGCTGGGTTGCTCATGCCGTGGGTCTCCGTCTTACCAGGGTATCTCGCGCCCGTCATAGGCGAACAGCCGCCCGCTTTCCGCCATGCCGGCATCCGCCAGAACCTTGCGAATGCCCGTGACGCTGGTCCGGGCATCAATCGCCGCCTCAGCACCGCCCATGTCGGTCTGCACCCAGCCGGGGTGCAGCAGGACCACCGCGACGTCCTGCGCCCGTACTTCCTCGGCGAATACATGCATGGCCATATTCACCGCCGCCTTCGACGTGCGGTAGGCATAGGATGCCGAATTGGGCGACGATTCCGCGATCGACGACAGCACCGACGACACTGTGGCGATCATGCCGCCGCCGTTTGCAGCGACCAGCGGCAGGAACGCGCCGGCAACCTTCAGCGGCGCCATGGTGTTGATGCGGAACGATTGTTCCCAATCCGCGTAGTCGATGTCCTGATAACCGTAGTTGCGGTCGCCGTAGACCCCCGCATTGTTGATCAGCAGGTCGATCTTGGTGTCCGCCATCTCGCCGGCCAGACGATCGACCTGGCGGTGGTCGGCCACGTCCAGGCCGTGGACCCGGATATCACCCTGGATCGTCGCCAATTCGCCCGGTGCGATGGGATTGCGGCAGGTCGCCACGACGGTCCAGCCGTCGGCCCCGTACTGGCGCGCCATTTCCAGGCCGATCCCCCGGTTGGCGCCGGTGATGAAGACTGTCGGCATGGTTTCCTCCCCTGGCCGTTATGTGTTCAGGTGATGCGTTCGACGGCCACGGCCGTGGCTTCGCCGCCACCGATGCACAAGGACGCGATGCCCTTGCGCAGATCATATTTTTCCAGCGCCGCCAGCAAGGTCACCATGATCCTGGCCCCGGACGCCCCGATGGGATGGCCCAGCGCACAGGCGCCGCCGTGCACGTTGACCTTGTCATGGGGCAGATCAAGATCGCGCATCGCCGCCATGGTCACGACGGCGAAGGCTTCGTTGATTTCGAACAGATCGACGTCCTTGAGGTCCCAGCCGACCCTGTCCACAAGCTTTTGCATGGCGCCGACCGGTGCCGTGGTGAACCAGCAGGGTTCATGGGCATGGGTCGCATGGCCGTGAATGACGGCCAGCGGCACCAACCCGCGTTTTTCAGCTTCGGACCGGCGCATCAGAACCAATGCCGCCGCCCCGTCGGAAATCGACGACGAATTGGCCGGCGTCACCGTGCCGTCCTTGGCGAAAGCCGGTTTCAGGGCGCGGATCTTTTCCGGATTGGCCTTCAGGGGCTGTTCGTCCCGCTCGACCGTAACCTCACCCTTGCGGGTCTTGACCGTGACGGGCGTGACTTCGGGGTCGAAAGTACCGTCCTCGATCGCCGTCTTGGCCCGGTCCAGGGACGTCAGGGCGAAATCGTCCTGGGCATCCCGAGTGAACTGGTAATGGGTCGCCGTGTCCTCGGCGAAGGTGCCCATGAGGCGGCCCTTGTCGTAGGCGTCCTCCAGCCCGTCCAGGAACATGTGGTCGAGCACGGCGCCATGGCCCATGCGGTAGCCGCCCCGCGCCTTATCCAGCAGGTAGGGCGCGTTGGACATGCTTTCCATGCCGCCGGCGACCATCACCGCCCCGGCGCCTGCGAGAATGCCGTCATGGGCCAGCATGGCGGCCTTCATGCCCGAGCCGCACATCTTGTTCAGCGTGGTGGCCGGCACGGCGGTCGGCAGGCCCGCGCCGAGGGCCGCCTGGCGCGCCGGGGCCTGGCCCAGTCCGGCCGGCAGCACGATGCCCATGTAGACCTCGTCGACGGCCTCGGGTGCGATGCCGGCGCGCGCCAGCGCTGCCTTGATTGCCGCCGCGCCAAGGTCCGGCGCGCGGGCCCCTGACAGATCGCCCTGGAACCCGCCCATGGGCGTGCGCGCGGCACCGGCAATGACGATCGGGTCTTCATTCATTGGATTCACTCCCCCCTCTTACAGCTTGAGAAGATGCGCGAAATTGTATCCCGCCATGGCCAGGCCAATCCATTCCGCGATCAACCAGCCGCGCATCAGACGGGTCCAGACAGGGTTTTCAACATTGGGCGCACAACGCCACAGACTGACCGTCATCCAGATCAGATAAGGTACCGCCACCGCCGCGCCAAGGGCCATGCCGGTGATCCCGCCGACGTAACCGCCATGGGTGTCCTGGGGCGCGAACATAAGGCCGAGTTGCAGGCCGATGAAGATCATGGCCAGGACACAGGCAAGAACGACGCCCGTGCCGAACATGCCATAAGCCCAGAACACGACCCACAGCCTCTCCCGGCCGTGCCAGCAGCGGGAAAAGATCGGCTCCGGCGGCTCGTCGCCTGGCATTCCACCGCCGCCGTGCAGGTTGATGTATACGGGGGTCTGGTCGTTGATCATCGCGACAACGCCACGAATGCGGAGGCCATGTTGGCGATCACCAGCAAAGCCACCATGCCACGCGCCGTGGTCGGCCAGGTGCCCGGCGTTTCATGGTCGACGGACCGCCACACGCCAATGCACCACCACACGAAAGACGCCATCAAAATCCATTCACACAGCCGCAGCAGACCATCGAGAACATAAAGTTCGCCCGCGAAATAAGGCGACTGCGGCACCCGGAACAGGTTGACCACACCGCGTTCGAGCGCAAAGCCGATAAACCATACGGCACCGCCGCCCCAGAACATGCGCGTCAGGGGAATCTTGCCCTTCCAGCCATCGATGCACCAACGGGCCATGAACTGGGCCACGCCTTCCCGTTTCTGTTCATTCATCGGATCATTCATGGGACGCCCCTATCCAACTACGTCGGCGCGGCCCTGGACGCGCATCAAGGTTTGCTGCAGGGCGGCGCAGGGCAATGCCTGGCCGTCCTTGACCACCACGACTTCGGCACGGCTGACGGTCAGGGTCTTGCCCGGCCGCACCACATAGCCGCGGGCGATCAGTTCCTCCCCGTCGGCGGGCGCCATCAGGTTCAGTTTGTATTCCACGGTCAGAACGCCGTCACCGGGCCCCATCAGGCTGAAAGCGGCGAACCCGCCGGCGCTGTCGGCGATGGTACCGACGACACCGCCGTGGAAAAACCCGTGCTGCTGCGACACGGCGTCCGAATAGGGTAATTCGATCTCGCAATAGCCGGGCCGAACCTCACCCAAACGGGCACCGATATGGCCCATAATGCCCTGCTTGTCGAAACTGTCACGCACGCGTTGAGCAAAGGCGTCGTCGAAGGGCTGGAAGTCGGTGGTCATGATGTCCATTGGGTTGCGGCAGCGTATCGCCGCCAAGGGGCCGCGTGCCCATTATCACCATCGAACGCGCCCCCGCCAGACCAATCGGTGACTAGGTCCCGACCCGCAGCGGGCTGACCAGCCCGCGCAGGGTGGCAATCATGCTAAGCGGCACGATCTTGCCCGTCGCCGGGTTTTCCGCCGTCGGTTCGCCCGCGATGTTCATTTCGACCCGCACGATGTCGGATTCAACGGTGATCCAATGGGTGTTGCGGGTGATCGTCGGATCGGCCCAGACCTCATAGCGCGTTTCATCGACGCCCAGCCCCGCCAAGCCCAGGGCGACCGCCACGTTGACGTTGGCGGGGAATTTGTCGGCGGCGTCACGGACCGAGCCCTCGAACAGCTTTTTCGGGGCGTTCAATCCCATCAGGTTGATGCCCTGCTCCTGCACCCAGCGGGCTTTCTGGAACCCGGCGGGGGGCTTGTGGGTGCGCATGACGACCGATCGCAGGTTGCCTTCGGCGGCGGCACGCACCGTGTCCAGGCCGACCAGCGCCCCCGTCGGCACAACGATAGTGGCGCCGGTTTCGCGGGCCCGGTCGACCAGATCCATATGATGGAGAAGCTGGCTGACCGAAAGCGGCACCAGGATGCGGCCCTGTTCGACTGCCGGGCCGCAGACGTCGAGAAAGTGTTCCGGCGGCGCGCATTCGACGATCACATCGGCGACGGCGGCCAGCTCGGCCAGCTCCATCACCGGGGGCGGCGCCTTCAGATGGGCCAGGCGCCCGGCCGCCCGTTCCTTGTCGCCGGCCGAGACGGCGACAAGTTGCAGGCCCGGCTCTTCGCCGGAATCAAGCCATTCCACCACCGGCAGACCGACAGCGCCCAGGCCGCCCATGGCGACCCGTAGGGGGGTATTCTTGGTATTTTGCAATGATGTATCCTCCGCTCCCTTCCATCTCACAGGGGCGGCCCAAAATCAATCTTGGTCACAAGGGATGGCGGGATCAACCGGCGGCCTTGGTGCGTACCGACGCCCGTTGGGCCAGAAGGTCCTGAGACTGGGCTTCCAGGCGGTCCAGTTCGGCCAGGGTCTCGGCGATGTCTTCCTGCTGGATGCGCAGCTGTTCGCGCCGCAACTGAAGCTTGTCGATGAACAGCTTAAGTTGCGACACCTCGCTGGGATCGACATCGTAAAGGTCAATCATTTCGCGAATCTCGTCGAGCGAAAAGCCCAGCCGCTTGCCCCGCATGATCAGACGCAGGCGCACATGGTCGCGGGAACCGTAGACGCGGCGCTGACCGTCGCGCGCCGGGTTCAGCAGGCCCTTGTCCTCGTAAAACCGGATCGCGCGGGTGGTGATCCCGAACTCGCGCGCCAGTTCGGCGATGCCGAAGGTCGATTGTGTCTGGTCCAATGCCATGGCCGGACTGTAGCTAACGTTTACGTTAACGTAAAGTTTGCCGTGGCGCGCTGGCCCCTTCCCCGCCCCTGCTAGAGCAGGAACACCGCCGCCAGCCCCAGAAAGGCAAAGAAGCCGACCACGTCCGTGACCGTGGTCAGGAACACCGACGACGCAATGGCCGGATCGATCCCGAAACGGTCGAGAACGAGTGGAATCGCGGCCCCGGCCAGGCCCGCGACCACCATGTTGATGATCATGGCCAGGCCGATGATCAGGCCGATCTGCGGTTGCCCGAACCAGAACCAGGCGATGGCGCCCGTGATGACGGCGAACAACACGCCGTTGATGGTGCCGACCAGTACTTCCTTGCCGATCACGCGGTAGGCATTGGTCGCGGTCAGTTCCCGCATGGCCATGGCGCGCACGGCCACGGTCAGGGTCTGCGTACCGGCGTTGCCGCCCATGGAGGCGACGATGGGCATGAGAATGGCCAGGGCCACGATCTGCTCCAGCGTCGTCGCGAACAGGCCGATCACCAGGGACGCCAGGATCGCCGTGAACAGATTGACCAGCAGCCAGCGGAACCGCGCCTTGGTGGTGTCGATGGCGGCGTCGTACAAGTCGTCTTCGCCGACCCCGGCCAACGCCAGCATGTCTTCCTCGTGCTCCTCGTGAATGACGTCGACGACGTCATCGATGGTGATGGCGCCGACCAGGCGCTGCGCCTCGTCGACCACGGGGGCGGATACCAGGTCGCGCTGGCGGAACAGAAAGGCGACGTCTTCCTGGTCCATGTTGACGGAAATCAGCTTCAGTTCCGTCTCCATGATGTCAGAGACCTTCACGGGCCGCTTGGAGCGCAGAAGGTGGCTCAAATGGATCGTGCCGACGGGTTTGTGCGTCGGGTCGACGACGAAGATGTCGTAGAACGAATCCGGCAGGATGTCGTCGTCGCCTTCGGCCGCTTGGCGCATGAAATCAATGGTCTGGCCCACGGTCCAATGGGTCGGCACCGTGACGATTTCCCGCTGCATCAGGCGGCCGGCGGATTCCTCCGGGTAGGACAGGCTTTGTTCGATCAGCCGCCGGTCCGGCGCCGGCATGGCGTCCAGCACCTTCTGCTGTTCGGGGGCCTCCATCTGGTTGACGATTTCCACCGCGTCGTCGGAATCCAGTTCCTGAACGTGGGCGGCGATCTGCTCCGGGGCCATGGCCTCGAAGATTTCCTCGCGCACCGACTCGTCCAGTTCGGCCAGCACGTCGGGCGCCATGTCCGGGCCGATCTCGGTGATCAGCTGTTCACGGCGGTCGGCACTCAGGCGTTCGACGATGTCGGCGACGTCGGCGTAATGCAGGCCGTCGACCAGTTCCTTAAGGCCCGCGGTATCGCCTGCGTCCAGCGCCGTGATGACCGCGGCGTCGACATCGTCATGGGCGGGCTCGAGGCTTTCCTCCGGCTTGGCGGCGGGCTCCATCTCAAGCGTGTCGTCCGGGCGCTCGCTCATGGCACGGGTCTCCGATCCAGGGGTCTAGGCAGCCGCCGATGGCGTGTGATTGCGGGCCGTCCGCATAGGCTCCGCGTGGAACCGACAATAGCCCGAATAGGTTACAATTTCGCCCGGAAAAGCAAAAAACCCGGGCCAAGGCCCGGGTTTTTTCATGCAAATACAAGGTTTGGTGCGGTCGAGAAGACTCGAACTTCCACGGGATCTCTCCCACAGCGACCTCAACGCTGCGCGTCTACCAATTCCGCCACGACCGCATTTTTCCTTGCCGCAAGCACGTCACCTGCGAAATACATGGCGGCAGATAGCAAATCGGCGCACCCATATCAAGCGGAAGCGCGACCACGGTGGAGCAAATAGGAAATTGATGACAGACCAAGGCGTCGAATGGCGGATATCGGACACGCCCGTGGCCTATGACGAAGCCGTGGCCGTGATGGAGGAGCGCGTGGCCGCGATCCGCGCCGGCACCGCGCCGGAAATGGTCTGGCTGCTGGAGCATCCACCGCTCTACACCGCCGGGACCAGCGCCGATCCGGCGGAACTGACGGACCCGGACCGCTTCCCCGTCCATAAGACCGGGCGTGGCGGGCGCTACACCTACCACGGCCCCGGGCAGCGGGTCGGCTACGTGATGCTCGACCTGAAGCGGCGCGGCGAGGATGTGCGCGCCTTCGTCTGCGACCTGGAAAATTGGATCATCCGCGCCCTCGCCCGCTTTAACGTCATCGGTGAACGGCGCGACGGCCGGGTCGGCATCTGGGTTTCCCGGGGGGCGCCGGGGTCAAAACTGTACCGCGAAGACAAGATCGCCGCCATCGGCGTGCGCCTGCGCAAATGGGTGACCTTCCATGGGGTGTCCCTGAACATCGAACCGGACCTCAGCCATTTTGACGGCATCGTCCCCTGCGGGATCGCGGAACACGGGGTGACGTCCCTGGTCGATCTCGGCATCACGGCGTCCACACCCGAGGTCGACGTGATCCTGCGCCAGACCTTCGAAGATGTCTTCGGCAATCTTCATGACTAAGGAGCGGAATTTGCGGGACACCCCCGACAGGGCCGGCATCGAGGCTGCCGGGCTGGACCTTCTCGATCGCCACATGGCGGCGCTGAACGCCTACGACGCCAAGGCCATGGCCGCCCTGATGCATTACCCCCACCCGCGCCTGGCGGAAGGCAAGGTCACCGTCTACGACGGGCCGGACAGCAATCCCATGGACCTGTTCGACCGCCTGAAGGCCCAGGACGACTGGCACCACAGCGAATGGAACGAACGGGAGCTGATCCAGTTCAACGCCGACAAGGCCCATTGGAAGCTGGTCTATACCCGGTTCCGCAGTGATGGCAGCGTCATCGGCGTCTATGATTCCCTCTACATCCTGACCCGCCTGAACGGCCGTTGGGGCATTCAGTCACGGTCCAGCTTCGGCCCCTGACGGCGCCGCCTATTCGAATTCCATCTGCACGAACACGCGCCCGGCGTTGCGGGTCGCCAGTTGCTTGAAGGTGTCGAGGTGGGCAAAGGCCGACTGGTCCACGTAATAGGCGCCCTTCAGGTCGCCGCCACCCTCCAGGTGTTCGCGGATCTTGCCGCGCAGGTAGACCAGGTAGTCGTGGGTGTAGCGCCGCACCTGGGCCATATTGGTCGGATGGCCGTGGCCGGGGATGACATAGGTCGCCTTCAGCCCCTCGAAAGGCCCGGCCCAGGTTTCGATCCAGCCCTTGGTGTCCGTATCGTCGAAGATCGGCGGCATGCGTTCGTGAAAGGCCATGTCGCCGGCGATGACCAGGGATTGTTCGGGCAGCCAGACCTGGGTATCCCCCGGGCTATGGGCCGGGCCCAGGTGCAGAACCTCGATGCGGAAGCCGCCCATCTTGATTTCGCGTTTGTCGGCGAAGGTTTCCGTGGGGCCGACGATCCGTGTGCCCTCGGCCCTCTCCTTCAGCATGCCCTGGGCCGAGGCCAGGATCTGCGCGCCCCGGGCCGCGAATTCCTTGGCCGCGTCCACATGGGCCAGGATCGGCACCATCTGCTCGGCCCAGTATGAATTACCGAGCATGGCATGGCCCTGGCCGTTCTCGTTGATGACCAGCTTTACCGGTTGCGCGGTGATGCGCTTGATCTCGTCGTGCAGGGCTTTGGCCAGAAGGTAGGCCCCGCCGCCGTTGACCACGATCACGCCGTCGCCGGTGACGATGAAGCTGAGGTTGTTGTTGTGTCCCCAATTCTCATAGGTCGGCGGCGCCGTCGCGCCGATCGCTGACCAGACATGGGGGATGACCTCGACCGGCTTGGCGTAAAGGGCGGAGGCCGGATACTGGTCGGCGATGGCTTCGCTGGCCCGTGCGTCGGCGGCGGCCGCGATGCCGAGAATGACGCAGATCAATGCGAATAAACGTTTCATGTGGGAGTCCTGTCGTCGTTGCAGGGTAGGGACCCGGTTGGGGATTGCCCAACTATGCGATAACAGTTAAAAAAAGTCGAATATGAGATTTCGCGCGAATTCTCCCCCGCCTGCCCGCGCGCCAAATGGAGAGGACCACCACCATGAAACAGCTGCATGCCGCCCTCGCCGCCGCCGCCCTCGCCGCCGCCGCCCTTGCCGTCACGGCCCTTGCCGCCCCGCCCGCACAGGCGGAAGGCGAAATCATCAAGGTTCGCATCATGTCGTCGGACTTGGCGGCCACGATCGCCCAGGGCGCCGTCCACACCTGCCGGGAAAAGGGATATCAGGCCGCGGCTGTTGTGCTTGACCGGGCCGGCAACATGATCGCCGCCCAGCGCGATACCCTGGCCAGCCGCCACACCCTGGAAATCGCCGAACGCAAGGCCGGGCTGGTCGTCATGTCCGGCGTGGATTCCGGTGACATGCGCAAAAACCGTGACGACATCCGCCCCGAATTGAACCAGATGCAGGGCATCATCGTGATGGACGGCGGGGTACAGATTCGCGTTGCCGGCTCCCTTGTCGGCGCGGTCGGCGTGTCCGGCGCGCCGGGCGGCGACATCGATGCGGAATGCGCGCGCGGCGGCATCGACAAGGTGCGCGATATCCTCGATTTCGCGGATTAAGCGCTTGTCACGGCAGCGAAAATGACAAAAACCTGACAAAAAATTGCGTTTTATCGTATACAATTTTGTGCCATGGAAAATTAAAAAACTCTACTAACAATCTGATTTATATAATTATTTTAATTCGCCCGTTCGGTCTTATTTTTAAAGTATGACTAACGGCCAGATTTCTCCGCTTAAATATACCGTGTATTGCCGACCATTGCCGCAGACCGGGCCGGTCCGCGCGGCATCGCGTATGAAGGAGAGTCCGCACCATGTCTTTGTTTCTGTCGTTCATGAACAACACGAAGATCCAAACCAAGATCTTCATCGGCTTTGGGATCGTCCTGGCCCTGTTGCT
This sequence comes from bacterium SCSIO 12827, assembly GCA_024397995.1. Classification (NCBI taxonomy): domain Bacteria; species bacterium SCSIO 12827. The sequence continues at coordinate 1,672,696 of CP073746.1, read as the reverse complement.
GGTCATCAGCACAACGGGCGGCGTCAGCCTGCAGAGCGGCGAAAGCAACTTCACCCAGTACCGTGAACAAGCCGCCCTGTCGAACCGGGCCGCCATGGTGCAGGCCACCCTGCAGAAGGCTCAATTGGCGGTCGGTGATTACATCACCCAATCGTCGGAGGACGCCATCGCGGAATTCGAGGATCGTATTTCCGAAACCATGACCTTGATCGAGACTCTGGACAGCCAGATTACCGACCCCAAGCGCAAGAAGACGATCACCAACGCCATCGAAAACCTGGGCACTTACCGGTCCGCATTCGATCAGGTCACGTCCCTGCAGACCAAGCGGAACTCCATCGCCCAAAGCCGGATGGACGTCATCGGCCCGGACATGGAAGCCAAACTTACCGCCCTCATGCAGAAGTCCTATGACGAGACGGACGTGTCCGCCGCCTACCACGCGGCGAAGACCCAACGCTCACTGCTGCTCATGCGCCTTTACGCGAACAAGTTCATCACGACCAACCAGCTCGACGATTTCGACAAGGCCATGGAAGCTGCCGCCGTGATGAAGGAAAACGTCGCCGAACTGCAGAACGAACTGTTCGACGAGGACCGCAAGGCCACCACTGCCGAGGTCGCCACGATGCAGGAACAGTACGAAGCCGCGCTTACGGAGGTAAGCGAGGTCATGGCCCAGCGCGACGAGGTCGTGCTCGGCACCATCGGCTTTGTCGGCCCCAATATCGCGGCCTTGATGAACGACCTGCGAAACGATCTGAAGACCGTACAGGAAACCCTCGGGCCGGCCACCAGCAAGGCCATGAAGACGGCGATGATGGTGACCCTGGTGGTCGCCGGGGTCAGCGTCCTGTTGGGCGTTCTGGCGGCGTTACTGATCGGCAACGGCATCGCGCGGCCCGTGACCGCCCTGACGGCTGCCATGACGGCGCTGGCCGGCGGTGACAAGACCGTCGACATTCCCAGCCAGGAAAACGGCGATGAAGTCGGCGACATGGCGCGCGCCGTTCTGGTGTTCAAGGAAAGCATGATCAAGGCCGACGACCTTGCCGCCCGCGAACGGGAGGCCCAGAAACGGCGCGAGGAACGCGGCCGCCAGATCGAGGCCTTGACCGGATCGTTCGATTCCGACGTCTCGGCACTGCTGCAATCCCTAAGCACATCGGCGGCCGAGATGACCTCAACGGCGTCAACCATGTCCAAGATCGCCGACGGCACCAACGAACGAGCATCCGCGGTCGCCGGAGCGGCCGAACAGGCCTCGGCCAATGTCCAGACCGTCGCCACGGCGACGGAGGAGCTGTCCAGTTCGATCCAGGAAATTTCCCGGCAAGTCGCCCAGTCGTCCAACGTCGCCGAACGGGCGGTCACCGAGGCCAACCACACGGACGCGCAGATCCAGGGTCTGGCCCGCGCCGCCCATCGTATCGGCGAGGTCGTCAATTTGATCACCGACATCGCCGAGCAGACCAACCTGTTGGCGCTGAACGCCACCATCGAAGCGGCCCGCGCCGGTGACGCCGGCAAGGGCTTCGCCGTGGTTGCCTCCGAGGTCAAGAATCTGGCCAACCAAACCGCCAAGGCAACCGACGAGATCAGCCAGCAGATTGCCGATATCCAGGCGGAAACCAACGATGCCGTGCGGGCGATCAAATCAATCACCTCGACCATCAACGAGATGAGCGAAATCGCCAGCACCATCGCCTCCGCCGTAGAGGAACAGGGGGCCGCCACCAGCGAGATCGCACGTAACGTGGAACAGGCCTCGACCGGCACCCAGGAGGTCACCTCCAACATCATCGAGGTGACCCATTCGGCCGGTGAAACGGGGACCGCGGCGACCCAGGTCACCAGTGTCGCCAGTTCCCTGAACACCCAGGCCGATCACCTGAAACAGCAGGTCGAGAAATTCCTGAGCGGAGTGCGGGCGGCCTAGACCGTCGGCAGGGCGTCGAACCCGGCCATGCCGGGGGCGGCTGCCGGCGCGCGGGTGACACTTTCGACCCGCGCCGCTGGCGGGCCTTCGTGGCATCTTGCGATCATTTGGTCGACGGCATCTAAAGAGCCCGAAAACACGGCCTCGACCGTGCCGTCGCGGCGGTTGCGGACCCAGCCGCTCAGGCCGAGCGCCCTCGCCTGCTCACAGGTCCAGCCGCGGAACCACACGCCCTGGACCCGGCCGGAAATGACGACATGAACGGTTTCGACGGCATCAGGCATGACGGCGCGTCACCCCCGCGAAATGGTCACTCGAACTCCAGAATGATCTGGTCGACCATCAGGCTGTCGCCGGGGGCCGCCTTGATCTCCTTGATCACGGCGTCCTTTTCGGCCCGCATGACGTTTTCCATCTTCATGGCCTCAAGAACGCAAAGCTCCTCGCCCGCCTTGACCTCCTGCCCGACCGCAACGGCGAGCGAGACCAGCAGGCCCGGCATGGGCGACATCAGGAACTTGGACGTATCGGGCGGCAGTTTTTCCGGAATGTGGCGGTACAACTCAGCCGTGCCGGGGCTGAGCACCAGGGCGCGGGATTCCGTCCCCGCATGGATGATGCGGTAGGCGATATCGACGCGCCCGACCTGCACGCTCTGCGGTTTGCCGTCCAGCGTGAGTTCCATCAGGCTATCGCCGAGCTGCCAATCCGTCCGTAATTTCAAGGTCTTGCCACCATAAGTGACGTCATAACCGCCGTCCGCGGGATCGACGCTGACCGGGTGCGGATCGCGGCCCAGAACGACCACCCAATCGGCGGAAACGGCACGGGAATGGCCCTCGACCTGGCCACTGATATCGGCGGCGCGGTCCTGATAGGCACGGTGCATGGCGGCGGCGACGGCGACGATCAGGGTCGGGTCGTCCTGCACGGCGTCCTTGGGGTTGAAGCCGTCGGGATATTCCTCGGCGATGAAGTTGGTGGAGAATTCGCCTGAGCGCACCCGCTCGTGCGCCATCAGGGCCGACAGGAAGGCGATGTTGTTGGCGATGCCGATAATCTGGAAACGGTCCAGGGCGCGGGCCATCTCGTCCATGGCGGCATTCCGGTCCTTGCCGTAAGTCACCAGCTTGGCGACCATGGGGTCGTAGAACATAGAAATCTCGCCGCCTTCGAACACGCCGGTGTCGACGCGCACGGTTTCCGTCTCGGCCGGCGGGCGGTAGCGCACCAAACGGCCCGTCGACGGCAGGAAGTTGCGGAACGGGTCCTCGGCGTAGATGCGGGCCTCGACGGACCAGCCATTAAGCGGCACGTCTTTCTGGGCAAACGGCAGCTTTTCCCCCGCCGCGACGCGGATCATCAGTTCGACCAGGTCCAGGCCGGTAATGAACTCGGTCACCGGATGTTCGACCTGCAGCCGCGTGTTCATTTCCAGGAAGAAGAAATTCTTGTCCTTGTCGACGATGAATTCCACGGTCCCGGCGGAGCAATAATCCACCGCCTGGGCCAGGGCCACGGCCTGTTCGCCCATGGCCTTGCGGGTCTTGGCGTCGAGGAACGGCGACGGGGCCTCTTCCAGCACCTTCTGGTGGCGGCGCTGGATGGAGCATTCGCGCTCGTTCAGATAGACACAGTTGCCGTGCTTGTCGGCCAGAACCTGAATTTCGATGTGGCGGGGCTGGACGATGTATTTCTCGACGAACACCCGGTCGTCGCCAAAGCTGGACGCGGCCTCGGACCGCGCACGTTCCAGGCCGTCGCGGCATTCTTCGTCGTTATGGGCGATGCGCATGCCCTTGCCGCCGCCGCCGGCCGACGCCTTGAGCATCACCGGATAGCCGATCTTGTTGGCGATCTTGACCGCCATGTCGGGATCCGCAACCGCTTCAGTATGACCGGGAACGACGCTGACCTTGGCCTTTTCCGCCAACTTCTTGGATTCGATCTTGTCGCCCATGGCGTTTATCGCCCCCACGGGCGGGCCGATAAAGGCGACCCCCTTCTTGGCCAAAGCCTCGGCGAACTTGGCGTTTTCCGACAGGAAGCCATAACCCGGATGGACGGCGTCCGCCCCCGTCTGCTCGATGGCGGCGAGAATCTTGTCGATCACCAGATAGCTGTCCGATGACGCGGAGGCGCCGATGTGCACAGCCTCGTCAGCCATTTCCGTATGCAGGGCGAGCTTGTCCGCATCGGAATAGACGGCGACGGTCTTGATCCCCATCTTCTTCGCCGTCTTCATGACGCGACAGGCGATTTCACCCCGGTTGGCGATGAGAATTTTTTTGAACATTATTCGGACGGCCCTGTTTGTTATTTACGTGTTTGAACCTGCGACGGTTCGTCTTTCTGGCCTGAAACGGCCAATCCAGCCCCGCCAATGGTGTAACCGAATTCACACGCTATTGCAGCGCAAAATTCGGCTTCCCGCGTTGATTCTACTAGTAGAATTGGCCGTTTCGGACCTGTTTGCGGCATTCGCCGCCTAGTTCCTTCGGGTCAAGCCATCGAACAACCCCATCACCCAGGCCGCATGCAACGCCAGCGGTGCACCCCATGCAACCATCGGATAAATGAACCACAATTGATCCGGTGTCTTGAGGTAGTTCAAAGCAGCGCAGCCGGCGATGGTGATAAAATATGCCATCAAATGCAGGGCAAAGCCCTTGAGGCGTCGGCGTGTGCGCGCGTCACCGGCAGAATCGTGATCGTTCATGGCGTGTCCTTCATCTGGCCCTTAATCTAGGCCCGCCCCGCCGCTACTGCCAGCACAGGAAGCCGTGATGACCTTAGATTCCCCCCTCCCCCAACCCCGAAGGTGCCCGCCCTGCCGCGCCGCTCGTCGGATTGGTGACGGGACCGGCTCTGTGCATGGCCCTGGCTGCCCTGCCGGCACCCGAGGGCCTGGTGCAGGAAGCCTGGCTGACCGCCGGGGTTGCAATCTGGATGGCCGTGTGGTGGCTGACCCAGGCCGTGCCTCTGGCCGTCACCGCCTTGCTGCCGGTTCTGTTGTTTCCCGTGTTGGGTGTCGCCAAGGCCGCCGACGCGGCCCAGGCATACGCCCATCCCCTGGTGTTCCTATTCCTCGGCGGCTTCGTCATCGCGCTGACCATCGAACGCTGGAACCTACACCGTCGTGTCGCCATCGCCATCGTCTCCCTGGCCGGGGTGCGGCCGGACCGCCTGATCGGCGGCTTCATGCTGGCCACGGCGGGGCTCAGCATGTGGGTATCCAACACGGCGACGACCCTGATGATGGTGCCGATCGGGCTTAGCGTCGTCGCCTTCATCGAGGGCCACCGCCAGGACGGTGTGCCGCCGACACCGGCCCAGGATCGATTTGCCCGCGGCCTGTTGCTCGCCATCGCCTATGCCGCCAGCATCGGTGGCACGGCGACCCTGATCGGCACGCCGCCCAATGCCTTTCTGGCCGGATACCTGGCGCAGAACCATGGGGTAGACCTCGGCTTCGCGCGCTGGATGCTGCTCGGCATTCCCCTGGCGGGGGTCATGCTATTGGCGGCCTGGCTGCTGCTGACGGGGATCCTCTACCCGGCGGAAGGCCTTGACCTGGCCCGTGTCGCCGCCGGCATCGCGGCTGAAAAGGCCCACCTCGCCCCACCCACACGCGGCGAGGCAATGACCGCCATTCTGTTCGCTGCCGTGGCCCTGGCCTGGGTGTTCCAACCCCTGATCGCGGAGGTCGTTCCGGTCAGCGACACGGCCATCGCCCTGACGGGTGCCGTCGCCGCCTTCGCCATCCCCGTGGATCTGAAAAAACGGGAATTCCTGATGGATTGGGACCAAGCCATCCACCTGCCCTGGGGGATTTTGATTCTTCTGGGCGGCGGGTTTTCCCTGGCCGAGGCCATTCAGACGACGGGCCTTGCCGGCTGGCTGGGCGGTCTTGTCGCCGGGGGCAGCCATCTGCCGCTGGTCCTGCTGCTGCTGGCGATCACCGGGCTGGTCGTGTTCCTGACCGAAATTACCTCGAACACGGCAACCGCCGCCGTGTTCATCCCCGTCGCCGCGACGCTTGCCGTCAGCATGGGGTTCGATGCCGTGACCTTCGCCGTGCCCGTGGCCCTGGCCGCCAGTTGCGCCTTCATGATGCCCGTGGCGACCCCGCCCAACGCCATCGTGTTCGCCGCCGGACGGCTCGACGTCATGCACATGTGTGCGGCCGGGATCTTCCTGAACCTGATCGCCACGGCGATGATCGCCGGGGCGGCGCTGGTTCTCGTTCCCCTGGTGTTCGGCTAGCCCTCTTGTCCCGGTTGTCGATGCTCCCGTAATCTGCCCAGGCCTATTCAACAAATTCAAGAAACGGAAACACCCATGACCCGCATCGTCCGCGTCGCCGCCGCCCAACAGGGGCCCAACCTGGAAACCGATAGCCGCGAGGTTATCGTCACCCGCCTGCTCGACATGATGAAGCAGGCCAAATCCAAGGGCGCCGACCTGGTCGTCTATACGGAAACGGCGCTGACCACCTTCTTCCCCCGCTTCTACGCGGAAGACCGCGCCGAGATGGACCTGTGGTTCGAACGCGAAATGCCGAACGACGCAACGCGTCCCCTGTTCGACTACGCCGCCGACAACAAGATCGGCTTTTCCCTTGGATTCGCGGAGCTGACGCCCGACGGCCACCACTTCAACACCCAAATCCTGGTCGACAAGGACGGCAAGACCGTCGGCAAGTACCGCAAGGTCCATCTGCCGGGCCATGCGGAACTGGAACCCGAACGGCGCTTCCAACACCTGGAAAAGCGCTATTTCGAGCCGGGCAACCTGGGCTTTCCCGTGTGGCGCACCATGGGCGGGGTCATGGGCATGTGCATCTGCAACGACCGTCGCTGGCCGGAAACCTATCGGGTCATGGGTCTGCAAGGGGTCGAACTGGTGATGCTCGGCTACAACACGCCCAGTTGGAACGGCCTCGGCGGCCCGGACACCCCGGAACTGCGCATGCATCATTCGCGCCTTTCCATGCAGGCCGGGGCTTATCAGAACGCGACCTGGGTGGTCGGCGTCGCCAAGGCCGGTGAGGAAGCACCCGGCTATCACCTGATGGGTGGGTCCTGCATCATCAACCCGGACGGCCAGGTGGTGGCCGAGGCCCAGACCGAAGACGACGAGGTCATCGTCCATGACTGCGACCTGGATGCCTGCGCATTCTTGAAAAACTCCACCTTCAACTTCGACACCCACCGGCGCACGGAACATTACGGCCTGATCACGGAGCGCACCGGCGCCGTGCCACCGCCGGAGTAACGGCCGCCATGAACGTCCTCATCGTCCACGCCCATCCGGAACCGAGGTCGTTCAACACGGCGCTGCGCGATCATTCCGTCAAGATTCTTGACGGCTTGGGACATGCAGCAAAGGTCTCGGACCTTTACGCCATGGACTTCAACCCGGTGGCGGGACCGGCGGATTTCGGAGACCGTGCCGACCCAAACTATCTGGTCTATGCGCTCGAACAACGCCACGGCCATGAGACCGGCACCCTCGCGCCCGATATCGCGGCCGAGATCGAGAAACTGAAGTGGTGCGACCTACTGATCCTGCATTTCCCGCTCTACTGGTTTTCCGTGCCGGCGATCCTCAAGGGCTGGATCGACCGGGTGTTGATCTCGGGCCTGACCTACGGTGGGCGGCGGTTCTATGACCGGGGCGGATTGGCGGGGAAGCGCGCCATGCTGACCCTGACGCTCGGCGGGCGGGAACACATGCTGGACAGTGACGCCGCGATCCACGGGCACCTCGACGACATGCTGAAGCCGCTGTTGCAGGGCACCCTGGCCTATACGGGGATGACCGTGCTGCCGCCCTTCGTCGCCTGGCACGTGCCCTATGTGGATGACGCCACGCGGGCGGGATATCTTGATGCATATGGCGAGCGCCTGCGGACCCTGGACACCCTCGCGCCCCTCACCTTTCCCTCGCTCGACAACTTCGACGATGCCATGCGGCCCAAGTAGGGCTGGATAACGGCTGGTCCCCCGGCCAGCGCTGGGCTAAACCTTTGGTCATCTTCATGCCGTTTGTTCGAGAGCGCCCAACGTGAATTTACTGCAAGAGGCATTCGCCGCGCACCAATCCGGCAGACTTCAGGATGCCCAGCGCCTGTACCGCGAATTCATCCGCGCCAACCCCGGCCATGCGGAAGCCCATCATCTGCTCGGCGTCGCCTGCATGCAGATGGGCGACCTGCTCGGCGCCATCGAGTCCTTGACCCAGGCGACCCGGCTGAACGACAAAAATCCGAATTATTTCAATAACCTGGGCTTGGCGCAGTTCTATCGGAACGACCCCGCCTCGGCACGCGCCAACTACCAGCGCGCCCTCGCCCTTGCTCCCAAGAACGCCGACACGCTGAACAACCTGGGCATGGCTCAGCAACGGCTTGACGACCTGGACGGGGCGATCGCAAGCTTCAAGACCGCCCTCCAGATCACCCCGGACGAACCGGAAATCCTCCATAATTACGGCATTGCGCTGCGTGACGGCGGTCAGCACGCCGCGGCCATGGCGGCCCTGAAAAAAGCCATCGACGTCAGCGGCGGCATCCCCGACACCCACGCCGCGCTGGCGTCCCTGCAGTTCCTGTTCGATCAGTACGACGACGCCCTGGAATCCTGCTGGGCCGCGGTCAAGCTCGACCCGCTGCATATCGACGCCCATAAGACCTTCAAGGGACTCATGAACGCCATGAACCGCGAGGACGAGCGCTACGACACCTTCCGTTGGGCGCTGGACGCCATGCCGCAGAACCCTAAGGTCTACGAACAATACGGCTGGGAACTGGCCCAGGACGAACAATTCGCCGAGGCCGAGCCGATCCTGCGCCGCGCCCTGGAGATCGATCCGGACCAAGCCATCGCGCTGACCTGCCTCGGCTGGTCTCTGTCCATGCAGGGACAGCACGATGAAGCCCTGACCCATCATGCCAGGGCGGGCGAGCTGGAGCCGGACAATCCGCAAATTCTGGAAAGCCACGGGCAAAGCCTGATCCGCGCCGGCCGCGCTGCGGATGCCGTGACTGTGCTCATGAAGGCCCATCGGATCGTTCCGCGCATGAGTTCCGTCATCGGCACCATGACCATCGCCATGGTCGAAGCCGAGGACCCGGCCGTTGACGATTTCGTGGATTACGATACCGACGTGGTCACCCAAGTGCTGCCCACGCCCCCCGGGTTTTCGGACATCAAGGCCTTTAACGACACCCTCCACACCGAGCTTGAGAAGCACCATCAAAAAGGCTCTCTGCCCCTTGATCAGACCATGCGCGGCGGCACGCAAATCCCCAACAACCTGTTCAAGAACGCGTCCGGCAATGTCCTGATCGTTCGGAACCTGATCCTTGATGCGATCCGCGCCTACGTCGACGGCCTGCAGGACGACCCCGAGCACCCGTTCCTGCGCTACATCAATCGGGATTTCCAGTTTACCGGCGCTTGGTCGACGATCCTCTACGGTGCCGGATATGACGCCAGCCACGTCCATAACGAAGGCTGGCTGTCGGGGGTTTACTACGTGAAGACCCCCGACCTGGACGAAGCGCGATGGGCGTCCGGTGAAGGCTGCATTCAATTCGGCGCCCCGCCCGACACCTTCGTCAGCGATCGGAACCGGACCCGCCGCCTGATCCGGCCGCAACCGGGGCTATTGGTGCTGTTCCCGTCCTATGTCTGGCACGGCGTCAAACCATTCACTCAGGAAGGCCTACGCCACTCAATCGCCTTCGACATCCGCTGACACGGATGTCCTAAACCACCTCGCCGCAGGCGTGACCCGAAGCCCAGGCCCATTGGAAGTTGAAGCCGCCCAGGTGGCCGGTCACGTCCACCCCCTCGCCGATGAAATAGAGTCCCGGAACGTCCCGGGCTTCCATGGTCTTTGACGACAGGTCCCGCGTATCGACCCCGCCGACGGTGACTTCGGCCGTGCGCTCGCCCTCGCTGCCGGCCGGCGTGACGGCCCAGGCGTTGACCTGCGTGGCGAGGGCCCGCAATCGCTTGTCCGGCTGATCGGCCAGGCGCCCGAGGCAGCCCGTCCATTCACACAGCCGCTGCGCCAGGCTTTTCGGCAGGACCTGGGCCAGCGCCGTGGGCACTTCCTTCTTCGGCTGGTCCTGCTTCAATTCTTTCAGCATCGGGAACAGGTCCATGCCCGGCAGCAGATCGAACTGAATGGTGTCGCCGGGCCGCCAGTAGGATGAAATCTGCAGCACCACCGGTCCGCTGAGCCCGCGATGGGTGAACAGCAGCGCCTCGGCAAAGCGTACCTTGCCCAAGGTCGCCGTCGCATCGACCGAAACCCCGGAAAGTCCTTCGAGCTTTGCCAGCATGTTGCGGTCAAAGGTCAGCGGCACCAACCCCGGGCGTGGCGTGACGACGCGCAGCCCGAACTGTTTGGCGACGTCATAGGCGAAGCGGCTGGCCCCCATCTTGGGGATCGACGGGCCGCCCGTGGCGATAACCAGGGCCGAACCTGAAAACACCCCCTTGTCCGTGTGCACGCGAAACCGCTCATCGTCCCGGGCGACCGCGGTCACGTTGACCGCCGTACGGATCTCGGCACCACGTGCCTCGGCCAGCAGCATGTCGATGATCTGCTGCGCGCTGTCGTCGCAGAACAATTGGCCCAGGGTTTTTTCGTGATAGGCGATGCCGTGTTTTTCCACGAGGGAGATGAAATCGCGCTGGGTATAGCGCTTGAGCGCCGACACGCAGAAATGCGGATTGTCCGACAGGAAGTTCGCGGGAGACGCATGCAGGTTGGTGAAATTGGCGCGGCCGCCGCCGGAAATACGCACCTTCTGCGCGACCTGGGCGTTGCGTTCCAGAACCAAAACGCGACGGCCGCGCTTAACCGCCCCGGCGGCACACATCAGCCCTGCCGCGCCGCCGCCGATGATGATGACGTCAACGTCCTCCATCCGCGTCCTATAGCCGACTGCCGGCTCATTCCCAAGCTTAGGTTATTGTCAGGTTTTACGTTTCAAGAGGAAGCCCCAGTAGACATCCGGTCCGATGGAAAGCGGGATGTTGATATCATGTGCCCAGATTTGTTCGAACCCGGCCCGGGCGAACAGGTGCTGCCACATGGTCTTGCCCATGACGCTGTAGTGATTGGGATTGCTTTCATGCTGGGCAACGGTTTCCGGTGCCGGCACCTCGACATACAATCCACCGCCCGTCGTCAGCAACCGGTTGAACTCGGACAGGGTAAACATCGGAAAAATGCTGTGCTCCAGCGCATGGCGGCACCAGATGAAATCGAACGACCCATCGTCAAAATCCAGATCCGACATGTCCATCTCGGCCACATCGAAACCCTTCTCGCGGCATATCGCGACATCGTCGCCGAGTGTAATGCCAGTGGCGGAAATACCCTTCTTCTTGAATTCAGCCAGCGCCGGGCCCTGCCCACAACCAACATCAAGCACACGCTGATCAGGACGGAGATCGCCCTTCGACACCAGGAGATCAACGATCTGAGTCGTGATCTGTTCGTGCAGGTCACTGCTTTCTTCGGGATAGATGTCGCCTTTTCTTGCTTCCAAGAAGGCAGACAGGCGATCGAACATGGTCATAAACAAGCCAAAGGTTGCATTTCAAGGTACCGCAACACCATGTCACAGAGCAGCCTCGAAATCCCAGGCCAATTTTCCCTACCGTGGGCGTCACCAAGTGCTGCCGCCCCTTCCCTTTAAGAAGGCAACAAGCTGTCCCACGGCCTGCTGAAACGCGCGGGCGCGTAGCAACCGCGCTTTCCTGAGCCCGGCATCGATCGCGTCCTGGCTGACGGTGGAATTCAACCGGCCAATTGGTGAATGCAGGCCGACTTCGTCGATCTGCTGCAGTGCATTGTTGGACAGGATGTTCATGGCGGGGTCTCCGGCTCCGAACGTCAACGCATTATAACTTGCATAAAGCAAGTTAATTTGTTTTACGCAGTTTACTTGCTTTATGCAAGTTGTTTTTTTATGCTGTGGGAATGAAGAACGAGACCAAAAAGCACGACAGCAACTGCCTGGTCGCCTACGGCATCGACACCTTCGGCGACCGCTGGTCGTTCCTGGTGCTGCGCGACATGATGCTCTACGGCAAGCGCCGCTATGGCGAGTTTCTCTGCTGCGAGGAACAGATCGCGACCAACGTCCTGGCCCAACGCCTGAAGCACCTGGAACGCGAAGGAATCATTTCAAAGGCGCGTGATCCGGAAAATCGCCGCAGCTATATCTACAGCCTCACGGACAAGGGCCTGGACCTGGCCCCCGTGCTGCTTGAAATCATCCGCTGGAGCAGCCGCCATCTGAAAATGGACGCCCGCCGTCGCCGTCTGCTGAAACGCATCGAAACGGACCGCGACGGCATCCTGGCGGACATTCGCGCCGGCCGGGCGATTCTGACCGCGCCCTGACGCCCCCAGCGAAAACCAAAATCCCCCGCAACGGCCGGGCCGGTGCGAGGGATCACTGGAATGGCGGCCGATTACCTGGCCGGCCAGAATTTCAGGCGATCAGATTGCGCCCTCTTCCTTAAGCTTGGCGAGTTCTTCCTTGGAAATCCCCAGCTCACCGCACAGGATTTCCTCATTGCTCTGACCTTTGCGCTGACCGGGATGACGGACTTTCGCCGGGGTCTCGGACATGAACGGGAACGCGTTGGTCATACGCAGCTTGCCCAGGTCTTCATCCTCGATTTCGATGATGTCGTTGCGCGCCTGGTACTGCGGATCCTGGTAAATCTGGTCGATGGTATAGGCCGGACCGATGGCGGCTTCTGCCTTCTCGAACTCGTCCAGAACCGTCTTCAGGTCGTGTTGCTTGATCCACCCGGCGACGATCCCGTCGATCTCATCGATATGCTTGACCCGGTCCTGCGGCGTTTGGAACCGAGGATCGGCCGCGACCTCCGGCCCACCGCAAAGCGTCAGAACCCTAGTCACGATGGCAGGAGAGTTGGTCGAGATCGCAACCCAATGCCCGTCCTTGGACTGGTAGGTGTTGCGCGGCGCGTTGTTCTTCGACCGGTTGCCCCAGCGCTGCTGGACCACGCCCAATTGGTCGTACTCCATGGGCTGCGGGCCCATGACCTGGAACAGGGGTTCGTAGATGGACAGGTCGATGTACTGCCCTTCCCCCGACCCTTGGGCGTCACGGTGGTACAGCGCGAACATCGCGGCGAAGGTGCCGTAGGCCGCCGCCACGCCGTCGGCCAGGCCGAAGTTCGGCAGGGTCGGCGGACCCTCGGGAACACCCGTGATGCTGGCGAAACCGGAGAACGCTTCCGCGATCGTGCCGAAGCCGGGCCGGTTCTTATAGGGGCCGGTCTGGCCGAAGCCGGTGACCCGCACCATCACCAAGCGTGGGTTGATCTTCTTCAGGTCCTCCCAGCCCAAGCCCCATTTTTCCATGGTGCCGGTGCGGAAGTTTTCGATCAGCACGTCCGCCGTCTTGACCAATTCCTTGAACAGGGCCTGGCCCTTTTCATGGCTGAAGTTCAGGGTGACGCACCGCTTGTTGCGGTTGGCCATCTTGAACCACAGGCCGACGCCGTCCTTCTTCTGGCCCGTTTCCCGCAGCACGTCACCGCGTGGATGTTCGACCTTGATGACGTCGGCGCCGAAATCACCCATCAGCATGCCGATGGTCGGCCCAGCGATGACCGTGGCGGCATCAATGACCCGCAGCCCCTTCAACGGGGGCGTATTCTGTTCTGTCACGTTGATATCCTTCAGGCGGCGTTTGGTTCGGGAACGGCGAAGTCTTCGGGCCGCAGGAAGATGGTCGTGCGCCGGGCGAACCGGGGTTTGGTCATATCAAAGGCCTCGCGGCGGTGCCACAGGCGCGCATTGTCCCACATCACCACGTCGCCGTTGCGCCAGGTATGGGTGTAAACGAACTTGTCCTGCAGCATGTGCTGGGTCAGGGCCTCAAGCAACTCCTTGCTTTCCGCTTCCTCCAGCCCGTCGATGCCGACGGTCTTGTTCGGGTCGATGTACACGGACTTCTGCCCCGTCGCCGGGCTTTCCAGCCCGATGTCGTGGGTCGCTGCGGGGGTACGTTCGTGGATTTTCTTCATCTCCTCGGGATTATTTCCGAGGTCCAGGATCGTCGTCGAATCCTTGCGGTCGGCGTACTTGGCCGTGGCGCGGCGGCCTTCGATCGCCTTGCGCAGATTGTCCGGCAGGGTTTCATAGCCGAGCCTGGTATTGCAGTAGGACGTGCGGCCTTCGTTCTCCGGCATTTCGGCGGCATAGAAAATCGAGCCAGAGGCCGGACGCAGGCGATAAATCTGGTCGTGGTGCCAATAAACCTCGTAGTTCCCAAGCCCGCCGAGCGGCGTGCCGTCGGGGCGTTTCAGGTTGGTGATGTAGATGATTTCCGGATTGTCCGGCGACAGCATGTCGTCGCGCACGATGATGTCCATCTCGCCGAACCGCCGCGAATATTCGACCTGCTGTTTTTCGCTCAGGCTTTGGCGGCGCAACAGCAACAGAGGTTCCTGCTGCCATAACTTGTAGATCGCATCGAAGGTTTCATCAGTCAACTCGGACAGATCGACGTCCAGGATTTCCAGGCCGAAAGTGTCCGTCAGGGGTCGGGTGCGCAGTTGCATTTGGGGGGTTCCTCAGGTTTTTTGAACGGGCACATTGTATACAATCCAAAACATCCATCAACCGGCAAATCCCAGCATTCCGCGATTTTTTCAAATTCCGGTTGGAAATACAGCCCCCCTCTTACTTTGCCCCGGCCAACCCCCTGATATCGAAATTCCGCAATTCGGCTTGGATCGCCTGGCCGATATTGCCCGTCAGGTTCACCGTCAAGTCCACAGGTCGGCCTTCCTGGATCTTCGGATTCCTGCCCTGGACGTGAACCTGAATCTGCACGTCCTTTTGCGCGTCGCCGTCCAATGTCAGCGTCATGCCGTCAAACCGCAGGTCTTCCAGGATGTCGAGAACCATGTCCATTCGGCCACCTTCGGGAGTCTGACCGGGCACTAGCCGGGTCGGCGATTTGAACGCGAGCAACCCCTTACCCTGGGATGTCAAAAGGCCGCCCCGGATCGCCACCTCCCCGCCCTCTCCCAACTCGACGGGAATGCGGCCGGACAGTTTTCCTTCAGCCTTGAGACCTAGAATATTCATCTGCGCCGCCAAATCGCCGAGGCCCAACCCGTCCACATGCAAGGTCATGCGCTCGGGCGGCACACCGTCCCGGATGGCCATATCCTCGGCCCAAATCCGGCCGCCGATGCCGGCTAACTCCGCCCGTTCCACCTTTACGGAAGACGGCCCCAGAATCTGGAACCGCAAGCGCCCATCGGCGGCCGGCAATGCCGCGACCACCTGCTCGATCACGACTTCCTGGCCCGGCGGGGACACGGGTGGCCACAGATGGTCCAGTTGAACGCGTCCCGATATCCCCGTCGCCTGGGTGGGGCCTAATTGCAGGTTGCCGCCGGTCACGGCGACGATGCCCGTGCCCGCTGCCGGATCATCCGGCGGCAGGGAAAATTCCGCGGCCAGACTGGATAGTCCCGCGACAAATCCTTTGGCTGCCGGCGGCAACAGCGCGGGTGCGGGCGTGATGCCGGCACCGCGCAGACTGCCTGTAACCTGGATGGGGCGAAGGCCGGTCTTGTCCCACTCCGTTATCGCCGAGACCTGAACCATACCGGTGATGCTTTTAATGAAGGGGGTCAGCAGCGGCGTGATGACATGCACTCCGCCGTCGATCCCCGCCAGATTAAGCGGCACCATGTCGACGCGGCCGTTGCCGGCCTTCGTGCGCGTGTTCTCGTTCGCAGCAAAGCTCGCGATCAAGCCGGAGCGCGCCTGCCGCAACGTGCCCTCGACATCCCACTTGCGCGGGCTCCAACGGCCCTTGGCAGTCACGTCAAAGGGGGCCGCCGCCGTATGGCGCAGGGTCTTTGCCGCCGCCTGGAGATTCCAGGCGGTATTCGGCGCACCTTGACCGGTGGCTGTCAGACTCACGCCCTCGGCTTCGACATCCAGATCCGGAAAATGGGCATCCAGGCCCGCAAGGGTGAGCCGCACGTCCGGCGGCCCCGCTGGTGGGACCGTAACGGTCACCCCGCCCGTAACCCGCGCCGTGCGCAAAACCGCCATACGTCCACCGCTGCGCAGACCCAGGGACGGGCTTTCGACCTTGAAGGCGAAATCAGCCTTCCCCAGGTTTCCATCCGGCGCAAAGGTCACGCCGTCCTTGCGCGGGGACACCACCACCACCAAAGGCCCTGCAACCGATGCACCGCCCGCGGTGAATTTATCGATACTGACACGGACAGGCATCAGATCGGCCTTCGTGACCTTGAATGGATCAAGCGTCAGGGTTACCTGCCCCGGCACCATCGCCGTCACACCGCCCCCCAGGATGCGGCCCGCGACCGCCACCGGTTCCGTGATCGTCACGGTCGCCGAGTCGGCGTCCAGAGAAATGTCTGCTTTGGTCCGCACGGACCATGTGCCCGGCGCGGCGGGATGGGCGACTTCGGGAAGGGTCAATGATGCCTCCACGGACGGCAGGCGCGCAGGGTCGCCGGACAGCAAATCGGCCAACGGCCCCATCGTTCGGAGATCCACCGTTCCCTTGCCCGTCACGCTGTCGGGCAGCGGCAGGCGCGACAGGTCCGCCGCCGTGGCCCGCAGGCTGACCTCGGCCGCTGATGTGGCGTCGAAGGGCGTGCCCCCGGCCTTGCCGGACAGGGCCAGCCCCAGACCGTCGTCCGTCAGGTCTGCCGACAGCATCGCCTGCCCATCCGCAAGACGCGCCGAAAGGGTCCCTTCGGTCAGCAGCCCCCCGGGCAGAGCCAGACCGGATACCTCGACAATCCCCTCCCCGGTCAGGCCATCCAAACGCGCGGGATCACCGGCCAGACGCAGGCTGCCTTTGGCGGCGGATAAGGAGACAGGCCCTACAGCCCCCTCGGCATCCTCAATGATCAAGTCAAAGGCCAATCTGCCCGCCGCGTCCCGGCTGCCCGTCACCTGAACCGTGGCTTGACCGAAAGGATGAACAAAATCGATCGATGCCTGTTTCAACACCAGGCCGCCACCCGCCTGCGGCGCCAAGGTCACATCCATCAGGGACAGGGTCGTCGGCCCGCCCGCATGGGCGATGTCGATGAGGGTGTCGGTCAGGGCAATCTCGGGCAGGGCCGGTGCGCCGCCGCCCGCGCCGTCCCCGGCAAACAGCGGGGCCAAGTCGCCCCAATCGACGGCGCCGTCCATGACCGTCAGGGAAAGCTGCCCCCCTTCCAGCGATAGCGCGCCGACCTTTGGCGCGGTCCAACTGGGCCAAGTCAAATCCATACCAAGGCGGGCGATGCGCGCCGTGCCGGAGGGCCCGGTCGCCAGATTTCGGATATCCACCCGCCAAGGGGTCAGACGGGTGATCTCCAGGTTACTGCCGCCGAGGCCCATCTCTGCCAATTGCCCTCGCACCAATTTCTCGGCGATGGGCGCGCGGTTGACCGCGACCACGGCAATGCCAGCGGCCAATACTGCAACGACGGCCGCAGCCCACAGCACCTGGCGCCGCCATTTCGGCGCGGATGTGTCAGAAGGAATGGTTTCCGGTTGGTCCGCCACGTGATCCGATCCCCGTTGCTTCGGGGATCATAGCAAAGATCGCCTCTAAAGCGGGATGTTCCCGTGCTTCTTCCAAGGATTCTTCAAGTCCTTGTTCTTCAACATGCGGAGCGCCCGGCAAATCCGAGTCCGCGTGCCGTGGGGCATGATGACGTCGTCGATGAAGCCACGGCTGCCGGCGATGAAGGGATTGGCGAAACGGGTGCGGTATTCCTCGGTCCGGGCGGCGATTTTTTCCTCGTCGCCCAGATCGCCGCGGAAGATGATCTCGACCGCGCCCTTGGGCCCCATGACGGCGATTTCCGCCGTCGGCCAGGCATAATTGGCGTCGCCGCGCAGATGCTTGGACGACATCACATCATACGCCCCGCCATAGGCCTTGCGGGTGATGACCGTGACCTTGGGCACGGTGGCTTCCGCATAGGCGTACAGCAGCTTCGCCCCATGCTTGATGATGCCGCCGTATTCCTGCGCCGTGCCGGGCAAGAAGCCGGGCACGTCGACGAAGGTGACGAGGGGGATGTTGAAACTGTCGCAGAACCGCACGAAGCGCCCGGCCTTGGTCGCCGAGGCGATATCCAAACAGCCGGCCAGCACCATGGGCTGGTTGGCGACGATGCCGACGGTCGAGCCCTCCATGCGGGCGAAGCCGATCACGATGTTGCCCGCGTAATCGGGTTGCAGTTCGAAGAAATCGCCTTCGTCCACGACCTTCTCGATCAGCTCCTTCATGTCGTAGGGCTTGTTCGGATTATCGGGGATCAAGGTATCCAAGGACATTTCGACCCGGTCGTGGGGATCCGGCGTCGGCCGCACGGGCGGCTTTTCCTTGTTGTTGGCGGGCAGGAAATCGATGAAGCGGCGCAGGTACAGCAGCGCCTGCAGATCGTCGGTGAAGGCCTTGTCGGCGACGCCGGACTTGGTCGTATGGGTCGATGCCCCGCCCAGTTCCTCCTGCGTCACTTCCTCATGGGTCACCGTCTTCACCACGTCGGGACCGGTAACGAACATGTAGGACGAATCCTGCACCATGAAGATGAAGTCGGTCATGGCCGGGGAATAGACGGCGCCGCCCGCGCAGGGGCCCATGATGCAGGAAATCTGCGGCACCACGCCCGACGCCAGGACATTGCGCTGGAACACTTCTGCGTAACCGGCGAGTGAATCGACACCTTCCTGAATACGCGCCCCGCCGGAATCGTTGAGCCCGATCACCGGGGCACCGACCTTCATGGCCTGGTCCATGATCTTGCAGATCTTTTCCGCGTGGCTTTCCGACAGCGAGCCGCCGAACACGGTGAAATCCTGGCTGAACACGAAAATCAGACGGCCGTTGACCGTGCCGTAACCAGTGACCACGCCGTCGCCCGGCGTCGACTGCTCGGCCATGCCGAAATCCGTGCAGCGGTGTTCAACGAACATGTCCCATTCCTCGAAGGAGCCTGGGTCCAGCAGAACCTCGATACGTTCGCGGGCCGTCAGCTTGCCCTTGCCGTGCTGGGCGTCGATGCGCCGTTCGCCGCCGCCCATGCGGGCGCGTTCGCGTTTTTCTTCAAGCTGCCGGATAATGTCGTACATGGAATCGCGTCTCGCTGATGGTCGTTTCGCCGCGGGGTTCGGGAGGGGCCAAAGGATACTGTCGGGCCTTATGTTGCGCCAGCGAAAATACCGCCCCCCTTCCGTACCCACCATAATCGATGAATCACTGTTAATTTATCTGCATGGCCCGCCGTTAACCATCATGATATAAGCATTTCGCACCGTTCGCCGGGAACGTGTACGCGAATGGTTAATCAATAAATTCCGGGCCGAAAGAGCCCACTCATCAGGGTGAGTCGCGCGGTCGGGCTTAGTTTAAGGGAGCCTCGGGGACGCATGCCCGATTATAATCTTTCACGCCTGAACGTACTGGTCGTCGAGCAACATGCGCCGATGCGGCATCTGATTCGCAACATCCTGCACGAGTTCGGGATCGAAAACGTGCGCGACGCCGGCGACGAGAAGACCGCCTTCGAACTGTTCCAGGAATTTCCCGCTGATCTGGTGTTGACCGACTGGTCCCCGGGCCTCAACGGCATGTCGTTCCTCGACCGAATCCGCAAACACGCGGAAAGCCGCGACATGTTCGCGCCGGTCGTCATGATCACCGCCTTCACGGAACTGCATCAGGTGTGCAAGGCACGTGATGCCGGGATCAACGAATTCCTGGCCAAACCGTTTTCCGCCCATCTGATCTATTCGCGCATCAAATCGCTGATTGAAAACCCTCGCCTGTATGTCCGCGCCGACAGCTATTTCGGCCCTGACCGCCGCCGCCGGGCGCTGAACTACCGCGGTCGCGAACGCCGCGACGAGGCACCGACGGAACTGCCGACCCCACGCGGGCGGGCCGCCGCACCGTTGAATACCAGCGGCCCGGCACCGGGCAGCAACCCGATCTACAACTGATCCTGATTTGACGGGCTAGAGAAGGCTCAGGAAGGTTTCCGCCTGGGTGATTTCCGCCTGTAAAGCGCGCAGGCGGTCGAGGGATTCCTTGTCCTCCCCCCATTTTTCACTCTGATAGCTTTCATCGAGCTGCGACGCGGCGACCGCCGCCATGGCATCCAGCCGCCCCTGCACCAAAGCCAGACCGATTACCAAGGACCCCGCCGCCTGTGTGGCGGCAGCAAGCGCCGTCAGCCGGTAGGCATCCAGGCCGGAGACCGCACGGGCAAGGGCACCGACGGCCGCCTTGGGCTGATCCACGGGCACGATGCCCTCGGTCACCACAAGTGCTGCCCCCAAGTCATCCGCCGCCCAGGCCAGCAAAGGGTCCCAGTGATCGGCCTGAAGCTGCACCAGATCCGCCGGCGCCGTGGCCCGGTAGCACAGCAGATCCGTCTCACCATATCGGACGATGCGGTCCGCGACTTCGGCCTGCTGCGGCGCGATGCGGTCGATGGCGGTGAAAGCCAGCTGGGTCAACGGCATGGAGGCAGGCAGAATTTTTTCCGACTGAGCGTCCCATTCCGCCGCCACGGCCTCGGCCAGGGGGCGGCTCGGCACCGCAAGCTCGCGGGCAACCGGTGACTTCACCCGGCGACCGTCGAGCAATATCTGGAACGCCTCCCCTGCCCCACTTGCGTCGGCATCATCGACCGCAACCGAGGCGATCGTGACGTCGCGGTAGAACCGTTTCATATCGGGTTTCAGCATGGCGTGGATCCGGAGTGTTGAGCGGCGGTTACTTGCCGAGCAGGCCCTTGAGACCGCCCAAACCCTTTTCCAGGTTCTGCAAGGCGCCGCCGACGCCGGACTTGGGCTGTTCCTTTGGCTGCTGTTGGGCGGGTGCCGATTTGGCCGCTCCCTTCGACGGCGCCACCTGCTTGCCGGCCAGGGCCAGGGCACAGTAATCCGTGTCATCCGTGCTGGTCGCGCGATTGAACGCAGTTTGCGCCAATGCCGATAAACCGAAGGTCATGATGGCGGCCGCACCGCTGGCGACGTTGGATGCCACCCCCGTCACCAAGTCCGCCGGATTGACCTTGGGCGCAGGCTTGGCCAGGGTGCCGCGTATCGCGACCGGCACCATCGCCGCCGACAGCAGGCTGGTCTTTTTGGCCCGGGGCTCGAGCACCAGATTCAAGGTTTCGTCCCGCAGGTTGATACCGCCAACGCCGACCACGGAAAGCCCCCCTGTCTCGAGCACCAATGCCTTGGCGTTGGCGATGCCTTTCACAACATCGAAGTCAACGACGGCACAACGCAGATCCTTGTCGCCCTTGCTGTCGACCAACGGCAAGGCTGACAGGATATCGGCCGACGCGACGTTCAGCAGCGTGCTGTCGATCCGCCCCTTTTCCGAAACCACGCGCAGCTTGCCGTCCAACCCAGCCATGAGCTGGCGGACGCTTGTCCCCGTCCCCGTGATCTTGACCGTGACGTCGGCGGTGCCCTCGGCCACGGGCTTCTGGCCCATGGCGGCCGCCAACTTGCCGTAGTCCAATTTGGCGACGTTCAGATTGATGCCGAGCGGCGGCACGGCTTGGTCCGCACCCAGGGTGATCTCGCCGGAAATCACGCCGTCGGCAACAGTCGCCTGGAGAGGCTTCACGGTCAGGCGCCCGCCCTGCAACAGCACACCCAGGCGTAGACCGGTCACGTCCATTTTGTTCACGCGCAGACGGGCAGCAGCCAGATTGATGTCCGCATCGGCGGCCTTAAGTCCGTCCAACGGCAATGGGTCGGCCGGGAACAGGCGGCCGTCGGCAGCCGGAGGCGCCGGTTTGTCGTCGCCCTTGGGCGAAAGTTCGTCCAGGTCAAGTTGCGCCGATTGCAGATCCGCCGTAATTCGTGGCCGCGCCCCGCCCAGGTATAGTGCAGCGGTGCCCTTAAGGTCGCTCGCGCCAATCTTCATGTCCACGTCCTGAAGGCGGTATCCGCCGTCCTTATCGGCAACCCGCGCCGAAGCGGTCACGGCCGGCAACGGCGGCATCTCCACGCCCAGGCCCTTGGCAAGTCCGGAGGGGTCCTTGGCCGTCGCCGCGACCTGCAGGTCGATGCCCTGGGCCTTGATGGCGTCGGCGATCGATCCGGCGGCGGTCAGCGCCGTTTCCCCGGGCCGTCCCAAGGAAACCTTCAGATTGCTGACGCTGGGTTTGGCCGACGATCCGGTGATTGTCAGCGACACATCATAGGGGCCAAGGTCGGGCACCTTCACAGATGACAATTGGGGGGCGAGCTTGGCCGCCGTCGCCAGAGTTTCGGAAATGGAGGCCCCTTTGAGCGACAGCGTCACGGCCAAACCGGTCATGGACTTGGGGTCAGCGATGGCGCCGCGTACCGTCATGTCAGCACCCAAGGCCTGTGCCTTTAGGTCGAGCGGCATCTCGGCACCCGCCGTCAATTGCTGGATCGAGGCTATCGTGCCGGCAGCGGAAAAGTCCTCGCCGTTTACATCGCCTTGCAAGGCGATGCGCAGCGGGGCCTCAATCCCATCGGCCCCCAGGTCGAGGGACGGCAGGGTCAGACGCGTCTGTTCGCCCGTACGGCCGTCTCGGTAAGTGACGCGCAGATCCTTTATGCGAACCTTGCGAACGAGCGGCAGATTTCCGCTGCCGGAAGACGAGTCGGCAGAGGAGGACGACTTGCCGTCCGCCGCGCCGAACTGCCAGTTGCCTCGTCCCTGCTTATCCGTTTCAGCCAGCAGATCGAGCCCGATCAGAACCACACGTTTCACGTCCACTTTACTGGACAGCAAGGGGAGCAAGGCGACCTCGGCCTCCAGGCGCTTCAAGGTCACCATGTCGGGCCGTGAGCCCCAGGGCGCGTTGGCGAAGGTCACACCATCGACATAGAGCGACGGGGTCAGCGAAATATTGAGTTTCAGGTCGCCTGAGATTTTCAGGTCACGCCCCGTCGCCTTCTTCGCCTCTTCGGCGATGACGCCCTTGTAATCATTGAAGTCAAGGGAACTAAGCACCGCCACAGCGGCAACGACCACCGCGATCAGCAGCACGCCCAGGATCGAAATGGTCTTGAACAGCCGCTTCACGTTGATGCCTCCATAAGTTCATCCAGGCTGGGAACGAGGGCTTCAAAGCCGGGGATCACCCGGCGCGCACCCGCCGCCGTCAGCTCCTCCGCCTCATGATACCCCCAGGCGACCCCAATGGCGAGGACACCTGCATTATTCGACATCTCCACATCGAACGTGGTATCGCCGATCATCACCGTATTCCCGGGGTCGGCCCCGGCGTCCGCCATCGCGTTCAGCAGCATGCCCGGCGCGGGCTTCCCCGGCGCGCTGTCGGCGGTCTGCAAGGTCACGAAGCGGTTCTTCAGACCGTGGCGGTCCAAGGTCAGATCCAACCCCCGCCGCCCTTTGCCCGTGGCAATACCAAGCAGCCAACCCGCCGCCTCCAACGCATCGACAACGTTGTGGACGCCAGGGAACAAGGGATCATCAACCTGCCCGTTTCGGCGCAGGTCGGAAAAGGTATCGCGATAGGCATCCGCCAGTTTTTTCGCCATGCCGGGGTCCGTGCCCTCAGGGGCCAGAACCATCGCCGCCGTGGCCAGCGGCAGGCCGACCACGCGGCGGATATCACGAGGTTCGGGCAGCACCAGACCGCAGGCCCGGAACGCTGCCTGCATGGAGCGCACGATGCTGTCCTGTGAATCGACGAGCGTACCGTCGCAATCGAAAACGCAAAGCTTGATATTCATGGCGCCGTTCTATGCCACGGGATTATGACGCTGCAAGGACGCCTTTTTTCCAATCTCATACATCATGATGTAAAGGCCGGATATCCGGGCGATAAATCGCTTTTCACGATTGCACCGCTTGCTTCGCACGACATTATAGTCAATTCTGCATCCGACTGTTGACGAGGAGCACAAGCGGACGGGCCGGCGAGTTCGGTACGAAGAAATTTGTATGTACGGAACTCGATACACTGGAACGGACCGTCGGGGGGCATGGCGCGCCTAAGCAACAACAACCAACCCTCAATTTCATTGGAAGGAAATACGACTATGAACATCCTGAACAGATTTGCTGTTTTGGGACTTACCGGTGCGTTGGTCGCTGCTTGCGCCAGCATGGACGGCGACACCGCGACGACGACCAAGGCCGATGCCAAGCCCGCCGCGGCCAAGGCTGCTGAAAAGAAGACCAAACCGGACCAGAAGTACGTGATATACTTCGATTTCGGCAAAGCAAGTATGAATGAAGAGGGGACGACGGTTGCCTACAAGCTGATGGCAGACACCATGAGCGGCTACAAGGCCGTTCTGCTGACAGGGCATACCGATACGGCCGGTGATAAAAACTACAACCGGAAACTGTCGGAAAAGCGTGTCGAAAACGTGAAGCAGGTCTTCTCGGAAATCGGCATTGATCCGAACAAGATCATCACTCAGTTCTTTGGTGAAGACGAGCCCGCCGAAAAGACGGCGGACGGCGTCAAGAACGACAAAAACCGTCGGGTTGAAGTCGTTCTGAAGTTTTAGGTCGTCGGTTCAAGTAGCCGCCGGCCGGGGGGAGTGAGGTCCACGCCTAAGCAATATGAACCCAACTCTCAACCTTGGAAGGAAATACCGAAATGAAATTCCTGAACAGATTGGCTGTTCTGGGACTGACCGGCGCATTGGTCGCCGCCTGTTCCAGCATCGACCTGGACGCCACGAAGAAGATGTCGCTTTCGGGCGACAACTTCCAAAAGGCGTTGTTCAAGGAGTATGTCGACCTTGCGCGTTCTGAAGACGAGCAAGCCGATAGCCGGTCGGCGGTCTACTACAATACTCGGGCCAAGATGGCGGCCGCTGGTAAGGACACGGGTCCGCAGGACCTGAAGGATCGCAAGATCCCCTCCGGCGCAACCGCCGATCTTACGGCTGCCCGCAAGAAACTGACCGACGCCCTTGCCGCCGGTGCCGGAAAAACGGCGCCGGAAAAGGCGGCACGGGCCCAGGCCATGTTTGACTGCTGGATGGAACAGCAGGAAGAAAACGACCAACCCAAAGACATCGCGGCCTGCCGCAGCGCCTTTGAGGAAGCCATGAAGGGTCTGGGCGGCGCCAAGACTGCCAAGAAACCCATGCCTGGCAAGGAATTCATCATCTACTTCGACTTCAACAAAGCGACATTGAACGAAGCGGCGACCGCGGTCGCCTATCAGGTGATGGCGGAATCCATTTCCGGTTACAAGTCGATCATGCTGACCGGCCATGCCGATACGGCAGGCGATAAGAACTACAATCGCAAACTGTCGGAAAAGCGGGTCAATGCCGTGAAGAATGCCTTCACGGAAATCGGCCTGGATCCGGCGAAAACCATCGTCCAATTCTTCGGTGAGGATGCACCGGCCGAAAAGACGGCCGACGGTGTCAAGAATGAGAAAAACCGCCGGGTAACGATCGTCCTGATGCAATAGGACCGGCGTTCTTCGGAACCATCTCAGGGGGCGGCGCTGCAAGGCGCCGCCCCTTCTCGTTGGAAACAACCAACACCCTCCCCCCGGGTCGGCAGCGGACAAAAAAAAGCCGCTCAACGGAGCGGCTTTAAGTTTCGAGGGTGAGCCGCCGCAAATCGATTTGATCTGCGACGGTACGGTGAATTCTTAAACACAGCGGACCTGCCCAACCTATCCCAGGCCCGCCACACCCTGGGGAACCGCCAATGGCTGCCACCCCGGATGATTAAATCCATGGTGAAGTTTCGGCGATCAAGCTGACCGCTACCTGACAAATCGGTACATTATTGAGAATCTTGAGGTAGATGGCTTAGCGAGCAGGGAATTTGACGCAGAAATCCGTGCCCCCGCCGGGCGGTTCCCCGATTTCGACCTTGGCGCCATGGGCGTCGACAATCCGCTTAACGATGGCCAGCCCCAGACCTGCGCCGTCCCCACGCCGGTCCGCGCGATCGAATCGGTCGAAGATCGTCGCACGGCGTTCCTTCGGCACGCCCGCCCCCCCATCGATCACGTGGATCGCCGGCTCGTCTGTGATAGGTACCGTGACCGTGGATCGCGGCGGCGCGTAGCGCACGGCGTTTTCCACCAGATTGCGAACCGCCTGTTCCAGCGCCGGGGAAGAGCCGCGCACGATTACCGGCGCGTCGGCCAGAACCTCGATCAGACGATCTTCGAGAATCGCGATGGGCGCCAAATGGGTCGCCACGTTGGTGCAGACGTCGCGTAGGTCCGCCTCTTCCTCAGACCCCGGGCGGAACAGCTCGTAACGCGCAAAAGAAAGCATCTGGGACACCAGGCGGGTCATACCATCCACCTCGTCACGCAGGACTGCGGCTGCGGCCTCGTCTTTCAAGGTATCCAGCTTCGTGCGCAAGACCGCAAGCGGGGTCCTGAGCTCATGAGCAACATCGGCGACGAACGCACGCTGGCGCTCTTCCTGTTCGGCGCGGATGCGCTCGGCGCGGTAGATTTCCGTCACATCGCGGGCGGTGCCCCGAATCCCGGAAAAGCGCCCGCTGTCCGGATCAAAAAACGGCAAACCGCTGGTCAGAAGACGCCTTTGTTCGCCTTCGGCATCCTTGGCCACGAAGGCGACGTCACGGAACGGCTTGCGGATATCGAGCGCAATATGATTGCCTGCGTCATCGACGAATTCGCCCAGTTCCTCGAACCGCATGCCTTCAAGCTGAAGCGGCACATATCCCATGACTTCAAAGGCATGTTCGGAAACATAGGCCAGGCGAAAATCCGCATCGGTCTCCCACACCAGGTCCGATACCAGGCGGGTGACGTCTTCCAACCGCGTCAGGGCTTCTGCCGCGCGCGTTTCGGGATCAGCGGATAGAGAGGGCCAGCTGCGCGGTTTACGCTCACGCATTTCGCCGGGTAGCCGACTGAATCTGGCGGATCGCCGCCAAATAGCCTGTATTCCGGCGCCAAGTCTTCAGAACGGCTGCGGCGGCCTCACGGCTCATGTCCTCGTAAATCCAGATCACGTCCGCCAAGGCTTCATCGATGCGGTCACTGCGACGCGCGCGAACCAATTGTGAATAGCGGAAAATCTGGGCGAACTCGTCCTTGGTCAGCCCCACTGCCTTGCAGCAGATCGCCATACCCTCGCCGCCCGGCTCGAACAGAATGCGTTTGGCCAGATACTCGCGGATACCCGTGAGACGCGAGAACAGGGCCAGGAACAGCGACACCTCGCCCTGGCTCAACGCGGTGATCAACGTCTCAGGCGTGACCAGCCCCTCGCGGTCCAGATTGGCCGCCAACTCATTGGCCTTCAGCCCGTTTGTCTGATCGGGCTGCACCCCGCCTTCCTGAGACGCAATCTGTTCCAGAAGATCGTCGACCACCGACTGGTCGAGTTTGAAATTCTTCAAGATGAATTCGCGCAGCGCCGCCGTCACCCACATGAACATGCGCTGCGCCAATTCAGGGCGCAGTTCCTCACGATGCAGGATCGGTTCCTGGAAGGTATCGACGCGCTTCGACTGTTCCACCAGATATTCCATGGTGCTTTGCGAAATCTTCGCGTTCTCGTTCTTAAGCAAGGTCACGACCACGCGTTCGTTGCCGGTTTCGACCAATGCCTGCGACACAGCCTCGCTGATGTTCTGGCGAATGGCGACGGCAAGCTGATGTTCCAGCGTGCGATGCCGGATGATCTCGATCAGATCGGAATCCTTGAGCAGCCCGGATTCCGTGAGAACCGGATAGGCGACCTCGATCTCGTCATTGGCGAGAATACGGATCAGGTCCTCGGGCACGTCACCCAATCCCGCCAATTGCTGGGCAACGCCCCGGCGCACGGACATCTCGATCTCACGTACGACGCTACGCAGAATGCCGAACATCAGGGCCCGTTCACGGTCCGTCAGGGCATCCCCCTTATTTTCGAACAGATCCATGATCGTTTCGGTCAATTTCGCCCGGCCCATGGTCGACTTTTCGCGCGCGAGGTTCAGAAGAAACTCGTGGTCTACCGTCGGTTCGCCGTTTTCTTTGTTTTCGTTCATTTCACGATCAGATCGTCAGTTGTTGAGTGAGCCTTCGGACAGCAGATAGCCCACACCGCGAAGGGTATGAACACTGACACTGGCCCCGTTTTTTGTAAGTCTCTTGCGCAGCCTGGAAACATGAACCTCCACAGAATTCGACGATACTTCCTCGTCAAAACCGTAAATCTTGTCTTCCAGAACCGATTTGGGAACAACGCGCCCATACCGCCGCATAAGTTGTTCTAGCACGCCCATCTCGCGTCGAGAAATGGATATGGGTTGGTCATTGACCCTCACTTCCCGCGCCGTGGTGTCGAACGATACGTTACCCGCCGTCATAACCAGCCCCAGAACCCCACCGGGACGGCGCAGAAGGGCGCGAATACGCGCAACCAGTTCCTCCATTTCGAAGGGTTTCAGCAGATAGTCATCGGCGCCGGTATTCAAGCCTTTGACGCGGTCGTCCAGGCCGTCGCGGGCAGTCAAAATCAAGACCGGAACCACATTACCTTGTTCCCGCCATTGCTTAAGCAAGGTCAGGCCATCCGTATCCGGAAGCCCGAGATCAAGAATGATCGCATCATACTGGACGCTCGCCACAGCGGCGTCGGCACCAGCCCCCGAATCCACCATATCAACGGCAAATGCCTGATTTTCCAGGCCGACTTTGATGGACTCGGCAAACCTATTGTGATCTTCGACTAGGAGTAGGCGCATGTTCCTCAGGTCTCTGTTACGGAGGGTATTTGGCACCGACCGTCTTGTTTCGACAACCATGCATTCCCCGTGCCAAGCCGCCATTCCGGAAACGTCAAACACACCCTAAGTGATATGCAGTTTTGCATACAATGCAATGTTTGATTGTCGTGCGACATGAAACTCACCTAAGAATCCTCAGTTGTCCCAGAGAAACGGCAACGGACAGAACAATCCCGCACGAACCGATTGAAGGCGCACCTCCCCGACCGGGCCAACTTGGACGCAGTTTAAGACTATTCGTCAAGGAGTTCATCCGCCGATTGATCCTTGGTGAAGCCAAGCGCCTTCCAGGTCTCGGCCATATGCGGCGGTAATGGCGCCACGACATCGATCAGACGGCCTGAGGGATGCTTGATGACGATTCGCCGAGCGTGCAGGTGCAGCATACGGATTTTCACCGGCAAGTCGGGAAATGCTTCCGTGCCCCCATACTTGCCGTCACCCAGGATCGGCGTTTCCATGGCCAGGGCATGGGCGCGGAGCTGATGTGTGCGCCCCGTCACCGGCTCCATCGCAAGCCAGGCCGCCTTGCGGCCGACGCGGTCGACGATGCGGTAAAGCGTTTCCGCCCGTTTGGCGTCCTCGGCCTCGGCGTCCATCTTTTCCTGCCCACCGGCGCCGCGCTTCTTGCCCAGCTTCAGGCGAATTCGTCCCTGGGCGATTTCCGGCACCCCCGCAACAGCCGCCCAATAGAGCTTTCGGATGGTCTTGCGGCGGAATCCTTCAGTCACCCAGCGCGCGGCGGCGCGGGTGCGCGCCAGAACCAGAACGCCCGAGGTATCCTTGTCCAGACGATGGGTCAGGCGTGGCCGTTCCACCGCATCGAAGCGAAGCCCGCCGAGCATGGCATCCAGATGGTGGCTGAGCCCCGATCCGCCCTGCACGGCCAGGCCTGCCGGCTTGTCCAATACCAGAATTTCATCATCACGATAGATCACACGGGCCTGCAGATCCTTGATCTCACCGGCTGAAATCTTGGGAGCGGGCTTTGGCGCCGGCTTAGTCGCGGTCGACGCGCGATTAACGACCCCTTCCCCACCCGGGCGCAGGCTTGGCGGCAGGCGGACCTCCTGGCCGGCCTCCAGGCGCGTCCCCGTCTTGGCGCGGTGGCCGTCAATTCTGATCTGCCCGGTGCGCAACAGCTTCTGGACCTGCCCGAACGGCAGGTCGGGGAGATGCTGTTTCAGCCAGCGATCGAGACGCAGGCCGTCCTCATCGGCTGAGACAGTCTGCCCCTTGGCATCTGGTGGCGGCGTATCGGCCATCACAGAACCTGACGCAACATGGCCATTCCGGCCCAGAAGCCGAAAATGCACAGCACGACCGAGCCACCGATATAGAGAGCTGCGGCACCAATCTGCCCCCGATCGATCAAGGTATAGGAATCCATCGAGAATGTGGAAAAGGTCGTGAAGGCCCCCAGCACGCCGACCACTAGGAAGGCCCGCACTTCCGGCTGTGGCGACCAATGCAGGGCGCTGATTTCGATCAGCGCGCCCAGCACGAAGGAACCCACGAGGTTGACCATAAAGGTGCCCCAGGGAAACCCATGGCCCAACTGACTGCCCGCGGCGTTCATCACCAGGAACCGCCCGACAGCGCCCACGGCGCCGCCCATGGCCACGGCAAACAGCATCTTCATCGCAGGTTCCCCGTCATTATTCCGGTCCTTGCCCCCGTTCGGCGCTCAATCTACCCTGAAGACGAACCGCCGTCGTCCCCCTTGGTCCGCTGGCGGCGTAATTTATCCCAATAAGCCAAGCGCTTGGTGATCTCGCGTTCGAACCCCAGGTCGCGCGGAGAATACAGCCGTGTGCGCGCCATGCCGTCGGGAAAATAGTTCTGACCGGAAAAACCATCCTCGGCATCGTGGTCATAGGCGTAGTCCTTGCCGTAGTCCAGGTCCTTCATCAACTTGGTCGGGGCGTTGAGGATGTGTTTCGGCGGCATCAAGGAGCCGGTTTCCCGCGCCATGCGGCGGGCGGCTTTCTCGGCCTTATAGAGGGCGTTGGATTTCGGCGCGGTGGCCAGATAGGCGACCGCCTGAACCAGCGCAAGTTCGCCCTCGGGCGAGCCCAGGCGCTCATAGGTGTCCCAGGCGGCCAGGGCTTGCGGCAGAGCCTGCGGATCGGCCAAACCGATGTCCTCGGACGCGAAGCGAACCAGCCGCCGGGCGACGTAGAGCGGGTCCTCCCCCCCTTCGAGCATGCGCGCGAACCAATACAGCGCCGCATCGACATCCGAGCCGCGCAGCGACTTGTGCAGCGCCGAGATCAGGTTGTAATGGCTTTCCTGTCCCTTGTCATAAAGCGGCATGCGCTTCTGCACCGCGGCCGCCAGACCGGCAGGATCAAGCGGCGCCGTCAGCCCCATGGCGTCCAGGTTCTCGACCATGTTCAATAGATAGCGCCCGTCACCGTCAGCCATGGCGGCAAGGGCCTGTCGGGCATCGGTGTCCAGCGGCAACGAATGGCCCAGTTCCGCCTCGGCCCGGGCCATCAATTCCTCAAGCGCCCCCGCATCCAGACGATTGAGCACCAACACCTGGGCGCGCGACAGCAAGGCCGGGTTCAGTTCGAACGACGGGTTTTCCGTCGTCGCCCCGATCAGAACCACCGTGCCGTCCTCCACATAGGGCAGGAAGCCGTCTTGCTGGGCCCGGTTGAAGCGGTGAATCTCGTCGATGAACAGCAGGGTCCCCTGCCCCATCTTGCGCCGCTCCTTGGCCCGGTCGAACACCTTGCGCAGGTCGGCGACACCGGAAAACACCGCCGACAGGGGCTCGAAATGCAAAGAGACATGGTCGGCCAGAAGCCGCGCCAGGGTCGTCTTCCCCGTGCCGGGCGGCCCCCAGAACACGATGGAGGTCAGCTTACCGGCCTTGACCGCCCGGCCGATGAAACCGTCGGGACCGGTCAGATGGGCCTGGCCGACGACTTCGGCGATGGTTTTTGGCCGCAGGCGGTCGGCCAGCGGTCGCGGTGATTGGCTTTCGAAAAGCGTGCTCACCCTTCGAACCGCTCGGTGATCTCGCGACCTTGGCGTTCGATCGTGATTTCCCAGGACGGCGCTTGCTTCGAAAACACGGTCAACAAGTCACGTACCAACCCAATGTCGGAGCCGTTGACCCGTTTCACGAAATCGCCGGGGCGCAGACCGATCTTGTCGGCCGGCGCACCACGCCGAATCTGCAGCACCATGACCCCCCGCTTGAAGGTATCAACGCCCAATTCGTCGCCCAGCGCCGGCGACATGTTGACGACCACCGCCCCGGTCAACGGATGGCGTCCGGCCAGTTCCGATCGATTTCGGGCGGGGAATTCCACCGGCGCCTCGATTTCCAGCTTGAGCGCCTCCAGGCGGCCCTGACGCCAGATGCGCAGCGGCACGGTCTCGCCCAGCGGCGTCGTCGCGACACGGAACTTGAGCGCCGTCGTGTCCCGCACCTCATGGCCGTTGACGGCCAGGATGATATCGCCGCGCTTGATCCCCGCACGATCGGCGGCAGACGCCGGGTAGACGTCTTCGATAATGACCCCGCCGGGCCGGTCGAGACCCAGAGAGTTGGCGATATCCGTCGTCACCGGCCGGCCCGCGGCGCCGATCCATGGGCGCACCAGCCGCCCGCCCTTGACCACACCATTGACCACGGCGCGCACCATGTTGGACGGAATGGCAAAGCCAATCCCCAGGGAGCCTCCGGTCTTGGAATAGATCGCCGTGTTGATGCCGAGCAGGCGGCCGTCGAGCCCGACCAGCGCCCCACCCGAGTTGCCCGGATTGATGGCTGCATCCGTCTGAATGAAGAAGTTCAAATCCGTCCCGGCGTTGGCCATCTGGGTCCGCGCCAGGGCTGAGACGATGCCGCTGGTCACCGTTTGCCCGACGCCGAAGGGATTGCCGATGGCCAGCACGAGATCACCGACCTTGATCGAATCGGAGTCGGCTAGATCCAAAACAGGCAGGTCAGCCGGCGCCCCTTCCAGCCGCAGAACGGCCAGGTCCGTACGCTCGTCGGTGCCGATGATCTTGGCTTCGAATTCGCGCCGGTCGTGCAGCACGACCTTGATCTCATCCGCCCCTTCAATGACGTGATTGTTGGTGACGATCAAGCCGTCCGCCCGCACGATGACGCCGGAACCCAGGGAATTCTGCACTCGTTCTCGCGGCTGCTGCCCGAATTTATCGCCCAGATTCGGGCCGAGGAACCGCTGGAAAAAGGGGTCATCGAACAGAGTCGTTCGGCGGCGCTGCACCGTCTTGGCCGTGAAGATGTTGACCACCGCGGGAGCGGCCTGTTCAACCACAGGGGCATAAGACAACATGACCTGGTCCCGGCTATCAGGAACCTCACGCCCTGCGGATTGGGCATGAACCTCCGGCGCAGCCAAGGCAACACCCAGGCTGAGAACGACACCAAGAACGGACGGACGGGCCAGGATCGACATCATCGGCAAGAGAGACTCCAGAGTCAGGTGTATGGGACGGCCGAAACCGTGTTCATAGCAGGATTTAGCCCATTTGTGGCGTGGTCAAGGCCTGCCCCCGCGCACGAGAGCCGCAAAACGAAAAAGCGCGGCCGAAGCCGCGCTTTTCCAAATTCTCGGCTGAACCGACGGCATCCCTATTCCAGGGCGTCCGCCGCTTCCATTTCCGCAGCGTGACGGGCCTTGTCTTCGGCGCCCTTGGCGTCCGGGTCCCGGTCGACAAGTTCGATCACAGCCATCGGGGCCGCGTCGCCGTGGCGGAAACCCGCCTTCAGCACACGGGTATAGCCACCCGGGCGGTCCTTGTAGCGCTCAGCCAACGTGCCGAACAGCTTGGCCACGGCGGCATCGTCCTGCAGGAAGGACACAGCCTGGCGTCGCTGATGCAGCGAGCCCTTCTTACCCAGGGAGATCATGCGGTCGGCGAACCGGCGCAGTTCCTTGGCCTTGGGCAAGGTCGTGGTGATCTGTTCGTGAATGATCAGCGATGCCGCCATGTTGGAGAACATGGCCTTGCGATGGCTGGCGGTGCGGTTGAGTTTGCGGTATCCGCTGCGGTGTCTCATGTCAGGCTCCTTTTTTGAGTTATTCGCCCGGGCGTGCCATTTTACCCCCTGGGGCGCCCAGCCAGCCGATGATCGGATGACCGGAGTGGTTCTTTAAGTCGGAACGGCGCGCCGGAGTTACCGGCGCGCCGCCGGATCAAAAGGGATCTTCCAGTTTCTTGGCCAGTTCCTCGATGTTCTCGGGCGGCCAGGCGGCAATTTCCATGCCCAGATGCAGACCCATGGAAGCCAGAACTTCCTTGATTTCGTTCAAGGACTTGCGGCCGAAGTTGGGCGTGCGCAGCATGTCGGCTTCGGTCTTTTGAACCAGATCGCCGATGTAGATGATGTTGTCGTTCTTCAGGCAGTTGGCCGAACGCACGGACAGTTCCAGTTCGTCGACCTTGCGCAGGAGGTTCTTGTTGAACGGCAGGTCTTCCTGCTGCGCTTCCTCGCGGGCGTGTTCCGGCTCGTCGAAGTTGATGAACAACTGCAACTGGTCCTGCAGAATGCGGGCGGCGAGCGCCACAGCGTCTTCAGGCGTGACGGAACCGTTGGTCGTGACAACCAAGGACAGCTTGTCATGGTCGGTGACCTGGCCGACGCGGGTATTGTCGACCTTGTAGGCGACCTTGCGGACCGGCGAATAAACGGCGTCGATGGGGATCAGGCCGATCGGGCTGTCTTCGGCGCGGTGCTGACTGGCCGGCACATAGCCCTTACCGGTTTCCACGGTCAGTTCCATGTTCAGCTTGCCGTCACGGTCCAGGTGGCACAGCACCAAATCCGGATCCATGACTTCGATGTCCGCACCCGTATCGATCATGCCGGCGGTCACGATGCAGGGCCCATCGGCCTTCAACGTCATCCGCTTCGGACCCTGAGCCTGCATGCGCAGCCCCAGAGACTTGATGTTGAGAACGATATCGGTCACGTCTTCGCGCACGCCGGGAATCGACGAGAATTCATGCAGCACGCCATCGATCTGGATCGACGTGACCGCGGCACCCTGCAGCGACGACAGCAGGATACGCCGCAGCGCATTGCCCAGGGTCAGGCCGAAACCGCGTTCCAGCGGTTCAGCGACGATGGTCGCCTGGCGCAGCGGGTCGACGCCCGGGTTGATGTCGAGCTTGTTCGGTTTAATAAGTTCTTGCCAATTTTTCTGAATCACGTCAGTGACCTCGCGTTCACTTGAACCATCGTCAGGGACCGTTGCCGGGCGGTCCCCATTTCATTGTGTTCCCAAGCGGCGTAAGCGGCCTGCGGCCGGGAACCCGGGCAGCGGCCGATCGGAGCCCCTGATGGCCATCTGCCCGCAGGAGGAACTATACCCGGCGGCGTTTCCGCGGACGGCAGCCGTTGTGCGGGATCGGCGTCACGTCACGAATGGCGGTGATGGTGAACCCGATCGCCTGCAAAGCCCGCAGGGCGGATTCACGACCGGAACCCGGCCCCTTGACCTCGACATCGAGGGTCTTCATGCCGTGTTCCTGCGCCTTCTTGCCGGCGTCTTCACCAGCGACCTGCGCCGCATAAGGGGTCGATTTGCGCGACCCCTTGAACCCCATGGAACCGGCCGACGACCAGGCAATGGCGTTGCCCTGTGCATCGGAGATGGTGATCATGGTGTTGTTGAACGTGGAATTGATATGCGCCACGCCGGAGGCGATGTTCTTACGCTCGCGGCGCCGCGGGCGGGCTGTTGCTGCCTTAGCCATAACTTAAAATCCTTGCCCTAGCCGTTATTTCTTCTTACCCGCGATGGCCTTAGCCGGGCCTTTGCGGGTGCGCGCGTTGGTATGAGTACGCTGTCCGCGCACGGGCAGGCCGCGACGATGGCGGAGACCGCGGTAACAGCCCAGATCCATCAAACGTTTGATGTTCATGGCCGTTTCGCGGCGGAGGTCGCCTTCGACCTGGAAGTCACGGTCGATGGTCTCGCGAACCCGCGCGACCTCGTCTTCCGTCAGTTCATTGACGCGCCGGTCCAGGGGGATTCCGACACTGTCACAAATCTTCCGTGCTGACGTGCGGCCAATGCCATGAATATAGGTCAAGGCAATCACCACCCGTTTCGCCGTCGGAATATTAACACCCGCAATACGCGCCAAGGCTTTCGCTCCTCACGTTCGACAAAAAACTCAAGAGCAAGTCCCCGCTCCGTAGAATCACCGGACTTGCTCTAACTCGTTGTATTCAAGGCAAAAACGTCGCAACGAACGGTTCCGTGCGTTCGAATTCGCCTGGAAATTTTCAAAATCCGCCGGGCCTGAAAAGAGGCGCGATTATAGGCACTTGCGCCCCCAAGTCAACCTGGGGGAAAGGCCTTTTTCACACCCTTCACGCCTGACCGATTACTCCTTTCAGCTGGGCAGTCACAGCGTCGATGTCGGCCATGCCGTCAACGTCGTGCAGAAGCCCTTGGTCCTTGTAGTAAGCCAGGATCGGCGCGGTCTGGGCATGATAGGCGTCCAGGCGGTTCCGCACCGTTCCTTCGTTGTCGTCGGCACGGCGGGTAAACTCCGTCGCACCGCATTTGTCGCACACGCCATCCTTGGCGGGCTTTTCAAACTCGTCGTGATACCCCTTGCCGCATTTGGCGCAGGTGTAGCGACCGGTGATTCGCTTGACCATGGCGTCGTCGTCGACAGCCAACTCGATCACGTGGTCGAGGTTCAATCCCTTGTCGGCGAGCATGGCGGCCAGAGCTTCGGCCTGGGGTACGGTGCGCGGAAAGCCGTCCAGAATGAACCCTTTCGCGCAATCGGCCTGCTCGATCCGGGCCGCGATCATGTCGATGATCAGGTCGTCGGGAACCAAGTCACCGCGGGCCATAATCTCTTTCGCCTTGTTGCCGAGGTCGCTGCCGGAGGCAACAGCGGCGCGCAGCATGTCACCGGTCGACAATTGAACAAGCCCGTAAGCCTCCTCAAGCCGCTTCGACTGCGTCCCCTTGCCCGCACCCGGCGGCCCCATCAGCAACAGAATCATTAACGCCTCCCCCGCAACCGCTGCTTCTTGATCAGGCCTTCGTATTGATGCGCGATCAGGTGCGACTGAATCTGGGTTACCGTGTCCATGGTCACCGTGACCACGATCAGCAGCGACGTGCCGCCGAAGTAGAAAGGAACGGAGAAGTTGGAGATCAATAGTTCCGGAATGGCGCAGATAATGGCCAGGTACAAGGCCCCGACGCAGGTCAGGCGGGTCAGCACACGGTCCAGATATTCGGCCGTGTTCTTGCCCGGACGAATGCCGGGAACGAAACCGCCGTACTTCTTCAGGTTTTCAGCCGTGTCGTTCACGTTGAACACGACGGCCGTATAGAAGAAGGCAAAGAACACGATCAGGCCGATATAGATGGACATATAGACGGGGGAACCACGGCCCAGATAGGCGGCCGCTTCCGTCATCCATTCCGGTCCCTGCCCGGCCGACAGCGTGATGACGGTGATCGGCATCAGCAGCAGCGAGGACGCGAAGATCGGCGGAATGACGCCTGCGGTATTGAGCTTGAGCGGCAGATGGGAGGATTCCCCGCCCATCATCTTGTTGCCGCGCTGGCGCTTGGGATACTGGATCAGGATCCGGCGCTGCGCGCGTTCAACGAACACGCAGAGCGCGATCGTCGCAACGGCCATCACCATGATCCCGATGATCAGGCCCGTCGGCAGCGCGCCCGTGCGGCCCATTTCGAAGGTCCCGGCAAGGGCCACCGGCAGTTCGGCGACGATGCCGGCGAAGATGATCAGCGAAATGCCGTTACCCACACCGCGCGCGGTGATCTGTTCACCCAGCCACATCAGGAACATGGTGCCGCCGGTCAGCGTCACGACCACGGAAAACCGGAAGAAATAGCCCGGTTCGTGAACCGCCGGCCCCTGGTTGCCAGACATGCCCTCAATCCCGACGGCGATGCCGTAAGCCTGCAGAAGACAGATCAGCACCGTGAGATAGCGCGTGTACTGGTTGATCCGCTTGCGGCCGGACTCGCCTTCCTTCTTCATCTGCTCCAATGACGGCGAAATCGACGTCATCAGCTGCATGATGATGGAGGCGGAGATGTACGGCATGATGTTGAGCGCAAAGATCGTCATGCGCCCCAACGCACCGCCCGCGAACATGTTGAACATGCCTAGAACACCGCTCTGATTGGCGCGGAATATCTCTTCCAGCACTACCGGATCGATGCCCGGCAGCGGGATGAACGTGCCCAGCCTGTAAACGATGAGCGCACCCAGCGTGAACCAGATGCGCTTCTTCAACTCAGTCGCCTTCGAGAAGGCGCCCAAGTTTACGTTGGCGGCAAGTTGTTCGGCGGCAGAGGCCATTCAGTCTTCTCCGGCGGCGGGGGCAAATGCCCTCACCGATCTGTTATTCGGCGGATTCCCCGGCGGCGGCCTTGTCCTGGGCGCGGCGCTTGTTTTTGCCGCGGATCCCCTTGGTTTCGCTCGCTTCGTCCTTCGCGACGGTCGGCGCCGACACGGTCACCTTGCCGCCGGCCTTTTCGACCGCGGCGATGGCACCCTTGGTGGCGCTTTCGATTTCAAGCGTGACCTTGGACTTCAGTTCACCGTGGCCAAGGAGACGCACGCCGTCTTTCCGCTTCTTCGCGACACCGGCTTCGACCAGCATGGCCGTCGTCAGCGTCTTCGAGCCGTCGATGCGCTTGGCATCAATCGCTTCCTGCAGCAGGCCGACGTTCAGTTCGGCGAAGTCCTTAGAGAACGGGTTCGTGAAGCCGCGCTTGGGCAGACGCCGGTAGATCGGCATCTGACCGCCTTCAAAGCCCAGCAGGCTGACGCCCGAGCGGGACTTCTGGCCCTTCATGCCCTTGCCGGACGTCTTGCCGGTGCCGGACGCAATGCCGCGGCCGACGCGCTTACGCGGACGGGTCGCACCCAGATTGTCACTGATTTCGTTCAAACGCATGGCGGTATTCCTTCGTTAAGTATTTAGTCGCCTTGCTCGACCCGCACCAGGTGGCTGACTTTATTAATCATGCCACGCACGGCCGGAGTGTCTTCCAGCACGCGCGAGCGGTGCAATTTATTCAGGCCCAGGCCCTTGAGGGTTGCGCGCTGGTCCGCCGGACGGCCGATGTGGCTGCCGGTCTGCGTGACTTTGACGGTCTTCTTGTCTGCCATCTTCAGGGTTCCAATCAGGCCTGTTCGGTCGTGGCGGAAACGTCGTCGCGACGCTGCACGATATCGCCGACCTTTTTCGAGCGGCGGGCCGCCACGGTGCGCGGCGACTGAATTTCCTGCAATGCGGCGAAGGTCGCCTTGACCATGTTGTAAGGGTTAGCGCTGCCCATGGACTTGGCAACGACGTCCTGGACGCCCATGGTTTCGAACACGGCGCGCATGGGGCCGCCCGAAATAATACCCGTGCCCGGAGGGGCGGAGCGCATGATCACCCGGCCGGCGCCAAAGCGCCCGGCAACGTCATGGTGCAGCGTACGACCCTCGCGCAGCGGCACGCGGATCATGTTGCGCTTCGCGGAGTCCGTGGCCTTGCGGATGGCTTCCGGCACTTCGCGCGCCTTGCCCGATCCGTAACCGACCCGGCCCTTGCCGTCGCCGACAACCACCAGGGCCGCGAACGAGAACCGCCGCCCACCCTTGACCACCTTGGCCACGCGGTTGATGTAGACCAGCTTGTCGGTCAGTTCAGAATCTTCCCGCTGCTCGGGAGAGCGATCCCGGTCACGCCGTCCGCGCGGACCCCGTCCCTGACCTTGTTCGTTGCGTTGCTCTGCCATGAGGCTGTTCCTGATTTCCTAGAATGCGTTGATTTAGAACGACAAGCCGGCTTCACGCGCGGCATCGGCGAGCGCCTTGACCCGCCCATGGTACTTGTAGCCACCACGGTCGAAGATCACTTCCTTGATGCCTTCCTTGACGGCGCGGGTGGCAATCAGCTTGCCCACCTCGCCAGCGGCGGCAACGTTGCAGCCCTTGGCCAACTTGCCTTTGAGTTCCTTGTCCAGAGACGATGCGGCGGCAACGGTCTTGCCGGCGCGGTCGTCGATGACCTGGGCATAGATGTGCAGGCCGGAGCGGAACACAGCCAGGCGCAGGCGGCCGCCGGCGGCCTTGCGGACCTGGCGCCGAACGCGCGACTGGCGCTTTTCGAATTTTTCGCGAGCGTTGGCCATGACTTACTTCTTCTTCCCTTCCTTGCGGAGAATGAATTCACCGGCATAGCGGACACCTTTGCCCTTGTAGGGCTCGGGCGGACGATACGCGCGGATTTCCGCCGCGACCTGGCCGACAAGCTGCTTGTCGATGCCTTCAATAACGACCTGCGTCTGTTCCGGGCAGGCGATCTTGATGCCTGCCGGGACCGGATATTCGACGTCGTGGCTGAAGCCGAGCTGCAGAACCAGCTTGTTGCCCTGCATGGCGGCACGGTAGCCGACGCCAGAAATATCCAGCTGCTTCTTGAACCCCTGGCTGACGCCTTCCACCAGGTTATTCACCTTGGTGCGGCTCATGCCCCACATCTGCCGGGCGCGCTGGGTGTCGTTCGCGGGCGCGAACTTGATCAGATTGTCTTCCATGGTGACGATGACATCATCGACCAGGGTCTCGCTCAGCTCGCCCAGCTTGCCCTTGGCCTTGACCGTCATGCCGTCGATTTCGACGGTGACGCCATCAGGCACCTGGACCGGGTTTTTTCCAATACGCGACATAATGAACCGCCTTCTCGTTCGTTCGCCGGGTGCTCTTAGAACACCTGGCAGAGAATTTCGCCGCCGACGTTGTGTTCGCGGCATTCATGATCGGACAGCACGCCCCGAGGGGTCGACAGGATGGAGATGCCCAGCCCGTTGTAGACCCGGGGCAGGTCGCCGATGCCCGAATAGACACGCCGGCCCGGCGTCGACACGCGCTGGATCTCGCGGATCACGGGCTGGCCTTCGTGGTACTTCAGTTCGATTTCCAGTTCCGCCATGCCGGGCTTTTCTTCGCGCTTTTGAAAGCCACGGATGTAGCCTTCGCGCTTCAGAACCTCAAGCACGTTGGCCCGAAGATTCGAAGACGGCGACAGAACCACGGCTTTGCGCGCCTGTTGTCCGTTGCGGATGCGGGTGAGCATATCACCCAGGGGATCGGTCATAGACATGCCAGTATCTTTCCCTTCCTACCAGCTCGACTTGACCATGCCGGGAATCATCCCGTCAGAGGCCAAATCCCGCATAGCAATGCGGGAAATCTTGAATTTGCGATAATTCCCGCGTGACCGGCCCGACAATTCGCACCGCAGGCGGTACCTGGTGGGCGAGGAGTTGCGGGGCAGTGCCGCCAGTTTGAGGTGCGCATTGAAGCGGTCTTCCGGCGACGCCGTTTCGTCTTTCGTAATCGCCTTAAGACGTGCCCGTTTCGCGGCATAGCTCTTCGCCATGCGGGCCCGCTTGTTGTTTTTCTCAATCGCGCTTTTCTTCGCCATTACTCGATCTCCATCCGCCGTTGGGCTTACTTAGTGGCCAGCGGCATGTTGAAAGCTTTCAACAAAGCCTTCGCTTCATCATCGGTTACGGCCGAGGTGCAGATCACGATGTCCATACCCCGGACCTTGTCGACCTGGTCATAGTCGATTTCCGGGAACACGATCTGTTCCTTCAACCCCATGGCGAAGTTGCCATGTCCGTCGAAACACTTGCCCTGGATGCCGCGGAAGTCGCGAACACGCGGCAGCGCGATGTTCACAAGGCGGTCCAGAAATTCGTACATGCGGTCTTTGCGCAAGGTGACCTTGGCGCCGATGACCATGCCTTCGCGCAGCTTGAAGCCGGCGATGGACTTCTTGGCCCGGGTCGCCACCGGCTTCTGGCCGGTGATGCGGGTCAGGTCCTCAAGCGCGCCATCGACGCGCTTGCGATCCTCGGTGGCGTCGCCGACACCCATGTTGAGAACGATCTTCTCAAGCTTGGGAACCTGATAGGTGTTCGCGTAACCGAACTCCTCCATCAAGGCCGGCTTGATTTCCTTCTCGTAGACTTCTTTGAGCCGTGTAGCCATCGTTAGAGGCCCTCGCTTAATCAATCTGCTCGCCGGACCGCTTGGCAAAGCGGACCTTGCGGCCGTCATTCAGGATCTTGGTACCGACGCGGGTCGGCTTGCCGTCCTTGGGGTCCAGATGGGCCAAATTCGACATGTGGATGGGGGCTTCACGTTCGATGATGCCACCCGTGGACGTCTGCGTCGCACGCTGGTGCCGCTTCATGCGGTTGACACCTTGGACAACGGCGCGGTCGGCGGTGGGAAGCACCTTAAGCACTTCACCTTCCTTGCCCTTGTCGCGGCCGGTCAGAACGACGACCTTATCGCCCTTTTTGATTCTCGCTACCATTTCTGCGGTTCCTCGTCAGATCACTTCCGGCGCCAGGGACACGATCTTCATGTAGGCCTTCGCCCGAAGTTCGCGGGTCACCGGGCCGAAGATACGCGTGCCGATGGGCTCGCCGGCGCTGTTGATCAGCACGGCGGCATTGCTGTCGAAGCGGATCGTCGTGCCGTCCGCGCGGCGAATGTCTTTCGCCGTGCGCACGACGACAGCCTTCACGACCTCGCCCTTCTTCACGCGGCCCCGCGGGATCGCTTCCTTGACGGAGCAAACGATCACGTCGCCCACGGAAGCGTACTTGCGCTTCGAACCGCCCAGCACCTTGATGCACTGGACCCGGCGGGCGCCGGAGTTATCGGCAACGTCCAAGTTTGTTTCGGACTGGATCATTGTTCTTG
The DNA here is from genome assembly GCA_024397995.1 of bacterium SCSIO 12827. Taxonomy (NCBI): domain Bacteria; species bacterium SCSIO 12827. The sequence continues at coordinate 1,630,115 of CP073746.1, read as the reverse complement.
TCCTTGATTAAAGAGCATCTACCACTGGGCCATTGGGCCCGGTTCGGCGTCAGCCCGCCTCGCTAATCACTTCCCAGGTCTTCCGCTTCGAAATCGGGCGGGTTTCCCGGATCTGAACCTGGTCGCCAACCTTGCACGCGTTGTTTTCGTCGTGCGCGGCGTACTTCTTGGTCCGCTTGATGAACTTCTTGTAGAGCGGATGCTTGAACCGGCGTTCAACCTGAACGGTCACGGTCTTGTCCATCTTGTCGCTGACGACGACGCCCTGCAGGGTACGTTTCGGCATCTTTCGCTACCTCTTTGTCAGGACGCCGCGGCGACGGTGCCGCGCTCGCCCAGAATGGTTTTGATGCGCGCGATGTCGCGGCGAACCGCCCGCACCTGCGCCGTGTTTTCCAAGGCACCCGACGCCTGCTGGAAGCGCAGATTGAAGGCTTCCTTTTTCAGGCCCATGAGCTGGTCCTTCAACTCGTCGTCGGACTTGGTCTTGAGATCAATAGCCTTCGTCATGGCTTAGTGCTCCTCGCCCAGGCGGGTGACGAACCGCGTTTCGATGGGCAGCTTGGCGGCCGCGAGTTCCATGGCCTCTTTCGCCACTTCGTACGAAACGCCGTCGATTTCGAACATGATGCGGCCCGGTTTCACACGGGCGGCCCAGAATTCCGGCGTACCCTTACCTTTACCCTGGCGGACTTCGGCCGGCTTCTTCGACACCGGCACGTCCGGGAAGATGCGGATCCACACACGCCCGGCGCGCTTCATGTGGCGCGTCATGGCACGGCGCGCGGCTTCGATCTGACGCGACGTGATACGGTTCGGCGAAGTCGCCTTCAGGCCGAAGGCACCGAAGTTGAGTGTCGTTCCACCCTTGGCGTTGCCATGGATGCGGCCTTTGAAGGCCTTCCGGTATTTCATTCTTTTCGGGGCCAGCATGTTCCGTCGCCTATCCCAGTTTTGCTTCTATCCGACCGATACCGCTTAGCGGACCGGCTGTTGTTCCTGCGCGAGCTTGTCCATCGCCATCGGATCATGGGCAAGAATTTCACCCTTGTAGATCCAGACCTTAACGCCGCAGGCGCCGTAGGTCGTTTTGGCAGTGGCTTCGCCATAGTCAATGTTGGCGCGCAGCGTGTGCAGGGGCACGCGGCCCTCGCGGTACCACTGCATGCGCGCGATTTCCGCACCACCAAGACGGCCCGCACAGTTGATGCGGATGCCTTCGGCCCCGAGACGCAGAGCCGACTGCACGGCGCGCTTCATGGCCCGACGGATCGACACGCGCCGTTCCATCTGCTGGGCGACGTTTTCGGCCACCAGCTGGGCGTCGATTTCCGGCTTGCGGATTTCGACGATGTTCAGGTGCACTTCCGAAGAGGTCATGGCGGCAACTTCGCGGCGCAGCTTTTCGATATCTGCGCCCTTCTTGCCGATGACCACGCCAGGGCGGGCCGTGTGGATCGTCACGCGGGCCTTCTTGGCGGGACGCTCGATGATGATCTTCGACACGCCGGCCTGGTGCAGGCGGTCCTTCAGCATCTTGCGGATCTTGATGTCCTCATGCAGCAGGGTCGCGTAATCGCCATCGTTGGCGAACCACCGCGAATCCCATGTGCGGTTGATGCCGAGGCGGAGCCCGACCGGATTGACTTTCTGACCCATTTAGGCGGTCTCCTCACGTTCGCGCACGATGACCCGAAGGTTCGAGAACGGTTTCTCGATGCGCCCCACGCGCCCGCGGGCACGTGCTTTCCATCGTTTCATGACCAGGCTGCGACCCACGGTGGCCTCCGACACGACCAAGCGGTCGACGTCGAGCTGGTGGTTGTTTTCCGCGTTGGCGATCGCGCTTTCCAGGACCTTCTTCACTTCGATCGCAATGCGACGCTTGGAGAAGGTAAGCTGCGCAAGCGCCCGTTCGCAGGGCAGACCGCGGATGCTTTCAGCAACCAGGTTCAGCTTGCGCGCGCTGGTCCGGATGTGCCGGGAATAGGCCATCGCTTCGTTGTCCTTGAGGGGACGTTCTGCAGAAGACTTACCCATGATTAGCCCCTCTTCGCCTTCTTGTCGGCAGCGTGGCCGTGATAGGTCCGGCTCGGCGAGAATTCGCCGAACTTGTGGCCGATCATTTCCTCGGTCACCAGGACGGGGATGAACTTCTGGCCGTTGTAGACGCCGAAATTCAGACCCACGAACTGGGGCAGAATGGTCGACCGGCGAGACCAGGTCTTGATCACCGAATTACGTCCGGACGCCCGAGTTTCTTCTGCCTTCTTCAGCAGATAACCGTCGACGAAAGGACCTTTCCAAACGGAACGTGACATCGATCGCTCCTTTACCGCTTCTTACGGACGTGACGCGACCGCATGATCAGCTTGTCCGTTTTCTTGTTGTTCCGGGTCTTCTTACCCTTGGTGGGCTTACCCCACGGGGTCACCGGATGGCGGCCGCCCGAGGTGCGGCCTTCGCCGCCGCCATGCGGGTGGTCGATCGGGTTCATCGCAACACCGCGGACCGACGGGCGCTTGCCAAGCCAGCGCTTGCGGCCGGCCTTGCCGATCTTGGTGTTCTGCTGATCCGGGTTGGACACGGCGCCGATGGTGGCCATGCACTCGCCACGGACCATGCGCAGTTCACCGGATGACAGGCGAATCTGGGCGTAGCCCTGATCCTTACCGATGATCTGAGCGTAGGTACCGGCGGAACGAGCCAGCTGGCCGCCCTTGCCCTGCTTCATCTCCACGTTGTGGACGATGGTGCCGACCGGGATGTTCTTCATGGGCATCGCGTTGCCCGGCTTGATGTCCGCATACTCGCCGGAGACGACCTTGTCCCCGGGGCGCACGCGCTGCGGCGCCAGGATGTAGGCGATCTCGCCGTCTTCGTACTTCACCAGGGCAATGAACGCCGTGCGGTTGGGATCGTATTCCAGCCGTTCGATGGTCGCCTCGACGTCGTACTTCTGACGCTTGAAGTCGATGACGCGGTAGCGCTGCTTGTGCCCACCGCCAATCCGGCGCGCGGTGATGCGACCCGTATTGTTGCGGCCGCCCTTCTTACGCAGGCCTTCGGTCAGCGTCTTTTCGGGCTTGCCCTTATAAAGATCGCTGCGGTCCACCAGAATAAGGCCCCGGCGGCCGGGCGTTGTCGGTTTAAATTGTGTCAGAGCCATTGGTCTCTGCCCTTTTTCTTCTCAAATCCCGTAGGGAACCCCGAAAGGCCCCTAGATACCCGTGGTCACGTCGATAGAGTTGCCTTCGGCCAGCGTAACGACAGCCTTCTTGGCATCGGCACGCTTGCCGGGGCGACCGCGGAAACGTTTTGCCTTCCCCTTGGAGATCAGCGTGTTGACCGAAGTCACCTTCACTTTGAACAATTCTTCGACGGCGGCTTTAACTTCGAACTTGTCGGCGTCCATGGGCACGAAGAAGCTGACCTGATTGTGTTCGGCCATCAGGGTGGCTTTTTCGGTGATCACCGGACGGCGCAGGATTTCCATCATGCGCTCTTTCGAAATCGTCGCGTTGTTGGGGCTGTAGCGGCTCATTTCAAGCGCTCCGTCAGCTTGTCCACGCCGGCCTGGGTAATCACCAGGGTATCGCGACGCAGGATGTCGTAAACGTTGGCCCCGCCGGACGGCAGCACATCGATGCCGATCAGGTTGGCGGCCGCCTTGGCGAAGTTCGTATCGACCTGCTCACCGTCGATGACCAAAGCACGGCCCCAACCCAGCTTTTCCAGCTGCTTGGCCAGTTCACTGGTCTTCGGCGCCTTCATGGCGGCGCTGTCGATGATGACCAGCTTGCCTTCTTTCTGCTTCGCGCTGATGGCCGACTTAAGGGCCAGGCGGCGAACTTTCTTCGGCAGGTCGTGGCTGTGGTCGCGGACGACCGGACCAAACACGATGCCACCGCCGCGCATCTGGGTCACATACTTGGACCCCTGACGGGCGCGGCCCGTGCCCTTCTGCTTGAAGGGTTTGGCCCCCGTGCCGTTGATTTCGGAACGGCCCTTGGTCTTGTGCGTGCCGGCACGGCGTTTGGCGAGCTGCCAATTGACCGTGCGCGCCATCAGGTCGCCGCGGACGTCGATCCCGAAGATCGCTTCGTCCAGGTCGATGTCACCGACCTTCTTATTGGCGAGCGAGATAATGTCCAGCTTCATCGCCCTTATTCCTTGCTCTCGCCGTCGGCGTCGCTCGCCGCAGCGTTTTCAGCGCCGGTATCCTCGGCAACGGCCTGCTCGGCCGGCGCTTCGGCTTCCGCCTGCTGCGTCGCGATGTCCTCTTCGGACGGCGCCGCCGCATCTTCGCTCACATCCTGGCCACCCTTCAGGGCAGCCGGGAACGGCAGACCTTCAGGCTGGGCCTTCTTCACCGCGTCGCTGATCAGCACGAAGCCGCCCTTCGAACCCGGCACGGCACCCCGCACCAGGATCAGGCCCCGCGCTTCGTCGGTCGCGACGATCGGCAGGTTCTGAACGGTGCAGCGCTTGTTGCCCAGCTGGCCGGCCATCTTCTTGCCCTTGAACACGCGGCCCGGATCCTGACAGTGACCCGTGGAACCGTGCGAACGGTGCGAGATGGACACGCCGTGAGAGGCTCGCAGACCACCGAAGCCGTGACGCTTCATGGCGCCGGCAAAACCCTTACCGACCGAAGTACCGACCACGTCGACCATCTGGCCGTCGATGAAGTGGGCCGCCGACAGTTCGGCGCCGACGTCGATCAGGTTGTCTTCCGACACCCGGAACTCACGCAGCCGCTTGCCCGGCTCCACCTTGGCCTTCGCGTAATGTCCGCGCAGCGCCTTCGGCATGTTCTTCGGTTTACCCTTGCCCCAGGAAAGCTGAACCGCCGAATAGCCGTCCTTTTCCATGGTGCGCTGGGCCACGACATGAACGCTGTCCACCTTGAGGACGGTCACCGGCAGGTGCCGGCCGTCTTCTTGGAAGACGCGGGTCATGCCCAATTTCTGTGCGATCAATCCGGTCCGCATAATCGTACCCTTTAGAGCTTGATCTCGACGTCAACGCCGGCCGCAAGGTCGAGCTTCATCAGCGCGTCCACGGTCTGCGGCGTCGGATCGACGATATCGAGCACCCGCTTATGGGTGCGGATTTCAAACTGTTCCCGGGACTTCTTGTCCACGTGCGGCGACCGCAGCACCGTGTACTTTTCGATCCGGGTCGGCAAAGGAATGGGGCCGCGCACCGAGGCGCCGGTCCGCTGGGCCGTATTGACGATTTCGCGCGCGGACTGGTCCAGCACACGATGGTCAAACGCCTTCAGCCGAATTCTTATGTTTTGTTGGTCCATGGCTCTTGCCCCAAAAGTTCGCCGGCCCCTTTCGAGGGGGGCCGGCTGAACGGTTACCCTATTCGATGATCTTGGAAACGACGCCGGCACCGACGGTGCGGCCGCCTTCGCGGATGGCGAAGCGCAGGCCTTCGTCCATGGCGATCGGCGCGATCAGATTGACGACCATCGAGATGTTGTCACCCGGCATGACCATTTCCGTGCCGGACGGCAGTTCAACCGTGCCCGTCACGTCCGTCGTGCGGAAGTAGAACTGCGGACGATAGTTCGAGAAGAACGGCGTGTGACGCCCGCCTTCATCCTTCGTCAGGATGTAGGCTTCGCAATCGAACTTCGTGTGCGGCGTGATCGAACCCGGCTTGGCCAGAACCTGGCCACGCTCGACTTCCTCGCGCTTCGTGCCGCGCAGCAGCACACCCACGTTGTCCCCCGCTTCGCCCTGATCCAGAAGCTTGCGGAACATTTCAACGCCCGTGCAGGTCGTCTTCGTCGTATCCTTGATGCCGACGATCTCGATTTCCTCGCCGACCTTCACGACACCCCGCTCGATGCGGCCCGTCACAACCGTGCCGCGGCCCGAGATCGAGAACACGTCTTCGATCGGCATCAGGAACGGCTGGTCCTTCGGACGGTCCGGCTGCGGAATGTAGTCGTCAACCGCCTTCATCAGCTCCAGAACCGCGTCGTGACCGGTCGCCTTGTCGCTGTCTTCCAGCGCCGCAAGGGCCGAGCCCTTGACGATCGGAATGTCGTCGCCCGGGAAGTCGTAGGACGACAGAAGCTCGCGGATTTCCATCTCGACGAGCTCCAGAAGCTCCTCGTCGTCGACCTGGTCGACCTTGTTCATGAACACGACAAGCGCCGGAACGCCGACCTGACGCGCCAGAAGGATGTGTTCGCGCGTCTGCGGCATCGGGCCGTCTGCAGCCGACACAACCAGGATCGCACCGTCCATCTGCGCCGCACCCGTGATCATGTTCTTCACATAATCCGCGTGACCCGGGCAGTCGACGTGCGCGTAGTGGCGGTTCTCCGTCTCGTACTCAACGTGCGCCGTCGAAATCGTGATGCCGCGCGCCTTCTCTTCCGGAGCCTTGTCGATCTGGTCGTACGCCGAAAACGTCGCGCCGCCCGTCTCCGCAAGCACCTTCGTGATCGCCGCCGTCAACGATGTCTTGCCGTGGTCAACATGGCCAATCGTGCCGATGTTGCAGTGCGGCTTATTACGTTCAAACTTCTCTTTTGCCATCTCTTGATACTCCCTTCGGCGCCTTGGCCTTAACCGGCCAGACGGGTCTGGATTTCCTCTGAAACTTGGGACGGAACCACTTCGTAGTGGTCAAACTGCATGGTGAACTGGGCGCGGCCCTGGCTGAGTGAACGCAGGGTGTTCACATAACCGAACATGTTGGCCAGCGGCACATGGGCATCGATGACGCGCGCGTTGCCGCGCTGATCCATGGCGTTGACCTGCCCGCGACGCGAGTTCAGATCGCCGATGATGTCACCCATGTACTCTTCCGGGGTCACGACTTCGACGTTCATCATCGGCTCCAGCAACTGCGGGCCGGCCTGACGGCAACCTTCGCGGAACGCCGCGCGGGCGGCGATTTCGAAGGCCATGACGCTGGAGTCAACGTCGTGGGAGTTCCCGTCATACAGCGTCGCCTTGATCCCGGTCACGGGGAAGCCGGTGAGGACACCCGATTCCATGGAGGACTTGAGGCCCTTTTCGACACCCGGAATGTATTCCCGGGGGACGTTGCCGCCGACGACGGTGTTTTCGAACTCAAAGCCTTCGGGGATCGGCTCGAACTTGATCTTGACCCGCGCGAACTGACCCGAACCACCGGTCTGCTTCTTGTGGGTGTAATCCACATCGGCTTCGCGGCTGATGGTTTCGCGGTAAGCGACCTGCGGCTGGCCGACGTTGGCGTCGACCTTGAATTCGCGGCGCATGCGATCGACCAAAATTTCCAGGTGAAGTTCGCCCATGCCCTTGATGACCGTCTGACCGCTTTCCTGGTCGGTGGTCACCCGGAAGGACGGATCCTCGGCAGCCAGACGATTGAGAGCAACGCCCATCTTTTCCTGGTCAGCCTTGGTCTTCGGCTCGACAGCCACTTCGATAACCGGCTCCGGAAACTCCATGCGTTCCAGGATGACCTGGTTCGACGGATCGGACAGCGTATCGCCCGTCGTGGTGTCCTTGAGACCGACCACGGCAACGATGTCGCCCGCAAAGGCTTCTTTGATTTCTTCACGGTTGTTGGAATGCATGAGCAGCATGCGGCCAACGCGCTCGCGCTTGCCCTTGACCGTGTTCATGACCGAGGAACCGGCTTCGAGCTTGCCCGAATAGATACGGATAAAGCCCAAGTTACCGACGAACGGGTCGTTCATGATCTTGAACGCCAGAGCCGCGAAAGGTTCGCTGTCCGAGTTGTTGCGCGTGATTTCCTTTTCAGGATCATCAGCATCCACACCCGTGATGGCGGCCACATCCGTCGGCGCCGGCATAAAGTCGACAACCGCATCAAGAAGAGGCTGCACACCTTTGTTTTTAAAGGCGGAACCAGTCAGAACGGGAACGAAGGCGCCAGCCAAAGTGCCCTTGCGGATGCACTTCATCAGCGTAGCAACATCGGGCTCATTGCCTTCAAGATAGGCTTCCATCGCCGCATCATCCTGATCGACGGCCAGCTCGATGAGCTTTTCGCGGTATTCCGCGGCCTTGTCGGCGAGATCGGCGGGGATGTCCTTGTATTCGAATTCAGCACCCAGGCTTTCATCTTTCCAGACGATGGCCTGATTCTTCACCAGATCGACAACACCCAGGAACTTGTCCTCGGAGCCGATCGGCAGCTGCAGCACCATCGGCGTGGCACCCAGGCGGTCGATGATCATATCGACACAGCGATAGAAGTCGGCACCGGTGCGGTCCATCTTGTTGATGAAGCACATACGCGGCACACCGTACTTGTCGGCCTGACGCCACACGGTTTCGGACTGCGGCTCGACACCGGCGACCGAGTCGAACACCGCGACGGCACCGTCGAGCACGCGCAGCGAGCGTTCGACTTCGATGGTGAAGTCGACGTGGCCCGGGGTGTCGATGATGTTGACGCGATGGTCACGCCAGAAGGTCGTGGTCGCGGCGGACGTAATGGTGATGCCGCGCTCCTGCTCCTGCTCCATCCAATCCATGGTGGCGTTGCCGTCGTGGACTTCGCCGATCTTGTAGGACTTGCCGGTGTAGTAAAGGATGCGTTCGGTCGTGGTCGTTTTGCCGGCATCGATGTGAGCCATGATGCCGATATTACGATAACGATCGAGGGGAGTTTGGCGTGCCATGTATTTAATCCATAAACCCTGGGGTTACCACCGATAGTGGGAGAAGGCTTTGTTGGCCTCAGCCATCCGGTGCGTGTCCTCCCGCTTCTTCACAGCGGCGCCGCGGTTGTTGGCGGCATCCAGAAGCTCGCCCGACAGCCGCTCCGTCATGGTGTTTTCAGAACGCTTGCGCGCATGATCGATCAACCAGCGGATGGCAAGCGCTTGACGGCGGTCGGAGCGGACTTCGACCGGCACCTGGTAAGTCGCGCCACCGACACGGCGGGAGCGCACTTCGATGGACGGCTTCACGTTGTCCAGCGCTTCATGGAAGACCTTGAGCGGATCGGTGCTCGTCTTCTTTTCAATCAGATCCATGGCACCGTAGACGATCTGTTCCGCGGCCGACTTTTTGCCGTGATACATCAAGCTGTTGGTGAACTTGGACAGAACCAGATCTCCGAACTTGGGGTCCGGAAGAATCTCACGTTTCTCTGCGCGATGGCGACGGGACATGAGTCGAACTCCTTACTTCGGGCGCTTGGCGCCGTATTTGGAACGGCGCTGGCGGCGATCGGAAACGCCCTGGGTGTCGAGAACGCCACGCAGGATGTGGTAGCGCACACCGGGCAAATCTTTGACGCGGCCGCCGCGGATAAGAACGACCGAGTGTTCCTGGAGGTTGTGACCCTCACCTGGGATGTAGCTGGTGACTTCGAACCCGTTGGTCAGACGCACACGAGCAACCTTACGAAGGGCCGAGTTCGGCTTCTTCGGGGTCGTCGTGTAGACACGGGTGCAGACACCGCGCTTTTGCGGGCAGGCCTTCAACGCCGGAACCTTGTTGGAGGTCGAGGGCGCCTTCCGCGGCTTGCGGATCAATTGGTTAATCGTCGGCATACGTTTCTCAATTCCTTGCCGCGCCGGACCTCATGGTCCGGCCAAACCTTCGTTATGTCCTAAGCGCCCTTGCGGTGCGCCGTAATTCCCAGCGCGCCACCGGCGCGAAAGACGTCTCTTCAACGGAAACGACGCTCAGAAGCAGATCCCCTGAATTATTCGGGTGGGGATCACCCTGGCGCCGCGCGCTGCCCTTTAAAGGGCAAAAACGACAACCTCAAGGCCTCAAACGAGGCGGCCCTGAGGAGCCGTTCGGAAAAAACATCCCTACACTTGCCGCATCGAGGGTCGCGTTTAGTGCCTTAAAAAGCCCGGAATTCCAAGCCTTTTGAGGCACCACCACCGGCCCCTGCGAAGTGGAGCGCACTATATGGACGCGCCCCCCCGCCGTCAAGCGGAAACCGGCATTTAATTAGCCGGCAAAAAACGGCGGAAATCCAAGGGTAATCCGCCTGTAACAAAGAGAACGGCGATACCTCCCCTCCCCCCGTTCCCGGGGATTTGGGGAGGCATCGAATCCCGTTATCAGTCCGCGTCGACCGTTTGCGCGGCTTCGCTGGCCGCCAGGGCGGCCGATTCCTTGTTTTCCGCGTCGATCGCGGCCGCATCGCTGTCCCGTTCCGTGGCAATGGCGCGGAATTGCTTCATGATCGCACCAGTACCGGCGGGAATCGGGCGGCCAACGATAACGTTTTCCTTCAGGCCGATCAGGTGATCGACCTTGCCGGAAACCGCTGCTTCGGTCAGCACGCGGGTGGTTTCCTGGAACGATGCCGCCGAGATGAAGGACCGCGTCTGCAGGCTGGCCTTGGTGATCCCCTGAAGAACGGGCTCCCCGTGGGCCAGCTTGCCGCCGCGTGCCGCCGCCTGGGCGTTGGCTTCGTCCATTTCCACTCGGTCGATCTGCTCACCGACAAGAAGCGTGGTATCGCCGGCTTCGGTGATTTCCACCTTCTGCAGCATCTGACGAACGATGACTTCGATGTGCTTGTCATCGATCTTCACGCCCTGCAGGCGATAGACGTCCTGGATCTCGTTGATCAGGTACTCCGCCAGAGCCGGCACGCCCAGCACACGCAGAATGTCGTGCGGCACCGGGTTACCATCCATGAGCGCGTCACCGACCCGCACATAGTCGCCTTCCTGAACCGAGATGTGCTTGCCCTTGGGAATCAGGTATTCCACGGGTTCTTCCCCGTCCTCGGTCGGCACGACCAGAATGCGGCGCTTGTTCTTGTAGTCCTTGCCGAATTCCACGCGGCCTTCGTTTTCGGCGATGATCGCGTGATCCTTGGGCTTGCGGGCTTCGAACAGTTCCGCGACGCGCGGCAGACCACCCGTGATGTCGCGGGTCTTGGCCGATTCACGCGGGATGCGGGCGATCACGTCACCGGCATAGACACGTTGGCCGTTTTCCACGGACAGGATGGCGTCGACCGACAGGAAGTAACGGGCTTCGAGGCCGTTATCCAGGGCGATGACCTCGCCCTTGTCGTCACGCAGAGTGATGCGCGGCTTCAGATCGTTGCCACGGGGCTGCTGCTTCCAGTCGATGACGACCTTGGACGCGATGCCGGTGGCTTCGTCCATGCGCTCGGTGATGGACAGGCCTTCGACTAGGTCGACGTAGTTGGCGGTCCCTTCCTTCTCCGTGAGGATCGGCAGGGTGAACGGATCCCATTCCGCCATCTTATCGCCGCGTTCGACCTTGGCCTTATCCTTGACCAGCAGACGGGCGCCGTACGGAATACGGTGACGCGCCCGTTCGCGCTTCTTGTTGTCGATCAACAGAAGTTCGGCGTTACGCGCCATGATGACCTCGACCCCGGCCGAATTCTTGACCGTGGTGCAGTTGCGCAGTTCAACCTTGGCGTCCGCCGAGGCTTCGATGGCCGACTGCTCGGTACCGCGCTGGGCGGCGCCGCCGATGTGGAAGGTCCGCATGGTCAGCTGGGTGCCCGGCTCGCCGATGGACTGAGCCGCGATGACGCCGACCGCTTCGCCGATGTTCACGGTCGTGCCGCGGGCCAGGTCACGGCCGTAGCACTTGCCGCAAACACCGTCCTTCTGCTCACAGGTCAGGACCGAACGGATGCGCACGGTTTCCACGTCCGCTTCCTCGATCGCCGCGCAATGCTCTTCGACGACCATTTCGTTCTTGGCCACGATCACATCGCCCGTCGTCGGGTGCAGGATATCGTCAGCCGCGGTGCGGCCAAGGATCCGTTCCGACAGCGGCGAAATCACTTCGCCGCCTTCGACGATGGCGCTGATGGTCAGGCCGCCGTCGGTGCCGCAATCGTGATCGACGATGATGCAGTCCTGAGCAACGTCGACCAGACGGCGGGTCAGGTAACCCGAGTTCGCCGTCTTCAAGGCGGTATCGGCCAGACCCTTACGGGCACCGTGGGTGGAATTGAAGTATTCCAGCACGGTCAGGCCTTCCTTGAAGTTGGAAATGATCGGCGTTTCGATGATTTCACCGGACGGCTTGGCCATCAGGCCGCGCATGCCGGCAAGCTGCTTCATCTGAGCGGCCGAGCCACGGGCACCGGAGTGGGCCATCATATAGACCGAGTTGATCGGCTCTCCTGGGCGTTCCGTCGAGATGTCCTTCATCATGGCGTCGGCGACCCGGTCCGTGCATTGGGCCCAGGCATCGACAACCTTGTTGTACTTTTCGCCCTGGGTGATCAGGCCGTCCATGTACTGCTTTTCGAATTCCTTGGCCCGCGTTTCGGTCTCGGCAACCAGCTTTTCCTTTTCCTTCGGAATCACCAGGTCGTCCTTGCCGAACGAAATGCCGGCGCGGCAGGCATAGCCGAAGCCCATCGTCATCATGCGGTCGCAGAAGATTACCGTCTCCTTCTGACCACAGAAGCGATAGACCTCGTCGATCAAGGTGGTGATGTCCTTCTTGGTCAGCACCTTGTTGATCAGATCGAACTTGATCTTGGGATTGCGCGGCAGGATTTCTGACAGCATGAGCCGACCGGCCGTGGTTTCCACGCGTTGAACAATGGAGTCGCCATTGTCGTCCACAGTACGGAATCGCCCCGTAACCTTGGCGTGCAGGCTAACTACACCGGCATCCAGCGCCTGCTGGATTTCGCCGGCATCGCTGAACAGCATGCCTTCGCCCTTCTCGCCATCCCGCTGCATCGTCACATAGTAAAGACCAAGAACGATGTCCTGCGAGGGCACGATGATCGGCTTGCCGTTGGCCGGGCTGAGGATGTTGTTGGTCGACATCATCAGCACTCGGGCTTCCAACTGCGCGTCAAGCGACAGCGGCACGTGCACGGCCATCTGGTCACCGTCGAAGTCGGCGTTGAAGGCGGCGCAAACCAGCGGGTGAAGCTGAATGGCCTTACCTTCGATCAGCACCGGTTCGAACGCCTGGATGCCAAGACGGTGCAGGGTCGGCGCACGGTTCAGCATGACCGGGTGTTCGCGGATGACCTCTTCAAGGATGTCCCAGACTTCGGGACGTTCCTTTTCCAGCATGCGCTTGGCCGCCTTGATGGTGGTCGCCATGCCGTAGAGTTCAAGTTTGGAATAGATGAACGGTTTGAACAGTTCGAGCGCCATCTTCTTCGGCAAACCGCATTGATGGAGCAGCAGTTCCGGACCGACGACGATGACCGAACGGCCGGAATAGTCGACGCGCTTGCCCAGCAGGTTCTGACGGAACCGGCCCTGTTTACCCTTCAGCATGTCCGACAGCGACTTCAACGGGCGCTTGTTGGCGCCCGTGATGGCGCGGCCGCGACGGCCGTTGTCGAACAGGGCATCGACGGATTCCTGCAGCATGCGCTTTTCGTTGCGGATGATGATTTCCGGGGCACGCAGTTCGATCAGCCGCTTCAAACGGTTGTTGCGGTTGATGACGCGGCGGTACAGATCGTTGAGATCCGACGTCGCGAAGCGGCCGCCATCGAGCGGCACCAACGGGCGCAGTTCGGGCGGGATGACCGGAACGACTTCCAGGATCATCCATTCCGGACGCGCTTCGGACGCAATGAAGGCCTCGATCAGCTTCAGGCGCTTGACCAGCTTCTTGCGCTTGGCCTCGGATCCGGTTTCCTCCAGATCCATGGTCAGGTTGGTCAGTTCTTCCTCAAGGTCGATCGCCGACAGCATGTCGCGGATGGCCTCGGCGCCGATACCGGCGGTGAAGGAATCCTCGCCGTATTCATCGACCGCGTTCTGATACTGCTCTTCGGTCAGCATCTCGTGCAGCTTGAGCGGCGTCAGGCCGGGTTCGACAACCACGTAGTTCTCGAAATACAGAACCCGTTCCAGATCCTTCAGGGTCATGTCGACCAGCAAGCCGATGCGCGACGGCAGCGACTTCAGGAACCAGATGTGAGCGACCGGCGATGCCAGTTCGATATGGCCCATGCGCTCGCGCCGGACCTTCTGCAGGGTGACTTCCACGCCGCACTTTTCGCAGATGATGCCCTTGTACTTCATCCGCTTGTACTTGCCGCACAGGCATTCGTAATCCTTGATCGGACCGAAGATGCGGGCGCAGAACAGGCCATCCCGCTCCGGCTTGAACGTGCGGTAGTTGATCGTTTCCGGCTTCTTGATTTCGCCGAACGACCAGGACCGGATACGTTCCGGCGAAGCGATGGAGATCTTAAGTTCGTCGAACTGCTGGGTCGCCGCGGGCGTCCCGAAGATGCGCATCAGTTCGTTCATGTCTACTTCTCCTTCAAAGCGCTAAATGACGCTTGTTCTCTAATGAGTGCGCGTCAGTGCGCTTAGTTCATTTCCACGTTCAGGCCGAGCGACTGCAGTTCCTTCACCAACACGTTGAAGGATTCCGGCACCCCGGCTTCGAAGGTATCGTCGCCTCGGACGATGGCTTCGTAGACCTTGGTGCGGCCGGACACGTCGTCCGACTTCACGGTCAGCATTTCCTGCAGCGTATAGGCGGCGCCGTAGGCTTCGAGCGCCCAGACTTCCATTTCGCCGAAACGCTGGCCGCCGAACTGCGCCTTGCCGCCCAACGGCTGCTGGGTGACCAGCGAATACGGGCCGATGGAACGCGCGTGGATCTTGTCGTCGACCAGGTGGTGAAGCTTCAGCATGTAGATGTAGCCCACCGTGACCTTGCGTTCGAAGGTTTCGCCCGTCCGCCCGTCGATGAGGACCATCTGACCGGAGGAATCGAGCCCTGCCTTCTGCAGCATGTCGACGATGTCGGATTCCCGGGCACCGTCGAACACCGGTGTCGCGATCGGCACGCCGAACGTCAGGTTGGTGCCCAGCTCCGCGACCTCTTCGTCGGTCAAGTCGGCGATATCGGACTTGTAGACGTCGTTGCCGTAGATGTCCTTGAGCAACGCCTTCAGCTTCTTGTTGTCGCCGTTGGTCGCGTGCATTTCCTCCATCAGGCCGCCGATCTGGCGCCCCAGGCCGGCACAGGCCCAGCCCAGGTGGGTTTCCAGAATCTGCCCCACGTTCATACGTGACGGCACGCCAAGCGGGTTGAGCACGATGTCGACGGGCGTGCCGTCTTCCAGGTGCGGCATGTCCTCGATCGGCACGATCTTGGAAATGACCCCCTTGTTGCCGTGACGGCCGGCCATCTTATCGCCCGGCTGAAGCTTACGCTTCACGGCAACGAAGACCTTGACCATCTTCATGACGCCCGGGCTCAGGTCGTCACCGCGCTGCAGCTTGTCGACCTTGTTGTCGAAGCGTTCCTGCAGCTTTGCGATGTCTTCCTCGAACTGAGTCTTGAGGGCCTCGACGTCCTTCATGATCTTGTCGTTTTCGACCACGATCTGGGCCAACTGGCCGACAGTGTACTGCGACAGGACGTTGTCGGTCAGCTTGGTGCCGGCCTTGAGCCCCTTCGGACCACCAGCAGCCTTGCGGTTGACCAGAAGCGCCTTCAGGCGTGCTTCGAAGGACCGTTCCAGGATGCGGCGTTCGTCGTCGCGGTCCTTGGCCAGGCGTTCGATTTCCGACCGTTCGATGGACAGGGCACGTTCGTCCTTGTCGACGCCGCGGCGCGAGAACACGCGGACTTCGACGATCGTGCCGTTGACGCCCGGCGGCAGGCGCAAGCTGGTGTCGCGCACGTCCGAGGCCTTTTCGCCGAAGATGGCGCGCAGAAGCTTTTCTTCCGGCGTCATCGGGCTTTCACCCTTCGGCGTGACCTTGCCGATCAGGATGTCGCCCGGCTCGACCTCGGCGCCGATGTACACGATACCGGCTTCATCCAGGTTCTTGAGGGCTTCTTCACCGACGTTCGGAATGTCGCGGGTGATTTCTTCCTGACCCAGCTTGGTGTCACGGGCCATGACTTCGAATTCCTCGATGTGGATCGAGGTGAACACGTCGTCTTTCACGATGCGCTCACTGATCAGGATCGAGTCTTCGAAGTTGTAGCCGTTCCACGGCATGAACGCGACGAGCACGTTGCGGCCGAGGGCCAGATCACCCAGGTCCGTGGACGGACCGTCGGCGATGGTATCGCCCTTTTCGACCCGGTCACCGACCTTCACCAGAGGCTTCTGGTGCAGATAGGTGTTCTGGTTCGAACGCTGGAACTTGTTCAGGTAGTAGATGTCGACGCCGGTGTCGGCGCTGGTGCTTTCCGATTCGTCCGCGTGGACAACGATACGGGTCGCGTCGATCTGATCGACGGTTCCGCCGCGCCGCGCCACGATGGTGGCGCCCGAATCACGGGCAACCGGTGCTTCCATGCCGGTTCCGACCAGAGGCGCTTCGGCCTTGATCAGCGGAACGGCCTGACGCTGCATGTTCGAGCCCATGAGCGCGCGGTTGGCATCATCGTTTTCCAGGAACGGGATCAGCGCCGAGGCGACCGAGACAAGCTGCTTCGGCGAGACGTCGATGTAATCGATGTCTTCAGGGCGGACCATCACGAAGTCCCCGCCCTTGCGGCAGCTGACCAGGTCGTCGACGAACTTGCCGTTCTTGTCCAGATCGGCGTTGGCCTGGGCGATCACGTAGCGCCCTTCTTCCATGGCCGACATGTACACGACGTCAGAGGCGACCTTACCGGCCTCGACCTTGCGGTACGGGGTTTCGATGAAGCCGTATTTGTTGACCCGGGCATAGGTTGCCAGGGAGTTGATCAGACCGATGTTCGGGCCTTCCGGCGTTTCAATCGGGCAGATGCGGCCGTAATGGGTCGGGTGAACGTCACGCACCTCGAAACCGGCACGTTCGCGGGTCAGGCCGCCCGGCCCGAGGGCCGACAGGCGCCGCTTGTGGGTCACTTCCGACAGCGGGTTGGTCTGATCCATGAACTGCGACAGCTGCGACGAGCCGAAGAACTCACGCACCGCGGCGGCCGCCGGCTTGGCGTTGATCAGATCGTGCGGCATGACGGTGTCGATATCGACGGACGACATGCGTTCGCGGATCGCGCGCTCCATACGCAGCAAGCCGATGCGGTACTGGTTTTCCATCAGTTCGCCGACCGAGCGCACCCGGCGGTTGCCCAGGTGATCGATGTCGTCGATTTCACCGCGGCCGTCCTTCAGTTCGTGCAAGGTACGCACGACCTCAAGAATGTCCTGGCGCCGCAGGACGCGAACCGTGTCCTCGGTCTCGAAGCCAAGGCGCGCGTTCATCTTGACGCGGCCGACGGCCGACAGGTCGTAACGCTCGGAATCGAAGAAAAGTCCCTTGAACAGGGCTTCGGCGGTATCCAGCGTCGGCGGCTCACCCGGGCGCATGACCCGATAGATATCGATCAGCGCTTCCTCCCGGGACGAGTTCTTGTCCACGGCAAGCGTGTTGCGCATGTACGGACCGACGTTGATGTGGTCGATCGACAGGGTCGGAACCTTGGTGATCTTGGCTTCCGTGAAGGATGCCAGGACTTCCTCGGTGATTTCCTCACCGGCCTCGATATAGACCTCGCCGGTTTCCTCGTTGATGAGGTCCTCGGCAATGTAGCGGCCGATCAGGTCTTCCGCCGGCACCAGGATGTCCTCAACCTTGGAGGATTCCAACTTGGCAATGGTGCGCGCGGTCATCTTGGTGCCGATTTCAAGCACGACCTTGCCGGTCTTGGCATTAACCAGATCGCTGGTCAGTTTCTGACCCTTCATGCGTTCGGCGTCCAACGGCGTCTTCCAGCCGTCCTTGACCTGCTCGAACACGACCTTGTCGTAGAAATAGGCCAGGATGTCCTCGGCCGACATGCCGAAGGTTTCCTGCGCATCGAGGGTTTTGCCTTCCTCGGCGCGGGTTTCACGCAGCAGTTCCGTCACGTCGTTGTCGAGCGCCATCAAAAGCGTCGTCACCGGCAGCTTGCGCCGGCGGTCGATGCGCACGTAGATCAGATCCTTGGCGTCGAATTCGAAGTCCAGCCAGGAACCGCGGTAGGGGATCACCCGGGCGGCGAACAGGTATTTACCCGACGAATGGGTCTTGCCCTTGTCGTGATCGAAGAACACGCCGGGCGAACGGTGCATCTGCGACACGATCACACGTTCGGTGCCGTTGATGACGAACGTGCCGTTGGACGTCATGAGCGGCATATCGCCCATATAGACGTCCTGTTCCTTCACGTCCCGGATGGACCGCGCGCCGGTTTCCTCGTCGACGTCCCAGACCACGAGGCGCAGGGTCACCTTCAAGGGGGCCGCGAAGTTCATGCCGCGCTGCTGGCATTCCTCGACGTCGTACTTCGGTTCCTCGAACTCGTAGCGGACGAATTCAAGGGTGCCGCGCTCTGAGAAATCCTGAATCGGGAAGACGGAGCGGAAGACCTCCTGAAGGCCGGTATTGGTCCGGTCCTCGGGCTTGGTTTCACGCTGCAGGAACTGTTCGTAGGACGTCTTCTGGACTTCGATCAGATTCGGCATTTCGGCGACGCACTGCAGGCGGCCGAAATCCTTCCGAATGCGCTTGCGACCGGTAAACGTATTGGGCATTGAATGACCTCACGACGTACAAAATATGTGTCCCCGGCCGGATCTCCGACGGGGTCGCCCCTCGACATTCGGCCGCCGTGACCGATTGCCTTGGCCCTGCTCTTGATCCGGACGCGGTCAGGTGTCGGGGAGACAGCCACATGACCGATGGCCCGGCGGGGCCCCTTATCCACTTTCCCGGTCCCGGCAAGACCTGATACGGGCGGACAAGGTTTAGTCGGGTGGACCGCGGGAGGCTGTTAATGCCCCACCGCGGTCCGAACTCGTCACCGGGCGTCAGAGCGGCGCCCGATGTTCAGTAAAAAGAAACTACTTCAGCTCGACGGTGGCGCCGGCTTCTTCCAGTTGCTTTTTGAGTGCTTCGGCTTCGTCCTTCTTCACGCCTTCCTTGACGGGCTTCGGCGCGCCTTCGACCAGGTCCTTGGCTTCCTTCAGGCCCAGGCCGGTGATGGTGCGGACTTCCTTGATCACGTTGATCTTCTTTTCGCCGGCAGCGGCCAGGATGACATCGAATTCATCCTTTTCTTCGGCTGCTTCGGCACCAGCGCCGGCACCCGGCGCGGCAGCGGCGACAGCCACCGGAGCAGCGGCGGAAACGCCCCACTTTTCTTCCAGCAGCTTGGAAAGTTCGGCCGCCTCAAGGACGGTCAGGCCGGACAGGTCTTCAACGAGTTGTTCGAGGTTTGCCATTGTAAAATCTCCTACGGCTTGAACGGTTGTAATCGGTATTGATCAGGAGGCTCGGTTAGGCCGCCTCGCCCTGCTTTTGTCCATAAGCCGAAATGACTCGGGCAACCTGACCCGCCGGGGCCTGAAGCACACCGGCGATACGGGTTGCCGGGGTATTCAGCATACCGACGAGCTTGGCGCGCAGTTCATCCAGCGACGGCAGCGTGGCCAGGGCCTTGATGTCGTCGACAGCAAGTTCCTTTTCGCCAAGCGCACCACCAACAAGCACCAGCTTTTCGTTCTTTTTGGAGAACTCGACCGCCGCTTTGGCGGCTGCCACCGGGTCCTGCGAATACGCCATCGCGGTCGGACCGGTGAACAGATTGCTGATGCCCTGGAACTGCGTTCCTTCTAGGGCGAGACGCGTGAGCCGGTTTTTCGTCACCTTGAACTTGGCCCCGGCCTCGCGCATGCGGTCGCGGAGATCACCCATCTCGGCCACGGTCATCCCGGAATAGTGGGTGACAACGACGAGATTCGTCTCGTTGAACGCATCCTTGAGGGACGCAACCAATTGTTCTTTGTCTGATCGGTCCACGGATCGTCTCCAGTAGTTGATCCGGACTGCCACCCCTGAAGGTCACAGGCCGAACCGTTGCACCTAAGGCCTTTGCCTCGCGGCCGCCCGGCGGGCGGTCCAAAACAAAGACCAGCTCGCCTGTCCAGTGCAGTCGTTCAAGCCGCTCAACTGCCGGCCCCCAATCAGGGCACCCGCAGGAAAACGGTTTCACCACTGTCTCGGCAGGCGGGTTTCCCCATTAAGCCCCCTCCAAATCAAGGGAGCGCCTACTGTCTGGGACAGGTGGGTCGGGATCGACAAGCCATCAAGGCCCTGGATCCCTTCCCTTTCCGCGTCCCCGGAATTGCTTCCGGTTGGCGGAAATTCTTAAATCGCGGCCGCCTGCCCTAGAGGGCGAAGCTGGCCACGTTGATCTTCACGCCCGGGCCCATGGTCGACGACAGGCTGACACGCTGCATGTACGTGCCCTTCGCGCCCGACGGCTTGGCCCGGTTGATGGCGTTGACGAAGGCGGCAATGTTCTCGCGGATCTGATCTTCCGAGAAGCTCGCCTTGCCGACGCCGGCATGGATGATGCCCGCTTTTTCGACGCGGAATTCAATCTGACCGGCCTTCGCCGCCTTGACGGCGCCGGCGACATCCGGGGTCACCGTACCCAGCTTGGGGTTCGGCATCAGGCCGCGCGGGCCCAGAACCTTACCCAGGCGGCCGACGATGGCCATCATGTCCGGGGTCGCGATGACGCGTTCGAAATCCATCTGACCGTTCTGCACGGCTTCCATCAGGTCCTCGGCACCGACCACATCGGCACCCGCCTTGCGGGCTTCCTCGGCCTTGGCATCCTTGGCGAACACGGCGACGCGGACGCTTTTGCCCGTACCGTGCGGCAACGCGACCATACCACGGACCATCTGGTCGGCATGGCGCGGATCGACGCCCAGGTTGATAGCCAGTTCGATCGTTTCGTCGAATTTGGCCGTGGCGTTAGCCTTGACCATCTTCACCGCGACATCCAGGTCGAGCGCTTCGTCCCGGTTGATGCCTTCTGCGACAGAGCGCAGGCGCTTTCCGAATTTACGTGCCATCGTTCCTACTCCACCACTTCCATGCCCATGGAGCGGGCCGAGCCGGCCAACATGCGGCAGGCGGCTTCCACGTCCGTGGTGTTGAGGTCGGCCATCTTCACGGCGGCGATTTCGCGCAGCTGCGCCATGGTCACCCTGCCCTTGCTTTCATGGCCCGGCTTGTTGACGCCCTTCTGCAGCTTGGCGGCCTTCATCAAAAGGAAGCTGGCCGGCGGCGTCTTGGTGACGAACGAAAACGTGCGATCGCCGTAGGCCGTGATGACCACCGGAATCGGCATGCCGGGTTCCATGTTCTGCGTCTGTGCGTTGAACGCCTTGCAGAATTCCATGATGTTCAGGCCGGCCTGGCCGAGCGCCGGCCCGACAGGCGGTGACGGGTTGGCTTGCCCCGCCGGAATTTGGAGCTTGATCAGCCCCGCGATCTTCTTCGCCATTTCTCTATCCTCAGTCTTTCAAATGGCCGTCCGGAGCATCGCCCCCTTGGCCGGGTTACGCCCCCGACGACATTCGATGCCGTTGGGGGCCTGAAGAGCGTGGTACGGCCAATGGCGGGCCTCCCACGCGGTTAAATTATTGCCGGGTCTATACTTTTTCGACCTGGCTGTATTCCAATTCGACGGGCGTGGCGCGTCCGAAGATGCTGACCGCGACCTTAACCCGCGAGCGCTCTTCGTCGACTTCCTCGACCATGCCGTTGAACGAGTTGAACGGCCCATCGCACACCCGGACCTGCTCGCCCACTTCGAAGGTGACGCTCGGCTTCGGCCGGTCGACGCCTTCCTTGACCTGGTACAGGATACGCTGGGCCTCGGCCTCGGAAATCGGCACGGGCCGACCCTTGCCACCCAGGAAATCGGTAACCTTGGGCGTGTTCTTGACCAAGTGCCAGGTTTCGTCCGTCAGGTCCATTTCGACCAGGATATAACCCGGGAAGAACTTGCGTTCCGCGTTGATCTTCGCCCCCCGGCGCATTTCGACGACGGCTTCCGTCGGCACCAGGACCTGAGGGATAAGTTCCTCCATCCCGGCCTGACGGGCCTGCTCCTCGATCGACTGGGCGACCTTCTTTTCGAAGCCAGAATAAACGTGAACGACGTACCAGCGCAGTGCCATGGATCAGCCCCCCAGTCCGAAGACAAGGCGAATGCCGAACTGCAAAACCTGGTCAACGACCAGGAAAAACAGCGCGGCGATGATCACCATGACGAAGACCATGGCGGTGGAAACGCCAGTCTCCTTGCGCGACGGCCAGGTCACCTTCGCCGCCTCTTGGCGGACTTCCTGGATGAACTGGGCCGGGTTGGTTTTTGCCATAAGTGTTTATCCGACTTCTTTTAAGTAAGGCTTCTTCGCCTTGTTCGTACGCCGACGGGGCTGTCTGCAAGATCCGCCGAAACAGCCCCCTCGAAAGTGGCAGGGGCACCAGGGCTCGAACCCGGGACCTGCGGTTTTGGAGACCGCCGCTCTACCAACTGAGCTATACCCCTAAAGCCGCTTCGGTCATCCGGCGCCTGAACCACGGGTCCGGGCGCCAGCCAGGTGACCTTGCTCTATATAGTCGGCCCCGTTCCTTTATTCGATGATCTTGGAAACGACGCCGGCACCGACGGTGCGGCCGCCTTCGCGGATGGCGAAGCGCAGGCCTTCGTCCATGGCGATCGGCGCGATCAGATTGACGACCATCGAGATGTTGTCACCCGGCATGACCATTTCCGTGCCGGACGGCAGTTCAACCGTGCCCGTCACGTCCGTCGTGCGGAAGTAGAACTGCGGACGATAGTTCGAGAAGAACGGCGTGTGACGCCCGCCTTCATCCTTCGTCAGGATGTAGGCTTCGCAATCGAACTTCGTGTGCGGCGTGATCGAACCCGGCTTGGCCAGAACCTGGCCGCGCTCGACTTCCTCGCGCTTCGTGCCGCGCAGCAGCACACCCACGTTGTCCCCGCTTCGCCCTGATCCAGAAGCTTGCGGAACATTTCAACGCCCGTGCAGGTCGTCTTCGTCGTGTCCTTGATGCCGACGATCTCGATTTCCTCGCCGACCTTCACGACACCCCGCTCGATGCGGCCCGTCACAACCGTGCCGCGGCCCGAGATCGAGAACACGTCTTCGATCGGCATCAGGAACGGCTGGTCCTTCGGACGGTCCGGCTGCGGAATGTAGTCGTCAACCGCCTTCATCAGCTCCAGAACCGCGTCGTGACCGGTCGCCTTGTCGCTGTCTTCCAGCGCCGCAAGGGCCGAGCCCTTGACGATCGGAATGTCGTCGCCCGGGAAGTCGTAGGACGACAGAAGCTCGCGGATTTCCATCTCGACGAGCTCCAGAAGCTCCTCGTCGTCGACCTGGTCGACCTTGTTCATGAACACGACAAGCGCCGGAACGCCGACCTGACGCGCCAGAAGGATGTGTTCGCGCGTCTGCGGCATCGGGCCGTCAGCAGCCGACACAACCAGGATCGCACCGTCCATCTGCGCCGCACCCGTGATCATGTTCTTCACATAATCCGCGTGACCCGGGCAATCGACGTGCGCGTAGTGGCGGTTCTCCGTCTCGTATTCAACGTGCGCCGTCGAAATCGTGATCCCGCGCGCCTTCTCTTCCGGGGCCTTGTCGATCTGGTCGTACGCCGAAAACGTCGCGCCGCCCGTCTCCGCAAGCACCTTCGTGATCGCCGCCGTCAACGATGTCTTGCCGTGGTCAACATGGCCAATCGTGCCGATGTTGCAGTGCGGCTTATTACGTTCAAACTTCTCTTTCGCCATTGTTCGGTCTCGTCTGTCTGGTGTTACGTGAGAACTGTTTGGTATCGCTCGACGCCCGAAAGCGCCTTGAAAATGCTCCTGCTGTCCCCTTGCCGGGTCACGCCGCCAAAAAGGTTGGAGCGGGTGAGGGGAATCGAACCCCCGTCGTAAGCTTGGAAGGCTTCTGCTCTACCATTGAGCTACACCCGCTTGGCGTCGCGCCGCCTTGCAAGCCCGTCCGCCCTAACATGGGACTTGAGTTCAACTATTTCTATTCGCCGCACCGCACTCTTCTTAAACGTCGTCTTATCCGCTCACCGCACCTGTCATCCTGGCAGTTCACCAACCGGACCCAGGCCCCGGTTCGATACGCCAACCCCCGGCAACGAGATGGTGGAGGGGGTTGGATTCGAACCAACGTAGGCATACGCCAACGGGTTTACAGCCCGTCCCCTTTAGCCACTCGGGCACCCCTCCTGGGACCCGTTCTCCGGAATTTCGCAGCACCACGGTGAAATCTGCCCGACCGGCACGCCGGACGGACCGTGGGAATACGAGGAATAGCAACCGGTTGTCAACGCCAAAACATAGTAAAATAGCCCGCAGGCCCCTCCCCTTCTCTTAATCAAGAGAGGCTTCCAGCAGACTTCAATTGTGGTTTCATGTTAAATCCCCCCATGAGCAAGCGCAAGCCCCACCCCAAGGCCCGTTCCCGGGCGAAACCCCAGGACAGCCACGCCCCCCGCGGCGCCGGCCGTGCGACCTGGATTTACGGTCGCCACGCCGCCCTTGCGGCTCTCCTGAACCCCAACCGTGCCATTTCCCGCATTGTCGCGGCCCCTGGCCAGGCCGACGAGGTCACCGCGGCACTCCGCGACAAGGGAGCCCCACCGGACCGTCCGGCCCCGGAAACCCTGGACCGGCGGGACATCGACGCCCTATTGCCTCAGGGCGCCGTGCACCAGGGCTTGGCCGTGCTGGCCCAGCCCCTGGACACGCCGGCGATCGAAGACATCTGCGCCCAAGTAGCCAATACGGCCAATGCCTTGGTTCTGGTGCTTGATCAGGCCACCGACCCGCACAACGTGGGCGCTATCCTGCGCTCGGCGGCAGCGTTCGGCGCCCTGGCGGTGATCGTTCAGGACCGCAACGCGCCGGAAGCCACGGGCACCCTGGCCAAGACCGCCTCAGGCGCGCTCGAAACCGTGCCTTTGGTCGTCGCCACCAACCTGAGCCGCGCCCTGGAACAACTGCAAGCGGGCGAATTTTGGTGTCTCGGCTTGGATGGCGAGGCCCAGACGCTGATCGGCGACGCCGACCTGTCCGGGCGCATCGCCCTGGTTTTGGGCGCCGAGGGTGCCGGCCTTCGCCGTCTGGTCAAAGAGCATTGCGACCTTTTGGTCCGGATTCCCATTCAATCGGCCATGGAAAGCCTGAATCTGTCCAATGCGGCGGCCGTCGCCCTCTATGAAGCCGCCCGGCGACGTCCGGTCTTGCCTCCCGGCAGCTAATAGGCGTACATATCGCGAAGTTCTAATAAGGGGGGAAACCCCGCCTTCTTTGGGGGAAGAGCGAAGCGGTGTTTCGCAAAAGGTTGCCGTTGTCTGATTTGACGGCGCCGCTGACCGACGTGCTGGACCACTGGCGCGCGCGGGGCGGCGAAGATTTGGCTTGTCCCTGGTCCCAATTCGAAATGCACTTTCTGCCGCCGCGGGTCTTGCCGACAACGCTGGTGATCGACGTGTTCGACGACGTGAACACGAACAAATATCGCTTTTGGGGCAGTAAGATGACGCTGATCCACGGCAAGGACATGACCGGCAGAAGCCCTTACGATCTGTCCCCCCGTGAACTCGCCGAGGATCTGCGCAAACAACACCTGGAGATCCGCGAAAATCGCACGGCCTGCGCTCATGTTCTCGGCTTCGCGCTCGAAAGCGGCCTCACCCAGACCCATACCATCCTGCGCCTGCCGCTGTCGGATGATGGCCGGTCGGTCAACCATATCGTCGGCGTGGTCTGGTATTCCCCGGAGGCCCTGAAGCGGCTGGAGAAGAAAGGCCTGGGCAGCCTGTTCGGCCCCTGAGCAAGGGCGTTCCGCGCTTGTGCCGAAAGGCGGCTTGAGAGTATACGTGGCGCGCAAGACGGGCACGCCATGTCGGCTCGCGGGTCGACACTCGACGAAAAGGCGCCAGGAACCAAGTATCGCCGTCTTAGCCGGCTTAGCTCAGTTGGTAGAGCACCTGATTTGTAATCAGGGGGTCGCGGGTTCGAATCCTGCAGCCGGCACCAGCTTTCCCGATAACGCCGCCTCATCGACCGCGCCTATTGACCCCATTGGGCAATTCTGGGACAAACCCGGCGCGCCTAGAGGCGCCCAAACCTTTCCCTTAAGCCTTCTCCGGACCGGACGAGCCATGAACCTGTTCCAGCATTTCCAGGCCGAAGTGACGCGCCAGATCGGCGCCCTGATCGCCGAAGGCGCCTTGCCTGCCGGATTGGACACCACGCGCCTTACGGTCGAGCCGCCGCGTGACACCAGCCATGGTGACATCACCACCAACGCGGCCATGGTCCTGGCCAAGCCCGCGGGTATGAAGCCCCGCGACATTGCGGACAAACTGGCGGCCAAGCTGGACGCCCTGCCCGAGGTCACGGAAACGGCGGTCGCCGGGCCCGGCTTCATCAACATGCGTTTGGCCGATGACTTTTGGCACGCGCGGCTGGCGGAAATCCTGACGACGGGCACGGCTTACGGCGATTCCGATTTCGGCAAGACCGCCGGCAAGGTCAACGTGGAATATGTCTCCGCCAACCCGACCGGACCGTTACACGTGGCCCACGCCCGGGGGGCTGTGGTCGGCGACGTTCTGGCGCGGCTGTTGAAGAAAGCCGGCTACGACGTGACCACGGAATACTACATCAACGACGCCGGGGCCCAGGTCGAGACCCTGGCCCGTTCCGCCTACCTGCGCTACCGCGAGGCCTTGGGCGAGACCGTAGACGAAATCCCCGAAGGCATGTATCCGGGCGAATACCTGATCCCCGTGGGCCAGGCTTTGGCCGAAGCCGACGGTGACAAGTGGCTCACCGCCGACGAGGACACCTGGCTGCCTCATGTCCGCGAATTCACCGTGGCGCGCATGATGGCCCAGGTGAAGGAAGACCTGGCGGCGCTGGGTATCCAGCAGGACGTCTATACCTCGGAAAAGGAACTGGTCGCCGCCGGCGCCGTCGATGCGGTCTACCAAACGCTCGCCGACCGCGGCCTGATTTATACGGGCGTGCTGGAGCCCCCCAAGGGCAAACCCGCGCCCGACGATTGGGAGCCCCGACCCCAATCCCTGTTCCGCGCCACCCAGTTCGGCGACGATATCGACCGCCCGTTGAAGAAATCCGATGGGTCCTGGACCTATTTCTCCAACGACATCGCCAACCATCTGGACAAGTTCAAGCGCGGTTTCACGCAGATGATCGACATCTTCGGCGCCGACCACGGCGGCTATGTGAAGCGCATGAAGGCGGCCGTCACCGCCGTGTCCGAGGGCAAGGCCGAACTGGACATCAAACTGTGCCAGATGGTGCACCTGATGAAAAACGGCGAGCCCATGCGCATGTCCAAGCGCGCCGGCAACTTCGTGACCCTGCGCGACCTGATCGACGAAGTCGGCCGCGACGTCGTGCGCTTTCTGATGCTGACGCGCAAAAGCGACACCCAGATGGAATTCGATCTGGCCAAGGCCGTCGAACAGTCGCGCGACAATCCGGTGTTCTACGTGCAGTACGCCCATGCACGCTGCCGCTCGGTGCTGCGCTCCGCCCCCGACGAACTGGCGGGGCTCGACACCTCGGCCGAGGCCCTGGCCAAGGCCGACCTGTCCCTGCTTGCCGATCCGGCGGAACTGGATCTGGTCAAGATCATGGCCGCCTGGCCGCGCATCGTCGAACAGGCGGCGGAAGCCCACGAACCGCACCGTGTCGCCTTTTACCTGAACGACGTGGCCTCCGCCTTCCACGGCCTGTGGAACATGGGTAAGGACGACACCAGCCTGCGTTTCATCCAGGCAGACACGCCTGAAATCTCACGCGCCCGCATGGCCCTGGTGCAGGCAACGGCGACGATTATCGCGTCTGGCCTTGATGTCCTGGGCGTGACGCCGGTCGAAGAACTGCGCTGACGCCCTGCCCTGATCTGGGCTAACATCGGGGTATGAAAAGCCCGTTCACCAAGAAACAGCTTGTCCAATACCGCGCGCGCCTGGAAGCGCTGATCGGCGAATTGGACGCCCTCGATTCCATGACCAAGGAATCACGCCGGCCGGTGGAACTGGACCAAACCACCCAGGGCCGCCTGTCGCGCATGGATGCCCTGCAGGTTCAGGCCATGCAGGAGGCCACCGCCGACCGCCGCCGCTCGGAAAAGGCGCGCGCCCGCGCAGCGCTGGAGCGCATGGATGCAGGCGATTACGGGTACTGCGTGTCCTGCGGCGAGGATATCCCCGCCAAGCGCCTGGACCATGATCCGTCGACGCCGACTTGCGTGGATTGCGCCTGACGTCTGCTAACCGAGGGGCCGGCGGGCCAGCAGGCGGAACCGCCCGGCCAGCAGAATGACCGAGATCGCGCTGGCCCCCATCACCGTCCAAATCAGCCCCTGAACTCCGTAACCCAACGGAATTGCCACCCAATAGGCAACCGGCACCATGACGCCGCCGTAGCAGGCGAGCTGGCAGACCATGGGCGCCCACACATCGCGCCGCCCCCGCAGGGCCTGTGCCATCACCGCCTGACCGCCGTCGAGCACCAAAACCCCTGCCACGACCACGACCAGGGAGCGCGCTATCGGGATCAAGGCCGGATCGGCCGTGTAAAAACCGACCAGCACATCCGCCTGGAAAAAGATCAACAGACCGATACAGCCGGCCAGCACCGTATTGGCGCCCAGGCCGGTCCAGCCCGCCAGTTCCATATCGGCCCGGTCGCGCCGTCCGAAGGCGATGCCGACGCGCACGCTGGTCGCGCCGCCGATGCCGATGGCGACCATGAAGAACAGGGCCAACAGGTTGAAGGCGATCCCATAGGCCGCCGCGGACAATTCGCCAAGCCAGCCGGCAAATAAAATCATCGCCGTGAAGGCCGCCGATTCCGCCGCCATGCCCAGGCCCGTGGCGTAGCCGATGCGCCGCTGCGTTCGGCCCGCCGCGGGATCAGGGTCGGGTGCGCGCAGACCGAAGCGGTCACGGTCCGGCAACCACCACACGTAAGCGACGATCGAAATCGCCAGGGCCCAGCGCACGATGGTCGTTGCCCAGGCCGCCCCCTCCGCCCCCATGGCAGGTAGCCCCCACACACCGTAGATGAACACCCAGTTGAGCCCCACGTTCAAAAGGTTGGCCAGCAACATCAGCACCATGCCCGGCAAAGGGCGGCGCAGACCTTCGAGGAAGAAGTTGGTGGTCAGGAAGATCAGCACCGGCAGTACGCCAAGCCCCATGATATGAGCGACCGCACCACTGCCGGCGGCAAGCTCGCCGGTCTGGCCGAGAATTTCCATCAGATCCCGGCCCTGCCAGGCGATGGTCAAGCCGATCAGCCCCAGGCCGACGGCCATGGGCAGGGAGCGCCGCCAGGCCGCCCCGCAAGCGCGGTAATCTTCCGCCCCGAAAGCGTTGGAGGTCATGACCAGGGTGCCCAGCAGCAAGCCCATGCAGGCGACGATGATGTTGATAACCACGGCGTTGCCGATGTTCAGATAGGCCAATTCCGCCGTCGCCGCGTGACCGACCATGACGGCATCGACCTGGGCGATCATCAGCACGCCGAAGCGCGAAATGACCGTCGGCACCGCCAAGCGGATCAATTCGCCCAGATGGCGGCGCAGGCGGGCGGCGAACCAGGTTTCGCCGGGGCGGATCGGGGCTTCATACATGGCCGCCCCTTTTACCCCGCGTGACGGCACAGGACAGCGTTAATTCGGGACTGTGGATTCTAAGGCATCACACCTTGCCGTGCCCGGGCGTTGACGGCACCGCCACCGGCACCGAAACTGCGCGGCCACGATGATCCGCTACCCTTGGGATGCTTTCCGATGACCGCAGAACCCGCGACCGCCTCCAGCCAATCCGGCACCGCCACGGACGTCCGTATCGGCATCCTGTGCATGCTCGCGGCGATGTTCGCCTTCACGGTGATGGACTCGCTGTCAAAGCATCTTGTCCGCACGCAAGCCCCCCTGCAGGTCGTCTGGGGAATCTATGTGGTGCAAGCCGTGGTCTTGTGCACCGTCATGGCCCGGCGCCTGCCGCGCCTACTGCCCTCCCGACAGGTCGGGTTGCAGGCGCTGCGCGCGGCGCTTCTGGTCGCGACCTCGGTCTGCTACGTCACGGGCCTGCGCCATGTGCCGCTGGCCGAGGCCGGGGCCATCGCCATGCTCGCCCCCCTCGCCTTCACCGCCCTGGCCGTGCCGTTCCTGAAGGAACGGGTCGGGCTGCGGCGCTGGGCCGGGGTGGCCGCGGGCTTTCTCGGCGCCATGATCATCATCCGCCCGGGGACCGAGGCCATGCAGGTCGCCGCGCTGTTGCCGCTGGCGGCGGCCCTGCTGCATGCGCTTTATCAGGTCGTCACCCGCTTCGTCGCCCGTGAGGACAGCGTGCTGACCACCCTGACCTACAGCGTCCTATTCTGCGCGCTGATCATGACCCCCATCGTGCCTTTTCATTGGGCTCCCATGGCACCCGCGCAATGGGGGCTTCTGGCGGCGGCGGGGATCGCGGGAATCATCGCCGAATACGCCCTGATTCAGTCCCTCGCCAGGGCCTCGGCGGCGGTGGTAGCCCCCTATACCTATTCCTATCTGCTATGGGCAGCCCTGGTCGGACTCATCGTATTCGGCGAACGACCGGACGTTTGGGCCGCCTTGGGAGCGGCGGTTATCGTCACATCGGGCATTTACGTGTGGCGGCGGGAACGGGCCGCCGGGCAAAGGACCTAGCCGCCGCAACCCCGCCCTGCGCCAAAGGCGTATTGACGGCGGGCCCGCGCACCGCCATGACAGAACCGCACTTCCGCCGCCCTCCAGGCCCTGAGACGCCATGAACCAGCAATCGGCACCGTCGCCGTCCCCCGGCCCGCCCACGGCCGCCGACGGCCATGCGGGCCAGGGCGTGTTGTGGATGATCGTCGCCATGGCCTGTTTCGTGTCCATGGACAGCATCGCCAAGGAACTTGTGAAGACCCATTCCGTGGTCCAGGTCGTGTGGGGCCGCTATTTCTTTCAGGTCGCCGTACTGGCGGTGATCCTGTTCCCCCGCCTGCGCCGCCTGCTGGTTACCCCCAACCTGGGCCTGCAGCTTGTGCGCTCCCTGCTGCTGCTGGTGACCACCGGCCTCTACTTCACCGGCCTCAAGTACGTGCCGATCGCCGAGGCCAGTGCCATCATGATGCTGGCCCCCCTGGTTGTGACGGCGCTCAGCGTGCCGTTGTTGAAGGAACGGGTCGGCCCGCGCCGCTGGGCCGGCGTGGTGATCGGCTTCGCCGGCGCCATGATCATCATCCGCCCGGGCGGTGACGCCATGCAGTTGGCAGCCCTGCTGCCCCTGGTCGCCGCCGCGACCCACGGCGTCTATCAGGTTTCAACCCGCTTTCTCAGCCACAGCGAAAGCGTGCTGACCACGCTGTGCTATTCGGCATTGTTGGGTGCGCTGATCATGAGCACCGCCGTACCGTTCTATTGGACCCCTCTGCCGACCCTGGGCTGGGGGATGCTGCTGTGCGCCGGGATGTTCGGCACGCTGGGCCACTTCGCGCTGATCAAGGCCTTCACCCTGGCCCCGGCCGCGACCGTGGCGCCCTTCACCTATTCCAACCTGATCTGGGCGGCGGCATCCGGGTTTCTGTTCTTCGGAGAATGGCCGGACGCCTGGACGTTCGTCGGCGCGGCCGTGATCGTCGGATCGGGGATCTACATCTACCACCGCGAAAAGGTCGTGAAACGGCGGGAGCCCTAGCCATGCAGATGAGCGACATTCCCTTCGGCACCACCGACTGGTCGGCGGTTGAGCGCACGGAACACAAGGGAGAGACCGGATCCGCCTATTGGCGGACCCAGACCTTCGGTGGCATCCGCGTGCGTATGGTCGACTACACCCCGGGATACCTGGCCGATCACTGGTGCGTCAAAGGCCATATCCTGTTCTGCATCAAAGGTGAGTTGCACACCGAACTGGAAGACGGCCGGACCTTCATCCTGACGCCGGGCATGAGCTATCAGGTCGCCGACAACGCCGAGCCCCATCGGTCATCGACGGCGACCGGGGCCACGCTATTCATCGTCGATTGAGTCAGCCTGCAGCCTTGGCCTTGATACAGGCATCCAGGTCGGCCAAGTCGGGATCCTCGACGCCCAGGGCTTCCAGGGTCTCCAGCAGGCGCACCAGATAATCATGATTGGTGCCGTAGCGGCCCACGGCCTTGCACATGATCTCGGCCATGGTGTCCCTGGGCAAGGGCGGCACGAAATGGGGATGATCAGGAATCACGACGAAGGTCATCACCTGGACCGGACCGTCAAGGCTGTCCGCCGTGATCCAAGTCGGCCGATACACGCCGGAATTCTGTTCCCGGTCCCACAGACGCTTGAGGTCTTCCGCCAACACGTCTTCGTCCAGTTCCAGAACCAGCCCCTTGCAGACCTGCCCCGGTTCCGGCACCAGGCAGAGGCCCAGGCCCGGCTGGTCGTCCGTGCCGCGCGCGCGTGTCGACCAAATCTGAAAGCGGCGCTGATGGTCATGAACCGTCGCCGCAAAGGTCGAGGCGACGCAACATTCCGGATTCCACATCAGCGATCCGAAGGCGAACACCCGGAACGGCTCACCCTTGGGGCGTTCGGCCAGGATGCGTTTAATCCCCGCCGCCTTCTGTTCCGGGGTCATCTTGATCTTGGGGCCGCGGTTGGCCCAGGGGTCTGCGCCGCCGTCGGTCATAGTTCGCCCGCGTTTTCCTTGGTGCGGTGGAAATGGATGCCCGGCGCGTTTTCCTGGGTGTGGTTCAGATGCCAGGCATTGCGCGCCATGAACACGGGCGTGCCTTCGTGGTCTTCGGCCATGCTCGTGCGGTTGGCATCCATAAAAGTCTTCATGGCCTGCGGCGTGTCGGCATCGACCCAGCGTGCGGTATAAAGCTCCGTCGGTTCGAAATGCACGGGCACGTCGTATTCCGTGCGGATGCGGTCGGCCAGCACATCGAACTGCAACCCGCCGACCACACCGACGATCCAGTCCGCCCCCATGGTCGGCTTGAACACCCGGCCGACGCCCTCTTCCGCCAATTGCTGCAGGGCCTTGCCCAGGTGCTTGGCACGCATGGGATCCGCCGGGCGGACCTTCTGCAGCAATTCCGGCGCGAAGTTGGGGATGCCGGTGAACACAAGGTCCTCTCCCTCGGTCAGGGCGTCGCCGATGCGCAGGTTGCCGTGGTTGGGGATGCCGATGATATCGCCGGCCCAGGCCTCCTCGGCCAATTCCCGATCCTGAGCCAGGAACAGCACGGGATTATGGATGGTCAGGGTCTTTTGCGTGCGCACATGCTTCATCTTCATGCCGCGCGTGAACTTGCCTGAACAGATCCGCATGAAAGCGATGCGATCGCGGTGTTTCGGGTCCATATTGGCCTGAATCTTGAAAACAAAGCCGGACACCTTGCTTTCCGCCGGGTCGATGTCGCGGTCGCGGGTATGCTGACGGCGCGGCGGCGGGGCCAGTTGGCCCAAGCCCTGCAACACTTCGCGCACCCCGAAATTATTCAAGGCGCTGCCGAAATAGACCGGTGTCATGTGACCTTCACGGTAAGCCTCGAGATTGAATTCCGGCAGTAGACCGCGCGCCATGTCGACTTCGTCGCGCAGTTGCTTGACCGCATGTTCCGGCAGCAGTGCGTCGAGGCGCGGGTCTTCCAGCCCCTCGCAGGCCTCGCCCTCGTCCGGTTTCTCGCCCTTGGAGCGTTCCATCAGGACCAGGCGGTCCTTGAACAAGTCGTAGCAGCCGAGGAAATTGCGGCCCATGCCGATGGGCCAGCTGGCCGGCGTGACGTCCAGCGCCAAAGCCTGTTCGACCTCGTCCATCAGGTCAAAGGGATCACGGGCCTCGCGGTCCATTTTGTTGATAAAGGTAATGATCGGCACGTTGCGTAGGCGGCAAACCTCGAACAGCTTGCGCGTCTGGGCCTCGATCCCCTTGGCCGCGTCGATCACCATGACGGCGCTATCGACGGCGGTCAGGGTGCGGTAGGTGTCTTCGGAAAAGTCCTCGTGGCCCGGCGTATCCAGCAGGTTGAAGGTCTTATCCTGATAATCGAAAGTCATGACCGACGACGCGACCGAGATTCCACGCTCCCGCTCCACCTTCATCCAGTCCGAGCGCGCGCGGCGGCGCTCCCCCCGCGCCTTGACGGCGCCGGCTTCCTGAATGGCGCCGCCGAACAGCAGCAGCTTTTCCGTCAGCGTGGTCTTACCGGCATCAGGGTGCGAGATGATGGCAAAGGTCCGGCGGCGAGCCACCGATGGGGGCAATTTGGGTTCGGTCGTCATGGGCCGTGTTTTATCTCAAGTCGCCGAATTCCACTAGAAATCCTTGGCCTCACGGGTTGATTTTTCTAAGCTGAACATCAGGAAAGCCGCCCAACATAGGACGGCAAGACAAAGGGAAACAATCAAGATGACGGCTGAAGACGAACGCCGCAAGGGTACGGATCGACGCGGCGATGACCGCCGCGCGGAGGAACGGCGCGACAGCGACCGCCGTCAGACCAAGGAAGGCCCGCCTCCGGGCCAGGACGACCGCCGCCAGGAAGAACGCCGGACAGCCGCCCGGCGCAGCGCCCCCCGGCGCACGGGGCCCCGGCGCGATTGACCCGGTCAGCCTCGGTTTTAACCCAGGTGGCGCCACCAGAATTTCTGATTGATGGAAAACACCGGCTGGTAATGGCGGATTGACGACGCCTTGACCACCGAGCCGATCTGGTTGTCGAGAACCAGCGGAATGCGTTCCCCCGACTTCGCCGTCATGTAGACAACCAGGATCGCATGTCCGACCTTGAGGTTAAGGTCCTTGACCGCGACCACGCGCAGATCGTTGTCGTCCCAGCCCAGCATACGCAGGGACAGGTACTTCATGATCGCGTAATCCTCGCAATCGCCGAAGCGGGCCATGAATTCCTGCGGCGTGGCCCAATAATCGTTCTGGCCCCAATTGTTCTTGTCCTGGACGTAGGTCGCCTTGTTCATGCGTTCGTTGACCTGACGCAACTGGTCCAGCTTATTCAAGCCTTTGACGCTTTTCAGGAATTCGATCCATTCCGCATTGCCGCAGATCTGCATCTGTCCGGGTCCGGGATAGCATTTCACCGGCGCGTTGCTTTTCCGGGCCTGGCTGAACCGCTCAAGCGCCCCCAACCATTTGGTGAAGGCCTTGAGGTCGTCGGACTGGACTTCCTTGGTATTGAAGAAGCTGGGCTGCGGGGAGGCGCTGAGAGCCCCCACGGGCAGGGCCGCGACGGCTGTCATCGTAAGAAGCAGAACACCAATGCAACGCAGGATTATCACTGTCTTTCTTCCATCCGGCATCCGTTGCGGACCCACCCTTGATTATATCGCCTCGCGCACAGCCGGCCAACTTGGACGACGCGCAGCCTAGCCTTTTGCAGGGCGACGCCGCCGTGATCTCGCTCACAGGGTCGGAAAACGACTTTGCTGCAAGGGGTTAAGTCTCTAATATGCCTCGAACGCGCGAGAGAAACCGCCCGTTGGGGAGCACCATGGCGGAAGCAGCCGAAAACAAAACGACCGATACCGAGACGCCCGCAGGCGAGCCCAAGCCAAAGAAGGCGAAGCGCGAATTCAACAAGGTCGCGCTGGCCATCCTGGCGGCGACGGCCCTGGCGATCGCGGTATCAATTCATTTCACCCTGCAGTTCATCGACAAGGAACGCGACCGTGACCGCCTGAATTGGCAGGTCCGCCTGGGCATCGTTGCCGATTTCCGCGCCGCCGCGGTCAACCAATGGGTTGAGGAACAGTTCGGCCATATGCGCGAATTGACGCAGAACGCCTCGCTGCAGCTCTACCTGTCCGAAGCCTCCGCCGGTGCCAAGAAGGATGCCACGGCCCCCGTTGGGCAGGGCGGCGGCGTAACCGCCATTCCGTCCCTTGACACCCTGGGCAGCGAATTGGGCGCCGCCCTGTCGTCGGAATTGACGGACGGGACGGACGGCAAGGACAAGGCTGCAGCCGAAACGGCTCCCGCCCCCCTCGCCGATCCCCTGGATGCCCTGGATTCGAACGCCAGCAGTTCGGCCTCCGTCGGGTTCCTGCGCAACCTGCTGATCGCCACCGCCGAACGTTCGGGATTCAAGGCGCCGCCCCCCGTGGGCGAAATCGCCGCCAACATCGAACGGCCTGGCGTCGCCGGTATCGGCCTGATCGACACCAACCTGAACGCCATCGTCTCGACCCCCGACATGCCGCCCCTGAACAAGCGCATCCGCGATGCCGTCCGTCAGGCCCTGCAGGGCGACCCGGCGATCATCGACATTTTCAAGGGCCCGACCAACGAGCCGACCATGGGCTTCGTGCTGCCGATCTTCAAGTTGCAGGAAGGCACCGGCGCCAAGGCCATCGGCGCCGTGATTGGCATCAAGATCGTCGACGAAGACCTCTTCAAACGCCTGAAACAGCCAGGCGAACTGTCCAAGACATCGGAAAGCTTCATCGCCCGCAAGGTCGGCAATACGGTCGAATACCTGACCCCGCTGGCCGACGGCAGCAAGGCCTTCGAACGCCAGATGGCCATGGATACGCCGGACCTGGCCGCCGCTTATGCGCTGGAAAAAACGGGCGGTTTCGCCCAAAAACGCGATTACGCCGGCGCGGAAGTGCTCGTCACCTCACGCGCCATCGCCAACGTGCCGAGTTGGGTCCTGGTCCGCAAGGTCACGACCGAGGAAGCCCTGGCATCCACGGAAACCCGTCTGCGCACGACCTTGATCGTTCTGCTGCTGATTATCGGCGGCGTTTCGGTGTCGTTCTTCGCCGTCTGGGCCCATGGGGCGTCGGTCCGCGCCAAGCAGGCCATGGCCGACATGAAGGTGGCGCTTGAGCGTTTTTCCAACATGTCCAAGTTCATGAAGGTGGTGACCGACAGCCAGCCGACGGAGATCGTCGCCGTCGACGGCAACACCACCTATACCTTCGCCAATGCACCGGCCGCCCGCGCGGCCGGGATCAGCGCCGAAGACATGATGGGCAAGTCCATGGCCAGTGTCATGGGGCCGGTAAAAGCGCAACGCCTGGCCGAGATCAACAACGGCGTGCTGCGCACCTTCGAACGCGAACAGCATATTTCGTCCTTCACGGACCCGGATGCGGACCCGGACGACATCAGCGCCATTCATGTCATCAAGTCGGACCATATCCCGCTGCGTGGCGACCGCGACTATCCGCCGGGCGTTCTGATGGTGCTGGAAGACATTTCCGAACTGTCCCGCGAACGCCGCCGGTCGGAACGCATGATGCGGCAGTTGATCGACACCCTGGTCAGCGTGGTCGACCGCCGCGATCCCTATTCCGCCAACCATTCAACCCGCACAGCCGAGGTCGCCCGCGAGATCGCCGAGGAAATGGGCCTCTCCGAATTGGAAGTCCATACCGTCGACATCGCCGGCAGCCTGATGAACCTGGGCAAGATCTTCGTGCCGCCCGAGGTTCTGACCAAGACCGGTAACCTGACGGATGAAGAACGCGAGCTTTTGGCCTCGACCTACCTTGTCACCGCCGACCTGCTGAAGGACGTCACCTTCGAGGGCCCGGTGGTCAAGACCGTGCTGCACATGGGTGAACATTGGGACGGCACCGGCCGCTTCCATATCTCCGGCGACCGCATCATTCCGACGGCGCAGGTTCTGGCCGTCGCCAATGCCTTCGTCGGCATGGCCAGCGCCCGTGCCTGGCGGCCCGCCATGGAGTTCCGCAAAGTCATCGACATCCTGATGCAGGAAACAGGCAGCAAGTTCGACCATCGTCCAGTCAGCGCCCTGATGAATTTCCTGGAAAACCGCGGCGGCATCGAAAAGTGGGCACACTTCCGCGACCCACCGGCATCGGACAAACCGGAACTATAGGCAATAGGCCGGCGCTTAACGGGCAACCGGCATTCTCAACGCACAAGAAAAGAGGCCGGACGCATGACGCGCCCGGCCTTTTCAGTTACCTGATCTAAGAGGGGTGTGGTCAGGTGTCGTCGATATTCACGGTGAACCCGTCGTCGCTCTGCGTTACGGAATAGCCTTCCGACGCATCGCCGTCGCCGTTGCGATCGAGGTCGTCGAACTTCACGCCCTCCAGGGTCACGGACATGTCGTCCTTGCCCGCGAAGGAGATGACCGCGTCGCCTTCTTCGTTCTCCGAGAAGATCATATCGTTCATGTCGAACTGCTCGCCTTGGAATTCGAGCGTATCCTGCAGCATGATGTCTTCGATGATGTCATGGCCGCTATCGGCATCGAAAATGAAGGTGTCGTTGCCTGAACCGCCGTTCAGAACATCGTTCCCAGCACCGCCGAACAGAACGTCATTGCCCGAGCCGCCTTCCAGGTAATCGTCACCGAGACCACCAAACAACTGGTCATGGCCGTCCCCGCCTTCGATCTCGTCATTGCCCGAGCCACCATAAAGCAGGTCGTTTCCGTCATTGCCTTCGATCTCGTCGTCGCCGGAGCCGCCATGAACCGTGTCATGGCCCGAGCCGCCCTCGATCTCGTCATCGCCGGAACCACCGTAGAGCAGGTCGTTGCCGTCGTTGCCTTCGATCTCGTCGTTGCCGGCGCCGCCATAGACCGTGTCGTGGCCCGAGCCACCTTCGATCTCGTCGTTGCCGGAACCGCCGTACAGCAGATCGTTGCCGTCATTGCCTTCGATTTCGTCATTGCCGGAACCGCCGTAGACCGTGTCATGGCCTGTGCCGCCTTCGATGTCATCGTTGCCGGCGCCGCCATACAGCAGATCGTTGCCGTCATCGCCTTCGATCTCATCGTTGCCGGAACCGCCCTGAATCTCGTCGTTGCCGGTGCCGCCTTCGATTTCGTCATTGCCGGAACCGCCGAACAGCAGATCGTTGCCATCGCCGCCTTCGAGCTCGTCATTGCCCGAGCCACCGAAGAACGTGTCGTTGCCCCAGCTGCCGGTCAGTTCATCATTGCCGGCACCGCCGTACAGCGTATCTCCGCCGCCGCCGGTGTTGAGATCATCGTTCTTTGTGCTGCCGGCGTAGGTCTGGGCCTGATAGTTGCCGGTCCAGTCGTCGCTCGAATTGTCATTGCCGACCATTTCATCGTTGTTGTTATCTTCACCGTCCATGTCCAGACCGTCGAAATCTTCCTCGACAGGTTCGGGCTCCGGTTCCGGTTCGGGCGCAACAACCGCCGCCGCCGCAACCACAACCGCGGCCGAGGTGGCCATGGAGTTGTTGGACTGTTCTGTCGCCGTCGCCGTGAAGGTCAGATCAAAGCCTTCGACTTCGTCTTCGAAAGGCACCGAAAGGCTGAGGCCCTCCAGATCGCCGCCAGACACCGTCCAAGTGCCGTCACCGTTGTCCGTGCCGGCGGACAGGCTGGCCCCTTCGGGCACGCCGCCGATGGTCACGGACAGATTTTCCGAACCGTCGGTATCTGCAAGGCCGGCGACGATGTCGATGGGATATTCGGCCACATCAGGCGTGCCGCCCTGTGTTTCAAAGCTGATCGAGTTGATCAAATAGTCATCACCACTATCCGGCGCCGAGAACACGATCTGATCGAAGGTGCCACCGTCCGTCGCGGTCAGGGCGACCGGATCATCGATATTGTCGGTCACACCGTTGATCGTACCCGAACCGACTTCGACGCCATCGCGGAACAATTTGAATTCCGCCTGTTCACCGGAATGCATCCAGGCGAAGGCCACGTCGGCCGAGGACACATCATCGTCGAAGCTGACGATCAGTTCCTCGGACACATCGTGCTGGCTGTCGTACCCCAACTCGCTGTCGTCACCCGACGCACTGCCGGCAACGCCAAAGCCGAGCGGCGAGCCGTTGGTCGAGACATTATCCGCCGAAGGTTCGGACAACGTTCCGTTGGAATTGATCGACCGGGCCGTGATCGAGAAGCCGGCATCGCTTTCGCCGAAGTTGGCGGAACTGATAGTCACCGTTTCGGCGCCCCCTTCCGTACCTTCGGTGATGACCGGATCGCCGATCGTCACGCTGGTAATCGTCGGCACGTCGGCCAGGGCCGAGACGTCGATGTCGATCGTTGAGGTCGTGGTTGTCGTCGCACCACCGTTCTGTTCGGTCGAGGTTGCGGAAACCGTCAGTTCGATATCGGCGTCCGAATTGGTCGGCGGGGTCAGGGACAGATTGTCCGGAACCACACCGTCCGCGAAGGTGATTTCGCCGTTTTCGACCGTCAGAACCGTATTACCCGACTTCAGCACCGCACCATCCGGAATACCCGACAGCGTTACGCTGAGGGTTTCCGAACCGTCCGTATCGGTCAGGGCGGCAGCAATGTTGAGCGCCACCGCGACGTCTTCCGTGGTCGGCGCCTGTTCCGTCACCGTCAAGGTCGGGGCTTCCGCCTCGTTGTCATTGTTGATGTCGACGTTGAGTGTCGTCGAATGGGTCTCGGACGCACCGTCGCTTTCCGTGACCGTGGTTTCCACGCCGATCTGGAAGCTTTCCAGGGGCTCGGCAGCCGCCGGCGTGCCTTCGACCTTCAGATTGTCCATCTTGTAGACTTCGTCCGAAGACGTGGTCTTAACCTCCATGCGGATGATCAGCTCGTCGCCCTCGGGAATGTTGTCGAGGGTGAAGGTCGTGTTGCACACGTCGCCGTTCTCAGTCATCAGCTCGTGCTCGACGCCGTCGACCACCGCGATCACGCGGAAGAAATCGGCGTAGGTACCGCTTGAGTCGAGCCCCCCGTCGCCATCCAGCTTGAAGCTGAAGGTCACGTCTTCCTGACCAGAGATATCGATCGCGGCACTGTTCCAGGTCATGAATGCGTCTTCGCCGTCATAGCCGTTGGTATCGGACTTGGAGAACTCATACCGGTCGTCATCAACACCGTGATAGCTGCTGGTGTCGGAATTCGATGCATCGGTCGAGAAGCCATTGGCCCCGCCGGCGCTGGTCGCCCCATCGGACAGGCTGTTGAAGTTCTGGGAATAGAGGGTCTGCGGTTCGCCGCCGCCTTCGCCTTCGACCGTTTCCG
Source organism: bacterium SCSIO 12827 (assembly GCA_024397995.1). NCBI lineage: Bacteria > bacterium SCSIO 12827. Next base: position 1,589,262 of record CP073746.1, on the reverse strand, counting down.
GCAGGCTGATGGTCAGATTGTCGAGGTCACCGCCGGATAGCGTCCAGTTGCCGGTCCCTTCGTCGAAGGTGCCGTGGTTCAGGGTCGCCCCCTCGGGGATGCCCGTCAGGGTCACGCTGACCGTTTCCGAGCCGTCCAGATCCGTCAGACCGACATCAATGCTGAGCGGCAGTTCCGTGCCCGCCTCACCGGCGGCATCCTGGGTTGCCACCGTGAAGTCGTCGACCACCCCGGTCACGTCCACGTCGATGGTCGCCGAGGTCGTCGTCGTATCGCCGCCGTTGGCTTCCGTCGAGGTCGCCGACACCGTCAGCTGGAAGTCGTCGTTGGAATTGGTCGGCGGCTGGATCGTCAGACCTTCGGGGATGATGCCGTCGGCGAAGGTGATCTCTCCACCGGAGACATCCAAGGGCTGACCGCCCGCCCGCAGCACGGCACCTTCCGGGATGCCCGACAGCGTCACGCTGAGGGATTCCGAGCCGTCCGTATCGGTCAGGGCCGCGGCGATATCGAGCGCAATCGCCGTATCTTCGTCACCAGCCGCGTCAGAGACCGTCAAGGTCGGTGCTTCCGCCTCATTGTCGTTGTTGATGTCGACGTTCAAGGTGGTGGACTGGGTTTCAGACGCCCCATCGCTTTCCGTGACCGTCGTTTCCACGCCGATCTGGAAGCTTTCCAGGGGCTCGGCCGCGGCCGGTGTGCCGACCACGGAGACGTTGTCCATCGAGAAGTATTCGTCGCCCGAGGTCGTCTTCGCTTCCATCCGGATGATCAGTTCGTTACCTGCCGGAATATCGGAGATTTCGAAATGTCCGTTAGCGAAATTTCCGTCCTTGACGAGAACTTCATGCTCAACCCCATCGACCACGGCGATGACCGTGAAGAAGTCGTGGTAGGAGCCACTTTCTTCCAAGTCCCCATGCGCCTGCAGGTCGAACGAGAAGGTAACGTCTTCCTGGCCCGAGATGTCGATGGGCGCGCTGTTCCACTGATTGACGTCGCTGTCGTCGTAAGCGTCACTGGTCGATTGCCCGAAGTAATAAGCATCGCCGTAGACCCCGTGGACGCCTTTAATGTCGGCGGCCGAACCGTCGGTGGTGAACCCGTTGGCACCGCCGGCACTCTGCGAGTAATTGCTCAGGTCATTGAAATTCTGGGAATAGAGGGAAACAGGCTCGCCGCCGCCCTCGCCTTCGACCGTTTCCGGCAGGCTGATGGTCAGACCATCCAGGTCATCGCCGGACAGGGTCCAGTTGCCCGAACCCTCGTCGAAGGTGCCGTGGTTGAGCATCGCGCCCTCGGGGATGCCCGTCAGGGTCACGCTGACCGTTTCAGAGCCGTCCAGGTCCGTCAGATCAACCGAGATGTCGAGCGGCAGGGCATCGCCGCCCGCACCTGCGGCATCGCTGGTCGCGACCGTGAAGTCGTCGACCACACCCGTTACATCCACGTCGATGGTCGCCGTGGTGGTCGCCGTGGCGCCGCCGTTGGATTCCGTCGAGGTCACGGAAACCGTGATCTCGAAATCCTCGTTGGAATTGGCCGCCGGAGTCACTTCCAGGTCGACCAGATCCGACAGTTCAACCGACCAATCGCCGGTGACTTCGTCGAGGGTTCCGTGGTTCAAGGTGGCCCCCGTCGGAATGCCCGACAGCGTGATCGAGGTGATTTCTTCCGACCCATCCAGGTCGGTCAAGGCCGCGGTGATGTCGAGCGCAATCGGCGTGTCCTCCAAGCCCGCGGCGTCGGACACGGTCACCGTCGGCGCCGAGGCGTCGTCTTCAGCCGCGACCGTCACCAACAGGTTCGCTTCGGTCGAGGAATAGCTGATCGCCCCCGTGTCGGGGTCCGTATCGGCGGCCGTGGCGGTGATTTCCAGATTGAAGTCCTCGACCGGCGCCGCGACGGCCGTCGTCGTGCCTTCGACCGACAGATTGTCCATCTTGTAGACTTCGTCACTGCCCGTGGTTCGCACTTCCATCTTGATGACGAGGGAGTCGCCCTGGGGAATATCGTCCAGCGTGATGGTCGACCAGTTATCCAGGTCGCCGTTGTGAGTCATCAATTCATGTTCGACACCGTCTACCACGGCGATAACCTTGAAGTAATCGGCGGCAGACCCGCTGCTCTCCATATCGCCGTAGCCCTTCAGGTTGAAGGAGAAGGACACGTCTTCCTGGCCCGAAATGTCGATATCGGCGCTCGACCAGGTGGAGACGTTGCCGCCCACCGGGTTCTGGAATTCGAACCGGTCGTTATCGACGGCCGTGCGGTCGTCATTGCCTGAATAACCGCCGGTGGAGGAGAAGCCGTTGTCGCCCCCGGCAGAAGTAGTGCCGTCGGACAGGCTGTTGAAATTCTGCGAATACAGCGTCGAGGTCGTGCTTTCGCCGGACGGCAGGGTCATGGTCAGATCCTGCAGGTCGTCGCCGGACAGGGTCCAGGACCCGTCGCTGTTCTTCTCGCCGCCGCTCAGCGTCACGCCTTCCGGGATCCCCGAGATGGTCACGGTCAGTTCTTCCGAACCGTCCAGATCGCCCAGCTGCGCGGAAATATCGAGCGGCACAGTGGTGGCGCCGTCATCAATCGTCGCATCGGAAACATCGAGAGCCACCGTATCGGCGACTGCCGCCACGGCAACATTGATCGTGCCCGTGGTGGTCGAGGTATCACCGCCGTTTTCTTCCGTCGACGTCGCGGAGACCGTGATGTCGAAGTCGGCACCGGAATTGGCCGGCGGTTGGATCGTCAGATTTTCAGGCACCACGCCATCGGCGAAGGTGATGGACCCATTATCAACCGTCAAGATGGTGTCGCCGGACTTGAGAACCGCACCGTCGGGAATTCCCGACAGAGTCACGGTCAGGGATTCCGAGCCATCCGTATCGGTCAGGGCCGCTGCGATGTCGAGCGGGATGGTCCCGTCTTCGAGACCCGCAGCGTCGGAAACGGTCAGCGTCGGGTCAGAGGCCTCGTTGTCGAACACCGGCACGTCCACGCCGACGTTGGTCGATACGGTGGCCGTGTCGCCGTCGGCTTCCGTCGCCGTCGCCGTGACATGCAGGTCGAAATTTTCCGAACCCGCAGGCACCGTCAGGGTGATGCCCTGAAGCTGCGTGCTGGTCAGATCGACACCGCTGGTCGGGCTGGTGATCGTGAATTCAGTTCCATCGACAAGCGTCACAACCGAACCGGCAGGCATGCCGCTGAGCGTCGCCGAAAGGGTTTCGGAGCCGTCCGTGTCCGTCAGCAGAGCGTTGACGTTCAAAGGATATTCAACGAATTCCGGACCGCCCGTACCCGGCTGGGTCGGAACCGTATCGACCTGGATATGAATATCGTTGAAGTCGTTATCACCGCCGCCGACCAGATCTTCCCAGCTCTGGTTACCCGGCGCACTGGTGTCCTGGGTGTAGTCGAAGTTGCCTTCGTTGAGCGTCGGATCGTCGAACAACACCGGGTCGCCCTCACCGGACAGAACCTGACCGTTGGGACCGACCACATGCCAGTTGCCGTCCTGCCCCTGGGTGAAAGTGACATTCATGCCGTCGGACAGGTTGTTGTTCAGGCCATCACCGTTCGGGATGACGAAGAAGCCGATATCTTCCGGGTCGACACCATCCAGGGTGAACGTATCACCCACGCTGTCCTTTACGTCAGCCCAGATGATCTGGCCCGACTGCGGTGCGCCGTCCTCGCCGATGACATAATAGCCGTAGGTGTTGTGGTAACCGGCTTCGCCCTGTGCCGCGTTGGTAATCGTCACGCTGCCCGGAACTTCTTCCGAGCCGCCCGTGGGCACGCCTGCGCCCAGATCAACCGACAGGGTCGGGGCATCGGCAACGCCGCTTACGGCGACGTTGAGAGTCGAAGTGGTAGAGGCCGTCGAGCCGTCGACTTCCGTCGAAGTCGCGGTCACCGTCAGCGCCATGTCGACGTCGGAGTTCGCCGACGGCTGGATGGTCAGGTTGTCCGGCACCACGCCGTCTTCAAAGGTGATGGCGCCGTTTTCGACCACCAGGGTGGTATCGCCAGATTTCAGGACCGCGCCGTCCGGAATGCCGGAGATCGTGACGCTCAAGCTTTCGTCGGCATCGGTCAGGGCCGCGTCAATGGTCAACGGAATGGCGTTGTCTTCCGCGCCGGAGGCATCGGACACGTTCAGTTCCGGTGCATCGGCGACCGGATCCGGCACATCAACCCCGACAATCGTGCTGACGCTGGCCGTATCGCCGTCGTTTTCCGTCGCCGTCGCCGTGACGGACAGGTTGAAGTCCGTGGCATCAGCCGGGACCGTCAGGGTGATGCCCGTCAACTGTCCGGCCGTCAGATCGAATTCATCACCCGTGCCGGTCGAGGTAAAGACCGTGCCGTCGGCCAAGGTCAGGACCGCGCCCTCGGGCACGCCTGAAATGGTCGCCGAAAGGGTTTCCGAACCGTCGATGTCGGTTAAAGCGGCATTAATGTCGAGCGGATACTCGACGACATCCACCCCACCCGGGGTTTCAAACTGGACAAGATCTTCGTTGCCGACAAAGGTCCCGTCGCCAAAGGCGATGGCTTCAACGTTGTTGATGGTCAGCGTCTGACCCGTATCTTTATCAAACACCTGGGTGTTGATCTTACCGTTGTTGTCGGTGAAGTTCCGGAACTCATAGTGATCCGAATCCTTGCCCAGGTAGACCACATCTCCGCCACCATTGGTTTGACCGGCGCCGTTGATCGATGCGTTGCCGGTGATATCGCCGTTGATGGTGACGCTGTCGTTGCCGCCGCCCAGATTGATATTAGTGCCGCCGCCGACGTCACCGTTGATGACAAGCGTGTCGTTACCGCCGCCCATGGTGAAGGATTCATTCATGCGCAGGTCACGGTCGACGACCCAGACGTCATCGCCACCGCCCGCGGTGTGGTTCTGGGCATTGCTGTCAACGAACTGATTCTGCAGGTTTGAGCCGTCGCCAACGTAACCGCCGGACCCGTTCGAACCACCGGAACCGCCGGAACCACCAGTGGTCGTCGGCACACCTTCTCCCAGGGTAACGCTGAGCGTCGGGGCATCGGCGTCGCCGGTCACGGCGACGTTGAGGGTCGAGGAGGTCGAGGCCGTCGAGCCGTCGGATTCCGTGGAGGTCGCCGTCACCGTCAAGGTGAAGTCCTCGTTGGAATTCGGCGCCGGTGTGACGGTCAGGCCGCCCAGTTCAGCAGGATCAACGGTCCAAGTATCCGTTTCGGCATCGTAGCTACCGGCGGACAGGGTGGCACCTTGGGGCACACCCGTGATCGTCACCGACAGGGTTTCGCTGGCGTCGGTCAGAGCCGCCCCAATGTCTAGGGCGATGGGCAGGTCTTCCGTGCCGGCGGAATCAGCCAGTTCCAGGGTCGGCGCATCCGCTTCGGGGTCGACACTGACGGTCATGGCACCTTCAACCGAACTGGTCGTCACCGCACCCGTGTCCGGATCGGTATCCAGCGACGTCGCGACGACGTTCAGGGAGAAGTCCGCATCGGAATTCTCCGGCGGCGTGATGGTCAGGCCTTCAAGCTGATCACCAGCGAACAGGAAGGTGGTGTTCTCCGGCGTCGCCGTAAAGGACGAACCGTCCGCCAGGGTCAGAACCGCACCCGGGGGCACGTCGGAAATGGTGATGCTGAGAACTTCCGAGCCGTCGGTATCGTTCAAACCGGCCGAGATGTTCAACGGGATCGCCGCATCTTCGCTGCCGGTGACGCTGTCGACAGTCAACGTCGGCACATCGGCCACGGCATCGACACCCACGTTGATCGTACCGGTCGCGGGATCGGACGTGCTGTTACCGTCTGTGGTGACGACAGAGACGTTCAGCGGGAAATCGGCGCCGCTGTTGGCGGGCGCTTTGATTTGCAGACCGGCAAGGTCCGCTTCGCTCAGCACCGCGACGCCGTCGGTCACGTTGATCGGACCGTTGGCGTTTGACAGCACCGCACCCTGCGGAATGCCGGACAGGGTGATTTGCGCCGTTTCGCTTTCGTCCGCCTTGTCGATGGTGATCGGCAGGTCGATGAACGTGTCTTCGTCGCCCTGGGCGCTGCCCAAGGTGACCGCAGCACCGTCGGCACCGCCGCTCACATCGACACTGATGGTACCGGTGGCGGTTTCGGACACATCGCCTTCATCGGTGGTCGTGGCCGACACGGTGATATCGAAATTGCCCGCGAAGTCAGTCGGCGGCGTGATTTCCAGGCCGTCCAGTTCGCCCTCGCCCAGGGTCACGGAGCCGTTGACGATTTCAAGGGGCTCGCCGTTGCGGGTCAGCACCGCACCTTCGGGAATGTTGGACAGGGTAACGGACAAGGTTTCCGAACCGTCGGTGTCCAGTTCCGTGACATTGATGGTCAGCGGGATCGCCGTGTCTTCAGCGCCGGAAGCCGTCGTGTCGGTCACCTGGGCGCCGTCAGCGACGCCCTGAACGGTGACGTCCAGAGTGGCCGGTGCCGAGGTCGCCGTGGTGACGTCGCCCGTATCCGGATCGGTTTCCGTGGCCGTGGCGGTGATCGTCAGCTGGAAATCGTCGCTGCTGTCGGTCGCCGGCGTGATCGTCAGGCCTTCGAGCTGCGCTGGCGTCAGGGTGACGCTGTTGCTGGTTTCCGAAGCGGTAAAGGTCAGGCCGCCCGGCAGGGTCAGGGTCGCACCAGCCGGAATGCCGGAGATCGTAACCCCCGTCACCTCGCCATTGATGTCCTGGGCCGCGGCTTCGGCATCGATGTTCAGCGCGATCGCCGTGTCTTCGTCACCTGCCGCCGCATCGACGGTCAGCGTCGGGGCATCGGCCTGCGATGCGACGGAGACGTCGATGGTCGCCGTCTGCGACGCCGTGTCGCCGCCGTCCGCTTCGGTCGAGGTCGCGGTCACGGTCAGCTGGAAATCTTCGCCACTGTCGGCGCCCGGGGTCACGGACAGACCGTCGAGGTCGCCCGAGGACAGAGTCCAGGTGCCGTCTTCGTTCTTCGTCCCGGCGGACAAGGTCGCGTCCGCGGGCACGCCCGAGATCGTGATGCTGAGGCTTTCCGAACCGTCGATATCGGTCAGGGACGAGGCGATGTCGAGCGCGATCGGCCCGCCGTCTTCCGTGCCGGAAACGGCGCTGTCGACCGTCAGGGTCGGCACGTCGGCGACGCCGTCGACACCGACGGCAATGGTGCCGGTGGCGGGGTCGGAGACCGAGGTTCCATCCGTCGTCACGACGGAAACGCCGAGGTTGAAATCAACGTCGCTGTTGGCAGCCGGCTTGATCTGCAGGCCAGCAAGGTCCGCTTCGGTCAGCACCGCGACGCCGTCAACCACGGAAATCGGACCGCTGGTGTTGGACAGGATCGCCCCTTCCGGAATACCGGAGAGCGTAATTTCCGCCGTTTCGCTGTCGTCCGCCTTGTCGATGGTGATCGGCAGGGCGATGCCCGTGTCCTCATCGCCCGAGGTATCGGCGACGTTCAAGGCCGCGCCATCGGCCTGACCAATCACGTCGATGGACACGGTGCCCAGCGCCGTTTCGGACACATCGCCTTCGTCCGTCGTGGTGGCCGAAACGGTCAGGTCGAGATCGCCTGAGAAATCGGCCGGCGGCAGGATTGCCAAGCCGTCCAATTCGCCTTCACCCAAGGTCACCTGGCCGTCGACGATTTCAAGCGCTTCGCCGTTGCGGGTGATCACCGCGCCCTCGGGAATGTTCGACAGGGTCACGGACAGGGTTTCCGAGCCGTCGGTGTCCAGTTCGGACACATCGACCGTGAACGGAATGGCCGTGTCCTCAACACCGGTGGCCGTGGTGTCGGTCACTTGCGCGCCGTCGGCGAGGCCCTGAACGGTAACGTCAAGGGTGGCCGGTGCCGAGGTCGTCGTCGTAACCGCGCCGGTTTCCGGATCAGTTTCCTGGGCCGTCGCGGTGACCGTCAGCTGGAAATCGTCGCTGCTGTCGGCCAATGGCGTGATGGTCAGGCCTTCGAGCTGCGCCGGGGTCAGGGTGACGCTGTTGCTGGTTTCCGAAGCGGTAAAGGTCAGGCCACCCGGCAGGGTCAGGGTCGCACCGGCCGGAATGCCAGAGATCGTGACTCCCGTCACCTCGCCATTAATGTCCTGGGCCGCGGCTTCGGCATCGATGTTCAGCGCGATGGCCGTGTCTTCATCACCTGCCGCCGCATCGACGGTCAGCGTCGGCGCATCGACCTGCGCCGCAACGGATACGCCGAGCGCAACCGGGGCGGACGTCGCCGTCGTCACCGTACCCGTTTCCGGATCGGTTTCCTCGGCCGTCGCGATGACGGAAAGCGAGAAGTCCTCATCAAAGTCTTCCGGCAGAGAGACGGTCAGGCCTTCCAGATCGGCCGGCGTCAGGGTCCATTCACCCGTTTGGGCATCGAAGGTCCCGGCGGACAAGGTCGCCCCTTCCGGCACGCCGGTGATGGTCACGGAAACAACCTCACCGTTGATGTCCTGGGCCGCTGCCGCCGGATCAATATCCAGCGCGATGGGACCACCGTCTTCCGTGCCCGAGGCATTGCTGACGTCAACCGTCGGTGCATCCGCCACGGCATCGACCGAGACCGTCAAGGACACAGGGTCACTGGTGGCGGTGGAAAGTTCGCCGGTTTCCGGATCGGCGCCCTGGGCCGTCGCGGTGACGGAAAGCGCGAAGTCCGTATCGAAGTCTTGCGGCAGGGAGATGGACAGCCCTTCGACCATTTCCGGCGTCAGGTTGACGGAAGTATTCCCCTCCGTTGCCGTGAACTGGAAACCGCCGCCCAGGTTCAGGGTGGCGCCGACCGGAATGTCGGAGATCGTGACGGACGTCACCTCGCCCGCGATGTCACCGGCCGCCGTGGCCGGATCGATGTTCAGCGGAATGGCCCCGCCGTCTTCGACACCCGAAGCCGCGTCGACGGCAACCGTCGGCGCATCGACCTGCGCGATGACGGAAACGTCCAGATCCACCGGCGCGGAGGTCGCCGTGGTGACGGCGCCCGTTTCCGGATCGGTTTCCTGGGCCGTGGCCGAGACCTGCAGGGTGAAGTCCGTATCGTAATCTTCCGGCAGGGAGACCGTCAGCCCCGCGACGTCGGCCGCATCGACCGTCCATTCGCCCGTGTCGGCGTTGAAGGCGCCGGCTGACAGGGTCGCGCCTTCGGGCACGCCCGTGATGGTCACGGACACGACCTCGCCGTTGATGTCTTCGGCTGCCGCCTGCGGATCGACGTTCAGGGCGATGGGGCCGGCATCTTCCGTGCCGGACGCATTTTCCACGCCGACCGTCGGAGCATCGGCAACGGCACCGACTTCAACGGCAAGCGACACCGGGTCGCTGGTCGAGGTCGTGACGGCACCGGTATCCGGGTCCACTTCCTGGGCCGTGGCGGAAACCTGAAGCGAGAAGTTTTCGTCGAAATCTTCCGGCAAATCGATGGACAGGTTTTCAACCATGGCCGGGGTCAGGTTGACGGAGGTGTTGCCTTCCGTCGCCGTGAACTGGAAACCGCCGCCCAGGTTCAGGGTGGCGCCGACCGGGATGTCGGAAATGGTGAACCCGGTCACTTCGCCCTGCACGTCCTGGGTCGCTGCCGCTGCGTCGATGTTCAGCGCGATGGGTCCGCCGTCTTCAAGGCCCGAGGCCGCATCGACGGTCACTGTCGGGGCATCGGCCTGCGATGCGACGGAGACGTCGATGGTCGCCGTCTGCGACGCCGTGTCACCGCCGTCCGCTTCGGTCGAGGTCGCGGTCACGGTCAGCTGGAAGTCTTCACCGCTGTCAGTACCCGGGGTCACGGACAGACCGTCCAGATCGCCCGAGGACAGAGTCCAGGTGCCGTCTTCGTTCTTCGTACCGGCGGACAGGGTCGCATCCACGGGCACGCCCGAGATCGTGATGCTGAGGCTTTCCGAACCGTCGATATCGGTCAGGGACGAGGCGATGTCGAGCGCGATCGGCCCGCCGTCTTCCGTGCCGGAAACGGCGCTGTCGACCGTCAGGGTCGGCACGTCGGCGACGCCGTCGACGCCGACGGCAATGGTGCCGGTCGCCGGATCGGAGGTCGAGGTTCCATCCGTCGTCACGACGGAAACGCCGAGGTTGAAATCAACGTCGCTGTTGGCAGCCGGCTTGATCTGCAGGCCGGCAAGGTCCGCTTCGGTCAGCACCGCGACGCCGTCAGTTACGTTGATCGGGCCGTTGGCGTTGGACAGGATCGCCCCTTCCGGAATACCGGAGAGCGTAATTTCCGCCGTTTCGCTGTCGTCCGCCTTGTCGATGGAGATTGGCAGGGCAATGCCCGTGTCTTCGTCGCCCGAGGTATCGGCGACGTTCAGGGCCGCACCATCGGCTTGGCCAATCACGTCGATGGACACGGTGCCCAGCGCCGTTTCGGACACATCGCCTTCGTCCGTCGTGGTGGCGGAAACGGTCAGATCGAGATCACCGGAGAAATCGGCCGGCGGCAGGATTGCCAAGCCGTCCAATTCGCCTTCACCCAGGGTGACCTGGCCGTCGACAACCTCAAGCGCTTCGCCATTGCGGGTGATGACCGCGCCCTCGGGAATGTTCGACAGGGTCACGGACAAGGTTTCCGAGCCGTCGGTGTCCAGTTCGGACACATCGACCGTGAACGGAATGGCCGTGTCCTCAACACCGGTGGCCGTGGTGTCGGTTACCACAGCACCATCGGCGACGCCCTGAACGGTCACATCTAGGGTGCCCGTGGTCGTGGCGGTCGTATCACCGTCTTTCGAGGTCGCCGTAACCGTCAGCTGGAAGTCGTCGGCACTGTCGGTCGGCGGGGTGATGTAAATCTGGCCGCCGATCAGGCCCGGCGGAATGTTCGCGACACCGTCGACCACATTAACCGGAACCTGCTGGCCGCCCGGATTGGTGATGGTCAGCGTGGCGTCGGCGGGAATGCCGGAGATGCTGAGACCCAGCGTTTCCGAACCGTCGGTAACGGTCGCCGAAATATCAAGCGGAATGGCCGTGTCTTCGTTGCCGAGCGCGTCACTCAGATCCAGGTCCGGTCCGTCGGCCACACCGGTCACATCAATGGACACGGTGCCCAGCGCCGTTTCGGAAACGTCGCCTTCGTCCGTCGTGGTCGCAGAGACGGTCAGGTCGAGATCGCCCGAGAAATCGGCCGGCGGCAGGATCGCCAGACCGTCCAGTTCGCCCTCGCCCAGGGTGACCTGGCCGTCAACGATTTCAAGCGCTTCGCCGTTGCGGGTGATGACCGCGCCCTCGGGGATATTCGACAGGGTGACGGAAAGGGTTTCCGAGCCGTCGGTGTCCAGTTCCGTCACATCGACCGTGAACGGAATGGCCGTGTCTTCAGCACCACTGGCCGTGGTGTCGGTCACCTGCGCGCCATCGGCCACGCCCTGAACGGTCACGTCCAGGGTCTTGACCGTATCGATGGACGAGCCGTCGAATTCGGTCGAGGTCGCGGTGACGGTCAGTTGGAAGTCGTCGGCGCTGTCCGTCGGCGGGGTGATCGTCAGGTCGTCGGGCACGACGCCGTCGGCAAAGGTAATCTGGCCGTTTTCAACGGTCAGCACCGTGTCGCCCGATTTCAGCACGGCGCCGTCCGGGATCCCGGAGACCGTCACGCTGAGGGTTTCGCTTTCGTCCGTCAGGGCCGCATCGATGGTCAACGGAATGGCCGTGTCTTCGTCGCCGGTGGCGGGCGACACGTCCAGTTCCGCCGCATCCGCGACAGGGTCTGGAACATCCACCGCCACCGTGGTTCCCACGGTCGCCGTATCGCCATCGTTTTCCGTCGCGGTCGCGGTCACCGACAGGTCGAAGTCCGTCGCCTCGGCCGGCACGGTCAAGGTGATGCCAAGAAGCTGATCGGAGGTCAGATCGAAGCTGTCGTCGGGGCCGGTCGAGGTCAGGACCGTGCCGTCGGCAAGCGTCAGCGTGGCATCGGTGGGCAGGCCGCTGATCGTGGCGCTGAGGGTTTCGGAGCCATCCGTGTCGGTCAGTGCCGCGTTGATGTCGAGCGGATATTCCACCACGTCCGGGCCACCGGGCTGACCCGGGGCCGTGTCCACCTGCATGTTGACGTCATTGAAATTGAAGTCGCCGCCCAAGAACAGGTCTTCCCAGTTCTGGTTACCGGGGCTACCCGTATCCTGGGTGTAGTCGAAGTTGAATTCATTCAGGGCCGGATCGGAAAACAGCACCGGGTCGCCTGCGCCGTGCAAGGGAAGTCCGTTGGGGCCAGCCGCGTACCAGTTTCCGGTGATCGGGCTCTGGGCGAAGGTCACGTCCATGCCGTCCTGAAGGTTCCAGTTCAGGTCGTCGCCGTTGGGAATGACAAAGAAGCCGATGGTGGCGGGATCAACACCGTCCAGGGTGAAGGTATCGCCCACGTCGTTCTTGACGTTGTCCCAGATGACCTTGCCGCTTTGCGGCGTGCCGTCCTCGCCGATGACGTAATAGCCATAGCTGTTGTTATACCCGGCGGTGGCATTACCCATGTTGGTGATGGTGACACTGCCCAGCGTCGCGTCGCCGTTCTCAACCAAGGTGCCTTCACCCAGGTTCACGGACAGGGTCGGAGCGTCGGCAACGCCCGTCACTGCGACGTTCAAGGTCGAGGTGGTGCTGGCCGTGGAACCATCGGATTCCGCCGAGGTCGCCGTCACGGTCAAAGTGAAGTCTTCGTTGGAATTGGTCGGCGGCGCAACGGTCAGGCCGGCCAAGTCGGCAGGATCGACGGTCCAGGTATCGCTCTCGGCATCGTAGGTACCGGCGGAAAGCGTGGCGCCCGCGGGTACGCCCGAGATCGACACGGATAGCACTTCGCTGTCGTCCGTCAGGCCCGCGTCGATGTTCAGGGCGATCGGAAGGTCTTCCGAGCCGGCGGCGTCGGTCAGGGTCAGGGTCGGCGCGTCGGCCTGGGCGTCAACGACGACGTTCATGGTGCCGGTCACGCTTTCCGTTGAAATGTCGCCGGTGTCAGGATCGGTGTCCGTTGCCGTCGCGGTAACGGTCAGTTCGAAGTCCGTATCGTCATTGGTCGCCGGGGTAACGGTCAGGCCCGCCAAGTCGGCGGCGGTCAGAGTCCAGGTGCCGTTTTCAGCGTTATAGGTCCCGTTGTTCAGGGTGGCACCTGCGGGCACGCCGGAGATCGTGACGCTCAGGCTTTCCGAGCCGTCCAGGTCGCCCAGGCCGGCGGAGATGTTCAGCGGGATGGCGCTGTCTTCGGCCCCCGACACGTCACCGATCGTGAGGCTCGGAATATCAGCCACACCGTCGACGCTGACGGAAATGGTGCCCGACGCCACATCGGAAACGGACGTGCCGTCCGTCGTCACGACGGAAACGTTGATCGGGAAATCGGCGCTGCTGTCGTTCGGCGGCAGGATCTGCAGACCGTCCAGGTCCGCTTCACTCAGCACCGCGACACCGGCGGTCACAGTGATCGGACCATTGGCGTTGGACAGCACGGCGCCCTGCGGAATGCCCGACAAGGTGATCTGCGCGGTTTCGCTTTCATCGGCCTTATCGATGGTGATCGGCAGGGCAATGGCCGTGTCCTCATCGCCCGAGGCGGCACCCAGGTTCAGGCCGGCGCCATCGGCGACGCCCGCCACGTCGATGGAGACGGTACCGGTCGAAACGGCGGACACATCGCCTTCATCCGTGGTCGAGGCGGAAACGGTCAGTTCAAGATTGCCCGAGAAATCAGCCGGCGGCAGGATCGCCAGGCCGTCCAGTTCGCCCTCACCCAGGGTGACGGAGCCCTCGACAACTTCAAGCACTTCGCCATTGCGGGTGATGATCGCACCCTCGGGGATGTTGGACAGGGTTACGGAAAGGGTTTCCGAACCGTCCGTGTCCAGTTCGGACACGTCGACGGTGAACGGAACGGCCAGGTCTTCGATGCCGGACGCCGTGGTGTTGCCCACAGCGGCCCCGTCAGCCACGCCCTGAACGGTGACGTCCAAGGTGACCGGATCGGAAGTCGCCGTGGTGACTTCACCCGTATCCGGGTCGGTTTCCGTCGCCGTCGCCGTGACGGTCAATTGGAAATCATCAGCGCTGTCGGCCAGCGGCGTGATGGTCAAGCCTTCCAACTGCGCCGGGGTCAGGGAGACGGTCGAATTGGCATCCGTCGCCGTGAAAGTCAGACCGTTCGGCAGGTTGAGGGTCGCCCCCACGGGGATGCCCGAAATCGTCACCGAGGTGACCTGGCCTTGGAGGTCCTGGCCGGCGGCAGCGGGATCGATGGTCAGCGGAATGGCGGTGTCTTCGTTGCCCAACGCGGCATCAACATCAACTGTCGGCGCATCGACCTGAGCGATGACGGAAACGTCAAGCGCCACCGGATCGGAGGTCGCCGTGGTAACCGCACCGGTTTCCGGATCGGTTTCCTGCGCCGTGGCAGAGACCTCCAGCGAGAAATCGGTGTCGAAATCTTCCGGCAAGGAGACTGTGAGGCCTTCCACATCGGCGGCATCAACCGTCCATTCGCCCGTCTCGGCGTTATAGGAGCCGGCCGACAGGGTCGCCCCTTCCGGCACGCCCGTAATGGTCACGGAGACGATTTCACCATTGATGTCCTGTGCCGCCGCCTGCGGATCAATGTTGAGCGCAATCGGGCCGCCGTCTTCAAGACCGGACGCCGCATCGACCGTAACCGTCGGTGCGTCAGCAACGGCGCCGACCGAAACACCCAGGGAAACAGGCGCACTGGTGGCTTCGGTAACCTCGCCCGTATCCGGGTCCGTTTCCTGCGCCGTCGTCGTGACGGTCAGCGAGAAGTCCGTATCGAAGTCTTGCGGCAGGGAGATCGAAAGTCCTTCGACCTGGGCCGGCGACAGGTCGATCGACGTGTTGCCGTCCGTCGCCGTGAAGGTCAGGCCACCCGGCAGGTTCAGGGTCGCGCCGACGGGAATGTCGGACACCGTGAAGCCGGTAATTTCGCCGTTGATATCCTCGGCCGCCGTGGTGCCGCCGATGGACAGAGGGATGGCCCCGCCGTCTTCCAGACCGGAGGCAGCATCGACCACTGCGGTCGGCGCATCGACTTGGGCGATGACGGAAACCTCAAGCGGTACCGGGGTCGAAGTCGCCGTGGAGATCTCGCCCGTTTCCGGATCGGTTTCCTGGGCGGTGGCCGAAACCTGCAACGAGAAATCGGTGTCAAAGTCTTCCGGCAGGGAGACCGTCAGGCCGTCCACATCCGCCGCATCGACCGTCCATTCGCCCGTATCTGAATTGAACGTACCGGCGGACAACGTGGCGCCTTCCGGCACACCGCTGATGGTCACGGAGACGATCTCGCCGTTGATGTCTTCGGCAGCCGCCTGCGGGTCGATGTTGAGCGCAATCGGGCCGCCGTCTTCAAGACCGGACGCCGCATCGACGGTAACCGTCGGCGCGTCGGCCTGGGCGATGACGGAAACGTCAAGCGCCACCGGTGCGGAGGTCGCCGTGGTGACCTCGCCCGTGTCCGGGTCGGTTTCCTGCGCCGTCGCGGTGACGGTGAGTGAGAAATCGGTGTCGAAATCTTCCGGCAAGGAGATCGAAAGGCCATCGACCAAGGCCGGGTCCAGATCGACAGAGGTATTGCCGTCGGTGGCCGTGAAGGTCAGGCCGCCCGGCAGGTTCAGGGTGGCGCCGACCGGGATGTCGGAGATGGTGAAAGTTGTGATCTCGCCGTTGATGTCCTCCGCCGCCGTGGTGGCGTCGATGGACAACGGAATGGCCGCGCCGTCTTCCAGACCGGATGCCGCTTCGACCGATGCGGTCGGCGCATCGGCCTGCGCGATGACGGAAACGTCAAGCGAAACCGGATCGGAGGTTGCCGTGGTGATGTCTCCGGTTTCCGGGTCGGTTTCCTGTGCCGTGGCCGAAACCTGCAGCGAGAAATCGGTATCGAAGTCTCCCGGCAGGGAGACTGTGAGGCCTTCCACGTCCGCCGCATCGATCGTCCATTCGCCCGTCTCGGCGTTATAGGAGCCGGCAGATAGGGTCGCCCCTTCCGGCACGCCCGTGATGGTCACGGAGATCACTTCGCCGTTGATATCTTCGGCAGCCGCCTGCGGATCGATATTCAGGGAAATCGGGCCGCCGTCTTCCAAACCGGAAGCCGCGTCGACCGTGACCGTCGGTGCGTCGGCCTGGGCAATGACGGAGACATCCAGGGAAACGGGCGCACTGGTGGCTTCGGTAACTTCACCGGTTTCCGGGTCGGTTTCCTGTGCCGTGGCCGAGACCTGCAGCGAGAAATCAGTATCGAAGTCTTCCGGCAGCGAGACCGTGAGGCCTTCCACGTCGGCCGCGTCGACCGTCCATGCGCCGGTATCAGCATTGTAGGAACCGGCCGACAGCGTGGCGCCCTCAGGCACACCGGTGATGGTCACGGAGACCACTTCGCCGTTGATGTCCTGGGCTGCCGCCTGCGGATCGATGTTGAGTGCGATCGGACCACCATCTTCCAGACCCGAAGCCGCATCGACGGTGACCGTCGGTGCATCGGCCTGGGCGATGATGTTCAACGGCACATCGATGGGCGCGGACGTTTCGTAGTCGATGTCACCCGTTTCCGGATCGGTCTGAGAGGCCGTGGCGGAAACCTGCAGGGAGAAGTTCTCATCGAAGTCTTCCGGCAGGTTGAGCTTCACGTCGCCCAAATCTTCGGCAGCGATGGTGAAGGTGCCGTCGCCGTTGTCGGTAACCTGGCCGGACAGGGTGGCACCTTCCGGCAGGCCGCCGATGGTGAAGGAGGCGATTTCCTCGCCCGGCTCCACAGTCACGGCGCTGAACAGGGCACCGACGTCAATGGCGCCGGCGTCTTCGTTGAAGGTCAAGGCATCGGCCCCGGCGGCGGTCACCACCGGCGCTTCCGCATCCGGCGCAACGGTGACGTTCAGAACCTGTTCGCTGGTCGTGGTCTGGGCCACACCGTCGACGGTGGCCACGGATTGGGACGTGGCGCTGACGGTGATCTGCATGTCTTCCGCGCTGTTGGGCGGCGGCAGGATGGCCAGGCCTTCGGGCACGACGCCATCGGCGAAGGTGATGGACCCATCGACAACGTCAAGCGGCACGCCGTCGACGCTCAGCACCGCCCCTTCGGGAATGCCGGACAGGGTCACGCTGAGGGTTTCCGTGCCGTCGGCGACGCTGTCGGCCAGGGAGGCGCTGATCGGCAGGGCCACGGCCACGTCTTCAACCGTGCTGGTGTCGACCGCCGACACGTCCAGGTCGGGCATGGCCGCGTTCAACAGGTCTTCGACCGTGATGGTCAGGTCGCCAAACTGCAGAACCTCGACATCGATCAGGGTGTCGTTGCCATCAAGGTCGCTGCCGCCGACGCTCAACTCACCGCTGTCGCTGTCCAGGTTGACGGTGAATTCTTCGAAATTGTCTTCGAACACGGCGGTATCCGTGCCGTCGCCGCCGATGATCGTGTCATCGCCGCCACCGCCAGTGAGCGTATCGTCGCCAAGACCGCCGGCCAAAACGTTGTCGCCGTCGGAACCGACGATGATGTCGTCCCCGGCGCCGCCGATGACGTTTTCGATGCTGACGAGCGTATCCAGACCGTCGCCGACCGTGGCTTCGCCTTCGCCAAGATCGATGTACAGCGGTGAATTCGGATCCAGGGCCGAGAAATCGACCGTATCGATGCCGTCGCCGCCATCCAACAGGTCGCTTCCGGCGCCGCCGATAAGAATGTCGTTTCCGGCCTCACCGAAAATGGCGTCGTCGCCGTCGGTGCCGGTGATGACGTCATCACCCTCGCCCGCGTAGACGACGGCATCGTCGTCCATCTGGAACGTGTCGTCGCCACCGGTCAGGACGTCGCGGTTGACATCAATATCGATGGTCGCGGTCTGGGTCGCCGTGTCGCCGCCGTCGCCTTCCGTCGAGGTCGCGGTGACGGTCAGCTGAAAATCGGTGTCATAATCATCGGCGACACTGACGGACAGCCCCTCCAGTTCCTGGAGCGTCAGGGTCCAGGTATCGGACTCTTCGTCATAGGTGCCCGCGCTGAGCGTGGCACCGGCGGGCACGCCGGAAATGGACACAGAGAGAGTCTCGGAGCCATCGGTGTCTGTCAGAGCAGAGGAGATATCCAGCGGGATCGCATCGCCGCGGAAGCCGGTTCCCTCAACCGCCGAACCCACTTCCAACGTCGGCACGTCGGCCACGCCGTCGACACCGACGGTGATCGTGCCGGTCGTCGGCTCGGACGTGCTGTCGCCGTCGGTCGTGACAACGGAAACGCCGATCGGCATATCCACATCGCTGTTGGCCGGCGGGGTGATCTGCAAACCTTCCAGGTCGGCTTCGCTGAGGACAACCGTGCCGTCTTCGTTGACGGTGATCGGACCATTGGCGTTGGCCAGAACGGCCCCCTGCGGAATGCCGGACAGGGTGATCTCGGCGGTTTCGCTTTCATCGGCCTTGTCGATGGAGATCGGCAAGGAAATGGCCGTGTCCTCGTCGCCCACAGCCGTATCGAAATTCAGGGCCGCGCCGTCGGCAACACCGGCCACATCGACGGAGATCGAGCCAAGCGCCGCTTCGGACACATCGCCCTCGTCCGTGGTCGTCGCCGACACGGCGATGTCGAAGGCACCGGAGAAGTTGGCCGGCGGCAGAACGGCCAGGCCGTCCAGTTCGCCTTCGGCAAGGGTCACGGTGCCGTCTTCGTTGACCGCCACCGGCTCACCATTGCGCAGGATAACCGCGCCCTGGGGAATGTTGGACAGAGTCACCGACAGAGTTTCCGAACCGTCGGTGTCCAGTTCGGCAACGTCGATGGTGATCGGGATCAGCGTGTCTTCCAAGCCCGTAGCCACCGTGTCGGTGACAACCGCACCGTCGGCGACCCCCGCGACGGTCACGTTCATGATGCCCTGGGTCGTGGCGATAGAGCCGCCGTCCTTCGAGGTTGCCGTCACGGTCAAAGCAAAATCGTCGGAGCTGTCGGTCGGCGGGGTGATGGCGATGTCGCCCCCCACAAGGCCGTTGGGAATTTTCGCGACGCCATCGACAACGTGAACTTGGACCGGATTTCCGGCCGGGTTCGTCACCGTCAGAACGGCGCCGTCAGGGATTCCGGAAATGCTGAGGCTCAGCGTTTCCGAACCGTCCGGCAGGGTGGCCGAAATGTCGAGTGGAATCGCCGTGTCTTCGTTGCCAAGGGCGTCGTTCAGATCCAGTTCCGGCGCATCGGCCACGCCGGTCACGTCAATGGAGACACTCCCCAGCGCCGTTTCCGACACATCACCTTCGTCCGTCGTCGTCGCCGAGACCGTCAGGTCGAGGTTGCCCGAGAAATCGACCGGCGGCAGGATCGCCAAGCCGTCCAGTTCGCCCTCGCCCAAGGTCACCTGACCGTCAACGATTTCAAGCGCTTCGCCGTTGCGAGTAATAACCGCGCCTGCGGGAATATTGGACAGGGTGACGGACAGTGTTTCCGAGCCGTCGGTGTCCAGTTCGGACACATCGAGCGTGAACGGAATCGCAGTATCTTCAATACCCGTGGCGGTCGTGTCGCCAACCTGTGCCCCGTCGGCCACGCCCTGAACGGTGACGTCCAAGGTTACCGGATCGGAAGTCGCGGTGGTGACCTCGCCCGTGTCCGGGTCGGTTTCCTGCGCCGTCGCGGTGACGGTAAGTTGGAAGTCGTCGGCGCTGTCGGCCAGCGGCGTGATGGTCAGGCCTTCAAGCTGCGCCGGGGTCAGCGTCACGCTGGAATTGGTATCGGTCGCCGTGAAAGACTGTCCACCCGGCAGATTCAGGGTGGCGCCGACGGGGATACCGGAAATCGTTACCTCCGTCACCTCGCCGTTAGTATCCTGGGCCGCGGCCTGCGGATCGAT
Organism: bacterium SCSIO 12827; assembly: GCA_024397995.1. Classification (NCBI taxonomy): domain Bacteria; species bacterium SCSIO 12827. Next base: position 1,569,398 of record CP073746.1, on the reverse strand, counting down.
GTTCAGCGCGATGGCGGTATCTTCGTTACCGAGCGCGGCTTCGACGTCAACCGTCGGCGCATCGACCTGGGCGATGACGGAAACGTCAAGCGCCACCGGGGTCGAGGTCGCCGTGGTGACTTCGCCCGTTTCAGGGTCGGTTTCCTGCGCCGTGGCCGAAACCTGCAGCGAGAAGTCGGTATCGAAGTCTTCCGGCAGGGAAACTGTAAGGCCGGCGACGTCGGCGGCGGGAACCGTCCACTCGCCCGTCTCCGCATTGAAGGAACCGGCCGACAGGGTTGCCCCTTCCGGTACACCCGTGATGGTCACGGAAACGATCTCGCCGTTGATGTCTTCGGCAGCCGCCTGCGGATCGATATTGAGTGCAATCGGGCCGCCGTCTTCCAAACCGGACGCCGCGTCCACGGTGACCGTCGGCGCGTCGGCCTGGGCAATGATCGAGACACCCAGGGAAACAGGCGCACTGGTGGCTTCGGTAACTTCACCGGTTTCCGGGTCGGTTTCCGTCGCCGTCGCGCTGACGGAGAGCGCGAAGTCCGTATCGAAGTTTTCAGGCAGGGAAATCGACAAACCTTCGACCTGCGCCGGCGACAGGTCGATCGACGTGTTGCCTTCCGTCGCCGTGAAGGTGAAGCCGCCCGGCAGGTTCAAGGTGGCGCCGACTGGGATGTCGGAGACAGTGAAGCCGGTAATCTCGCCATTGATGTCCTCGGCCGCCGTGGCGGCGTCGATGGTCAACGGAATGGCCGCGCCGTCTTCCAGACCGGACACTGCATCGACCGACACGGTCGGCGCATCGGCCTGCGCGATGACGGAAACGTCAAGCGCCACCGGATCGGATGTCGCCGTGGTGACCGCGCCCGTATCCGGATCGGTTTCCTGGGCCGTGGCCGAGACCTGCAGAGAGAAGTCAGTGTCAAAGTCTTCCGGCAAGGTGACGGACAGGCCTTCCAGATCAGCCGCGTAGACCGTCCATTCGCCGGTATCCGCGTTGAAGGTACCGGCGGAAAGCTGCGCGCCTTCGGGCACGCCCGTGATGGTCACGGACACGACTTCGCCGTTGATGTCCTCAGCGGCCGCCTGGGGATCGATATTGAGCGCGATCGAGCCGCCGTCTTCCAACCCGGAAGCGGCGTCAACGGTGACCGTCGGCGCGTCGGCCTGGGAGGCCACGGAAACATCGATGGTTGCGGTCTGGGTCGCGGTGTCGCCGTTTGCTTCCGTCGAGGTCGCGGTTACGGTCAGCGCGAAATCGGCGCCGCTATTCAGGGCCGGGGTTACGGTCAGGCCCTGCAGTTGCGATGGCGTCAGATCGAGCGAGGTATTGCCCTCGGACGCCGTAAAGGAAATGCCGTTGGCCAGCGTAATGGTCGCACCCGGCGGAATGTCGGAAATGGTCACACTGAGCGTTTCCGAGCCGTCCGTATCGGTCAGTGCGGACGAAATATCGAGGGCGATCGGGCCACCGTCCTCGACACCGGACAAGGCGCTGTCGACGACCAAGGTCGGCACATCCGCCACGCCGTCGACGCCGACGTTGATCGTGCCGGTTGTCGGCTCGGACGTGCTGTCGCCGTCTTTCGTGACGACGGAAACGCCGATGGACATGTCCGCATCGCTGTTGGCCGGCGGGATGATCTGCAAGCCTTCCAAATCAGCCTCGGAGAGAACGACCGTGCCGTCTTCATTGACCGTGATCGGGCCATTGGCGTTGGACAATTCCGCACCCTGCGGAATGCCGGAAAGCGTAATCTCGGCGGTTTCGCCCTCATCGGCCTTGTCGATGGAAATCGGCAGGGCGATGGCTGTATCTTCGTTGCCGCTGACATCACCCAATACAAGGGTCGCGCCGTCGGCCAGATTGGCCGGATCAACAACCAAGGACTGCGGGGCCAGCGTCTGGCTGTCGCCATCCCTCTCCGTCGTCGTCGCCGTAACGCTGAGGGTAAATTCATCCTCACCGACCGGCACGATGGTCAGCCCGGTAAGCTGTTCCGGCGACAAGGTAACGCTGGTGTTGCCGTCCGTCGCCGTGAAGGTCAGGCCGCCGCCCAGATTGAGAACCGCCCCGACCGGAATATCACTGATCGTGACGCTGACGGTTTCGCTGCCGTCGGTGTCCGGCGTGGTCCCGGTGATGTTCAACGGCACCGCGCCTGACACTTCGTCGCCGACCGACATGGTCAACGTCGGCGCATCGGCCACGCCCGTCACGTCGACGCTGATGGTCCCCGTGGTCGCATTGGAAATCACGCCGCCTTCGATCGTGGTCGCGGACACACCGATATTGAAGCTGCCGGAATAGTTTTCCGGCGGGGTGATGTTGAGACCGGAGATCTGGGACTCGGTCAAAGTCGCCGACCCGCCCGTTACCGTGATTACAGAGCCGCCGCTGCGCAGGACGGCCCCCTCGGGAATCCCGGTAAGGGTGACCGACAGCGTGTCGTTCGCATCGACCTTGTTGACCGTCAACGGCAGATTGATCACGTTGTCTTCAAGGCCGCTTCCGGCGCCTGCATTGACGGAGGCACCGTCGCCGACGAAGACCTGTTCGGTCTCGCTCGGTTTATTTGCCGAAGCACCGGTGTTGGTCGGTGTCGTCGTATTGTTTTGGGGAGTGGTGTTTTCGCCCAAGCCCGTGTCCTGGGTGTTCGGGGCGAACGGGTCGATTTCGGTCGTGACGTCGGTGAAGTCTTCCTGGAAGCCTTGCTGGCCGCCGGCCTGCGTATCCAAATTGTTCAGATCTTCAGCCGAAGGCTGATCGGTCAAATCGGGCTGCGCATCAAGCTCTGGCGTCGGCTGCTGGGTTTCGTCCTGATTGCCGCCGGCGGCGGTTTCCGTGTTCGCCAGTTCCTCGGCGGACGGCTGATCGTCCTGCTGGCCCTGTTCCTGGTTGGTGCCCTGTTCGATGTCTTCCTGCAGGCCGAAGTGGTTGCCCGAGGTGCGGTCACCATCGGTGGACTCGACCGGCAGGTGCTTCAGGGTGGTGGCGTGGCGTTCGACGATGTCGTCGTCGGTCATGTGGCCGCGCTGGGAAGCCTGGGAATCGTAGCTCGGGATGGAGACGAAATCCCCACCCTGGTTCATCACGACCTGGCCGGAATTGTTTTCGATCACGACTTCGCCGACGAAGCCGTCCGCTTCCTGCATCAGGACGACCTGCATGTCGCCCTCGCCGGCCGGCGGGATTTCGATACCAACCTGGGTGCCGCGGATACCGATGGTGGCGACCGGGGTGTCGATCTTCATGGCATCGGGGTCGGTCTTGGCGACCTGGCCGGACACGAAGGTGAACACACCTTGAACCACGGAAACGTTGAGGGAGCCGTTCTGGGTCGCCGGATCGTAGACCATCTCGTCCAGGACCATCGAGCTGGCTTCACCCATGGAGAAGGTGGTTTCGTCGGCGAGGAGCACGCCGATGGCACCCTTGGGGCCGGTTTCGATGCTGTCACCCTGGTAAACCTGGTCCCCGGCCTGGAGCTGGACGCGGGTTCCGTCGGCGCGGGTCACCCAGACCTCGCCGCTCAGCGTCTTGACCGTGCCGATCGGCGCACCGTCGGTGCCGCCGATCACCTGAGTACCGGACGCGGCATCGGCGAACTGCTGGATCGTGGAGGAATTGGCGCTGTCAGGCGTGCCCGTCAGCTGGACCACCATGTCGCCGGAAAGATTGGCGCCATCAGCGGAGGCAAGCTGCGGCGGCTGGGCCTGCTCGTAATAATCCTCGACCGTGACCTTCGACCCATCAGGGAAGGTCAAAACAAGGTCGGAACCATCAACCGCGAATTCGGCTTCGGATATGGAAAGACCCTCGGGCAGGGTCAAGACATCAGCGCCAGACGCCGACAGGGTGTGGGTCTGGGGGGTGCCACCAGGGGTCTGGGTGGTCTCGGCCATTTTGTCGAACTCCTAACGGATGGCTGCTCCAACATGCCATCACGGAGCCCAAGTCGTTGTTGTTTTTCTTTTTATTTGTAAGCGCAGATATACGCTTCAGACAGGATTATGTCAAAACCCTGATAAACCGGCTGTGATATTCATCACATCCCGGCGTGAATTCCCAGCCTGGAATCAGGCCCGGTCGGCGCCGTAATAGAGGGTCACCACGTGGCGGGCCTCGGCGAAGAACAACCAACGTTCGACCAGCGTGCCTGCCGTCGCCAGCGCGGCGCCCAACAACGCCAGGGCGCCCTCGCCCGGGCCCTGAACCTTGAGCCCGACGCCGACGGCGCAGATCGCCGCCAGATACCCGCCGATCAGGACGATCCGGCGCAGCTTCAGGGCGTGCTTACGAGCAACCCGGTAGCCCATTTCATTGAGCAGGTAATTCTGTTCCGTGTGCGGGCCTTCCAGATAACGCACCTTGCCCAAAGCCCCCAGGCCCGTGGCGCTTTCCGGCGTCGCCGCGTGGCGGGTCGTATCGATGAATCGCCAGTAGAAGACCTTGATCGCCGCCGCCACCAGTACGCCCCACATGGACGCCACCGCGACGACATAGCTTTCCGCGCCGAACAGGGCCAGAAGCGCGTTCAACCAAACAAGACCCGTGGCCAGACCAAGCACCAGATAGGATGGCACGACCCATCCGTTGGACCATTGATGGATGGTGGCGAGCGAGCGATAGATCATCGCCGTGCAGTAGATGGTGACCAAGGCCATGACCGCAGAGGCCACGCCGGCGGCAGGGCCATAGGCGCCAAAACGATCCGGCCACATCCAGACGGCGGCCAGGGCCAGGGCCGGGCCGTAGGTCAAAACGGAGGCCACGCCTTCGCGGGACAGCCAGCTTGAGCGCCATTGGCTGAAAGCCCGCCAGGCCCGCTCCGGATGGCCCAGGTGAAAGGTCGAGGACAGCAGCCCCGCCGTCACCGCGGCCAGCGCCAGGATGATCCCGGTCAACCCGAACAGGCGATCAGCGGGCAGCAACCCCGCCGCGCCCAAGGCGCCCATAAGCGCCAGCAGGCCGTAGCCCGCGCCGGAGGAAACCGTGAAGAAAATGACCGAAAATGCCGGATGCATGACGCGCGTTCTCTTTAGTTCTTTTGCGTTAGCGGGACAGGACCTTGTCGACCCAGCGCAGGATGGGGTTTTCGGGCCCGGGCTCGGCGGCCAGATCCTTTGGCCCGCCCGGCGCCGCATCAGCGCGGCGGGGCCGCGGCGGCAGGTACTTGTTGGTCGGCTTATAGCCCATTTCCGGCATCAGATCGTATCCGCCCCGCGCCGCGACCAGCTTGGACACGTCGGAATTGGGATCACCCAGATCACCGAAATGACGCGCACTGGCCGGGCAGGTCGACACACAAGCCGGCACCCGCTCCCGCTCCGGAAGGTTCTTGTTGTAGACACGGTCGATGCACAGCGTACACTTCTTCATCACCCCGGCGTCGGAATCATATTCGCGGGCCCCATAAGGGCAGGCCCAGGAACACAGCTTGCAGCCGATGCACTTCGTTTCGTCGACCAGCACGATGCCGTCGGCACTGCGCTTGAAACTGGCCCCCGTCGGGCAGACGGTGACGCAGGCGGCGTCCTCGCAATGCAGGCAGGATTTCGGGAAATGCACGGTCTGGTTCGGCTTGCCGTCCGTACGCTGGGTCTCGAAGGAATGGATGCGGTTGAACCACACCCCCTGCTGCTTGGCACCATAGGGTTTGAGGTCCGTGAGCGGCGCCATATGGCCGCCCGTGTTCCATTCCTTACAGTTAACGGCGCAGGCATGGCAGCCGACGCAGATGTCCAGGTCGATGACCAGGCCCAGCTTCGTTTGTGTTTCGGCGGGTAGGGTCGTCATCTCAGTGCCCGCCTCCCGGCTTCTTGAAATCCGCGCCATAGCGCAGAATGTCCGGCCGCTTGCGAAGACCCGGGGGCGGCGTCAGGGGCGCCGGCTTAGGCCAAGTTTCGGCCACCTCTTCCGGCGCGGCCTTTTCGATGCGCACCCGCAGGTCATACCAAGCCGCCTGCCCGGTCACCGGGTCCGAATTGGAATAACGATAACCGGCGCGCTCCGGCAGCAGTTCTGAAATGATGTGGTTCAGCAAGAAGCCCTTGGTCGCCTCGCCGGCGTCCTTGTCCAGGTTCCATGCCCCGGCCCGCTTGCCGATGGCGTTCCAGGTCCAGACCGTGTGCTTGTTGACCCCGTCCATCAACGACGCCTGCGCCTTGACCCGGCCGTGGTAGCTTTCAATCCACACCCAGTCGCCGTCTTCGATCCCGTGTTTGGCCGCCACTTCCATACCCACGTAGAGCTTGTTGGACCCGGTGATCTGGCGCAGCCAGGCGTTCTGCGAGCCCCAGGAATGGTACATCTGCATCGGCCGCTGGGTCAGAGCATGCAGCGGGAATTCGTCCGTATCGATCATTGAGCCCTCGAACGGCGGGTACCAAATCGGGATGGGGTCGAAATAGGCATCAATGCGCGCCCGGTCCTTTTCCGGGGGCTGGTTCGGCCCGTGACCGCGGGCGGCCAGACGGAAGCGCTGCATGGGTTCGGAATACAATTGGAACACGACCTGATCGGCATGGCCCATGAACCCGGCCTCCGCTGCCCATTCCAGATAGGCCTTGTTGGCCATCTTGAAATACAGCGCCTCGGGCGGAATTTCGTGGCTGAAGAAACAGCCGTTCTCGATGTACTTGTTCAACTGGTCCGGGTTGGCCTCACCCCTGGCCGTCTTTTCGCCGTCCTTACCCCGCCAGCCGATCAGCGACCCGATGCCAGGAGCCCGCATGTGGTTGACGATGTAGTCGGCATAACCGCCCGGATACTTAGGCTCGCCATAAGTCTTGACCATGCCCGGCAAGCCCAAGCGCACGCCCAGGTCAAGCAGCACCGTCTGGAACGGCCGCACGTCGCGGTCCGGTTCGATCACCGGTTGGCGGATGGCGTCCTGGGCCGCATGGGCCGAGCTGATCGGACGATCCAATAGCGAGATGCAGTCCCAGCGCTCAAGATAGGTGGTATCGGGCAGGATCAAATCCGCATAGGCGACCATTTCCGAGTAGTAGGCATCGGAATAGATGATGCGGGGAATCTTGTATTCGCCCGTTTCCTCGTTCCTGGCGGTCAGCATTTCCGCCACGCCTGTGGAATTCATGGTCGAATTCCAGCTCATGTTCGCCATGAACATGAACAAGGTATCGATGGGGTACGGGTCGCCATTGGCCGCGTTGGTGATGACCATGTGCATCATGCCGTGGGCCGACAGCGGGTATTCCCAGGAAAAGGCCTTATCGATGCGCCGGGGCGTCCCGTCGGCATTGACGATCAGGTCTTCCGGCCCCGTCGGGAAGCCCAAGGGGGCTCCCTGCATCGGCGCCCCGGCACCGACTTGGCCCGGCTTGCCCGTAGGCTTCAGTGGTGGAGGCGCCGTCTTGGGGAACGGCGGCTTGTAACGGAACCCGCCCGGGCAATCGATGGTGCCCAGGATCATCTGCAGCACGTGCAGCGCGCGGCAGGTGTGGAAGCCATTGGAATGGGCCGAGATGCCGCGCATGGCGTGGAATGCCACGGGGCGGCCGATCATCTTGTCGTGCTTGCGCCCGGCCCAATCGGTCCAGGGCTGATCGATCTCGATGGTTTCCTCGAACGCGACCTGGGCCAGTTCGGCCGCGATGCGGCGGATGGTTTCGACAGGAATACCGGTTTCCTCGGCCACGGCGTCGGGGGCGTATTTCTTGTCCAGATAGCGCTCGGCCATGATCTGGAAGGCCGGCACAGCGCGCCGCCCGTCGGGCAGCGTGACATCGGCGACCAAGGCCGGCTTGGTGTCGATGGCGTTGGCATCCGCCATCGCCTTTTTCTCGCCGTCCCAGGCGACGGGCTTGCCGGCGTCATCACGCACGAACAGGCCGTCGTCGGCGGACCCGGGGGCTTGGATCACCAGCCAATGGGCGTTGGAATAGCGGACGAGGTAGTCCTCGTCGATCTTGCCGGCGGTCAGCAGCTGATGGATCAGTGACATCACGAACAGACCGTCCGTGCCGGGACGGATGCCGACCCATTCATCGGCGATGGCCGAATAGCCCGAGCGCACCGGGTTGACGGAAACGAATTTCGCGCCCCGATTCTTGATCGTGCTGAGCCCCATCTTGATGGGATTGGAATCGTGGTCTTCGGCGACGCCGAACATCATGAAGTATTTGGTGCGGTCCCAATCGGGTTCGCCGAATTCCCAGAAGCTGCCGCCGATGGTGTATAGGCCGGCAGCCGCCATGTTGACGGAACAGAACCCGCCATGGGCCGCGAAGTTGGGCGTGCCGAACTGCGACGCCCACCAACCGGTCAAGGCCTGACTCTGGTCACGACCGGTGAAGAACGCGAGCTTGCGCGGATCGGTGGCGCGGATGCGCGCCAACCAGTCCGTCGCCGTCTCCAGCGCTTCTTCCCACTCGATTTCCTTGAATTCACCGGATCCGCGCGGCCCCACGCGCTTCAGCGGCTTGGTCAGCTTGGCCGGGGAATTCTGGGTCATGATTCCGGCCGACCCCTTGGCGCAGAGCACGCCCTTGTTGATCGGGTGCTCCTGGTTACCCTGGATATACCTGATCTGGCCATTCTTCAGATGCACCTTGATGCCGCAGCGACAGGCGCACATGTAGCAGGTGGTGCATTTGATTTCGTCGGCGACCTCGGGCGAGGTGTCGACCGGGCTTTCCGTATGCCCGTTCGTGGCGGTATGTCCGCTTGTGGTCTTTTTATCGTCGTTCGACGCCATTGTTTCCAACCCCGATGGAGGCGCCGTGGCCTCGGCTGTTGATCTGGCACGATTGCTAACGGTCCACCCCTGGGCTGTCAATCAGCCCAGGAACGCCGCGCCCCTCTTGTTTCCAGACAGGCATATTACTCGTCACGCAAATCAGATGACGATCCAACCTCGGGGATTAGGTGGGTCCAGGGAAACCATCATTGATAAACACAAAATTACAAATTTATTATGTGATACAAGTTTATTTTACAAAAAATCATGAATTATTTATTGATTTAACAGTTTATTTCGATACAAACTCCATTCCTCCACGACAGCAAGGCTTCACTCTCATGTCGACTTCCACGCCCGTTTCTTCTGAACTGGTCGCGCCCCCACCGCCCCTGCCGCCGGCGGTGAACATCAATGCGTTGGACCGGCTGTTATCCCCCCTGACGACGGAGCAGTTACTGCGCCAAGTGATCCTGGACGCGTTTCCCGGCCGCGTCGTGGTCACCACATCATTCGGCGCCGAGTCGGCGGTCCTTCTCGATTTGATCGCCGGAATCGACCCCGCGACGCCGGTGGTGTTTCTGGACACGGGGTATCTGTTCGCACAGACCCTCACCTACCGCGACAGCCTTGTCCGCCACCTGGGCCTGACGGATGTCCGCACGGTTGCTCCGGCCCCCGACGATCTCGCACGCGAAGATCCACTAGGCGACCTGCATAAGCACGATCCCGACCGCTGCTGCCGTCTGCGCAAGGAAATTCCGCTGGAAAACGCGTTAGCCGGGTTCGACGTATGGATTTCCGGACGCAAACGCTTTCACGGCGGGGATCGCGGGGCGTTGCCCCGCATCGAGGTCGATGGCCGTTACCTGAAGATCAACCCCCTCGCCGAATGGAGCGAAGCCGCCATCGCCCACGCATTTACCGAGGCAAGCTTGCCCCCGCACCCCCTGGTCGAACACGGCTTCTCGTCAATCGGTTGCTTTCCCTGCACGGTACCGTCCGGAAATGGCGGCTATTCGCGCGCGGGACGCTGGCCTGGCAGCGACAAGATTGAATGCGGAATTCACACCACCAAACCCACCCAGAACCCATCCTAGTTTTGACTTGAACCGGGAAATTTCGGCGTTCTTAACCTTTCAAATTTACGCTGCATGCCCGCAACATCGTACGATTTGGCTAATTGCGGTTCACGACCGAAAAGACACACGACAATGGACGATCTCGACCAACTGGAAAGCGAAAGCATCTTCATCCTACGCGAGGCCTATCAGGCTTTTTCGCGGCTCGGGATGTTGTGGTCGCTCGGAAAGGATTCAAACGTCATGGTCTGGCTCGCCAAAAAGGCGTTCTTCGGCCATGTCCCGTTTCCGCTGGTGCATGTCGATACCGGCAACAAGTTTCCTGAAATGTACGCCTTCCGTGACCGCTATGCCGTCGAATGGGGGGTCAAGCTGATCGTCGGCGGCTGCCCGCCGCTAGAAGACATGGATCAGGATCTTCCGCCAGCGACGCGACGCGCCCAACGCAAGACCCGGGGCCTGAAGGAGCTGATTGAGCGCGAGGGGTTTGACGGCATCTGCGCCGGAATCCGCCGCGACGAAGAAGGCACGCGCGCCAAGGAACGGGTGTTCAGCCCGCGCAGCGTCGATGCGGCCTGGGATGTGCGTGACCAACCGCCCGAACTGTGGGGCCAGTACAACACGGACTTTCCGCCCGGAACCCATGTGCGCGTCCATCCCATCCTTCATTGGTCGGAACTCGATATCTGGCGCTACATCGCGCGCGAGGGAATCCCCGTGGTCGACCTCTACTTCGCCCGCAACGGCCAGCGATACCGATCGCTCGGCGACCAGGACATCACCCATCCCGTGGCCAGCCAAGCCGCGACCATCGAAGCCATCATCACCGAGTTGGAACAGACCCACGTCGCCGAACGCTCAGGCCGCGCCATGGATCACGAGGCCGAGGATTCTTTCGAACGTCTGCGCACGGAAGGCTACATGTGATGGCTGCCGCTCCCGCATCCGCCAACCGCAAGCCCATGGTCAAAGTCGTATTCGCAGGCCACGTCGACCATGGCAAATCGACCCTGCTGGGCCGCCTGCTGACCGACCTGGGCGCCCTTCCCGAAGGCAAGATGGAAGCCGTCGCCGAAAGCTGCAAGCGGCGTGGCGTGGTGTTCGAATGGGCATTCCTGCTGGACGCGTTGCGCGCCGAGCGGGATCAGGGCATCACCATCGATTCAACCCAGGTTCAGGCCGAAACGAATGCCCGCCGCTTCGTCTTTATCGACGCCCCGGGGCATCACGAATTCATCAAGAACATGGTCACCGGCGCCGCCCAGGCAGATGCCGCCGTGCTGCTGGTCGACGCCAAGGACGGCTTGCAGGCGGAAACCCAACGCCATGCCTTCCTGCTGGGGCTCCTGGGCATCCGCGATGTCATCGTCGCCGTGACCAAGATGGATCTGGTCGGATACGATCAGGTCCGGTTTGATGATCTGGCAGGCCAGGTGACGGCCCATCTCGCCTCCCTTGGGTTCGATGCTGAGCGCGTCAAGGCCATCCCCGTGGCCGCCCGCGACGGTGAAAACATCCTGACGCAGGGCGCCGCCATGCCTTGGTATTCAGGCCCGGCTCTGATCAGGCATCTGAACGCCTTGGTTCCCGGCACCGCTGCCGCCGACGCTGCGGCGGCACCACTCCGTTTCATCGTACAAGGGGTGTACAAGTTCGATGAACGCCGCATCCTCGCCGGGCGCATTCTGTCCGGCAGCCTGGCCGTGGGTGACGAAATTCAATTCTCGCCCGGCAATCGCAGCGGGCGGGTCAAGAGCATCGAGATCTGGCCAACGCCGAAAAACCCGTCGGACCGTCCCACCCGGGCCGGAACGGGACAGTCAATCGGCATCACCCTGGACCAGCAGTCGTTCATCGAACGCGGTGCCGTCGGCGCCCATAAGGCAACCCCACCCCACCTGATCAATGCCCTGCGCGGCCGCATCGTGTGGTTCGGCGCCGAGCCCCTGACCCCCGGCAAACGCTACAAGATGAAGTTGAACGCGGGCGAATACCTGTGCATCGCCGAGACGATCGAACACGTTCTCGACGCCGGGGACATGTCGACATCCGCGTCGGCGCAGGTCAGCCGCAATCAGATCGCCGACGTGGTGTTCCGTTCGCGCGGACATATGGCGGCAGACGCATACGGCGAGGCACCGCAGACCGGGCGGTTCGTCTTGGTCGCCGACCACCGCATCGTCGGCTGCGGCCTGATCGACCTTGAAGGATTTGCCACCGAAGATCGTCAGCAATCCCCCAAGTCAGCAAACATCCAGCGGGTCGAACACCGCATCGACATGCCCGAGCGCTGGGCCGCGAACGGCCATAAAAGCGGCATCCTTTGGTTCACCGGTTTGTCTGGTTCGGGGAAATCGACCCTGGCGCTGCGGCTGGAGGAGGCCCTGTTCCGGCGCGGCAAGCAAGTCTTCGTGCTGGATGGTGACAACGTCCGTCACGGACTTTGCGCCGACTTGGGTTTTTCCCCCGATGACCGTCAGGAAAACATTCGGCGCGTCGGTGAACTGGCGCAAATTCTCGCCCGTGCCGGTTTCATTGTCGTCACCGCCTTCATTTCCCCCTACCGGGCGGACCGTGACGGCGTGCGTGCCCGCGCCGGCGACCTGTTCCACGAAATCCATGTGGCGGCGGATCTGGACGTCTGCGAACGGCGCGATCCCAAGGGCCTCTACAAGAAAGCCCGGACCGGGGAAATTCCCGAGTTCACCGGGATATCCGCCCCCTACGAAGCGCCGCATGCCCCCGAACTGGTCATCGACACAGCCAATTTGGAGGTCGACGCCTGCGTCGAACGCCTGGTCGACTACGCGCTTGCGACCTTTGATAAGGTGGATGGTTGCTGACGGTGCATCCGCCGGCAGCGGGCACTAGCTGGCGCGCTTGCCGCGCGCGGCCATTTCCGCAAGGAAGCCCTCAGTCGATCCGGCCTTGAGGAACGAATAAGCACACCCCAACACCCGGTCCTTGCGCTCGCCTTCTTCGGGGCAGCTTTTTTCCGGAATGCGCGGCTTGCCGTCAGCGGCATCCTGGTCCTCGCCGGGAAGTGCCCCCGGCAAATCCTTCTCCCGTTGTGACGGGTCCTGGGCTTCCGGCTGGATGACGATGTCTGGATGCACGCCCTCGGCCTGAATGGTATGGCCGGACGGCGAATAGTAGAGCGCCGTGGTCAGACGAAGCGCCCCTTCCACCGGCAGCGGCATGATGGTCTGCACCGACCCCTTGCCGAAGGACCGCGTGCCCATAACCGTTGCCCGACCGTGGTATTGCAGGGCGCTGGCGACGATTTCCGACGCCGAGGCTGAACCGCCGTTGATCAGCACCACGATCGGCAGGTTGCGGGCAAGATCGCCGGGCCGGGCATCGTAATTGCGCTGATTTTCGTCCGTGCGGCCGCGCACGGAAACGATCCCGCCCTTATCCAGAAAGCTGTCGGCAAGGATCAACGATTGATCCAGCAGACCACCCGGGTTCGAGCGCAGGTCCAGAACCACGCCCCGAATCTGGGTATCGGGCTGGGTGCGCAATTCCGCCATGGCCTTGGCGATGCCGCTTTCGACCTTTTCCGAGAACCGGGTGACCCGGACATAACCGATGTCGCCGTCGACCCGCCACCGGACGGCACGTACCTTGATCACCGCGCGTACCACGGTAACGTCGAATTCGGGCTGGCTGCCCCGGCGGATGCGCAGAACGATCTCGGTCCCCGGATCGCCGCGCATCTTGGCCACGGCCTCGCTCAGGCTCTTGCCCAGGACCGGGTCACCATCGACAGCGGTGATACGGTCGCCCGATTGAAGGCCTGCGCGTTCGGCCGGAGTATCCTCGATGGGAGAGACGATCTTGACCAGCCCCTCCTCCATCGTCACCTCGATGCCCAGGCCACCGAATTCACCGCGCGTCGTGATGTAGGTTTCCTCGAACTCGCGGGCGTTCATGTAGTCGGAATGGGGATCAAGGGACTGCAGCATGCCGTCCAGCGCCTTCTCGACCAGATCGCGAGGCGCCAAGCTGGCCGGTTCCGGCTTGTCCTTCTCCACGCCCTTGATGGCGGCGTCGATCAGTTCGGCGTCATTGAGATCGCGCACATAGGACGCCCGCACGCGGCGAAAGGCGAAGCGAAAGTAATCCAGGCGTTCCTCGGCATCGCGGGTGCTGACATAGCGGTCATAAACCGCGTTGAACCGGTCAAGCTGCTGGCGGGTTTCATCGCTGAGGGCCAGACGGTCGACGCCAAGCGCCTCCATCACGCGGGCGACGCTGGACTGCTGGGCGGTGCATCCGGCGATCCCTACCGCCACCCCAAAACCAAGAACCGCCGCCCCCGTCCATGCCAGGGACGCGCGGAGCGCTCTCTTCGGTCTTGGGTCCTGCGGTTTGGTTTCGCCCGGCCGATCCATTATCCGTCCGCGGTAATCTGTTCGATCAATTCCCCCAGAATCCGTTCGGCATCTTCATTTTCCACCTGGCAGGTCCCCGCGTTCAGGTGCCCCCCGCCGCCATATTTGAGCATCAGTTCACCGACGTTCGTATTCGACGTGCGGTTGAGGATCGATTTGCCGGTCGCGAACACGGTGTTCATCTTTTGCATGCCCCACATGACGTGGATCGAGATATTGGTGTCCGGATACAGCGCATAGATCATGAACCGGTTGCCGGCGAAGATGGTTTCTTCTTCCCGCAGGTCAAGCACCACCAGATTGCCGTGTACCGTGGAACACCGCTTGATCTGATCGATCTGCTTTTCCCGGTGCTCGTTATAAAGCTCCACCCGTTCCTTGACGTCGGCCAGGTCCAGGATCTGTTCAATGGAATGGCCCCGACAATAATCAATCAGGTCCATCATCAACTGATAGTTGGAAACCCGAAACTCACGGAAGCGGCCCAACCCCGTGCGTGCGTCCATCAGGAAGTTCATGAGGTCCCAGCCCTGGGGATTGAGTACCTCGTCCTTGTTGAACTGCGCGGCGTCGCCCTTATCGACGGCCGCCATCATATCGTCGGCCACGTTGGGGAATCCGGCCTTACCGCCGTAATAATCATAGACGACACGGGCAGCAGAGGGGGCATCCGGATCAATGATGTGGTTTTCCGGCTTGTCCTCCATGCGCAGGGTTTCACTGAGGTGATGGTCGAACGCCAGATGAATCCCGGGAACGTAGGGCAGGTTCGTGGAGATGTCGCGCTCCGACACCAGGATGGTGCCGTCTTGCATATCCTTCGGATGGACGAACTTGATATCGTCAATCATATCAAGTTCCTTCAGAAGGACGGCGCAGACCAATCCATCGAAGTCGCTTCGGGTAATCAGGCGAAATTTGTCAGTCATAACCTAGTCTTCCCCCGTCTCTGGGCCGATTTTTGATCCCGTTTTGATGTGGGCTGATATCTGGGCGCAGTTTGCCGGGATTCGTGGCGTTAGGGAACCCAAATCTATCAACGCCGGGCCTGATGAAGGCACCACAATGCCGAGGTCAACAGCACCACGGCCCCGGCCTGATGCAGGGCGCCCAGGGCAACCGGCACCGCCATCAGCAGGGTGGCGATGCCGATGCCTGCCTGGGCAAGGACCGCCAGGGCCATGAACCCGGCCCCCCGCTTGACCCCTTGGGGAGCGTCGGCCCGATGCACGCCGGCCCAGAATGCCACGACAAGGCAGACCGTCGAAACGGCCAGAACCCGGTGATCGAACTGCACCGTCGCCCGATCCTCGAAGAAATTCAGATAAACCGGACGCAGTTGAAAGGCGTCGGCCGGCAACAGGCGGCCTTCCATCAGGGGGAAGGTGTTGTACATCAGCCCCGCGTCCAGCCCGGCGACCAGGGCGCCGGAAAACACGGTCAGGAAGATGAAGCCCAGCACTCCCGTGGCCCAGGCGACAAATCGCGCCCGATCCCGGGGCACCACCGCATAACGCGGCTGGATGATGTCCAGCGCGGTCCACAGTGCAAACAGGTAAATCGCCAGCGCCAGGGACAGGTGGGCGGCCAGACGGTATTGGCTGACCGACGGCTCGTCGACCAGCCCGCTTTTCACCATGTACCAGCCCAACACCCCCTGCAGCCCGCCAAGCACGAACAGGATCACGCATTTTTTCCGGATCGGGCCGTTCAGGCGCCCTTTCGCCAGAAACCAGGCGAAGGGAATGAAAAACACAACCCCGATGATGCGCCCGAACAAGCGGTGCAAGTATTCCAGCCAGAAGATTTCCTGAAACCCGCTGAGGCTCATACCCGCGTTGACATGCCGGTATTCCGGGCTTTGCCGGTAGGCATCGAAGGCCGCCTGCCAGGCGGCTTCGGTCAGGGGCGGCAGCCAACCCGTAACCGGATGCCAGTCAACCATGGACAGGCCCGATTGGGTCAGGCGCGTCACCCCGCCGAGAATAATCATGGCGAAGACCATGGCGCAGATCACCAGCAACCAAGTGGCGACGGGATCGAAGGCGCCGGGCCGGGAATGGTTCGCTTCGCGGGTATCCGTGGCGGTGTTCATGGGTGGCTGTCCACGTTTCCGGTTACATTCTTACAGCGGGAGGACACCGAAAAGATATCCGGTGCCATTGATTCAGCGGGGGTTTTGCACAATGGTGTGGCGCAGACGCCGCCGCACAGGCCCGCACGCCCTCGCGTCATATCGCAATCGCCCGACGAAGCCAACCGCATGAACAGAAAATCTCCCCCCGCCGTTACACCTGTCGCCATTGTCGGCGCCGGTCCGGGCGACCCGGACCTGCTGACGGTCAAGGGCCTGCGGCGCATCATGGGAGCCGATGTGGTGGTCTATGACAAGTTGGTGTCGGACGAGATTCTCGATCTGATTCCCGCCGGCGCCAGCCGCATCTTCGCCGGCAAGCAGGCCCGCAATCACCACATGCCGCAAGACGACATCAATGTCCTTCTGGTCAAACTCGCGCGGTCCGGCCGCCGGGTCGTGCGGCTCAAGGGCGGCGACCCCTTCGTGTTCGGGCGCGGCGGCGAGGAAGCGCTGCATCTCACGCGGGAGAACATCCCGTTCGAAATCGTGCCGGGCATTACCTCGTCCGCCGGCTGCGCCGCCTATGCGGGAATTCCCCTGACCCACCGGGGCCTTGCCCATAGCGTGCGTTTCATTACCGGCCATCTGGCCACCGAGGGATCGCTGGAACTGGATTGGGACGGACTTGCTGATCCGGAAACCACCTTGGTCGTCTACATGGGCCTGACCAATCTGGCGGTGATCTGCGAACAACTGATCAGCCATGGTCTGGCACCGGACACCCCCGCTGCGGCCATCAACCAGGGCACGCGCCCGCAACAACGCACGGTGCATGCGGTGCTCAAGGACCTTGCCGACGCGGTTGAACATGCGCAGCTTGTAGGCGCCACACTGCTGGTGATCGGCAAGGTTGCCGGCCTGGCCCAGGACCTGGAATGGTTCAATCCAGGGCGCATCGAAGACGGCGAAGCGGACGGCGGGGACTAAGTTCCCCACCCCCCGGCCTCTTTCAAAATCAGATGTTTCTGCCGAGAGCGCGGGCCAGGATCATATAAACCTTGCCGACATCGGACGACAGGAAGGTCGTGCGCAGGATGTTGTCCGGATCGCGTTTTGCGGCCTCGCGCAGCACCCGCTCGAACTCGCTGAGGTAGCGGCCGGCATAATCCCGGAATTCCGGGTTCTCGCGATACAGCTTGGCGATGGCATCAAGCTTCGTCTTTTCCCGGAAGCCCAGCATCTTGCGCACGAAGACGCCTTTTTCGCCTTGGTTGAAGCGACGCCATTCGTCTTCGCTGATCGGCACTTCCAGTGATCGGTTAAGATCGACCGCGACGGATTGCAGACGTTCCGTGACAAAACCCATCTGCTGCAGGAAGTCAGATACCTGAACGTCTTCCTTGCGCTTGGTGAGGGCATCCAGGATCGAGCGCGCATCATCGCTGGCAAATTGCAGTTGGCGCGACTGGGCTTCCAGATTGGTGCTGGTTTCCTGGGCACGGCGGCTGAAGTCGCCGAGCGAACGGTTGATGTTCTCCGCCTGATTGCGCAGTGCCGAATCCCACAGCCCGACCTTGGAAATGGCTTCGTCCGACGCCTTGCCAAGCTGACGTCCCCGCTCGCTGATCGACTGACCCAGGGCGGTAATACTCTGCTCCGCCAGTCGGTAGTTGGATGACAGGTGGTCCATCTGGCGGCGCAGCGTTTCGGCAGCGCCATCCATCTTGGTCAGAACCTTATCGGCAAGGCCGCCGGCTTCGTCCGTATGGGCACGTAGGACTTCCGACAGGCGGTTAATTTTCTCGCTGCTTTCGCGCCACAAGCCGTCAGCCTCGGTCGAGGTGCGGGCCACCGCCTCACCGGCCTGATCCAAGCGCTGAACGGCGCGTTCCGACACGCGGTCAAGCTGTTCGGCCCGGGTATCGAGGGAATGGGATGCCTCATCGACCCGCGATGTCAGGTCACGCGACACGTTTTCCAATTCGTCCAGGCGCGCACGGAACTCCCGGCCCAGGTCCTTCAGCCCCGCCAGGGTGCTGTCCGACATGCCTTCCAATTCCACGGTGCGCTGACGCAGCATGGTGCCGATGGCTTCGACCTGGCCCGAGGCCCGCTCGACAACGCCGGTCAGTTGCTGCGACGACGAATGCAGGGAATCAGAAATCAGGGTCACCATGTTGGATGACTTGTCGACGGTTTGGGCAACCTCGTTGGCGCGGCTTTGCAGCCCTTCGCCCACACGCATCAAGCGCGCCGCCGCGTCGTTGGCCATGCGCGTGACGTTGACCGCCTGTTCCTGCAGGCGTTCCGAGAACCCATGCAGATCCGTGCCGGCAGTTTCCGACGCCTTGGTCACATCGGCGGCCGAGGTGCGCATGACAGTCGACAGACTGGTCAGGCGTTCGCGGGCGTCCGTCACCGCCTGTTCCAACTCGCCCCTGTATTGCGTCAACCCATTGCGGATGCCGGCCAGACGCGCCGTCGTACGGTCTGAATCGGTGACCGCTTCCTGTACCACTTCCTTAACGACATCGCCGATGGTGCCCAAGCGCGACACCGCATGGTCGACCACTTCCTCGACCTTGACGCTGCCAGCCGTAAGGGAGTCGGATGCTTCCGCCACCCGGCCAGATGCCCGCGCCGTCGCCTCGTCCAATTCACCCGCCGCATCCTTCAAGAAGCGCCGGGCGCTGGCGATGCGCTCATCCGTCAGGGTGCTGACCCGCTCCAGTTCCACCGTGCGCAGCTCCATCGCGTCACGCAGGGCATTCATCTTGCGGTTTGCGGCGTCCGACGTTTCCGACACGGCCTCGCCCTGACGGAACAGGATTTCCGTGACCATGGACAACAGGTTCGCCGCATGATCCGCCACTTCACGGATCGCCCGCGACTGGCCGTTCAGCGCGGCACCGGCCTTGGTCATTTCGCCCACGGCCTCGGCCCCGGATACCTGCAAGCCCGTGGTGCCCCGCTTGACCGCGTCCAGGGTCGCACCGATCGCGGCAGTGGTCTGGGTCGACGCGGCGACGATCTGTTCCAGACGCCCGCGCATGGTCGCATCCAATTCGTGCAGCTGGCTCGCCGTCTCGTTGACCGCCGCATTGACCTGGTCGCCAGCCCCTTCGACGGCCCCCCCGGCGTTACCGACCTGTTCGACCGCGCGCTGGGAAATTTCGCGCAGGCGATCGGAATGGAAGCGCAGCAGGGCCGACACCTTTTCCAGGTTCGTGATGGCTTGGCCCGACGCATCGCCGATCAATGTCGACTGGCTGTTCATCTGGCCGCCCAATTGGCCCAACCGTTCGACGGCCTGGGTGCTGGCGTCCGTCAGACCCAACAGGGTTTCCTGCAAGGCCTGGGCGGTGGTTTCGGCGCGCTGGGTCGAGGCCTGAACCCTGTCCGCGCTGTGCAGCATGGCCCGCGTGACGGACGCGACGTCGGCGGACCCCTTGTCGACGGTCCGGGCAAGGCTGGTTTCGGTTTCGCGCAGGCCCTCGATCAGGCCCGTGACCCGGCCGTCCGCCGTGTCGGCGGCGGCAGAAAGATCGCCCTGGCGGCGCATCAGGTCGGCGCCAACGGCGGCCAGGCGGTTGGCGGCGGCATCAGCTGCCTGGGCCAGCTCGTTGCGGCGTTGTGCCATTTCGCGGCCGAATTCCGTCAGCCGCTCGACCGCCTGATCGGCGACGCCGCGCAGGTCTTCGGACCGGCCGCGCAGTTCGCCGCCAGCCTGTTCCGCGCGCGTGATCGTGCGTTCGGCATTTTCCCCAAGTTCGCTGGTCGCCCGTTGCAGGTTGCCCGCGGCGGTATCGGCCTGTTCGGCGACGCGCTGGGCCTGACCGTGCAGATTGTCGACCTGCGCCGACAGTCCGTCACCCGATTGGGTCAGGCGGCTGACCGCGCGGTCGACGGTTTCGGTAATGGCGGTGGCCTGGCGGCTCAGTCGCATACCGGCGTCGGTCGCCTGGACCACGGCCTGTTCGGTGACGGTTGCCAGCGCATCCGCATTGTCGCGCAGCGCCGATGAAATCACTGAAATACGGTCCGAAACACGCCCGCCCAAGGCATCGAGCACATCGGCCTGACGGCCCAGCCCCAATTCCAGCTCCGCCGCTGCATCCTTGGCCCGCTCCGCGCGCTGCGACAGATCCTGGGCGCTATGGTCGAGCGTTCCTGCCGCGTCGGTGACCGCTGCGTTGGCCTTGCCGGTGACATCCACGATCTCGCCGATGCGGCGCTCCAGCAGGCTGTCGGCCTGAACGCCACGGGCCAGGGCCTCGCGCGAGACCGTGTCCAGACGCTCCGTGCGACGATCGAATGCCTCGGCCGCCTTCAGGGTGCGGTCCGACGCTTCCTGGGCGGCGCCGCCCAGTTCTTCGGCCCTGCGCTTCAGGGTCTGGATCATGTCCTCGGCGCGGGCCGAGGCACGGTCTGTCGTGACGGTCAGACCATGGGCCTGTTCGAACAAGGTTTCGCCGGCATCGCGGGCCCGCTCGGCAGCCCGTTCCGAGGCCGAGCTCAGGTCCGCCGTCTGCCGCTTCAAGGCATCGGCCACGGCATGGGCGCGCAGGTCCGCGTCCTCTGACACTTGGGCGAGGTCGCGGGTCCGGTCGCGGATCAGGTCGCCCAGAGCCTGACCGCGGCGCGCGGCCTCTTCCGAGGCAGACAGCAATTCCTTGGTCTGATTGCGCAGGGACGCCGTGATTTCCTGCATCCGGCTGTCCGCCCGGTCCGACGGATAAATCAGTTGCTTCAAATGGCTGCGCAGGATGGCCGTTTCCTGACGCAGTTGGCGGCCACGTTCGAAAAAGGCGATCAGCATCCACAGGAAGGCGACCGGCGTGAAAGCGCCAGCGGCCAAGCCACCGACCTCGTGAGGCAGTAATTCGGTCAGATTGCCGAGCCCCAGGGACTGATCAATGAAATCAACAACCAGGGCGAGCCACAGCACGGTCAACGTGCCGCCCAGCAGCAGATGCAATTTCCATCGCAGATAAAGCGGCACAGGCACGTCGTCCGGCGCCAACAGGTCATCGACCTCGGGCAAAGCCGCGCGGGCCTGAGCCGCCTTGCCGGCGGCGGAAACCTCCCCGGGTTTCGGGGCCGCAGCCTGTTTCGGATTGCCTTGCTGCGATACCTGCTTCGCCATGGTTTGCGCCCTCCTTCACGGGCAAAACGCGCAAAAGGCATGATACACCCCCGCCCAGTGGGGATGAAACGCCTTTGGGTCAGCCTGCAGAATAGTGGAATCGTGGTTAAGACGGGGTTAAAGAAACCCGCAGGAAAACCTGCTAACCAGTTGTCTCAAAAGCGTAAACACGCGTCGGTCATCGCAGGCCGATCTCATCCAGGTATTTTCGGACACCCGGATGGATATGCCCCGGCGTCGGCGCCGCTAGGATCGTATTTTCCGGCGTCGTCTCCCGCGCCTGCTTGAGCCGCCCCGCCAACACGCCATGCCCCTGGTGCAAGGCCTTGGCCAAGCGGTAAGCGACATCATCGGGCAGGTCGGCGCGGGCCAGCAGGAAACTGTAGGACGCCACAGAGGTCACGGCCTCCTTCTGTCCTTCGTAGGAGCCGGCAGGCAGGGTGAAGGGCTTGAGGAACGGATACTTGGCGTTGACCAAGGCAACATCGGGATTGCTCAGCCCGACGAGCCGCCCGCCCCCCTTCATGGCCTTGACGAAGCCGGGCCAGCCGACCCCGCCACCCCAGAAACCGTCGATCCGGCCATCCAGCAGCATGGGCGCCCCATCCCCGGCCTTGGCCAGGAAATGTGCCTGAAAATCCTTGTCACGGTCCAGTCTCAGGGCCTCCGACACATACTTGCCGAGCAGCGTCAGCCCCGACGACTTGGTGCCCCAGGCGACCGGCTTGCCGACCAGATCACGAAACGACGCGGCCGGGCTGTCGCCGCGCACGGCGAACATGCCGAAGGTGGAATAGATGGCGGTGATGATTTTCAGGTTTGTGGGTGACCGGCCGACGCCGTTGAAGGCCTCATAGGCCGGCAGGCTGGCGACCAGGGCGGTATCGAGTTTTCCCGCTTCCAACAGGGGAATGTTCTCACGGCTGCCCTTGGTGCCGACGGGCATCACATCCAAGGTCGGGTCGGTTTCGTTAACGACTTGGGCGGCACCGCCACCGAACACCTCGAACCCGCCACCCTTGGTCGCCGTGCCAAGGGACACCTTGGTCTTGCCTGCCAGGGCCGCCCCCTGAAACCCAAGAACCAGGACACACACCAGAACCAATCGACCGAATGCCCGCATGACGACCCCCGCTGCAAGGAATGATGACCAGGGAGTGTGATCCCCCTCCCCAGTTCGGTGCAAGCGACGATTTCGTGAACGGCCCGTGCCGGCTGATTAAACCATATGCTGGCCGCCGGTGACCCAGATCTCGGTACCGGTGACATAGCGCGCATCGTCAGAACACAGGTAATGAATGGCCCCGGCCACGTCCGTGGGCGAGCCCATCTTGTCGAGCGGTATGCGCGGGATCAGGGCCTCGTATTCGGGCTGAATCATTTCCGTCTCAATCTCGCCCGGCGCCACTGCGTTGACCCGCACGCCGAGGGCCGCGAACTCGTTGGCCATTTCCCGCGTCAACGCCGACAGGGCCGCCTTGGAGATGGAATAGGCCGAGCCCGCGAAGGGGTGGATCATATGGCCGGCGATGGAAGTCACGTTGACAATGGCGCCGTCGCCCTTGTGCAGGGCCGACGCAAACCCCCGCGACAGGCGCAGCGGGGCCAGGAAATTAAGGTCGAAGACTTCCTGCCAGGCATTCAAGTCCCCGTTCAGGCAGCCGAGCCGTTCCTTGAACGGTGTCTTAGGCGACATCCCGGCGTTGTTGACCAGCGCTTCCAGCCGCCCTTCAGGCAGGGCCGCGTTGGCCTTTTCGATAAAGTTTTCGACGCTGGCCACGTCGGACAGGTCCGTCGGGATGTGGCAGGTCCATTGCGGATCGCGCTTGCACTCTTCGGGCGTGTCTTCCCGCGAACAGGTGATGATGTGCCAACCGCGCGCCAGAAAGAACCGCGCCGTCGCATGGCCGATACCACGGCTGGCCCCGGTGATAACCACCGTGCGCACGCGCTGATCGGCTGCCGCCGTGGGCTGTGTGTCTCCGCTCCCTGTCATGGGCTGGACGTTACGGCAAACATGCTGGCTATTCCAGGGCCCGTTTGCCCTGTCCTATACTGCCGCCATGTGCGCCCGTTACCAAATGTCGGCAAGCCCCCAGGTGATCATGGATCAGTTCCATCTGGACGCCCCGCCGCCCGTGCCCAACACGGACGACATGCGGCCGACGGACCAGGCCCTGATCATCGACGGAACCGGGCCGCGCCTGATGTGCTGGGGCCTTACCGTCACCTGGGACAAAAAGCCGCTGATCAACGCCCGGACGGAAACGCTCGCGGAAAAGCCGACCTTCCGCCCGCTTTTGGAACGGCGTTGTCTAGTGCCGATGACCGCCTATCTGGAATGGCGCAAGGCCAACGACGGCAGCAAACGTAAGAATCGCATCGCCGTGACCACCGCCGGCCCCGCCGCCTTCGCCGGCCTGACCGATGGCGCGGCCTTTACCATCGTCACCTGCGCCCCCGCCCCTGCCATCGCACATATCCACAACCGCATGCCGGTGATCCTGGATGACGCGGGGACGGATACATGGCTGAAAGCGCCGTCTTTCGCCGATGCCCGCTCCGTACTGCACCCCTTTGCGGGCGACCTGATGTACGAGGAACAGATGCCCGAGCGGGTGCAGGGCGAATTGTTCTAGTCCTCTTCGTCTTCGTCCTCATCATCGACATAGGGAAAATTGAGCGTGCCGCCGCTTTCGTCGAAGGCCATGCGGTGGACGATCTGTTCGCCCGCATCGATCTCGCCCTCCTCGTAATGGATGAGGGTTGCCTCCACGACTTCGGCCACGAAAGCGCCCGTGACGGGGGTCAGCAGGGTCTTATCGCTAAGGAAGGCCGGGTCATAGATGATGCGCGCGAGCCGTCGGTGATTGCGCTCGACGAAGCGCAGCAGCCGATTGATGAATTCCTTCTTGGCCAAATAGGTCGGCATGAATTGCACCGTGTCGGCCAGCACCAGATAGACCAGATTAGGCATGCGTTCCGTGCGCGGATCCTCGCCCAGCTTTTCCGCGATATCGGCGAAATAGACGGCCTGTTCTTCTTCAAGCCCGCCCAGCGCGGCGGTCAGGATACGGCGGTGAAACTGGGACATGGGGAGGTCCGGATTTTCTGTCTTTGGCCCGGCAATCTAACATGGCGGATGCGTGGCCACGACCCTTCAGCCGCGGCAGGCCATCACGCCAGCCCGCGGTCGCGGATCATCGCCAGGGCCCCCGCGACCGTGTTCTTGCGTGTCCCTGAACTGTCGATGACAGTCCAGGTCACCTCGCCCAGATCGAGTTCTTCCTGACGGCGGGCAACCTCGGCCCCCGCGTCGGAGACGTTATGCTCGCGGGCCTCGATCCGTTCCAGACGCACGGCAAGCGGCGCGTCGGCCCACAGGCCGAGGAACGGCACCTTGTACCGCCCGGCCAGGGCCTCGATCCCGTCCCTTTCCTGGGGCTTCAGCGACACCGCATCGAACACCACGGACTGGCCGGCGGCAAGCGCCCGGGCGGCCTCATCGAAACAGGCGTCATAGGTACGGCGCGAAGACTCGGGCGTATAGCTTTCCGGCGGCAGACGATCGAACAGGTCGATGCCCGCAAGGCGCTTGCGCTGCACGTCCGTGCGCACCACGCGGGCCCCAGGCACGGCCCCCAGATGGGGCGCCAGTTCCCGCGCCAGGCGGCTTTTACCGCTGCCGGACAGGCCGCCGACGGCGATCAGCACCGGCGGCGGTGGGGCCAGGTATTCCTGGGCACGGAAAAAGTATTCCCGCGCGCGCCCGGCGCGGCGGCGGCTTTCGGCCGCATCCGCCAAAGCCGCCGCCTGGGACGCCCCGACATGGGCACGCACAGCGGCACGCATGGACAGGAACAACGGCATCAGGGCCAGACCGTCGAGATCGCCGCTATCCAGGGGGACGCGGTCGAGGTAACGGTTGAGCACGAAGGACGCCAAACGCCGGTGCCCCCGTAGGTCCAAGTCCATAAGCAGGAAGGCAAGGTCGTAGAGAACGTCAATGCGCGCGAAGGCGTCGTTGAATTCAATGGCGTCGAACAGGGTCGGCTGACCGTTGAACAGACAGATGTTCGCCAGGTGCAGGTCGCCATGGCAATGACGCACCCGCTCACCGTCCCGACGCGCGTCCAGCAGGGCCGCCAGACGATCCTGTAGTTGCCGGGACTCCTCGGTCAGGGCATTGATGTCGCCTGCATTGAACAAGCCGCCCCGGGCACTGCGGAAACTGGCGTCATTGTTGTCGATGATGGCGCGAATCCCCGCCGCCCCACCGCGTTCATGGTCGATCTCGGCCGTGCCGTGAAAGGCCTGAACACTGTCGGCCAAGCTTTCCATCAGGCGGCGGTTGAGCGCCCCCGCGTCGGCCAGATGAGTGAACAGGGCACCGTCGGGAAACCGCCGCATCTCGACCAGCCAGTCGACCGGGTCGCCCGCACCACCGAGCGCCAGACGCCCGCCCCCTTCATCCGTAACCGCCACCGTGCCCAGGTAAATCGCAGGCGCCGTACGCCGGTTAATGGTCACCTCGACTTCGCAAGCGCGGCGGCGCGCTTCCAGGGTTGAGAAATCAAGATAGGGAAAGCGGACCTGTTTCTTCAGCTTGTAGGCCCGGTCGCCAGCCAGGAATATGTGGGACACATGGGTTTCCTGGCGCGCGACCACCGCCCCAGGCGGCAGGCCGAAGGCTCTGGGATCGGCAAGAAAATCGATGACCGCGCGCTGATCTTGGTTGTCGGTCCCACTCATCGGAAGACCGCCCGGTCCTCCTCCAGGCCTTCCGGATCCTCGTGGATGATGATCTCTGCGTTGGGATAGACCGCCAGCAGATCCGCCGTCACCGCGTCCGTCACGTCATGGGCCTCCAGCAAGGTCATGTCCGGCGCCATTTCCACGTGCATCTGAATGAATACCTGGGCGCCCGACGACCGTGTGCGCAGGTCGTGCATGCCATGCACATCGGCGTGGCGGGTCACGATCTCGCGGATGCGGGCCCGTTCCTCATCGGCCAATTCCTTGTCCATCAAGATATCGAGCGCCTGCTTGCCGATCTTCAATGCGCCGATGACGATGTAGCCGGCGATGGCCACGGCGAACAGGGGGTCGGCAATGGTGATGCCGAATTCCGATGCGATATAGAGCGAGGCAATGACGCTGATGTTGATCATCACGTCGGTCTGGTAATGCAGGCTGTCGGCGCTGATCGCCACCGATCCCGAGCGCCGCACCACATAACGCTGGAACAGCACCAAGGCGACCGTGACGACGATGGAGAACACCATCACCGCATAGCCGACATCCGTATTGGTGATGGCCTTGGGGTGGATCAGACGCTCACCCGCCTGAAGCAAAAGGAACGCCCCCGACCCGCAGATGAAAGCGGCCTGGGCCAAGCCCGCAAGCGGCTCGGCCTTGCCGTGGCCGAAACGGTGTTCGCGGTCGGCCGGCTGTAATGCATGGTGAACCGCGATCAGGTTGACGATCGAGGCCAAGGCATCGAGCATGGAATCGATCAGAGTCGACAACAGACTGACCGACTCGGTCAGCGTCCAGGCAGCGAATTTGACACTGATCAGGACCAGGGCGGCCCCAACGGAAGCATAGGTTGCGGCCCGCATGAGCCTCGCCGCCCGGCTGTCGAGGCCGCCACTCGCCGCCACGGTCGCCGCCTGGGTGGCGGTTGCCTGTTCACTGATCGGGGGCTCGGTCGCGTCGCTCACGGGAACAGGCGCTCCGTCTCCCAGCCCGTGCCGAGGCGGTGATAGACAATGCGTTCATGCAGGCGGAAGGCACCTTCGGTCCAGAATTCGATGCGTTCGGGAACGACGCGGAATCCCGACCAGAAATCCGGCCTGGGAATGGCGCCGACATGGAACTTGGCCGTGAACTCGGCAACCCGCTTTTCCAGGTCGAAGCGGGTCTTCATGGGCCGCGACTGACGCGATGCCCAGGCGCCGATGCGCGAAGACCGGTGACGGCTTTCGTAATAGGCATCAGCCTCGGCCGGGCTGACCGGCCGGATCGCCCCTTCGACACGGACCTGACGTTCCAGGGTCTTCCAGTAAAAGCACAGGGAAGCAAAGGGGTTCTCCGCCAATTCCCCGCCTTTGCGGCTTTCCAGGTTGGTGTAGAACACGAAGCCCTGGTCATCGACGTCCTTCAACAGAACCATGCGCACGCTGGGCCGTCCCGACGCCGTCGCCGTGGCAAGCGCCATGGCGTTCGGGTTGCTGATTTCCTTGCCCTCGGCTTCGCCCAGCCAGCCCCGGAACTTTTCGATGGGGTCGTCCGTAGCCGGTTTGCGCGGCAGCGCGTCATCCTGGGATTTCTGGTCCATGGGTCTCGTTTCCGATCGGCGAATATGGTCAAAGGTCTGCCATAATCCTTTGACATGATAATGTCCATGACGGCGGATATGGGATTTTAACGGCGATTGCGTATAAAATGCAGATCCCGCCGCCGGTAACAGCGCGGACGCAGGAAACCAGACGGACGCACATTCGAAGAGGTCATCGGAATGAACATCGTGAAATTCACCGGGGTTGCGGTTCTGGCCTTGGCGCTGACCGCTTGCGGAACGGACAAGCAGGGCGACAAGCAAACCGTCGGCACCCTTCTGGGCGCCGGCCTGGGTGCCTTAGCCGGCTCGCAGTTCGGCGGCGGCAAGGGCCAGTTGGCGGCAGTCGCCGTGGGTGCTCTTGCCGGTGCCTGGCTTGGCGGCGAAACGGGCAAGTCCCTCGACAAGGCCGATAAAGCCTATGCCCAGCGCACCGCCCAGGACGCCCTGGAATACAACAAGACCAACCAGACCGCGTCCTGGAACAACCCAGATTCCAAGGCCGCCGGCACTTTCACCCCGACCAAGACCTACCAGACGGCCGAGGGCCACAACTGCCGCGAATACGAAACCTCCATCGTCGTCGACGGCAAGACCGAAAAGGCGACCGGCACGGCCTGTCGGCAGCCCGACGGAACCTGGCGCGTCGTCAACTGATCTCCGCGTCTGTGAAGGCACGCAGCGGGGGCTGGGGGCGGCATGAAGGATGCCTATAAAATTCTCGGTGTGGCCAAGAATGCCACGCCGGACCAAATCAAATCCGCCTACCGCAAAGCGGCGCGTGAGCGCCATCCGGATTTGGATCCCGGCAACCCCTGGGCCGAGGACGATTTCAAGGAACTGACCGCCGCCTACGAGGTGCTGTCCAACGCCGACCGTCGCAAACGCTATGACGACGGCGAAATTGACGCGACCGGTCAGCCCCTATCCGGCCAAGGGACGGCGGGTTACGACGCCAAGGGTCGGGCCAAAACCCGGCGGTGGAAGAAGGATCCGTTCGAAACCTTCCGCCAGAAGAAACGCCAGGAAAAGACCGTCACGGTCGATGGCGCCAACGTCAATTATTCCCTGACCTTGAGCGCCGCCGAAGCCATGCAGGGCGGCACCAAATTCATCAGCATGACCAACGGCAAACGCCTGAAGGTCGCCATTCCCAAGGACACCCGCGACGGGCAGGTTCTGCGCCTGAAGGAACAGGGCATGCCCGGCCTGGGCGGCGGCAAGCCCGGTGATGCGCTGGTCATCGTCAAGGTCGATGCAGATGGGCGGTTTCGCATCGACGGCCGCGACGTCCATGTCGAGGTGCCCGTTGACCTGGCGGACGCGGTCCTGGGCGGCAAGATCAAGGCCCCGACCCTGGACGGCGAGGTCAGCGTCACCGTGCCGGAAAACGCCAACACGGGCACGGTTCTGCGCCTCAAGGGCAAGGGGCTGAAGGATGATGACGGCGGCAAACCCGGCGACCAATTCGTGACGCTGAAGGTCATGCTGCCCAAAAAGCCCGATCCGGAACTGCGTGCCTTCGTTGAAAAATGGGCAAAGAAAACCGGCGCCCGCGCGTCCTAACCCTAGGAAACGCTTTTCAGGGACGCGGCCCCCTTGTCGTCACCATCATCTTCCACCGCCAGGATTTCTGCCAAAGGCAGCCCCATGGCTTCGGTGTTGCGGCGGCGCAGACCGTCAAGCTGCTGGGCCAAGACGCCCTGCCAGCCGCCCACGCCCAGGCTTTCGTCATCGTCATTTATGCCCAATCCCAGGTCCCGATACAGTTCATGGAGCGTCGCAACATGGAGGTCGCGGGACAGAACCCAGGCATTGCGGGACGTGCGCTCCACATAACCCCGCCCGCGCAGGTCTTCCAGCAGCGGTTCCAACACCGCCAGGGACACCCTGGCGGCGCGGATCAGTTCCCGGCGGCTGGCCCCGCCACCGTCACGGTTTTTCGCGAACAGACAGGCCAGCACCGCCATGGCCGTGGTCAGGCGTGACGCCGGGGACTTGCCGTGATGAACCGGCCGTCCCCCGGCCTCCCGCCATTCGGAAATGGTTGCGGTCAATGTCGCGCCCAGCAGCACCACGGCCCAGGACAGATACATCCAGATCAGGAAGATGGGCACCGCCGAAAGCGCCCCGTAGATGTTCTGATACGTCGGGAAATTGGTGACGTAGAAACCAAACCCCTTGCGCAGCAGGGCGATCAGAAGCCCAGCGACGATCGCCCCCATGACAGCCCCCATAAAGGCCACGGGACGGTTTGGAATGGTCACGTAGAACAGGGTCAGCAGCACCATCATGATGGCCGTGGGCAGAAGCTTTGCCGCCTCGCCCAGAGTGCCCACTGCGGGATCGACCCCGATCCATTGCGTCGCCGCGAAGAAATAGGCCGACAGCGAGAAACTGGCGCCCAGCAAAAGCGGCCCCAGGGTGATGATCGCCCAGAACACAAGAAGACGTGGGCCCAGCCGCCGCGGCCGGGTGACCCGGAAGATGGTGTTAAGCGCCGATTCGATGGTGCCCAGCAGCAGGATGGCGGTCAGCGCCAGGGCGACGATCCCGACCGCCGACAAGGTCGCCGTGTTGCGCACGAACTTGTCGAAATGTTCGCGCATGGATTCCGCCGCATCGGGTAGAAAATTGGCGAACAGCACGTCCTGGAAGCTTTCACGCACGCCCTCAAACACCGGGAAGGCCGCCAGCATGGCGAAGGCGATGGCGGTCAGCGGAACGGCCGCCAGCAGCGAGGTATAGCTGAGCGATGCCGCCATGCGCAGGCATTGGTCGGCCTGAAACCGCCGAAAGGCGATGACAAGTACGCTGCGCCAGATGCGCCATTGGGCCTTTGCAAGCCGCACGAAACCGCGGTTATCCATGGCTTTGACGCCTCCTAAGGGAACCTCCCGTTGACGTCCCCCGCCCCATACTATATGGCATGGGAGTTCGGGCAAACTGCAAGTATTCGCCCGAACGCACTAAGCTAACCCGCTGGTGACGAACCGGTTCCTAACAAAAAACTCGAGGAGACAGATGGCTTCTGCATCGCCGTTGATGTCCGGTAAGAAGGGCCTGGTCATGGGCGTGGCCAACGACCGTTCCATCGCCTGGGGCATTGCCAAGGCCGCCCACGACCAGGGCGCCGAATTGGCCTTCACTTACCAGGGCGAAGCCCTCCAGAAGCGCGTGGCGCCGCTCGCCGCAAGCGTCGGCTCTGACCTTGTCCTGCCCTGCGACGTGACCGACATGGCCTCCGTCGATGCCGTGTTCGACGCCATCGCCGACAAATGGGGAAAGTTGGATTTCGTCATCCACGCCATTGCCTATTCGGACAAGGAAGAGCTCAAGGGCGGGTATATCGACACCACCCTGGATAACTTCCTGAAAACCATGAACATCTCCTGCTATTCGTTCACGGCCGTCGCACAACGCGCGCGCAAGCTGATGACCGAAGGCGGCTCGATGATCACCCTCACCTATTTCGGGGCCGAGCGCGTGATGCCGCACTACAACGTCATGGGCGTGGCCAAGGCGGCGCTGGAAGCCAGCGTGCGCTACCTCGCCGAAGACCTGGGCAAGGAAGGCATCCGGGTGAATTCGCTGTCCGCCGGGCCCATGAAGACCCTGGCCGCCAGCGGCATCGGCGATTTCCGCTATATCCTGAAGTGGAACGAATACAATTCGCCGCTGCGCCGCAACGTGACCCTGGAAGACGTCGGCGGTGCCGGGCTTTACCTGATTTCCGACATGGCGTCGGGGGTCACGGGCGAAACCCATCACGTCGATTGCGGCTATAACATCGTCGGCATGAAGGCCGTCGACGCGCCGGATATTTCGGTCGTCTGATCAGGCGCTTGTGCTAAAAGGGGCCCCATGTCCCACAATTCTTTCGGCCATCTGTTCCGTTTCACGACCTTCGGCGAAAGCCATGGGCCGGCCCTCGGCTGCGTGGTCGACGGCTGCCCCCCGGGGCTGAGCCTGACCGAGGCCGACATCCAGGTTCATCTCGACAAACGCCGCCCGGGACAATCCAAATACACCACCCAGCGCCAGGAACCGGACCAGGTGAAAATCCTGTCCGGCGTGTTCGACGGCGTGACCACGGGCACCCCCATCGGCCTGTTGATCGAAAACATGGATCAGCGGTCCAAGGATTATTCGGAGATTTCCGAGAAATTCCGCCCGGGCCATGCCGATTACACCTATTGGAAAAAGTACGGCATCCGCGATTACCGGGGCGGCGGGCGGTCGTCCGCGCGGGAGACCGCCATGCGGGTCGCCGCCGGTGCCGTTGCGCGAAAGATTTTGGGCCCCGGCATCACCATCAAGGCCGGCCTCGTCATCATGGGCGAGAAAGAGATCGACCGCGCGCGCCTGGACTGGGACGAAGTGAACAACAACCCCTTCTTCTGCCCCGATGCCAAGGCGGCGGAGGAATTCGCGACCTATCTGGAAGGCATCCGCAAAGCGGGGTCATCCGTCGGCGGCGTGATCGAGGTCGTGGCCTCGGGCGTGCCCGCCGGGTTGGGGGCGCCGATCTACGGCAAGCTGGACCAGGACCTGGCGTCGGCGATGATGAGCATCAACGCCGTCAAGGGCGTGGAAATCGGCAACGGGTTCGAAGCCGCACGCATCACCGGCGAGCAGAACGCCGATGAGATTCGCGCCCATGGCAACGACGTCGAATTCCTGTCCAACAACGCGGGCGGCATTCTGGGCGGCATTTCATCGGGTCAGGATGTGGTTTGCCGCTTCGCCGTCAAGCCGACGTCGTCGATCCTGACGCCGCGCAAGACCGTCACCAAGTCCGGCGAAGACACGGAAATCGTCACCAAGGGCCGCCACGATCCCTGCGTCGGCATCCGCGCCGTGCCCATCGGCGAGGCCATGATGGCCTGCGTCCTGGCGGACCATCTGCTGCGCCATCGGGCGCAGTGCGGATAAGCTTACCCCCCGCTCCCAGCGTCCCGCAGCCGCGCCCATAGATCATCGGCGGTCTTGTTGCGGCAATCGGGCGCACGGAACAGTCGAATTTCCATCGCCACGTCCAAGTTTTCACCCCCGGCGCGAACCAACCGACCGTCGTGCAGATCGTCCGCCGCCAAAGTATGGGGCAGCCAGGCGACGCCATGGCCCTCGCGCGCCATGGTCAGGAGGGTTGCAGCCAGATGAGAGGTAAAGGCCGTTTCCAAGGCTGCCGTCGCGGCCTTCACCGGCGCTACCCCCTCCAGGATGCGCCCAAGCGCCGAGGCCGGGCCGTACCCGAGCAAGCGTCCTTCCGCCCCGTCCGGCGCGCGCAGCGGAACCAGGGTGTCGCCGCCGACGACGATGCTCTCGAACCGCTCGGAATTGAGGCGGTTCGGCATGCCGTCATGGCAATGGCAGAGCAGGAAATGCACCTCACCGGCCAGCATGATGCGCTCACAGGCGTCCATGCTGTCGGACACCAGGTTGACCGTGCCCAGGTCCTGGAAATCCGCATGGGCACGGATCCAGGCGGGAAAGAAGGTGAAGGACAGGGCATGGGTCGCGGCGATGGACAGGGAGGCTGTATCGCGTTCGCCAACGGCGTGGGTATCACGGCGGGCCTGCTCAATGGCCCGCAACAGATCTCCGGCCAGGGGTTTGCAATGCGCCCCCGCCAGGGTCAACCCCGCCCCCTGCGCACCGCGCCGAAACAGGGGGGCGCCGATCCAATCCTCAAGCGCGCGGATGCGGCGGCTGAACGCCGGCTGTGAGACGTTGCGGGCATCAGCGGCACGGGAAAAAGTCCCATACTCCTCAAGCGCCAGGAAATCCTTCAACCAGTCAATTTCCATGGCAATGTGGCTCGCGCATAACTCAATTCATTCTTGGCATTGGCCCTGCGGCCGGGGCTTTATGTATCACTCTTAGCAACATTCCCTGAACAGCTACAGCCGAAGAGAACGCCCCCCATGCGCATCATCGACATTTGCGAGGTCACCAAGCCGATCTCATCGCCCATCCGCAACGCCTATATCGATTTCACCAAGATGACCGCGAGCCTGGTCGCCGTGGTCACGGATGTGGAGCGCGACGGGCGGCGGGTCGTCGGCTACGGCTTTAATTCCAACGGCCGCTATGGTCAGGGCGGGCTGATCCGCGAACGGTTCCGTGACCGCATCCTGGAAGCCGATCCGGAAAGCCTGCTGGACGACGGCGGCGGCAACCTGGACCCGCACAAGATCTGGGCCGCCATGATGCAGAACGAAAAACCGGGCGGCCATGGCGAGCGCTCCGTCGCCGTCGGCACGATCGACATGGCGGTCTGGGACGCCACGGCCAAGATCGCGGGCCTGCCTCTGTTCCGCCTGCTGGCGCAGATGAAGAGCCGCGATGCCGACCCCAAGGTCTTCGTCTATGCCGCCGGGGGTTACTACTATCCCGGCAAGGACGACACGGCTCTGCGGGCCGAGATGCGCGGATACCTCAACCGCGGTTACAACGTGGTGAAGATGAAGATCGGCGGCGCGCCCATCGATGACGACCGCCGCCGCATCGAGGCCGTGCTGAGCGAAATCGGCTCGGAAGCGCAATTGGCTGTCGATGCCAACGGCCGGTTCGACCTGGAAACCGCTGTCGCCTACGCCAAGATGCTCAGGGACTATCCCCTGTTCTGGTACGAGGAAGCGGGCGACCCGCTGGACTACGCCTTGCAGGCGGCGCTCGCCGAGTTCTATCCCGGCCCCATGGCGACAGGGGAAAACCTGTTCTCCCACCAGGATGCGCGCAACCTGTTGCGTTACGGCGGCATGCGGCCCGACCGCGACTGGCTACAATTCGACTGCGCCCTCGCCTACGGCTTGGTCGAATACCTGCGCACGCTGGACGAGTTGGAAAGGGCCGGCTGGTCGCCCGCCCGCTGCATCCCCCACGGCGGGCATCAGATGTCGCTCAACATCGCGGCGGGCCTGGGCCTCGGCGGGAATGAAAGCTATCCGGACCTGTTCCAGCCCTACGGCGGGTTCCCGGACACGGTCACAGTCGAGGACGGCCACATCGTCATGCCCGACCTGCCCGGCATCGGTTTCGAAGGCAAGTCGGACCTGATCAAGGTGATGCGCGACCTGGCCGAGTGACCCTACGCGCCTCACGCATGGCTGCTGGCACCAATCGTGTATGCTGCGTTGCAGCATTGATGTGGTACCAGACCGGCCATGATGAGTCAGAAACTCGCGCACGACAAAACCGTCATTTCGCGCCAAAAGCGCCCTGCCCGGCCCCTAAGCCGGTTGCTTCCGGCTGCGCACGTCATTACGGCCTTGTCCGGCTGCGCGCCCGTGATCAATCCGTTGACGGTCGTCTCGTTGGTCTTTGATGGGATTTCCTATGCCACCACGGGCAAGGGCCCGACCGACCATGTCATTTCCGGCGTCACCGACCGGGATTGTGCCATGTACCGCACGTTGTTTGACGAACCCGTCTGCGCGCCCCGCGACGAAAAAGCCGACGATATCGAAAAAGCGGAAATCCCCGAAACCTTCGAAGGCGCCATGCAGACCCCGCCGATCTATCTGGACTGACCGCAAGGCAGCGGTTCAGTTCAGGGCCGCGATCACCGAATAGCCCAGCCAGTAGTGAATGCCGACGATCACGGCGAACAGGACGGCCGCCGCCGCCAGCATCATGGCGTCCTTGGCGTAGCTGCCGCGTTCCGGTGGCGTCCACGGCCCCTCGGCCCAGTTGATGACCGCCATTTCGATCAACGCCCATAGACCCAGCCCGCCGAACAGCACGACCGCCGCCGTGTCCCCGTTGACCAACAGGTGGGCTGCCGCCCAGAGCGTCACCCCCCACAGCATGGGATGGCGGATCTTGGTGCGGACGACGCCCTTCACCCGGCCGATGTCCATCAGGAACAAGGCTGCCAGCATGAGTGCGTTGTTGGCGTGCCAGGTCCACATCGGCAGGGCGTAGAGAAAGTCCGTTTCCGCCGCCCGGTAGCCCATGATCATCAGGCCCAAACTGATCAGCACCAACAGGGCGACCAGCGCCCGCCCCTTATTGCCCAGGGCTTCGCGCTGTCGCGGCAGCACGCGCTTGAACAGATGGGCGGCACTCCAAATGACGAGCCCGAGAATGAGCCAGATCATGAATTCAACCTCCGCCTAGCTAACCGCAGAAAATTCGTTGAACGCTTTTTCCGTCCAATCGTCATGCGGCATGACGGCGCGGCGCTCCGCCAGCAACGCGCGGGTCAGCGCCGCATTACCCGATTTTCGGGCGGCGTCGATGAGGATCAGGTTGAACAGGTCGCGTTGCGCATGGCTGCCGCCCATCATCCATATCTCGTAGCGCACCGGGATCATGGCGTCGGTTGCGTCGCCGTATCGCCCTTCGCGGTAGGCAATCAATGCATCGACCAGGGGCACGCCGAGCGCCTTCATGATCGGCAGATTGCTGTCGTCCTCTACCCCTTCATAGGCCGCCATGAATTCCCGCATCTCGTGGACCTTGCCGTCGCCCATGGCGGCCAGGGCCAAGGCATAGTGCAGGTCGACGAAGGTCAGGATGTGTTCTTCCGTGCGGTCCCGCACCTTGGCCGCCAGCGGCGCCCAGCGCCCGCCCACATCCAGGCCCATGATCTCCAACCGCTGCAGCAGCGAGACCGCATTGCAGATGTCCAGATATTCTTCCGATTCCGGTGCGGCGACATGGGCGTCGTACTGCGCCATGACATCGTCCATCCGTTTCTGGTCCATCATCATCAGGGCTTCGTGCCACCAGATGTGGTTCTGAAAATTATTGGCCTGGGTCCAATGGGGGCGCAGGCGCTCGATCCAGGCCAGGCCGTCGTCCTGACGGTCCTGCATTTCCATGACATGGGCAAAGGCATGGGTCGCCCAGGGGTCCATGGGCTCCAGTTCGATGGCCGCTTCCGCCGCCGCCTGGGCCTGGGCGTAATCGCCCGATTCCTCTAATCCGAAGGCCTGCATGCCCTTGAGATAGGAAAACCCGGGCACGCCCTCGCCCCAGGCCGGCATGATCCGGTTCACGGAATCGCGCAGCCGTCGGGCGTCGCCGGAATAGAAATTGGCGAAATGAGCTAGGCGTGCGGCCAGGATATCGCGCGGGTGGTCCAGCAGGATTTCCTCCCACACCCGGGCGGCACCATCCATGTTGCGCGCCGTCCACAGGCCCGCCGCGCGGGCATGCATCTGTTCACGCGGACTGGCATCGACCGCCAGTTCCTGCGCCTTGGCGGCGGCCTGCTCTGCCTTCGGCATCAAGCCGCCCATGGCCATGAGCATCATGAAATAGGCCTTCAGGCAATGCGCCATGGCCATATCCCCATCGGCGGCGAAAGCGCCTTTCAGCCGGTCCCCCGTATCGGGCGCCATGGACAGATAGCCGTCCATGACATGGTCGAAGGCCTGGGCTGCCTCCGCGCCGGCCGCCGTCAGGGTGAGGTCACGTTTGTCGGTAAAGATGGCCATGGTCAGATGCTCGATCCCGTATTCCATTTTGCAGGCGGGAAAATTACACCATATGGTCCTGGGACGCGACCGGGCACGATCCCGTCCCAACCAACAAAGCAGGAAACCGATATGAAGCAGATGATCGAAACCGACGCGCGCCAGGTCAAACAATGGCTGGACGACGGCAGCGCTGTCATCATCGATGTGCGCGAGGCCGATGAACTGGCCCAGGCCCGCGTGCCCGGCGCCCTGCACAACCCGATGTCGGGATTCGATCTGGAAATGCTGGCCGGGCTGGAGGGCAAGCGCCTGGTCTTCATGTGCGCCATGGGCATGCGCTCCATGCAGGTCGGCGGCTATCTGTTGCAGAACGACATGGTCGACGACGCCTACAACCTGTCCGGCGGCATCCAGGCCTGGGTCATGGCGGGGTACGAGGTCGAAACCGGCTGATCCACGCCTAGGGCTTCACCGCCCCGATCAGAAACTCGATGTTCCCTTCCGGCCCCTTGATGGGGCTTGGCGTGATGCCCAGCACCGTCCAGCCGCAGTCGTTCGCGACGAAGGCCTCGACCTCGTCACAGACGGCTTGGTGAACGGCCGGGTCGCGGACCACGCCGCCCTTGCCGACCTGGCCAGGGCCGGCCTGGAACTGCGGCTTGATGAGGGCGACCAGACGAGCCCCCGGCTTGGCCAATGCCATGGCCGGCGGCAGGACCTTTTCCAGGCCGATGAAGCTGACGTCGCAGACGATCAGATCAATCGGGTCGGGCACTTGGTCCGCCGTCAGGTGCCGGGCGTTGGTTTTTTCCAGCACCACCACCCGGTCGTCCGTGCGCAGTTTCCAATCCAACTGCCCCTGCCCCACGTCGATGGCATAAACCCTGGCGGCGCCATTGGTCAGCAACACATCCGTGAAGCCGCCGGTGGAGGCGCCAAGATCGAGGCAGATCAGGCCCGTGGGGTCGATGTGGAAATGGTCGATGCCCTTGGCCAGCTTCTGCCCGCCGCGCGACACCCAGGGATGGTCTTTGCCCTTGACGGAGATGTCCGTGTCGGCCGCGATTTGCGCGCCGGGTTTGTCGAAGCGGCGATCGGTGCCGTAGACAAGTCCCGCCATGACCAGGGCCTGGGCCTTGGTCCGGCTGTCGGCCAGGCCACGGTCGACCAGCAATTGGTCAAGCCGGATTTTCGGTGCTTTTGCCATGGCGCGAGACTACCCCGCCGAACGCGGCTTGGCGACGCCGGCCGCCACCCGCACAGCCTTTAAGCGCGGGCGGGTTCGGTCAATTCGTCGGCGCGGCCGAGGGCCGACATCACCGTGGCGACGATGCCGGCGGCATCCAGGCCCGCCTGGGCGACCTGGGCTTCGGGCTTGTCCTGTTCGATAAACGCGTCGGGCATGGTCACGGCGCGCACCTTCAGGCCGTTTTCCAACAGCCCGTCGTTTGCCATGAATTGCAGCACCTGGGCGGAGAAGCCGCCGATGGAGCCTTCCTCGACCGTAACCAGAACTTCGTGGTCATTGGCCAGCTTGCGCACCAAGTCCTCGTCAATCGGTTTGGCGAACCGTGCGTCGGCGACGGTCACGGACAGCCCCCGCGTGCCAAGGTCTTCGGCCGCCTTCAGGCATTCATGCAAGGGAGCGCCCAGGGACAGAATGGCGATGGCCGAGCCTTCGCGCACGATACGGCCCTTGCCGATCTCAAGCGCCGTGCCCTTGGCCGGCAGTTCGACGCCGACACCTTCGCCGCGCGGATAGCGGATCGCCGACGGGCGGTCGTCGATGGCGGCGGCGGTTGCCGTCATGTGCATCAGTTCGGCCTCGTCCGAGGGCGCCATCACGACGAACCCCGGCAGGGTGCAGAGGTACGGCAGGTCGAAAGCGCCGCAATGGGTCGAGCCGTCGGCCCCGACGTAACCGGCCCGGTCGATGGCGAAGCGCACCGGCAACGACTGGATCGCCACGTCGTGGACGACCTGATCGTAAGCGCGCTGCAGGAAGGTGGAATAAATCGCGCAGAACGGCTTGTAGCCTTCGGTCGCCATGCCGGCGGCAAAGGTCACGCCGTGCTGTTCCGCGATGCCGACGTCGAAGGAACGGTCCGGGAAGTTTTCGGAAAACTTATCGACCCCCGTGCCGCCGGGCATGGCGGCGGTGATGGCGACGATCTTGTCGTCGTCCTTGGCTTCCGCGATCAGAGCCTTGGCGAACACCGAGGTATAGCTCGGCGCATTGGCGATGGCCTTGTGCTGCTTGCCGGTGACGACATCGAATTTGGACACACCGTGGTACTTGTCGGCGGATTCCTCGGCCGGCTTGTAGCCATGCCCCTTTTCCGTGACGACATGCAGCAGGACCGGACCCGGCACCGCATCATCGCGCAGGTTCTTCAGCACGGGCAGCAGATGGTCCAGGTTGTGGCCGTCGATGGGACCGACGTAATAGAAACCCAGTTCCTCGAACAGGGTGCCACCGGTCACCATGCCGCGGGCGTATTCATCGACCTTGGCCGCCGCCTGCTCGATGGAGCGCGGGAACTTCTTGGCAAGTTCCTTGGCGAAATGACGGGCGGAGCGGAACTGCTTCGACGAAATCAGCTGCGAAAGGTATGCCGACAAGGCGCCCACGGGCGGGGCGATCGACATGTCGTTGTCGTTCAGGATCACGATCAGTTTGGCGTCCATGGACCCGGCGTTGTTCATGGCTTCGTAGGCCATACCGGCGGTCATCGCGCCGTCGCCGATCACGGCGATGACGTTCTTGGGCACACCGGCCAGCTTGCTTGCCACGGCCATGCCCAGGCCGGCCGAGATCGAGGTCGAGCTATGGGCCGCGCCGAACGGGTCGTATTCGCTTTCCGTGCGCTTGGTGAAGCCCGACAGGCCCCCGCCCTGACGCAGGGTATGCATGCGTTCACGACGCCCGGTCAAAATCTTGTGCGGATAGCACTGATGGCCGACGTCCCAGATCAGACGATCATTCGGCGTATCGAAGACATGATGGATGGCGGCGGTCAGCTCGACCACGCCCAGGGACGCGCCCAGATGGCCACCGGTGATCGACACGCTACGCACCGTATCGTCGCGCAGTTCACGGACCAGCTGCTTCAGCTCATCGACTGAAAAATCCCGCATGTCCTTGGGATCGCTGACACGGTCCAGGATCGGGGTGAGGCTTTCTTGTTCCAAGTTTCAGACCCTCAAATTGATATCCGGACACACGGTCCGGACCACTTGTTGCTGTTGCTTCTGTCGTATCGGTCGAATCAGGTGCGCCGTTCGACGATGAATCGCGCCAATTGCTTTAGAAGGTCGGCTTTTTCGCCGAATATTTCAAGGTGTGCCGCGGCCTGTTCACTGAGCATGTCAGCCTGCTGACGTGCCTTGTCAACGCCCAGCAGGGATACGAAGGTGGCCTTGTTGGCATCGGCGTCCTTGCCGGTCGCCTTGCCGACCAGCGCCGCATCACCTTCGACATCCAACAGGTCGTCGGCAATTTGGAAGGCCAAGCCAATGTCGTGGGCATAGGCATGCAGGGCCGTGCGGGCCTCGTCCGAGGCCTTGCCCAGGATCGCCCCTGCTTCCGCGGAAACGGCAATCAGATCGCCGGTCTTCATGCGCTGCAAACGGGTGATCTGGGCCATGTCCAGGTGGTTCTTTTCCGCCCATAGATCCATCATCTGCCCACCGACCATGCCGTGGTCGCCGGCCGCCTTGGCCAGGGCGAGAACCAGATCGGCGCGCACCCGGGCATCGGAATGGGTTTCCGGTGCAGCCAGCACCTCAAACGCCTTGGTCAGCAGGGCGTCGCCGGCCAGAATTGCCGTCGCCTCGTCGAACTTGATATGGCAAGTCGGCTGGCCGCGGCGCAGGTCATCGTCATCCATGGCCGGCAGATCGTCGTGGACCAGGGAATAACAATGGACCATTTCAACCGCCGCCGCCGCGCGCAGGGCCGATGTCGTATCAACGCCGAACAGTGCAGCACTCTGCGTTACCAGAAACGGACGAACCCGCTTGCCACCGGCCAAGGAGGCATAGCGCATGGCTTCGACCACGCGCGCCTCGGGCGTGTCCGTCAGCGGCATCAAGGCATCGAGCATGTCCGTCACTTGCTTGGCGTTGTCGCCCAGTGCGGCCTGAAACTCCGAATTGGAATCTTTCATTTACTTCTTTTTCCGGGACTATTCTTGGTCGGCGGGTTCGGTCGTCAGGGTGCCGCCGCTGCCGACGACAATCTTATCGACACGCAGTTGCGCTTCCTTGAGCTTGGCCTCGCAATGAGTCTTCAACGCGACGCCCCGCGAATAGGAATCGATGGCCTGATCCAAGGACCCGGCCCCCTGCTCCAGCCCGCGCACGATATCTTCAAGCTCGCTCATCGCGTCCTCGAAGCTCAGCGCGCGGACATCCGCCGGAATTTCCGTCTGGGTGTCGGTGTCTGGGGTTTTCTGCTTGGCCATGGAATACCTTATCGACAAGGCGCGGGAGTGTAGGGCCCCCGCCCCCGTACCGCAAGTGCGAAGCCCCGGCGGTGGCGGAATTCAGAGGTTTACTGTGTCATCAGGGCACGCACATGCCCCGCACTGCTTTCCGCCAGGGCGTTCAGGTCATACCCCCCCTCAAGACAAGACACCACCCGGTTGTCGCAGCAGTCGCGGGCAACCCGCAAAAGTTCGACCGTGACCCAGACAAAATCCTCGGTCGTGAGCATCAGCGATGCCAATGGGTCCCGCGCATGGGCATCGAATCCAGCGGAAATGATCAGAAGATCAGGGTTGAACTTACGCAGCGCCGGCAGGATGCGGTCGCGATAGCCCCGGCGGAAGGCATCCGTGCCGTCGCCCGGGTTCAGCGGCAGGTTGCAGATGTTGTCCGCCACGCCCGTGTCCTGCAGTTTGCCCGTGCCCGGATAGGCGGGCCATTGATGGGACGACGCATAGAACAGGTTGGGGTCGTTCTGAAACGAATGCTGCGTGCCGTTGCCGTGGTGAACGTCGAAATCCACAACGGCGACCTTCTCGATGCCCTCGGCCCGCTGGGCGTGACGGGCGGCGATGGCGACCGTGTTGAACAGACAAAACCCCATGGCCTGCGACGATTCCGCGTGATGGCCCGGCGGCCGCACGGCACAGAACGCGTTGCGTGCTTCGCCGCTGAGAACCGCATCGACCGCGGAACAGGCGCCGCCGGCGGCGCGGAGTGCGGCTTCCGCCGATTTCGGCGACATGCTGGTGTCCGGATCCAGGTAGACACGCCCTTCCGTGGGCACGTTGTCCATCACCGTTTCCACGTAGTCGTGACCGTGAGTGTTCTCGACCACACCCAGGTCGAGCATCGGCGCTTCAAGGCGCAGCAGATTGGCGAACGGCTCAGCCTCCAAGGCCTGCATGACCGCGCGCAGGCGTTCTGGACATTCCGGATGGCCGCGACCCGGGTCATGCTCCACGCAGGCTTGATGGAAATATAGCTGCGTCGTCATTGGCGTCGTTCCTTTCTCCCGCTCCTGTCCTCAGGACGGGTTCGCGTCACTGTTTCGCCCCGCCTGTCGTCAGAACCCGGAGATAGTCCACGAGATTGGCAAGTTGTTCTTTGTCAGGCACCCGCTGCACCGGCATCTTGGTACCCGGCAAAAACTTGTCAGGCCCCTGGTAAAACAAATCAAATAGGGTTTTTTCATTCCAAGTAAAGGACTTGTTTCTGAGCGCACCGGAATAGTTATAGCCCTCGACCGC
This sequence comes from bacterium SCSIO 12827, assembly GCA_024397995.1. Taxonomy (NCBI): domain Bacteria; species bacterium SCSIO 12827. The sequence continues at coordinate 1,526,488 of CP073746.1, read as the reverse complement.
ACCGACCCGCCGCCCCCACAACCCTTCGAAATGCGGGCCGGAGCGCGTCGCCGCCTGGGTGTTCAAGGCATGGCAATTGGCGCATTTGGTGTACAGCCGGGCCCCGGGGTGATCGCTCGACAGCCAGGGTTGCTTGCCGGTCTTGTCGCTGGCCTTGAGCCCGATGCGGTCCCCCGTTTCCAGATGCCATACGGCGGTGGTCTCATCGGCGCTTGCAGTCAACGCAAAGCGGCCGTCCGGTGCGAAGCGGGCGGCCCAGATGATTTTTTCGTGGGCGGGAATGGTTGTCAGGATCGCCCCGGTCGCCAGATCCCATTCCATCAGGCGCCCGTCCCGGCCCGCCGACAAAGCCCGCCGCCCATCCGGCGATACGGCCGCGGCATAGACCTGGCCGGTGCGATCCTCGCTATGGGTAAGGACGGAGACGGCCGCGCCCGTTTTGATGTCCCACAGGCGCAGCGTGCGGTCGATGCTGGCCGTCAACAGGCGCTTCCCCCCGGGCAACGCATTCATTTTCGTAATGCCCTGACGGTGCCCCTCAAGAACACCTTGTAGGCGACCGTCTTTGATCGACCACATTCCGACCTTGCCGTCGTGCCCGCCGGCGGCTACCCAGGCGCCGCCGTTGACGAAAGCGACATCGTTGATCGGCGCGGAATGTGTGATCACACGGATTGCCTCGCCTGTCGCCATATCCCAGATCCGCAGGGTCTTATCCCAGGAACCGGTGGCGATCTGCTTGCCGCCGGGCGACACGGCCGCCGCCATGACCTTATGACCGTGCCCGGTCAGCCGCCGGACAAGCTTGCCCGCAGGTACGTCCCAGATAATTGCCGACTTGTCGTCACTGGTGGTCACGGCATGCTTGCCGTCGGGGGTGAACACGGCACTGGTCACCGGCCCTTCGTGGGCGTCAAGGACGGCCACTTCCGCCTGCGTCCCGAAATCCCACAACCGCGCCGTGAAATCGAAACTGGCCGTGACGACCCAATGGCCGTCCGGCGATACGTCGACGGCCCGCACCATACCGCCGTGACCGATCAGGTCGGCGCGCGCATCGCCCGGCATCGCCGCGGCCAACAGCATCGCAAAGCAACCCACCAAAAACTGGAAAACGCGGGGCAACCGGACAGTCGGCCCATGGATGGGAAGGTCGGCGCGCGGGGCGGTCAGCATCGGCATGGTAAATATATTGGAAGAAGCCCCGCCCCTTGCCAACCGCCTTTTCGCCATGCGCAAATAGACCGCCTTGACGGGGATTTACGTGCAAATTTGCTTGCAATACTGATTGCGGGGCGCACGGCCCCTGCCTAAACTGGCGCCCGCCGCAGGCCCAGACCCGAATTCGGGCCCGAACCAGAGGAACGCCCCTTGATGTCCGCAGCCCGGCCCACCGTCTTTGCCCTATCGACAATCGCTGCCGCCTTGCTATCTCTGGCAACCGCCCGGGCGCAAGCACCGCAGGCCGTGCCCGTTGTCGTCGACCGGGTGGTAACCGAGGCTTCGCATCAGAACGTACCGGTGATCGGTCGCTTCATCGCCCGCCAGGCCGGCCCCGTCGCAGCGCGGATCAGCGGTCCCGTCGCCGAATTCAGGGTCGATGTCGGCGATCGGGTCGCCAAGGGCGACGTCCTGGCCGTGCTGGTCAAGGACAGCCTGAAGTGGGAACAGGAATTGAAGGCGGCCGAATTGAACCGCTTCCAGGCCGCCCTGGAAACAGCCCAGGAAACCCTGAAGCTCCGCCAACAGGAACTGTCACGCCTGGAAGGCCTGCGCAAATCGGCCGCGTTCTCGCAGGCCCGGCTTGACGACAAACTGCAGGAAGTCGCCGTCGCCAGGGCCGAAATCGCCGTTGCCGGCGCCCAGATGGCCAGCGCCAAGGCAAACCTTAGATTGGCAGAGATCGCCTTGTCCTATGCCGATGTCGTTGCCCCCTACGGCGGCGTCGTGTCCCGCCGTCACACGGAGGCCGGCGCCTTCGTCAACCTGGGCGATCCCCTGATCACCCTGATCAACGACACGAATCTGGAGATTGAGGCCGACGTGCCGTCACGCAACGTGGGCGGTCTGGTTCCCGGCGTCGGCGTCACTGCTGCGGTGTCCGCCGCCACGACGATCCGAGCCAGCGTGCGCGCCGTCGTGCCCGATGAAAATCCACAGACCCGCACCCGCACGGTACGCTTCCGCCTTGATGCGCTGGCCGACGGGACCGGCATCGCCGCGAACCAAAGCGTGACGCTCAGCATTCCCGCCGCACGCGCCGCCTCGGTGGTCACCGTGCACAAGGACGCCATCCTCAACCGCCTGGGCAAGACCGTCGTGTTCCTGCACGAAGGGGGCAAAGCCCTTGTCCGCCCGGTGCGCCTGGGCGCCGCCATGGGCAGCCGCCTGATCGTCGAGAGCGGCTTGGCCGCGGGCGACCTAGTGGTCGTGCGCGGCAACGAACGCCTGCGCCCCGGCCAGGACATCTCGTTCACCCCGCCGCCGAACCGCGGCGAGGCTGCCCCCGCCGCCGACACGGCCCCGGCGCCTAAGCCGAAGACCTGAGGCCCGGAGACGCCCCCCCATGGACCTGATCCGGCTATCTATCCAGCGACCCATCGCCGTCATGGCGGCGGTGCTGATGCTGATTCTGTTCGGTGTGGTGGCCCTCTATTCGATCCCGATCCAGTTGACGCCGGACATCCGCAAACCGGTCATCAGCGTCGAAACAGTCTGGCCCAGCGCCGCCCCTGCCGAGGTCGAGCGCGAAATCATCGTCAAACAGGAAGAGGTCCTGAAGGGCATCGAGGGGCTGGAGGAAATCCGCTCCGAATCCCAGGACGGGCGCGGGCGCATCAATCTGGAATTCGCCATCGGCACCAATATGGACAAGGCCCTGTTGCTGGCGTCCAACCGGCTTGATCGGGTCAACGGCTATCCCGAGGAAGCGGACGAGCCGTCGATCCAGACCGCCAGTGCCGAAGACAACCCCATCGCCTGGTTCGTGATCATCCGCAAGCCCGGCAACAACGAGGAAATTCACCGGTTCGGCGATTTCGCCGAGGAGGTGATCCAGGACCGCATCGAACGCGTGGCCGGCGTGGCGCGGGTCAACCTGTATGGCGCCGCGCGCAAGGAAATGACCATTTTCGTCGAACCGGACCGCATGGCCCGCTACGGCCTGACCGTGACGGACGTGGTCGACAAGCTGCGCGCCGCCAATTCTTCGGTCTCGGCGGGCGACGTGGACGAAGGCAAGCGCCGCTACGTGGTGCGCACCGAGGGTGAATTCCAGCGCCTGGAAGACGTATCCAGCGTGATCCTGCGCTCGGACCGCGACCCCACGACCGGCCGCTTCGCCCGCGTTACCGTGGGCGATATCGCGACCGTGGCCTGGGACACCTCCAAGCCGACCGAACGCATCCGCTTCAACGGCCAGCCGGCCATGGCCTTCAACGCCGTGCGTGAAGGCGGCGCCAACGTGATCGAGGTCATGCGCGGCATCCGCGAAGCCGTGAAGGAGTTGAACGAATACGCCCTTCCCTCCCAAGCCCTGGAACTGCGTCAGGTCTATGACGAAACCATCTACATCAATTCGTCCATCGACCTTGTGCAGCAGAACATCGTGGTTGGCGGGGCACTCGCCGCGCTCATGCTGCTGCTATTCCTGCGGTCGGGCGGGGCGACGCTGATCGTCTCCATGGCGATCCCCGTGTCCGTCATCGGCGCCTTCGTCGCCATGGCCGCCATGGGCCGGTCGCTGAACGTGATCTCGCTGGCCGGGATCGCCTTCGCCGTCGGCATGGTCGTCGATGCGGCGATCGTGGTGCTGGAAAACATCTTCCGCCACCGCGAATTGGGCCGTACGCGGGCCGAAGCCGCCTACCGCGGGGCCAAGCAGGTCTGGGTCGCTGTCCTGGTATCCGCCTTGACCACGGTGATGGTGTTCATTCCGGTCCTGGTCATGGATCTGGAGGCCGGCCAGCTGTTCCGCGACATCGCCGTGGCGCTCTCCGTCTCTGTGCTGATTTCGCTGCTGGTCGCCGTCACCCTGATCCCGGCGCTGGCCAATCGCATTCTGGGATCGCCCGGCGAGGACAGCATCGTCCGCCGCCATATCCCGGTGATCGACGATTTCGCGGCCCTGTTCATGAAGTCGCTGATGGGGTTGACCAAATGGGTCACCGCGTCGCGTCTGCGCTCCGTCATCATGGTCACCGTTCTGTGCAGCATCTGCACCGGCGTCACCTGGCTTTTGCTGCCCAAGCTGGAGTATCTCCCCAGCGGCAACCGTAACCTCATCATCGGCTTCATCGTGCCGCCGCCGGGCTACAACCTGGACACCATGGAACAGATCGCCCGCGGCTATGAGAAAGAGGTCTTCCCATTGCTGGCCGAGGTCTCGGGACCGGAGCCGGACGCTCAGGGCCGGCCCAAGCTGAACCGCTTCTTCTTCGTCACCTTCCGCGGCCGCACCATTCTGGGCGCCGCCGCCCATGATCCGACGCGGGTCAAGGACCTGATCCCGATCCTCAGCGAGGCCGCCTTCAAGGAACCGGGCACCCTTGGCCAGATCACCCAACGCTCCCTATTTGGGCGCGGCGTCACCGGTACCCGCGCCATCGACCTGAACATCCTGGGCCCGGACCTGGAGCCGCTGATGGAGGTGGCGCTCAAGACCTTCAACCGCGTCAACCAGGAGTTCCCCCGCAAGGAAGGCAACCAAGTCCGCCCGCAGCCGGAACTGGTCCTGGGGGCGCCCGAACTGCGCATCCGCCCCAACCGGGTGAAGCTCGCCGACAACGGCGTGACCGCGCGCCAGCTGTCGGACACCATCGACGCCTTCAACGACGGCCTGCGCATCGCCGAAATCACCGTCGGCAACAAACTGGTCGATTTGATGATCAAGGGCCCCTTGGATCAGGTCACCGAAACACAAGGCATCAGCAACCTGCCGGTCGTGACCTCGGCCGGGCTGATCATTCCGGCGGCGTCCCTGTCCGACATTGAAATGACCACGGGCCCGACCCAGATCAATCACTTCGAACGTCAGCGCGCGGTGACGCTATCGATCTTGCCGCGGGACGACGTGCCGCTGGAACAGGCGCTCGACATCATCAAAACCAAGATCATCGACCCCATGTATGCAGAGGGCCTGCCGCCCGGCACATCGCTGCGCCTCACCGGCACGGCGGACAAGCTGAACCAGACCTGGCAGGCCATGAAGCTCGACCTGGGGATTGCCGTGATCATTGTCTATCTGGTGATGGCGGTTCTGTTCGAAAGCTTCCTGTATCCGCTCATCATCATGCTCTCGGTGCCGCTGGCCACGGCGGGCGGTGTGGTCGGGCTGTCGTTGCTGAACATGTTCACATTCCAGCCGCTGGACATGCTGACCCTGCTGGGCTTCGTGATCTTGATCGGCATCGTCGTCAACAACGCCATCCTGCTGGTTCACCAAACTCTGGTGCACCTCCGCGAAGACGGCATGACCGCGGCCGAGGCAATCCGCGAGGCGACCAGCAACCGAATCCGGCCGATCTTCATGTCCACCTTGACCAGCGTGTTCGGGATGATGCCGCTGGTGGTGTTCCCGGGGGCCGGTTCGGAGCTTTATCGCGGGTTGGGGTCGGTCGTGTTGGGTGGCCTGTCGCTGTCGGCGATCTTGACCCTTGCCATCATTCCGCCCCTTTTAACCCTTGTCATCGGGGTCGGTGAAAAACGGGGGAAACCTTCGGCCGGCCACGGCACCGATGCCCCCACCGCAGACCCCCAGGCAGCTGAATAACCGTGATGACCATAAATCGAAGAATCGAAACGTCTAGACCACGGTCTGTCCAAAAGTATGGGCATACCCTGGCCTTTTGTCCGGTTTTATCCGCCCGAGAAAATGCTTATATAAGCCCCTAGCACCCCACCGCGCGTAAACCTGAGGGTGAACGGGCGCGGTCAATAGCAACAACAACCATCGCAATAAGGACAATAACAACCGCCATGCCAACTTATACCGTAGAACAGAATCACGAACAGGCCAGCGCCCTTCTCAAGGCGATGAGCAACCCTCACCGCCTTCTCGTGCTGTGCCACCTTGCCCGCGGCGAAAAATGCGTGGGCGAACTTGAAACCATCGTCGGACTGTCTCAGTCCGCCCTGTCGCAGCATCTGGCGCGCCTGCGCCATGACGGCGTGGTCAAAACCCGCCGCGACGCGCAGACGATCTATTATTCCCTGCGCGGTGATGAAGCGATGACGATCCTTGAGGCGCTGGCCGGGCTGTTCGAAATGCCCGCCGTCATCGAAAAGGCGCGTATCGCCGTTTGATGCATGAAACCGGCTTGGGGGGCGGCATTGCCGCCCCCGTGCCGGTTATTTCATGTGGGTGGCGTAACGCCGCCCGGCAGTTCCCTAGATAGGATCAGCCCAGGCCGAGAATGCCCCGTGCCTCGTCCGGCGTGGCAACCGACGATCCCAGATTCTCGATGATCGCTGCCGCGCGTTCGACCAGGGCCGCGTTGGACGGTGCCAGTTCGCCGGCCCCCAAATAGATGTTGTCTTCCAACCCGACCCGCACGTTGCCCCCCAGAAGGACCGCTTGGGCGACCATGGGGAACTGTTGGCGCGAGATGCCGAACGCCGACCAGGGTGCCCCTTCGGGCAGCCGGTCGCGCATGTGCATCATGGCTTCCGGGGTCGCCGTGGCGCCGTAGGAAATGCCCAGGCACAGCTGGAAATAGGGCGGCGATTCAATGTGCCCTTCCTTGATCAGCTGCTTGCACAGTTCGATGTGCCCGGTGTCGAACACTTCCAATTCCGGCTTCACGCCCGCCGCCTTGATGCGGTCGGCCATGACGCGCATATGGCGCGGCACGTTCATGAAGGCGCGTTCGCCGAAGTTCATGGTCGCGACGTCGAGCGAGCAAACCTCCGGCTTCAGCTTTTCCACGTGGGCCGTGCGCTTTTCCGGGGTGACATATTCCGTGCCCGGGCCGGCGATCAGCGGATCTTCGTCGCTCGGCATATAGCGGGCACCGGGTCCGGTGGTCAGGTTGATGATCATGTTCGAGCCGGCGTCGCGGATGCGCTTCACGACTTCTTCGTAGTACTCGAACTTCATGCTCGGCGTACCGTCGGGTTCACGCACATGGATGTGGCAGATCGCCGCCCCCGCCTTTGCGGCGTCGAGCGACGACTGCGCGATCTGTTCCGGCGTGACGGGCGTCGCCTTGGTTTTCTGTGTGGTCGGCGCCGACCCGGTGACGGCGCAGGTGATAATTGTCTTTTGGCTCATGGTGGCCATTTCCTCCTGGTTTATTGTGCCGACATCATACGCACAGCGGCGGCCGGGCGGAAAGTCGCCAACAGGTCGGTAAACATCTGCCCAGAACAAATGGCATAAAAAGCGGGGTCGTTGTCATTGCGCCAAACACCGGGCCGCCGCACACTACGGCCATGGCACCCGATACGACATCACAGGCGGATATATCCGCGCGCCGACAGACCGCACCGAAGCGGATCGGCATCGTCATTTTCGACCGTTGCCAGATCATCGACGCGACCGGGCCCGCCGCCGTATTCGGATCCGCCAACGAAATCCATATGGCTGCCGGCGGCAACGGACCACTTTATGACCTGCGCATGATCGCCGGCCGCTCGGGCCCCGTACGCACATCGACCGGCGTCTCCCTATTCGCCGATAGCGCCCTCAAAGACGCGGTCCCGCCGTTCGACACATTGATCTGCGCCGGCGGCAAGGGGTCCCTGAAGTTCACCGAAGACGCGGATACCATCGACGACATCCGCCGCTTGACGAAATCGGCGCGGCGCGTGGTTTCCGTCTGCACCGGAGCTTATGTTCTGGCCGCCGCCGGGCGGCTCGACGGACGCCGCGCGGTGACCCATTGGGCCCATTGCCGAAATCTGGCCGACCGCTTTCCCAACGTCAGGGTCGAACCTGACCCGATCTTCATCAAGGACGGTAACATCTATACCTCGGCCGGCGTGACCGCGGGCATGGACCTTGCCTTGGCGCTGCTGGAGGAAGACCACGGCAAGGCCCTGGCGCTCGAGGTGGCGCGGGAGATGGTCATGTACATGAAGCGTCCGGGCTCCCAGACCCAGTTCTCGCGCCAACTATCGGCGCAGATGGCACCGCGGGGAAACATCCGCGACGTGCAGATCTGGCTGCTGGACCGGCTGGCTGAGGACATCAGCGTCGAAACCATGGCCGAACAGGCCGCCATGAGCCTGCGCACCTTCAATCGTCATTTCAAGAAAGCCACGGGCCGCACGCCCGCCGGCTTTGTCCAAGAGGCCCGCATCGAGGCGGCCCGCAACCTCCTGGAAGACAGTGACCTGCCCGTCAAGCTGATCGCCGGGCAATGCGGCTTCGGTGACGAAGAACGCATGCGCCGGGCCTTTCATCGCAATCTGGGGGTCAGCCCCCAGGACTACCGAATGCGGTTTGCCTCCCTGGCACCCGCCTGACCCTTTCCCGAAACCCAACCCTGACCGGAGACATCATTATGACCACGCAAATCGGCATTCTCGCCTTCAACGACATGGAAGAATTGGACGCCATCGGCCCCTGGGAAGTGTTCTCCTGGGCCGCCAAGCAGGAAGATTCCGGCCTCGCCGTCTGCACCATCGGATCGGGCAGCCGTGAAATCACCTGCGCGAAGGGCCTCAGGATCGTCACCGATTACACCCTGGACGACCACCCCAAGCTGGACATCGTCTTGGTCCCCGGCGGCCAGGGCACGCGGGCGATCTTCGCCAACGGCGGGCCGGAAATCGACTGGCTGAAGAAGGTTGCGCCGGACTGCAGCTGGGTGACCAGCGTGTGCACGGGTGCGCTGCTGCTGCACCGGGCGGGTCAGCTGCAGGGCAAGCGGGCGACGACCTATTGGGCGGCGGTCGACCTGTTGCGCGGCGGCGGCAATGTCGAGGTTATGGACGATGTGCGCTTCGTGCGCGACGGCAATGTCGTCACCTCGGCGGGCATTTCCGCCGGCATGGACATGTCGTTGTGGCTGCTGGGCCAGCTGAAAAGCCCTGAATTCGCCCGCTTCGTCCAGAAAGGGATCGAATACTTCCCCGCCCCGCCCTATACGGCGGCCGCCTGATAGCGGTAGACCCCGGCGGCGTCGACGGAGCGGCTCACCCGCCCAAGCGTCATCAGGTGATGCAAATGCGCCAGACTTTCGCCGATGGCGAAGAACATCTGGTGGGTGTCCATCTCGCGCTTGAACAGGTGTTCCAACACGTCGACCGCCGTCGCCCCGCCGTCGCCGTCCCGCGCCGCACAGGCGGCCTGGGCGGCGTCCAGGCGTTCCACATGATGGGCGGCCAGGTCGTCCAGGCGCTCCAGAAGCCCTCGGAACGGCCAGTTGTGGGACGGTAGCACCAAGGTATCGGCCGGTAAGTCCTTGAACCGCTTCAGACTGTCCAGGAACCGCGCCAGGGGATCGGCCTCCGGCTCCTGCGGCCAGACGGAGACATTGGGGCTGATCTTGGGCAGAATCTGATCGCCGGATATCAGCACACCCAGGTCCGCACAGTACAGACAGGCATGTTCCGGCGAATGGCCGTTGCCTTCGATCACACGCCAGGAATGGGTCCCGACAGCGAATTCATCCCCATGGGCGATGCGCCGGATGGCCGCCGGAATGGGCGAAATATTGCCGCCGTAACGCCCGACCCGATGTTCGACCTGGTCCAGACGGTCGCCGGTAAAGCCGGCGGCCTTGTAAAACGCGTGAGACACTGGCCCCGCCGTTTGTCCCGTTTCGAAGCTGAGCATCCGCCCGGTGGCCCATTCCGTGTAGGGCATCCACAGCGGCACCTTGAAGCGCGCCGCCAACCAGCCGGCCAGGCCCACATGGTCCGGATGGAAATGGGTGACGATGATGCGTGTGACGGGCTTGCCGCCCAGGGTGTTCTCGAACACACGGTCCCAGGCGGTGCGGGTTTCCTCGGTGTTGATACCGGTGTCGACAAGGGTCCAGCCGTCGCCGTCTTCCAGCATCCACAGGTTGATGTGGTTCAGCTTGAACGGCAGGGGCATGCGCAGCCAGCGCACGCCGGGCGCGACCTCCCAGGTTTCGCCAAGGGGCGGTTCACCGTCGAAGGCATAATCGGGTTGGAAAGACACGGAAGGATGGGCTCCGAATGGTCGTCAGGGCGGGAATGTGACTGCTACCACGCATGACGGCGCCCCGGCAAGCCGGGTGGTCGCGGCGTCAGGGAACGGATTAAGGACGGCTGAGGGGGATGAGGCCCGCCCTAAGCGGCATGGCAGAACGGCCCGGATTCATCAATCGCCACGGTCTCGGCATTTTCACAGCCAAGGCGTTCAAGCACCTCCCGCGCCCGTTCCCGGGGAACCAGGGAAAGCTGATCGTCGGAAGCACTCCAATAGAAATCGACATGCGCCTGATGCGCCAAATGGGTTGGCGTGATGACGAAATATTCCGGGTCGTTGCGCGATACGTAAACCAACAATTGCGGTCTCATCGGCTTGGTTCTCCTCATCTTCCTTAAGCGGATGTTTTTGAAGGAGGACGTTGTTGTCCGCGTTCTTTATCGCAGACAACGCGATCAAACACTATTGACCGAAAGTATAGGATTCAGCGTGAATAGGTATGCACGACCACAAGCATACCGAGGCAGCCCCTGCCGCCCCGGCATGCCGTGTCATCATTTCCGGAGAACCGGATAGGCGTAGTCGTAGACCAGGTCCGTGGCGCGGGCCGGCTCATGACAGCCCAGGCAATCGGTTACGTAATCCTTGGTCTGGGCTTTTTCCGTCTCGCCGGCGGCGAAGAACGACCATCCCCAGCCGTCACCCCACAGGGGATTTCCGGAAAACCGCCCTTTCCTGTCCTTGACCATGACGAAGTATCCGGCAACGTCGGCGGCGCTGGTTGCCTGGCCGGTGGTCAGGTCTTCGGTTTTGCCGTTGAACAGTTCCTTCACCAGGACGCTACCGTCCGGGAACTGTCCGGTTTGCCGATAGGCCGTGACGGCATCGCCGGGCGCGTAGACGACGTGCAGGCCAAGTTTGCCGTCCGTGTCCGCGTCACCGGCCACGGCCCAGGCGCCGAGCATGACGTAGCGAGCGCGAAAGCCTTCGGGAACGCGAAGGCTGCCGTCCGCGGCGACGGCGCCGTCGGCGAAATTGGAACGGTTGGATTGCGCGAAGGCCGTATCAACGGCAATGGCCAGGATCAAAACCATCGCCGAGGCCGCGGCCACCAGGATCAGGCGCAGGACGCAGCACCCGCTGTATTCTGTCGATGTCATATCTGCGAATTCCCCATCGAAAATTGAAAACCAACGGCCGACGACGGGGGCGGCGGTGGCGGTGCCGCCCCCGTGCCGGATCACGCCGCCGCCGCGTCGGCGTTGGCGCGAACCACGGGAAAGTCGATATCCGTACCGACGATGTGGTTGAAGTAGTTGGTCAGCAGGTTGACGCCGATATGCGCCACGATCTCGACGATTTCGCCGTCGCCAAAGCCCGCGTCACGCAGGGCCTGAACATCGGCGTCGGCGACCAAACCGCGGGCCGCCACAGCCTTGCGCACGAAGGTCAGGGCCGCCTGCACCTGGGCATCCTCGGACTGACCAGCAAGATTTCGGGTCAACTCGTCCGGGGCGACACCGGTCATCTTGCCGATGGCCGTGTGTGCCGAGGCGCAATAATCACAGGCATTAGCGCCGGCGATGGCCAGGGCGATCTGTTCGCGCAGGCGGGCGTTGAGAAGGCCGCCGCTCAACGCCTTGTTGAGGCCGAGATAGCCTTCGAGGACTTTCGGCGACTGGGCGAAGGTGGCGAAAATGTTGGGCACCGCGCCGATCGAGGCTTTGACCCCGTCCAGCAAAACCTTGGCATCACCGTTGGCTTCGGCGGGATTGACGGGTTGAATTCTGGGCATGTGCGTAACTCCTTTTGCGTTGTCGGTTAAAGGAGGGAGACAAATCTGTCTCCCTGGTGACGCACTAGGTAACAGATCTGTCTCCATTCGAAAAACGAAAAATCCGTCACTCACACCTTTGTGAACATAGGTATTTCCCAATATTTTTTAGCTATCTGATTTTTATGAAGATTTGCGCCGGCCACAAATTACCTATAAATTGGAGACAACTTAGTATCCCCATGGTGCAATGATGAGCGACTCTCAAAGACGCGAACAACTGATCGACACGGCCATCGACCTGTTCGCCAAACACGGCTTTCACGCGACGGGCATCGACCGGATCCTGGCCGTATCGGGGGTGTCGAAAAAGACGCTGTACCGCCACTTCCGGTCCAAAGATGAACTGATCCTGGCAGCCCTTCGCAAATATGACGGCCTATTCCGCAATAACTTCATGCGCGAGGTCGAAAGCCGCGGAACCACGCCGAAGGAACGGCTTCTTGCCGTGTTCGACGCCGCCCGCGCCTGGTTCGAGGACAATTCGTTCTACGGCTGCATGTTCATCAACGCGGTCGGCGAATTTTCCGACCCGGACACCCCCGTGCGGCACCAGTGCAAAGCGTTCAAATCCATGATCTGCGATTATATCGAGCAACAGTGCCGGGGCATGGGAGCACCTGACCCGGCCAGCCTGGCTGAAGAACTGGCCATGGTGCTGGAGGGTGCCACCGTCACCGCCCAAGTATCTCAGAACCGCACGCGCGCGGCGGCGGTCGCCAAGACGGCGGCGGCGGTGTTGATCGATAAAGCGATGACAAGTCGAATTCCAGAGCCGACCTAACGCACGCAGAGACCAATCACTTCACTTGGCGTACCCGGCAATAACCCGTCTCTGACGCACATTCGAGCGTCACGCTGCGGAGGGTCATGGGTTGTCCGGCCAGGACTTCGCTAAAATCGAACAGCAAATAGGGCGACTTGAAGATATTCGAATGCCCTTTCCATTCGCCGATTGCATCAGATGCATCAATTGAATCCACCCATTTTGACTGGCGCATCCGACCGTTCTCGATATAGCCAGCGCGCGGGCTTGCGGTGACGATTCCGCGTCCTCCAAATACCCTGTCATTCGATGATGCATAGGACGTCACCCTGTCCACGATGTGCCCCTGAACGGTCTCTTTCGCCGTGTTGTAGAAATCGCCCGGCGGATGGTCGGCGGCCGCGAAGATCAATTCCGAGAGCTTGACCGGCGCGGCCCCCTGCTTCTGCAGTTCATGCAATGCCTTGATCGTAACGGCGCTGCCCAGGCTATGGGCCAGCACATGGACGTCCGCGCCATTGAACTCCGCGTGCAACGTCTGCAGAAAGACCGACAGGGCATCCCCCGCATCGGCGACACGGTCCCGTTGGGCGATGTAATTGGGGCCGCCGTTCGTCGGCCAGGCGAATACGACGGGGACGCAAGGAAACCCTATGTTGCTCATCATCCGAGCCATGGTCTCGACGGAATTGGCGAAGGAGTTTTGGAACCCGTGGACGTAGACCAGAATTGCTGGTGCCTTATAATTCGGCGCGCTCTTCAAGGCCTGAAGCGCTTGCCGAATATCATCGAAAAAGTCGGAGGCCGCACCGTAAAGGGAACTTTCTGTATCACGCAGCCCGATCTCAGGAATGCCGTCTGCATCCATCGATTGATACACTAGGCCCCAGATATCGCCCGACGCCTCTTTCGTGGTCTTGCGCAAGGCCACGACGGCTTTTGCCAACCTGATGTTGTCAGCATGCGCGCTTTTGAACTTAAAGCGGAAGCGGTCGGCTTCGGTGTCAATGACGCGATCTGTCGCAACAAAGACCGTCCGCACCGCAGGAGAGACGTCTTTCGGGATCGCCTTCAACTCCCATGACCGCTCCAAGGGAACACCAGCCGACCGCAAGCCGCCTTCGGTGGCCACGGCATTGATCCGCCTGACGAGCGGGAACCCGCGCAAGCCGTCCAAATTCGCCGCAAAAGTGGATTGATAGCTACCCACCTGCCCAAGCACATCGAAAGCCCATTCGCCGGACAGGCCGAATTTCTTTCCCGCGCTCGATATCCACGACACGACTTCCTTAGGCGACACGCCGAAGTAGTGTCTTCTCGTGAAGGTCTTCTCTTTGTCGGACCATCCCAGTTGATCCGCCAACGCCATCATGTTCACCACGCCGGAGACAACGCTGGCCCAATCATTGTCACCGCGCCCCACGGCGGGAACCATGGCATCGACGGCAACCGTGTCGTTGAAAACATAGGCGTTAAGATCAACCTTGCGCGCGATCTCGTCCAGCCGAAGGATGCTATCGCTGAACGCATCACACTTGCCATCCTTGACCGCGCTGTACAGGGTATCGGCCGTGCGCGACAACTGGCGGCTTTCGAACAATTTGCTGTCAATCTTGAACGCCATTCCCGACGTCTGCTGATAATCTCTCAGACGTTTCTCATACTTGTGCCCCGAATACGTACAGATTGTCTTGCCGCCGAGATCGGCTGAAACGCCCCGCTGCCCAGGGTCGAACAAAAGAATGCCCTGACCATCCATGAACACGGGCGACGTCGGACGCATGGTTTTTTTGAACTTTTGAATTGATTGCCAGGACACTCTGGGAATGAGATCGATTTCACCTTGCACCGCCGCAACCACTATTTCGTTGAAGGATCTCTGGCCCAATACATATTTGACCCGCTTGTGATCGCCGAACACTGCGGCGGCCGCGGCCCGGCATGAGTCGGCGTCCATGCCTCTGCCGCCCCCCTTGCCGTAATGCGAAAAGAAATAGGGCTGTTGCCACGTTACGCAGGTCACGGCCCCTCGTGCCTTGACCCGTTCCAGCGTCGATTGGGCCAAAGTGGTACTTGCGGCCGCCGTCATCAGAACGTAAGTGACACCAAAGGCGGCGGTGATCCGCAAATACGTCATGATCCGCGCCGGTTGCATATGCTCCCGCATACCCATCCCTGGCAATTTCGTCATCCGCATTGCACTTACTCCCCAAGCGCCTACACATCCTACGCGCATGGGAAAATATTTCAATTAGGGCGAGAACGCGCCTTGGGAGGACCCAGAACGGGTTTACCGGATCAGGTCATGGCGCCAAGAGGATCGGTGGGATTGGATCAGTGGGCGCGGCTGTATTCGACGCCCTGGGCGACGATCCAGCGCAGTTCTTCCTTCATCAGGTCGACATGGCGCGAGGAATCAGCGCGCAGCAGCGCCTGAATGATCGCCGTCTGCACCGGCGCCGGCATTTCATGGAAGTTTTCCAGCATCAGGAACTTGACGCTGGGGCGCACGGTTTCGGACATCAGCAGGCTGATCACCAGCTTTTTGCGGATGTCGTTGCGCATGTTGCCAGCTTCGGTCAGCTGGAAGAATTCCTGCACGAAGTAACGGGGCGACACGCTGCCGTCCATCAGGTTGTGCAGGTTCTGGCGAAGCGCGGTGGTGTATTCGGCCCGCGTGCGCACGATGAAGCGCGAGGTTTCGCGGCGCAGCTTGGCAATGGCGTTGGGATCGAACGCACTTTCCGTAATCAGCGAAATCGCGTTCTTGACCGCTTCGTGCTTGGAGATGTCGCCGACGATCTCAAACATGCCGGAAATCAACCGCGTCTTGCGGCCAAGCGGCGACAGGCGCGCCACGGCGGCCAGGGCCATGGGGGCTTCCGGGTCTCGGGCCGACACCAGGGCAAGCGGCAGCGGGTCTTCGAGACCGCCCAGATCAATAGTCGAATTCAGGAAATTCTCGGGCGCCAGGAACTTGTCGCCGTCGGAGGGCACAACCAGCGGTTCCCGCTTTTTATAGCGGGTCTTGATATCCAGCGCGGTCTTGACGCCTTCTTCCGTCAATCCGAACAGTTTGTCGCTCATACTTCCCTCGTCTTACCCCATGGCACCCTGTGCGGGCCCCTTTCGCCTGCGGTCCCCCGACCGCATTGATCGGCGTCAGGTGGCAGCCACGCCCAAATGCCCGATATCCGCGGCTCGGCCGCGTTCCACGCCCACGAACCGTGTATCCGTGAACACCTTACGATTTCGCCAGTTCAGGAACAAGCGCAGGCCCGATTCCATATGCGCGCGGTCAAAACCGCAATTGAAGGCCTGCTGCTGCTGAAGATTGTCGCGCGCCCGCACGGTGCGGATCTGGCCCGCCTCCGGCAGTCCCGGGAACATCGAGGCGGTGACGGCGGCCTCACTCCCCTTGCGTTCAACCAGGGAATCGAGGATCAGCGTCAGAAACGCGATCAGACGGGCCGGCATGCGCGCCTCGCCGCTGCGCCAGGCCGCCACGGCCGCCGGCGAAGCTTCAAGCGCCTCGGCCAGGTCAGCGTTGCTTACGCCCAATTCGGTCAGTCCGCGAAACACCGGATAAACGTCCCTTTTCTCGGTCGTAATTTCGGCGATGATGGTCATCTTCGGTTTCCTCGTCCCTAAGCGATCGTTCCGCTTAGTTCTAAGGACCGAATGGTAAAAAAGTATTAACCTCGTTTCGTTTTGGACATGACGGCGGTCACACCATGAATATTAATTTTCTCTTCGGTCATGCGCGCCGGAATTGACCTGGGCGGCACCAAGATCGAAGGCCTGGTGCTGGACCACGCCGGGTCGGTCGCCGCGCGCCGCCGCATTGCCGCGCCACAAGGCGACTACCGCGCCACCGTTGAGGCCATTCGCGGCCTGGTCAATGATCTGGAGGCAATGGCAGGTGCGGCGATCACGCATGTCGGCATCGGCATTCCCGGAACCCTCTCTCCGGCCACCGGCCTGATCAAGAATGCCAATTCGACCTGGTTGATCGGCCATCCATTCGACCGGGACCTGGAAGACGCCTTGGCCCGCCCCGTGCGCCTGGCCAATGACGCCAACTGTTTCGCTGTGTCCGAAGCCACCGACGGCGCCGCCGAAGGAGCCGAAATGGTGTTCGGCGTGATCCTGGGCACCGGCGTCGGCGGCGGCATCGCCCTGAACGGCCGACCGGTCACGGGCCGGAACGCCATCACCGGTGAATGGGGCCATAACCCCCTGCCCTGGCCCCAGGACGACGAACGGCCGGGTCCAGGCTGCTATTGCGGTCTGTCCGGCTGCATCGAAACCTTTTTGTCCGGCCCCGCCCTGGCCCGCGATCATCTGGCCACTACGGGTGAGAACCTGTTCCCGCCGGACATTGCCGCCCGCGCCGAATCCGGCGATGCCGCCGCCGGCGCCACCCTGGCGCGCTACGAAGACCGCCTGGCCCGCGCCCTTGCCATCATCATCAACATCCTGGACCCGGACGCCATCGTCCTGGGCGGCGGGCTGTCGAACCTGGGCCGGCTATATGCGAACGTGCCGCGACTTTGGGGGCAATGGGTATTTTCCGATGAGGTGGCGACCCGCCTTGTCCCGGCCCGTCACGGCGACGCCTCGGGCGTGCGGGGTGCGGCCTGGCTGTGGCCGGCAGAAATCAGCAGCCGCCCTTGATCCGTTCCATCTTGACCGGCGTCATGCGGATGGCGAAATCACCGAAGGACTGGATGATCCGTTCGGCGACACCGTCTGCGCGGTAATCGACTTCAAGCTCGAACACGGGCGTGCTTTCCCCGGATGTCATGGAAAAGAACGCCGACTGGTGGCGCCACACAGGCAGTTCGGGCGTGAATCCGGCCTTTTTCAAAAGTGCGCGCGTCTTGTCGCTGCGGTCCTTCGCGGTGACGATATAGACATTGGTGTCATAGGGGTTGTCCAGGCTACCGCCGTCGAACATCGGGCGGGAAAACACTTTTTGGCCGGCAAGCGCCGCCTTCAGACTGGCCTGCAGGTGGGCCGTGGGAAACAGCGTGCCCTTGGGCAGGGGAATTTGCTTGGCGACATTGCCGGCGAAGGCCGCTTCGCCGCCCTTGCCGGGATCAAGCCGCGCCGTCCCCTTAAGATCCTCTTCCAGTCGCTCATTGCGCTTGTGGGTCATGCTGAAGCCATAGTCACGACCGTCTTTCGATTCCCAACTGGTGAAGCCCCAATCCGTGCGCACCGGCGTTTCCTCGCCATAGACCACATCAAGCACGATGCGGCTTTCGGCAACCCAGCGCTCGCAGGCGTCGGTGAATTCATAGACCATGAGGCCGCGCGCCGCCGTCGGCCCGACGCCTTCGCGGCTTTGATTAAGGGTGATCTCGTAGGCCGCCCGGTGGCTGGTCAGTTTCGGCTCCGTCGCCCCTGCCGCCTTAGCCCCCGGCATGACCGCCACGGCCAGCCCCGCGAACAAAAGCATCGCCGCCCCGGCGGCAAATGCCCGGCGGCGGAACGCCGGCAGGTCCCGGCGACGGGTAGACCGTTGGATCGGCATGACGGTGTTTCTTCCCAAGAGCAATTCCGCAATGCCGAGACTAGGCTCCGCAACGCGCTCTGTCCATGGCCGGACGGCCGTTTCGACCGGCAATTTATGCCCGCCAAGTCGGCAGGAATTGCCGGGCCGGACAGGTTTATGCCTAGTCATTTTCCGTTAAGCATATGAAAAACCGCCATCTGCCGGCTGGCCCGACTTTTGCGTTGGATTTCAGCGAGTAAATGGATGTGGCGAAGCCCACATGCCGACGATTTGGAGGCACTCATGACGGCGATAGAACAGACCCCGAAGCCCGTGCCAGGACGAAATGCGATGAGGAGTGCTTCGGCCCGCAGCCGAACCCGCACCTGAGGCGCGTTTCACACTGTCCACGGGAGACCAGCGCCTTTGGCATGTCCGGGTCTCGACACCTTCAGTTTCTCGAACGGATCGCGTTCGGACGAAGAAGGAGCCTTGCTCATGGGAGCAGAACATCAGCCAATTTCGTATGTAGACCTGTTTTCAACATCCCCAGCCCCCGCCTCTCCGTTTTCCGGCCTGGGCAGCCCGTCACGCGAACTTGTCCCCCTGACCCCGATTTCGCCGCCTGACGCTTGTGAAAGCGAAGGGCCGGCACAGGATGAAACCCCCGAACCGACTCTATTCAGTGTTCTGACGAGCGGCCTGTCCCTGCGCGACCTCACCCCCCGCCAAATGGCCGAGGTCAGCCTGGACCTCTACGCCGCCGGGGTGCTGACCTATGAAGACTATGAATTGCTGGCATTCCAGCCCGAACTCCACCCCGACTACAACGACACGGTGGGCGCCTTGACCGGTGAGCCTGCCGGGCCCGACCGGCCCCGGGACTATGTCACGCAATGGGAGGATCGGCTGAATTTCGAGCGCCGCTATAATCCGCAGAACACCCGGCTCGTGCGCAAGACCGAACACATCGTCAACCTGCTGCTGACCCTGGACGGCCCGCCCGACGGTTCCGGCAGACCGATGGCGGCCTGAACGACGCATCGATTGGATGCCCCGGGCAAAGTCGCCCGACGGCAGGCTCTCGGGCTCTACCGATAATCTCTTAAACCGGAAAGCGGCTTAATGCTGGACGATGAAGTGCGCCAGGCCGGGCCAATCCCGCGCGCTGAGCGCGGCGCTGGCGTCGGCCTGCTCGATCGGACGCAGCTTGGCGGCGATCGACCAGTCCTTTGGTGACACCCGAATCGCCCAGGTATCGGCAATCCCCGCCCGCTTGATACGGCGGAACGCACCGGTCCGTTCCTGTCCGTCGAACGGCCCGACGACGACGCGGTACACGTCGCGTCCATCGCGGCCGATCTTGCCGTGCAGAACCGCCGGCATGAGGGACCTGAAGGTCTGCATGTGACGCTTCGCCCGCTCGCTGCCCCGGAAGCTGCCGATCACGTAATAGAACCCTTCCTTGGGCTTACCATTCTCCACGGCAGCCGACGGCAGGGCCGCGGCAGTCTGCAAGGCCGCGGCCGGAACCTGAACGACATCGACCTCAGGCTGTGTGAAGCGGACGAATGGGCGATCAATCTTTTCCGTCACCGGCTGCAATGCGGCCAGATCGATATTGACGGTCACCGGCTGTTCGTTACCGGGCGCAGGTTGAACGGCGGTCTCGGAGGACGGCACCACGGTCGGGTCAATGGCAGAAACCGTGTCCGCCTTGGCCACCTGGGCCTCAATGGCTTCGAAGCCCGGGGCCGTTGGCAGGATGTCCTTGTCCGCCAAGGCCTTGGCGTCCTTACCCGCGTCGGCAGTCATGACGTCCTTACGGTCGTCGACGTCGCGGCAGACGACGTTGTCTTCCTCGGTTACCGCGCGGTAGAGCGCGCAGTCCTTGCTGGTCAGTGCCGACAGGCCGTGATCCGTGATGGATTTTTCCGTGGTGACGACAGAGATGATGTCGATGGCCCAGGACGCGACTTGGATGGGAACCGGCAGGGCGCATCCGCCCAATAGCGCGCACGCACCGACGACGATTACGGATTTCCGCATCTTAACCCCCAGTAGGGCACCGGCAGCCGCACCGGCAAACTCACCCCGTAAAAATGGTTCACCCTATCGCCGTTTCGCTCCCCGGCCGTCGCGGCCAACCGAAACGACTATTATTTTTTAAGTCTTCTACCGATTCGTTATAGCCGAAGGCGCGAATCGGGGGCCAGCTTTTTCTAGCCGGCTAACCTCTTTTTATTATTTACAGAATCCCGGGTGGTTGACGGCAGAAGATTTTCTACCCCTGCGATTCACCGCCGGCCTGGGGGCCTGCTTTCTTCGGCAGGGCGAGTTTAAGGTGCAGTTCCTTGAGTCGCTCGTCAGGCACCAGGGACGGTGCCCCCATGAGCAGATCCTGTGCCTGCTGGTTCATGGGGAAGGCGATGACCTCGCGGATGTTGGGCTCGTCGGCCAGCATCATCACGATGCGGTCAATGCCCGGGGCGGAACCACCATGCGGCGGGGCGCCGAACTGGAAAGCCCGATACATGCCGCCGAATTCCGTTTCCACGGTTTCCTTGGAATAGCCCGCGATCTCGAACGCCTTGACCATAATGTCCGGCTTGTGGTTCCGGATCGCGCCCGAGGACAACTCGACCCCGTTGCACACGATGTCGTACTGGTAGGCCAGAATATCCAGGGGATCCATGGTTTCCAAGGCCTCCAGCCCGCCCTGGGGCATGGAGAACGGGTTGTGCGAAAAGTCGACGCGCCCCGTGTCCTCATTCAGCTCGTACATCGGATAATCGACGATCCAGCAGAAATCGAAGCGGTCCTTGGCGATCAGGTCCAGATCCTGGCCGATCTTGGTGCGCGCGGCCGAGGCGAAGGATGCGAACTCGCCCGGCACACCGGCCACGAAGAACACCGCATCGCCGTCGTTCAAGCCAAGCGATGCCTTGAGCGCCGCGGTACGATCTTCACCGATATTCTTGGCGACCGGGCCGGCGCCTTCGCCGTCACGGAAGAAGATGTAGCCCAGGCCCGGCTGGCCCTGGCTCTGCGCCCAGGAATTCATGCGATCACAGAACGCGCGGCTGCCGCCGCCCGGCGCCGGAATGGCGTGGACGCGGACCTTCTCGTTCTTTTCGATCATACCGGCGAACACCTTGAAGCCGGAACCGGCGAAGGTATCGGTGACATTCGACATTTCGATCGGGTTGCGCAGGTCCGGCTTGTCGTTGCCGTATTTCAGCATTGATTCCTTATAGGGAATGCGCGGGAACGCGCCTTCCGTCACCTTGCGGCCGTTCGCGAATTCCTTGAACACGCCGGACAGAACGGGTTCCAGCGCCGCGAACACGTCTTCCTGGGTGACATAGGCCATTTCCAGGTCGAGTTGATAAAACTCGCCGGGCGAACGGTCGGCCCGCGCGTCCTCGTCGCGGAAACAGGGCGCGATCTGGAAATACTTGTCGAAGCCGGACACCATGAGTAGCTGCTTGAATTGCTGCGGGGCCTGCGGCAGGGCATAGAAATGCCCCGGATGATTGCGCGCCGGCACCAGGTAGTCGCGGGCCCCTTCGGGCGACGACGCGGTCAGGATCGGGGTCTGAATTTCCAGGAAGCCCTGATCGACCATGCGGCGGCGGATCGATGAAATGACGTTGGAGCGCAGGATGATATTGGCGTGCGGCTGTTCGCGGCGCAGATCCAGGAAGCGGTAACGCAGGCGCGTTTCCTCGCCCAGGTCGGCATCACCGAACACCTGAAGCGGCAGCATCTCGGCCGCGCTCTCAACATGGAATTCATCAATGCGCACTTCGATGGCGCCCGTCGGGATCGACGGGTTGATGGTTTCTTCCGACCGCTTGACCACGGGACCGGTGATCGTCACCACGCTTTCCGGGCGCACGCCCTCGACCGCCGGGAACAGGCTGCCGGACACGTCGATCACGCATTGCGTCAGGCCATAATGGTCACGCAGGTCGACGAACAGCAGGTTGCCGTGGTCGCGTTTGCGGTGGACCCAGCCCGACAGGCGAACGGTGTCGCCGACGTTGTCTTCGCGCAATTGGCCACAGGTATGGGTGCGGTAAGGGTGCATTGGATTACTTCTCATGGTTCGCGCGCGCGATGGAGTTGGTCCGGCGGGGCAATCGCGCGCCCTGAAAGTTCGTCTGACGACGCCGCCGACGTCCGGAACCGGCGGCCCAAACGTCCCGGGTTTCTAGGCGGTCGAACGGCGAAAATCCAGAGGGAATTTGCCGACCGGCCACCGCCCCCGGTCGTCGGCACTACATACGCGAGACAGGTGATTTTCTGAAAAAGCTGCTATACTGCACCTGCGAACACGGCCAGCGACGGCCTGACATAAGATGTTAGGAGCCCCAATGATGACCACCACTTGGCGTACCGCCCTTCCCGTCCTGGCGCTTGGCGCCCTGATTGCCTTCTCCCCGTTCGTCACCGCCCAGCAGGCCAAAGCCGCGGGCAGTGACACGCCGACGACGTCGACCGACGATAAGGACAAAGACAACAAGGAAGGCAAGGCGCTTCGCGACATTCAGGAACTTTTGAAAAAGAGCCAGTTCGAACCGGCCCTGGCGGCCCTGATGCCCTATACGGCCCAATACCCCGACAACGCCGACGGCTGGAACCTGCGAGGCTATGCCTCACGCAAGCTTGGCCATTACGATGTCGCCTTCGACTATTATGAACGCGCGCTGACCATCGAGCCCAACCATAAGGGAGCCCTTGAATACATGGGCGAGCTTTACGTGGAAATGGGCCAGCAGGACACGGCCCGGGAACTCCTGGCCCGGCTCGAAGGCCTGTGCCCGCAGGGCTGCACCGAAGTGGCCATGCTCAAGAGCTTCATCGACGGCATGAGCGAGACAGCGGAACGACGCTGGTAGGCGCTAGGCGCCACCGCCCTAAAAGTCTCTTAAACACATCAGGGGCGCGGCACACGCGCCCCTGATCGCTGTTCTGCGCGGGGATTACACCAGGTTGTCGATGCCGCCGTCCGGGTCCGGCAGATGGGCGATCCGGCGGACCAACCAGACACCCAGGTAGATAAATGGCGTGTCTGCCAGGGCAATGACCAGCTTGGCCAGATAGCTGGCGACGATGATCTTGAACACCACGTCCCAGGCCAGGCCAAGCCCGAACCCCAGGAAGATCGAATTGACGATGCAGGTGTCGGCAAGCTGGCTGATCATGGTCGAAGCATTGTTGCGAAGCCACAGATGCTTGCCCCGCGTCACCCGCTTCCAAAAATGGAACAGCTTCACGTCCAGCAACTGGGCCGCCAGATAGGCGGTCATGGATCCCAGGATCAGCATGCCCGGCAGGGTGAACACGCTTTCATAAGCCTGCTGCATCTGCTCCACCGTGTCGTAGTTGGCATTGCCGGCGGGCCAGACGGGCGATCCCGGCACGACCAGGGCGATCTGGATCACGCCCAGGATCAGCACGCTCATGGCGAAGCCTGTGTAAACCATCAGATTGGCACGACGCTGGCCATAAACCTCGCAAACCACGTCCGTAATCAGGAACGTCAAGGGATAGGTGATCAACCCCGCGGTCAGGGTCACCGTTTCGCCGAACAGGCCGTCAGGGAAAGTCTCGGGAAAGGCCAGAAACAGCTTGCCCGCGAGAACATTGGTCATCACCAGGACGACCACGAAGGCCGCCATCAGGATGCTGAATACGACTTCCGAGCGGTCGCCCATTGCCCTTCCCCCAAAGGTGTTGCGCCCGCAGTCTAACCCTTCGCCTTGCGCGCCAGGAAGCCCCCAAGCATGGCCTGGGGCTCGCCGGTCTCGAAACTGTCACCGAACACGGGAATGGTCGCGGCGATGGCGTCGTCCGGGGTCAGGCTCTCCCACGACTGGATCAGCATCTTTTGTGTGCGGATCGCGTGCGGGCCGGATTCGACGATGGCCTGCACGGAGCGATCGAGCACGGCGTCCAGGTCTTCCGGTTTGGTCAGAAATTCGACAAAGCCCCACTGATGGGCCGTCGCCGCATCGATCATCTCGCCCGTCATCAGCAGCCAGCGGGTGCGCCCCCAGCCGACCAGATGCGGCAGCAACACGGCTTCGATTACGCTGGGCAGACCAACCCGGACCTCGGGCATGCCGAATTTAGCGTTGTCGGCCGCGATGCGGAAATCACAGGCCGCCGCCAATTCCATGCCACCGCCCAGGCAATAGCCGTTGATGCGCGCGATCACCGGCACCGGCAGGTCGCGGATCGCCGCCATGACGCCATGCAGGCGCGTGATGAAGGCCCGGGCCGACGTGGGGTCGAGGGCCGCCATCTCGCCGATGTCGGCGCCGCCGACAAATGACCGATCGCCTGCACCCGTGATCACCACGGCGCGCAAATCCCGGTCTTCGGCCAGGGCACGCAGGGTCTGCGTCAGTTCGGTCATCAGGGCCGAATTAAGTACGTTCAGCTTGTCCGGCCGGTTCACGCTCAGCCAAGTCACCCCGCCGCGGTCGTCACGCAAAATGGTATCGCTCAAAATGTCCTCCATGTTTGTTGCGCGCAGCATTCCGTGCCTTGGCCACGTTGGCAAGATCGCAGCGTTTCACTTTGGCGCGGCAATTCTCTAGCGTATAACGGCGTAGCGGCCCGGCACGAAGGACCGCCCGACGCCCAAGGAGGATAGCCCAACATGATCATCGACCACCGCACCTATACCGTTCAGCACGGCATGAACAAACAGTACCTGGACCTGTTTGAGGCCGAAGGCCTGCCCGTTCAGCTTCGCCACCTGAACCTCATCGGATATTTCACGACCTCCGTCGGGCCACAGAACGAATTCGTGCATCTTTGGAGCTATGATGACCTGACCGACATGGAACGCCGCCGCGCCGCCCGCGACGCCGATCCGGACTGGGCCGTCTACAAAAAGAAATCCGCCGGGATGCTGGTGAAGCAGGAAAACAAGCTGATCACGCCCGTCAGTTTCTCGCCGCTGAAATGAACCTGATTACCGACAACGACGAACTGCGGGCGTTCTGCGCACCGCTTGCGACCGTGGAATACGTAACCGTGGACACGGAGTTCATCCGTGAGCGGACCTATTGGCCGGTGCTCTGCCTGCTGCAGATCGGCGGGCCCGACGGTGCGGCGGCGGTCGACGCCCTGGCGCCGGGCATCGACCTGACGCCCGTGTTCGAGCTGCTGGCCAACCGCAACGTGCTGAAGGTCTTCCACGCCGCCCGCCAAGACATGGAAATCTTCTGCCGCGCCATGGACGATTGCCCTGCCCCTGTGTTCGACACCCAGATCGCCGCCATGGTCTGCGGGTTCGGCGATTCCGTGGGTTACGAAACCCTGGTCGCCAAGCTGGCCAAGGCGACCGTGGACAAAAGCTCGCGGTTCACGGACTGGGCCGCCCGGCCGCTGTCGGACAAACAGATCAGCTATGCCCTGTCGGATGTGACGCACCTGCGCACGGTTTATGAAAAGCTGCAGGCCAAGCTAGAAAAAAGCGGCCGCCTTGCCTGGGTCGCCTCCGAGATGGAAGCCCTGCACAACCGCAGCTTCTACGAAACCGATCCCATGGAAGCCTACCAACGGCTCAAGGTCCGGCGCCCGACGGCGCGACTGCTCGCGATCCTGCGCGAAGTCGCGGCCTGGCGCGAGATCGAGGCCCAACGAGCCGATGTGCCCCGGAACCGCATCGTGCGGGACGAGTCCATCGTCGAGATCGCCCACCACCCACCCAAGTCGGTCGAGAACCTGGCCCGCATCCGCGGCCTGTCGCAAAAGATGGCCGAGGGCTGGCAGGGCCGCCAGATCATGGAAGCCGTCGAGCGCGGTCGGGCCCTGCCCGATGACGAATGCCCCACACCGGTGGAGAAACTCGTCCTGCCGCGCGGCATCGGACCCGTGGCCGACCTGTTGAAGGTGTACCTGAAGATGTGCGCCGAGGAGTCCGGCGTGGCGCAGCGCCTGATCGCCAATTCGGAAGACATCGACACCATCGCCGCCTTTGGCGAGGACGCCGATGTGCCGGCGCTCAAGGGCTGGCGGCGCGAACTGTTCGGTGAGGCCGCCCTGAAGCTGCGTGACGGACGCATGGGCCTGGCCATCAAGGACCGTGTCCTGACGGTCGTCGACCTGTAGCTACGGAGCCCGGCTTTCATGCACCGTCTTGTCGGACAGTACGATTCCCCGTTCCTGCGGCGCGTCGCCGTGACCATGCAGTATTACGGCATTCCGTATGAACGGGACGTGCTGTCCGTATTCCGCAATGCCGATCAGGTCGCCGAGATCAATCCGCTGATCAAGGTGCCGGTGCTGATCCTGCCGAACGGGGAGAAGATCTTCGACAGCCAGATGATCCTGGATTACCTGGACGAGGAAGCAGGCCCGGAAAAGGCCCTGACCCCGGAGAAAGGGGCCGAGCGCCGCGCCGTCCTGCGCGCCGTCACCATCGGCTGGGGTTTGGCGGAAAAAAGCGTGGCGTTGTCCATCGATAAGAATCTGCACGCCAACGCGCCATCCCTGCAATGGCGCCATCGCGTGCGCCACCAGATCAAGCTGTGCCTGGAATGGCTGGAGACCGAAGCATCCGCCGACAGCCCTTGGTTCTTCGGTGAGAACTTAACCCAGGCGGACATCACCGCAGCGGCCGCCATGGGCCATGTCCGGTTCCGCCACGAACGGGAACTGGATTGGGACAAGCATCCCCGGCTGAAGCGTATTTACGACGCCGCCATGGCGCTCGACTGTTTCCAGTCCGTGCCGCTGATTGAGGGTTAATCTGGCCCGGCGTCAGCTTTCCGCTGCCTTGCCGAAGGCCGAAGCGCCGAATCCCATGGCCGTCGCCAGGGTCTTCAGCCGTCGTTCGACCGCATCGCCGGTAAACACGTCGCGGTCCTTGACCGGCAGGCCCAGAAACAGCTTTTCCCGTGTCGGCTTCAACGTCGTGCGCCCAATCAAGTCCGGGGCCGAACCGGACACCGTATGCCCCAGACGTAAAGCCAGGCCGATCGCGTTGGCGATCCGCCGGTCGTCCTCGTCCAATAGGTGCAGGACGGGGGCCGCATAGGGCAGCTCCGGATTGCCGTTGTAGCGAACCAGCACGGCCATGGCCAGGAACGCCCGATCAAGATGCGTCAGTCCTGCATATGGCAGACGCAGGACACGGAAAAAGGCGTGTTCCGCCCGATAGTCGGGATGTTCGGTCCAGCCGATATCCGACAACAGACAAGCAACATAGCGGAGCCGCGCATGCCGCGCCGACTCGCCCGGGAACAGGGGCGACATCCAGTCACGCATTTCAATGCCGGACACGGTAAAACGGCCGCTGCGCTCTGCCAGGGTTTCGCAACCGGCAACCAGGGGATCCTGGCTGCGGATTTCCTTGGGCAGTCCTTTGATCATCTGCCCTTCACGCATGCCGAAGCCGGAAAACACGATCTTTTCCGGACGCGCCACGTTCAACAGCTTGTCCATGGTCAGGGCCGCAAACGGCAAGGTTTCAATACGCCGCCGGGGGATCGGCATCTGCTGCAGGGAATCCTTGCCCAGGCCGGACAGCACCTGGCACAGATGGCGCAGGTCGGAATAGCCCATGGTGAAGCCGTCGATGATATGGACCGGATAATGGGTCTGTTCGATGAAGATACGCGCCAGCACACGCCATGACCCGCCGACGGCGAACAGGGTGCGGCCGCGGATGTCCTTCAGCCAGTCATGCTGGGCCAATTGTTCCTCAACCAGCGGCCCCGCCTTGCGGATGTCGCTGCCAACGGCGTCGGGCAGCCGCAGATGGCCCAGCGGCAAGGTCGCATTGGCGCCGAACTGCCCCTTGTCCAGACTGATCAGGTCAAGCGACCCGCCGCCCAAGTCGCCGAGCAGCCCATCCGCCTTGGGCACACCGATCAACAGGCCCAACGCCGACAGCCGCGCTTCTTCCGCGCCTGACGGGATCTGCACCGAAACCTTGAACGTGTTCTCGATTTCCTCGACGAAGTGAAGCCCGTCGGCCGCGTCGCGCACGGCGGCCGTGGCGACCAGTTCCAGGCGCTCGACCCCCATCACCTTGGCCAGGCGGATGAATCGGGCCAGGGCCGCCCGCGCGCGCACCACGCCCTTCTTGTTCAGCTTGCCCGTCTTGGCCAGGCCGCGCACCAGGCCGCAGTCGGATTTTTCGTTGAAGATGGGAACCGGCAGGCGCGCCGGCGTGTCGTAGACGACCAGGCGCACCGACGACGATCCGATATCGACCACGGCGACGCGCCCATGGGCACGGTCATCGCCGAACAGGCCACGCTTGGACGCGGCATCGCCGGTGCCGGTGTCTCTGAAAAGGCTCATACTTCCGCCGGGCTTCTTTTCGGTCGATGGACGGCTACCTGCCGCTCTGCCCCTTCTTCCCAGGCTTTTTGTCGAGCGCACTTCCGCGGCCCGACAGCGAGGGATTGGTGATGAAGTAATTATGCGCGGAAAAGCCGTCGGAATCCAACCGCGAGAAACTGCCGTCGCCATTCAGGATCCAGCTTTGTGCCGTGTCCTTCAGGTTGGCGCCCATGATTTCGTCGAGAACCTGGGCATGCACGGTCTCGTTTTCGATAGGGACCAGGGTTTCGATGCGGCGGTTAAGATTGCGCGGCATCCAGTCGGCGGAGGAAATGAAGATCTTGGCATGACGCGACGGCAATGCGTGGCCGTTGCCGAAACAAACAATTCGCGAATGCTCCAGGAAACGTCCGACGATGCTCTTGACCCGGATGTTCTCGGACATGCCGGTCACGCCCGGGCGCAGGCTGCAAATACCGCGGATGATCAGTTCGATCTTCACGCCGGCCTGTGACGCCTTGTACAGCGATTCAATCATCACCGGGTCGACGACGGAATTGAGCTTGGCCCAAATCCCGGCGGGTTTGCCGGCCTTGGCATTGGCGGCCTCGGCCTCGATCAGATCCACCAAATGGTCACGCAGGGTCAGCGGCGAGAACGACAGCTTCTGCATGGCCGTCGGCTTGGCATAACCAGTCATGTAATTGAACAGCTTGGACGCATCCTGGGCCAACAACGGATCGCAGGTAAAGAAACTGAGGTCCGTGTAAATCTTGGCCGTAATCGGGTGATAGTTGCCGGTTCCGAAGTGACAGTAGGGACGCAGGTCGCTGCCCTCACGCCGTACGATCATGTTGACCTTGGCATGGGTCTTCATGTCGACGAAGCCGTAGACCACCTGCACACCCGCCCGTTCCAGGTCGGGGGCCCAGCGAATATTCGCTTCCTCGTCGAACCGGGCTTTCAGTTCGACCAGGGCGGTCACGGACTTGCCCGCCTCCGCCGCCTCGATCAAGGCCGCGACGATGGGGGAATCGTTGCTGGTCCGGTAAAGCGTCTGCTTGATCGCCACCACGTTGGGGTCGCGCGCCGCCTGACGCACGAACTGCACCACCACGTCGAAGCTTTCATAGGGGTGGTGGACGATGATGTCCTTTTGGCGGATGGCGGCGAAGATGTCGCCACCGAAATCGCGGATACGTTCCGGAAAGCGCGCGTTGAACGGCGCAAACAGAAGATCCGGCCGTTCGCTGAGGATCAGCTGTTTGGTGTCGACCAGCCCGAGCAGGCCCGGGTTCGGCATCACGTCCTCGGGCGAGGCATGGGTTTCGGAAATCACGAAATCGCGCAATTCCTGGGGCGCGTCGGCATTGAAGGTCAGACGGATGACCGTGCCCCGGCGCCGGCGCTTGAGCGCCGATTCGAAGGTCCGGACCAGGTCTTCCGCCTCTTCATCGATTTCCATTTCGCTGTCGCGGATGACGCGGAATGTGGCTTTTTGCAGCACCTCAAAGCTGGGGAACCACAGGTCCAGGAACAGGCCGATAACGTCTTCCAGCGGGATGAAGCGGATGGCCTCGCCCGGCAGGCGGACGAACCGATCAAGTTGATTGGGAACCGGCAACAGGGCCCGCAACGGTTCTTCCATCCCGCGCTGGGTCAGCGCCAGGACCAGGGAGAAGCCCATGTTGGGCATGAAGGGGAACGGATGGGCCGGATCAATGGCAAGCGGCGTCAGCACCGGCATGATGCCGTCGACATATTTGCGCAACCAGGTCTTTTCCCGCGAGGTCAGTTCGTCGGGACCGACCACGGCGATGCCTTCGCCGCGCAGTTCCTTCATCAGGTTGCTCCAGCAGGCGTGCTGAGCCTGCATCAGGCGGCCGACCTCCTGATGGATGGCGTGAAGCTGTTCCGCCGGGGTCTGGCCGTCTTCGGACGGCGTGCCCACACCGGCCCGCACCTGCCCCTTAAGGCCGGCGACACGGACCATGTAGAACTCATCCAGGTTCGATGCCGAGATCGACAGGAAACGCAGCCGTTCCAGCAACGGATGGTGGGGGTTGTTGGCTTCCTCAAGAACCCGCGAATTGAAGGCCAGCCAGGAGATTTCCCGGTTGATGTAACGTTCACGCAGCTGCTGGGTGCGGGCCCGGCGCTGCGGTGCCCGTGCCCCGCCTTCCTTGGCGCCGCCGTTGCCGGCGCCTTCGGCGTGTTCTCCGGTCTTGGCCGGGGTTTCCAACTGAATATCGTCCATGTCGATGATCTTATCCCTCTGCCTCCGGGAAGTCACCGGGGCCAAAGGTTATCGTATTATGACAACCTTTAAAGGGGATTAAGTTACGTTCGATAAACGCCCCCCTTTCTCATCCATCGGCATTCGGCACAGATGTTGCGTTATTCGGCACCATTGGCGCTGGCGCGCCTCTTTTCTCCGGGAATCCGGGGGAAGCTTTGTCAAAAATGCATTCATTTTGAAAATTCTGCCGGCTGGCGCCCACATCGATGCAGAGCCGAGCCACCCATCGAGCCCACGCGCGGACCGGAAATCAACATCAGGAGAAGTCCTTACATGCCCACTTTAAAGATATCGAAAAAGGTCCCGTTGGCGATTGTCATCGCTTCTGTCCTCGCAACGGTGGTAACCGGCGCGCTGTCCTATCGGAAAGCCGCAATCGAACTGCAAGGAGAAGCCGAGAAAAAACTGACCGCGCTTGGCGGCGCCAAAACCCAATTTATCAACAGTTACCTGGACAGCATCCGTCAGGACTTGAAGGTTCAATCGGACAGCCCCTTGATCCGCCGCGCGCTGGGTGATTCTCCCGCGCATGGAACGAGCTTGGCGACAAAGCGGGCCCCGAACTCCAGAAGCGCTATATCACCGACAATCCAAACCCCATCGGCAACAAGCATTTGCTCGACGTCGCACCGGACGGGTCAAGCTATGCCTCCGCCCATAAAGCGTATCACCCCTGGCTGCGCGAATTCATGACAGAGCGGGGATACTACGACGTCTTCATTTTCGATGCCCGGGGCAACCTTGTGTACACCGTGTTCAAGGAACCGGACTTCGCGACAAACGTTCTGTCGGGCAAATGGCGCGATACGGATTTGGGCCGCGCCTATCAAAGCGCAATGGACAAGACGCCGGGCGAGGCGGCGTTTTTCGACTTCAAGCCCTATGCGCCGAGCAACGGAGCGCCGGCCAGCTTCATCTCGACCGCAGTTAAGAATTTCGACGGCAAGATCATCGGCGTGCTCGCGTTTCAGATGCCGATCGCGCGTATTAACGAGATCATGCAATCCGCGGACGGTATGGGCGAAACCGGAGAAACCTACCTAGTCGGTCGCGATTTCCTGATGCGCAGCGACTCGCGGTTTGCCAAGGACTCGACCATCCTCAAGACGAAGGTTGAATCCGAATCCGTGAAACACGCCCTGGAAGGCGGGACCGGAATTGACGAGATCGCGGATTACCGCGGTATTCCCGTCGTCTCCGCCTATACCGCGCTGGATTTCCTGGGCACCAGATGGGCCGTCATCGCGGAAATCGATCAATCGGAAATCTTCGCCCCGCTGCACGACCTGTTGGTGGCTATCGCCGTTTCCGCCGCCATCGTCATCTCGATCGTCGCCGCCATGGGTATTCTGATCGGCCGAAGCATTTCAAAGCCGATTACCGCAATGACCCGGGAAATGTCCGACGTCGCCGCCGGCAATCTTGAAGCCCAGATCGACGGCGTCAACCGCAGCGATGAAATCGGCGCCATGGCCAAGGCGCTTGTGGTGTTTCAGGAGAACGGCATCGAACGCCGGAAGCTGGAGGAACAGGAACGGGCGAACCAGGCCCGCCGCGAGGAACGGACCAAGCGCATGGAGGAACTGACAAGCGCATTCGACGCCAAGGTCAGCGAACGCCTGCAGACCGTGTCGGCGGCCTCGGTCGAAATGCAGTCAACGGCGGAGACCCTGACGCAAACCGCCAGCACGACCCAGGACAGAACGGCCAACGTGTCGGCCGCCATCGAACAGGCATCGGCCAACGTGCAGACCGTGTCGGCGGCCGCCGAGGAACTGTCCAGTTCGATCACCGAGATCAACCGGCAGATGACCCAGACGACCACCATCATCCGGGATGCCGTCCAGGAATCCAAAACGGCGGAAGACTTGATCCGGAACCTGGCCCTGTCGGCCAACAAGGTGGGGGAAGTCGTCGCGCTGATCACCGACATCGCGGAACAGACCAATCTGCTGGCCCTGAATGCGACGATCGAGGCCGCCCGGGCCGGCGATGCAGGCAAGGGGTTTGCCGTCGTCGCCTCGGAAGTCAAGAATCTGGCCAACCAGACCGCCAAGGCAACCGAAAGCATCACCGACCAGATTTCCGGCATTCAGAATGCGACCAACGCCGCCGTGTCGGCGATCGAAGGCATCGGCAAAACCGTTTCCCAGGTCGATGAAATTTCCGCCTCCGTCGCATCCGCGGTTGAGGAACAAGGTGCGGCAACCCAAGAAATCGCCCGCAATGTCGAAGAGGCGGCGCAGGGTGCCAACGAGGTTGCGGAAAACGTGGTGGGCGTCAATACCGCGTCACAGGAAACGGGCGCCGCCGCAACCGAGGTCCTGACCGCTGCCGAAGAATTGTCGCAGCAGGCCGAAGAACTCAAGGTTCAGGTTCAGACGTTCCTTGCGGACGTAAAGGCCCTCTGAAAACACGCAGGCGGGGCGGCATTGCCCCCGCCCCGCCTGCACGTCATTTCAAGGCAGCTTCCACGGCAGACAGCAGTTCTGCCGGTGTAAAGGGCTTCAACAGGCTTTGCGTGGCGCCCATGGCGGTCATGGAATCCGCATACGGCTTCTTGACGCCTGTGAACCCACCGGTCACCGCGATGACCGGAAGGTTGGGATAAAGCTGGCGCAGGCTGCCCAGAAACTCAATCCCATCCTTGGCCGGCATGAAGATGTCGCTGATGACCAGATCGAATGGTGTATCCAGACGACCCTTCACAGCGGCCATGCCGTGCTCGCCGTCCGTCGCGGTCACCACCTCGTATCCGGCACGGATCAACGTCATGGAGATGACGTCACGCATATCCTCGTCGTCATCAATGACAAGAATAACCGTCATGCGGACACCGGTGTCGTTTCGGCCCGTGCTGCTGCCATCATAGGGTTCCCGGATAGGCGCCGCCGTCCATCAGGAAGTTCTGCCCGGTCATGAAACCAGCCTGATCGGAGCAGATGAAGGCGCACATGTCGCCGAATTCCTCGGCCGTGCCGAAGCGACCAGCAGGATTCTCTGCCGCGCGCTTGGCCGTCATCTCGGCGACGCTGATGCCGGCCTGATCGGCCTTGACCTTCATGTTGGTGTGCAGGCGGTCCGTGTCAAACGGCCCCGGCAGCAGATTGTTGATGGTCACGTTGTGGCGCACGGTCTTGCGCGACAGACCAGCAATGAAGCCGGTCAGACCGGCGCGCGCGCCGTTCGACAGGCCGAGAATTTCGATCGGCGACTTCACCGCACCCGAGGTGATGTTGACCACCCGGCCGAACTTGCGTTCGATCATGCCGTCCACGGTCGCCTTGATCAGGAAGATCGGCGTCAACATGTTGGCGTCCACCGCCTTGATCCAGTCGTCGCGGTCCCAGTCGCGGAAATCGCCCGGCGGCGGGCCGCCCGCGTTGTTGACCAGAATGTCGGGATTGGGACAGGCTGCGAGGGCTAGGTTGCGGCCTTCCTCGGTCGTGATGTCGCAGGCCACGGCGGTGACCTTGACGCCGGTTTCCTTGCGAATCTGCTCGGCCGTCTCCTCAAGCGGGCCCGGCGTGCGCGCCGTGATAACCACGTCGACGCCTTCGCGGGCCAGCGAAAAGGCGCAGCCCCGGCCCAGGCCCTTGGACGCGGCGCACACCAGCGCCGTCTTGCCTTTGATCCCTAAATCCATGTGATGTCTCCTTTTTTATGTTGCGGCGGCAATCTCGCGCCGATCATTGGCCGCTATAGGACATGGGAAGACCCCACCCGGTCAAGAGCCCCCGTCACAGGCCCGCCCTGTCATGAGAACGTCACTTTACTTCCATGGGGCCGGATCCCAGAAGAAGCTGGTTGAAACCGGCCAAAGGCCCTGCCCTTGAACAGCCCCCTCCTGCGCATTGCCATCGTCACCGATGCCTGGTACCCGCAACCCAACGGCGTGGTCCGCGTCATGGGCACGGTGGTCGACCGCCTTCAGGCGCTGGGACATGAGATCCAGGTGATCTCGCCCAATCTGTTCACCACCTTGCCCTGCCCGACCTATCCGGAAATCAGGCTATCCCTGTTTCCCGGCCGCGGGGTGGCCGACATGCTGGACGGCTTCGCGCCCGGGGCGATCCACATCGCCACCGAAGGCCCCCTGGGCGCCGCCGCGCGGCGCTACTGCAAGGCCCGCAACCTTCCGTTTACAACGGCCTATCACTCCAAATTCCCCGAATACATCCACGCCCGCGCCCCGTTCGTGCCGCTCGGTCTGCTGTACCGCTGGATCCGGGGGTTTCATGCGCCGTCGTCGCGGGTCATGGTGCCCAGCCATTCCGTCCACGACGAATTGGCGGCCAAGGGCTTCACCAACCTGCGGCCCTGGTCGCACGGCGTCGACACCGACATCTTCAAACCGGGCCCCAAGGATTATCTGGATCACCTGAACCTGCCGCGCCCGCTGTTCATGTTCCTGGGCCGGGTCACGGTGGAAAAGAACCTGCCGGCGTTCCTTGATCTGGACCTGCCCGGCTCCAAAGTCGTCGTCGGCAGCGGCCCGGCCCGCCAAGGCTTGATGGCCAGATATCCGGAAACGCCGTTCTTCATCGCCGATGGCGATCAGGATCTGGTGCGTTACTACAACGCCGCCGACGTCTTCGTGTTTCCATCCGTGACCGACACTTTCGGTCTGGTGATGTTGGAAGCGCTTGCCTGCGGCGTGCCCGTGGCGGCCTTTCCCGTGACAGGGCCGAAGGACGTGATCGGCACCTCGACCGTGGGCGTTCTCGACACCGACCTGGCGATTGCCGCAGTCAGGGCCCAGGGTATCGACCCGGTGCTGTGCCGCGAACACGCCCTGAAATTTTCCTGGGACACAGTGGTCAGCGAATTCGTCGACTACCTGGCGCCGTTCACCCCGCCTCAAGAACCTTCCGCACAAGCGGCACAGTGACCGCCCGCTTGCGCGCCAGCGCCTCGGCGTCGATAGCGGCGACCAGGTCGGCCGCCGCCTGAAAGGTGCGGTCCATGCGCGGCACCATGTAGGCTACGACCTCCGCATCCACGCGCAGTTGCCGGTCCGAGAAATGCTTGACCAGCAAGGCCGCGAGAAGCGCGTCGTCGGGGGCCGTGATCTCGACCGCGGGCGATCCCTTCAGCCGCGACGCCAGATCGGCCAGCGCGAGGGGCCAACGGGCGGGCGCCGTGCGGGCAGTGACCAGGATGCGGCCCTCCGCCGATTTCAAGGCGTTGAACAGGTGGAACAGGGCTTCCTCGTCCAAGGACGGGATGCGGTCCAGGTCTTCAAGGACATAGGCGCCGCCGGCCTCGACCACGTCCGCATCGGGCACTGTCAGAAGCCGCCCACCGGTACGCGCCAGGAACACCTGGGCAAGATGGCTTTTGCCGCAGCCTTCGGGCCCCCATACGGCCAATAGCGGCCCCGGCCAGTCGGGCCAGCGGTCGATCCAGGCGACGGCCTCGGCATTGGCGGGAGTGACCAGATAGTCGTCGCGTTGCAGGGCCGGGCGGTGCTCGAAGGGGATGGGGATTTGGCGCGGGCCGGTCAAGTGCCGCCGCCTCCCGCCTCGTGGTTATAGAGCGCGCTTCTTTTGTAGCGGCCGAGGGCATAGCGGATCAGCACGCCGATGACGGCCGCCGCCGGCACGGCCAGCAACACGCCGGTGAAACCGAACATGGCCCCACCCGCCATCAGGGCAAAGATGATCCACAAGGGATGCAGGCCGACCCGGTCGCCGACGAAGCGCGGGGTCAGCACGTAGCTTTCCAAAGTCTGGCCAAGCAGGAACACACCGGCCACAGCGGCGATCGGTCCCCAATTTTCGAACCCGAACTGGAAGAAGGCGATGGCAAGGCCCACGGTCATGCCCGACGCCGCGCCAAAATAGGGAATGAAGGACACGGCCCCGGCAGCGACGCCGACCAGCAACCCCGAATTCAACCCGGCCATGGTCAGCCCGGCACCGTAAATCGTCGCCAACGTCAGGCACACACAGGCCTGACCACGGATGAACCCGGCCATGGTTTCGTCGATCCGGCGGGCCTGTTCACGGATTTCAGGGGCCGCATCGCGCGGCAGATAGGAATCGACCCAGGCAACGATCTCATCCCATTCCCGCAGCAGGTAGAACGATACGATCGGTGTGATGAGGACCAGGGACACGACGTTGAGGAACGCGAGCCCACCGCTCCAGATCTCCGCCAGCAGGTTGGTCACCCATTGAATCACTTTCGATCCGTACTTGCTGGCGGCGTCGCGCAGATCCTGGCTGTCGGTTGCCGGCAAGTGCAGTTGCAGATCGGCCAGGAGCGGTTCGACCCAGGCGCGGAAATGGGCGAAAACCTCCGGCGCCAATTTGACCAGCCCGACCACCTGATGCTGCAACAGCGGCAGCAGCACCGCGATGATGCCGATGACGCCGGCAAAGAAAGCGATGGTGATAACGGTCGTCGCCAGCGCTCGCGACAGGCCCTTGGCTTCCAGCCGGTCAGCGACCGGATCCAGGAAATACGCCACCGCCATGCCGGCGACGAAGGGCAGCAGAATGGCGCTCAGCAGGTGGATTAGGAACCCTGCGACAATGAGGCCGATCAGCCAATAGGCCATGCGCGCTTCGCGGCTCATCCGGCTTTCTTCCGGCCGCTCAGTTTCTCGAGCGTCCACTGGTCACCCTCGCCGCGCAAGGCAAGGTCCGCCTGCTCCAGGGCGATGATCAGCTGACCGATATCGCCGATGTAATGCAGGATGACCTGCGCCTCGGACCGCGACAGCTGAACCAGTTCCGTCTCACGCACGACGGCGACGGAATGAACGCGGGTTTTCATGTCCAGCCAGTCGCGCAGGTCCGTGATGGGGATGCGCACGGCGATGGCTTCCTGATGAGACGACGACAGAAGGTTGTCGCGCTTCCAGTTGTCTTCAATCAAAGAAGTGACCAGTTTGGCCGCGCGGGCCAGCAACGAATCCGCCGTCTCGCCAAATTCGGAAACATAGGTGACGACCGTGGTCTGCGGATCAATCGTCAGGTTGTAGCGGGTCAAGGTCACGTCAAGCACCCAGAGCGAGCGCGCCGGATCATGGCGGATCGAGGCAAAGGCGACGGCGACGCTGCCCGCGTCATAGCGCTTGGCCATGGCCTGCAGGCGCTGCTGATCGCCCTGTACGACCTGGTCAACGCCGATCGCCGCGACGTCGGCAAGATCGCCGAGCGGCAAGACCGTCGGCACCAGACTGAGTTGGCTGGACCGTTGCTGCCAAGCCGAGCGCCAGGGGTTGGGATCGTCCCACAACAGCAACGCCCCGGCGCGGCGCAGTACCGGCAGAACCAGCACAGGCTTGGACGGTGTTTCTGCGAACGGAATGTTGAAGGCGCGCAACAACTCGCGCACCTCACCCGGCCGGAACCGGTAGTTCAACTTGGCCAGATAGCGCACGGCGGAGGTCTTTTCCTCGGCGACGGAAAAGTCCTGCATGTATTCGGTGATTTCCTCGGGCGACAGGGCGGGCAGGCGCGGATAATCGGACTTCAGGGTCATGCGTTCCAGAAGGATCGTCATGGCCCGCTGCTGTCCTTCGCGCAGGGCCTGCGCCCGGGCGGCGGACGCGGTTTCGGCCGTCACGTCGACGGTAACGCCCTGGACCTCATAGGGATTGGCGATCTGGGCCAGCGCGCCATGGGGCGCCAGCACGGCCAGCAGAAGACAGAGCACCGCGGCCGGAGCAGCCCAGCCACGCGCGCCAAGGCACCAATCGTGCGTTGCAAACCGCCGGGGATTAAGTATCTTCGCCTCCATCGACACCGTCGGACCCACCCGCGTTTTGGGCCGGTCCCGGACGGCGCACAATCTAGCACACCCGACCGAGGGAGGAAGGGATTAGCGACACGGAAAAACACGGCGCGGGCCTGAGTTACCGCGACGCGGGCGTCGACATCGACGCCGGCAACGCGCTGGTCACCGCCATCGGCCCGATGGCCAAATCCACGAACCGCCCTGGTGTCATGGGCGGGCTCGGCGGATTCGGCGGATTCTTCGATCCGCGTGCCGCCGGCTATCAGGACCCGGTGTTGGTCGCCGCCACGGACGGCGTCGGCACCAAGCTGAAAATCGCCATCGACGCAGACAGCCACGCCGGCGTCGGCGTCGATCTTGTCGCCATGTGCGTCAACGATCTC
Source organism: bacterium SCSIO 12827 (assembly GCA_024397995.1). Taxonomy (NCBI): domain Bacteria; species bacterium SCSIO 12827. Next base: position 1,487,520 of record CP073746.1, on the reverse strand, counting down.
GTGGTCCAGGGGGCGGAGCCCTTGTTTTTCCTGGATTATTTCGCGACCGGCAAGCTGGCACCCGAGGCCGCAGCGGTGATCGTATCCGGCGTCGCCGATGGTTGCCGGCAGGCCGGCTGCGCCCTGATCGGCGGTGAGACGGCGGAAATGCCCGGCATGTACGCGGCCGGAGACTATGATTTGGCGGGCTTCGCCGTGGGTGCCGTCGAACGCGGCCAGGAATTGACCGGCACCGATGTCGCCGCAGGCGATGTGGTGCTGGCCCTGGCGTCCTCGGGCGTGCATTCCAACGGATTCTCCCTGGTCCGCAAGGTCGCCGAGCGGGCGGGCGTTGATTTCGCCGCCCCGGCCCCGTTCCAGGATGGCGTGACCCTGGCTGATGCCCTGCTGACGCCGACGCGAATCTACGTGAAGTCGTGCCTGGCGGCGATCCGCTCCGGGCCCACCCACGGTGGCGTGAAGGCATTTGCCCATATCACCGGCGGCGGATTGCTGGAAAACATTCCCCGCGTCCTGCCGGACGGCCTGGGTGTCGACCTGGACGCCGCTGCCTGGCCCCTGCCGCCCGTGTTTACCTGGCTGCGCACGGCGGGCGGCATCACGCCCCATGAAATGCTGCGCACCTTCAACTGTGGCGTCGGCATGATCGTGATCGTCGATGCCGATCAGGCGCAGCGCCTGGAAGACCTGTTCCGGGGGGCGGGTGAGGATGTGTTCAACATCGGCCGGGTCGTCAAGACCGACGGACCGGAGGATGTCCATGTCGGCAATCTGGACGAGGCCTGGGGCGCGGCATGAGCCGCCTGAAACTCGCCGTGATGATTTCCGGGCGGGGATCGAACCTGCAGGCCCTGATCGACGCGACCGCCGATCCGGCCTTCCCCGCCGAAATCATTCTGGTGCTGTCCAACCGGCCCGGTGCGATGGGGCTGGAGCGCGCCGCCAAGGCCGGTATCCCGACCCGCGTCATTGATCACAAGGAATTCACCGACCGCGCGGCCTTCGACCGCGAGATGACGGCCGCCATGGAAGCGGCGGGAACGGAGTTGGTCTGCCTTGCCGGATTCATGCGCCTGCTGTCCGATGAATTCGTCGACCATTGGCGTGACAGGATGATCAATATCCATCCGTCGCTGCTGCCGGCCTTCAAGGGCCTGGACGTACAGGAACGGGTGCTGGCGCGAGGCGCCCGGTTCGCCGGCTGCACCGTGCATTACGTGCGCAAGGAAATGGATACAGGGCCGATCATCGTGCAGGCCGTGGTGCCCGTACATCCCGACGACACGCCGGACAGTCTGGCCGCCCGGGTGCTGGCGCGCGAACACGATATCTATCCGCTGGCCGTGCGCCTGATCGCCGAGGGCCGGGTCTCCATAGACGAAAACGACCGCGCCGTCATTGCCGGCGCGGTCGCTCAAGAAAGCGCGTTGCTGAACCCGAAGGGTTAGCCGACGATTTCCAGTTCCGCGAAGAAATAGCGGATTTCCTTGGCCGCATTTTCCGGCGAGTCGGAACCGTGGACCGAGTTCGCCTCAATGCTTTCGGCGAAGTCCTTGCGGATGGTGCCCTCATCGGCGTTGGCCGGGTTGGTCGCACCCATGATCTCGCGGTTGCGGACGACCGCATTGTCCCCTTCGAGAACCTGAACCACGACGGGGCCCGAGGTCATGAAGGCGACGAGGTCGTTGAAGAACGCCCGTTCGCGGTGCACGTCGTAGAAGCCTTCCGCCTGTTCCTTGGTCAGGCGCACGCGGCGCTGGGCGACGATGCGCAGACCCGCTTCCTCGAACCGGGCGTTGATCTTGCCGGTCAGGTTGCGGCGGGTAGCATCGGGTTTAATGATGGAGAGCGTACGCTCAAGAGCCATGGTCGATCCCCTTGTATGGTTGTTCGTTCGGCTGGTTTCTGTTGTCGGTAATTTTTTGTCTGGCCGTCCACGGCATCCTTGGGCCGGGTTTTCGGCATCCGAAATTCCGGTCCGCCCCAAGGGTTTTCCGGAAACGGCGCGGGTTATAGTCCCTCCTGCCCCACCATGCAAGGAAAAGGGTCGACGTATTCCAGTACTTTGGTGGCCGGCTAGGCGGCTTTGCCCGGAGACAGTTGATTTTTAAGGAACTGTCCCAACAACTTGTATTCGGACCGGCGGGCCGAATTGCGCCGCCATGCCAGGGCGATCTGCCGCCCCACGCCGCCGGCCAGCGGCCGAAGCACGACATCGGCGGCCTTGATATGATCCGATTGCAGCGCTACGCCGGGTAACAGCGTGGTGCCGAATCCGCCCGCCACCAGCTCGACCAGGGTATAGAGACTTGTCGCCTGAAAGGCATCGGAACGGCCGGGGGCCGGTTGGCGCCGACAGGCGGCCAGCGCATGGTCGCGCAGACAATGGCCATCCTCCAGCAACAACAGATCCTCGGAATCCAGCACATCGGGCGCCACCGCGTCCTTGGTCCCAGCCAGGGGATGGTCCCGCGGGACGGCCAGCCAGAACGGATCGTCGGCCAGGACCATGTGCTCCAGATCCGCCGTGTCATAAGGCAGCGCGATCAGCGCCGCATCCAACTCGCCGCCGACCAGTTGATCGACCAGGCGGGCGGTGCGATCCTCGCGCAGGAACAGGCGCAGTTCGGGATAAGACGCCCGAAGCGGCGGTAACACCTTGGGCAGGACGTAAGGCCCGATCGTGGGAATCGCCCCCAGGCGCAACAGACCGGTCAACGGCCGCGTGCTCGCCTTGGCGGTCACGGTCATGTCTTCGACCTCGGCCAGGACACGGCGCGCGCGGGCGACCAGTTCAAGCCCCAACGGCGTCACCGTAACCCGGCGTTTGGTACGCTCAATGACGGTAACTCCCAGGATCGATTCCAATTCCTGGATACCGGCGCTGAGAGTCGACTGCGTAACGAAGCAACGCTCGGCAGCCCGGCCGAAATGCCCGTCCTCGGCAACAGCGATGAGGTATTGCAATTGTCGAAGAGTCGGAAGCCGGGTGCTCATGCATTTGATCTAATCGTGCATTTCGATTTGTTCAAGGAAGCGCGATCAGGAAATTGATTTTAAATCGATCGAACGCGACACCAAACCCACCGCTGCGCATCGTTTGTTATCAGAAAATCAACCTAAAAATGTATCTGAACTTAGACTTTTTCGGCCACTTTTCCTTGCGTTCCACCAACTTCATCACATTGATCCACTAGCCTTTAGACTTATTGACGAAACGCTTCATATACCGGAAATTACTGTATAGGAACGCAGGAGCATTAGGGGGCGCGTTCCACAAGATTAGCGACCTTTTCCGAGCCCGTTTCGTTTTGTACCGGAAGGCTGATCCTCCTCTCCCCCCATAGTCATGTCTTTCGGTACCTGTGCCGGGCCGCGGCTCCTCCTCCCCCCACCAACCGCGGCCCGGCATTTTATTTGTCCCTCCTGTTTTAAATCACCGCCTGACCCCGTCACGGGGCGTTTCCACCGCGCGCGGCCCGTGCTATCACCCCGACTATGCTGCATGTAAACGACATGACTTTTCGCCTGGGCGGCCGCGTGCTGTTCGAAAAGGCCACATTGCATCTGCCCCAGGGCAGGAAGATGGGCCTTGTCGGACGCAACGGGACCGGCAAGACGACCTTGTTCCGGATGATCCTCGGTGATGCTCACCCCGACGAAGGTTCTGTGCGCGTGCGCCCCAGTGCCCGCATCGGCACGGTAACCCAGGAAGCGCCCTCGGGGGCGATCAGTTTGCTCGACACCGTTCTGGCCGCCGATACGGAACGCAGCGCCCTTTTGGCCGAGGCCGAAACGGTGAAAGACCCGATGCGCATCGCCGATATCCACAACCGCCTGGCCGATATTGATGCCCAGACCGCCCCTGCCCGCGCCGCCCGCATCCTGTCCGGGCTCGGCTTCGACGAAGCCGCCCAGGCCCGCGCCTGCAGCGAATTTTCCGGCGGCTGGCGAATGCGCGTGGCGCTGGCGGCAACCCTGTTTTCGCGCCCCGATTTCCTGTTGCTGGACGAACCGACCAACCACCTGGACCTGGAAGCGGCCATGTGGCTGGAAACCTATCTGGCGTCCTGGCCCGGTACGCTGCTGGTCATCAGCCATGACCGTACGATGCTCAACAAGGTCGTCGACGAGATCGCCCATCTGTCCGAATTGAAGCTGACCCGCTACGCCGGCAATTACGACCGGTTCGAGCGCACGCGCCGTGAACGCATGACCCAACAGGTCAAACTGCAGGCCAAGCAGTTGTCCGAACAGCGCCGCATCCAATCCTTCGTCGACCGGTTCCGGGCCAAGGCGACCAAGGCCAAGCAGGCGCAAAGCCGCATGAAGATGCTGGCTCGCATGGAACCCATCGCTTCGGTCGTCGAGGACAAAACGACGACCTTCAACTTCCCCGACCCCGCCCCCCTGTCGCCGCCTCTGATCGCCATGGACGAGGTCAGCGTCGGCTATGGCGCCGAACCGATTCTGAAGAATCTGGACCTGCGCATCGACATGGACGACCGCATCGGCCTGATCGGCGCCAACGGCAACGGCAAATCGACCCTGATCAAGATGCTGGCAGACCGCCTGAAACCGCAGGCCGGCAAAATCGTCAAGTCGTCCAAGCTGAAGATCGGCTATTTCGCCCAGCACCAGCAGGAAGAATTGAACCTGAATGAATCCCCGTTCCAGCACATGGCGCGGATCATGCCCATGGCGACGGAAACCAAGGTGCGGTCCCACCTGGGCCGGTTCGGATTTTCCGGCGACCTTGCCAACAGCAAGGTCGAAGTCCTGTCCGGCGGCGAGAAGGCGCGGCTTCTGTTTGCGCTGATGAGCACCGAGGCACCGCATATCCTGTTCCTGGACGAGCCGACCAACCACCTGGACGTGGATGCCCGCGAGGCCCTGGTCCAGGCGTTGAACGAATACGACGGCGCCATCGTTCTGGTGACCCATGATTCGCATCTGATCGACCTTGTTTGCGACCGCCTGTGGCTGGTTGCCGACGGCGCCTGCAAGCCCTTCGAGGGCGACCTGGATGCCTATGCCGGGCTGCTGATGGAACAGCGCCGCGAGGCCCGCCGCGAAATTCGCGCCGCCAAAGACGGCGACAGCCTGCCCGTGATCGACAAGAAAGAGCTGCGCCGCGAGCGCGCCCGCCGCCGCGAGGAAACGGCTGCCTTGCGTAAATCCATCATCGACGCCGAGCGCAAGATGGAAAAGCTGACCCAGGAGATATCCGCCCTGGAGGCCAAGATGGCCGATCCCGAAATCTACAACGGCCCGACGGCCAAGCTGATGGACCTTCAACTCGCCCATAAGAAGGCCAAGGACAAGCTGGCCGAAACGGAACAGCAATGGCTGAGCGCCCAGGAAACCATCGACGGAGCCCTGGACGAAGCCTCATGACCACGTCCGTGCCGTCCATCCCGGCATCCGCCGCGCCGCGGCTGACCGACTGGACCGGGCGCCGTCATGACCCTGCCCCCGATGCCCGCATCCTGTCTCTGGTACCGTCCCTGACCGAAACCCTGTTCGCGCTCGGCCTGGGCGACAATATCGTCGGGCGCACGGCCTTCTGCGTCCATCCTGCGGATAGGATCAAAGGGGTCAAAAGCGTCGGTGGCACCAAGCAGGTGAATTGGCAGAAGGTTACAGCGGCGGCCCCCACCCATGTGGTCCTCAACGTCGATGAAAACCCGAAAGAGATGGCCGAGGAAATGGCGGCCCGCGGCATCGTCCCCGTGGTCACCCATCCGATTGAACCCGCCGACAACGCCCCGCTAATCCGCCTGTTGGGTGGCGTGTTCAGGCGTGACGAGGCGGCGGAAACCCTGGCGCGGCGGTTCGAGGACTCCCTGGCGGCAATCGCCGTGGCCCGGCCTGTGATGGAGATCCGCGTCCTCTACCTGATCTGGAAAACCCCCTGGATGACCGTGGGGCCGGACACCTATATCGCGCGCACCCTCGACCTGATCGGCTGGCACACCTGGGCGCCGCCGGCAGCGGCGCGCTATCCCGAATTCGACATGACCGATGCCGTCCTCGACAACGTCGACCGGGTGCTGTTTTCATCCGAGCCCTTTCCTTTCGGCGAAGACCATCTGACCGCCTTCCGCACCGACCATCCGGACCACGCCGCCAAGGCGCAGCTGGTCGATGGCGAGATGCTGTCCTGGTACGGCGTGCGCGCAGCTGCAGGCCTTTCCTATCTCAAGGATTTGGCCGACAGCATGTCGGCATCCCGCCCATGACACCGGACACGAGCGCGCCACGCCGGGCCCCTTTGCGGCTGGCCGTATTTTATGGCGGCATCTTTCTGGCGCTGGGCATCATGGGGCCGTTCTGGCCGCTGTGGCTCAAGGATCGGGGCCTGGACGCGGAACAGATCGGCCTCGTGTTCGCCCTGGGAACCTTGGCCCGGCTGGCCGTCACCCCCTACTTCGCCCGCGCCGCCGACCGTGCCGGCGAACGCAAACGCATCCTGGTACTGCTCAGCCTCTTAGGCGCCATGACCTTCCTTGCCTTCCGTTGGGCCGAGGGCTTCTGGCCGATCATCCTGGTAACCGTGGTGTTCTATGCCAGCAGGGGGCCCGTGCTGCCGCTGATGGAAAGCCTGACCATGCTGACCCGGGAGCGCACTCCCTTCGACTACGGCCGGGTGCGGCTGTGGGGCTCGATCACCTTCATCGTCGGCGCCTGGGGCATGGGACTGTTGCTAACCGACGCCCCGGTCGATTGGATCCATTGGTCGATCTTCGCATCCATCGCCCTGACCTTCCTATGCGCCCTTGCCCTGCCCGACACGCGCGCGCCGGTCGCCGCGAAAGACGGTCGGCCGTTCCGCGAGATCATGGCCGTACCCGGTCTCATGGCGGCGATGATGGCAGCAACCTGCATTCAGGCGTCGCATGCGGTCTACTACAACTTCGGCTCCATCCACTGGTTGGCGGCGGGCCACGGGGCGGATGTCATCGGCGCGCTTTGGGCCGAAGGCGTGATTGCCGAAATTCTGTTGTTCACGTTCGCCGCCGCCACCGTGCGGCGCATCGGCGCGGTTCGCATGATTGCCATCGGTGCCGCCGCCGCGACCCTGCGCTGGGCCGGAACGGCCGGAACAACGGACCTTGAATGGCTGGTCCTGTTGCAGGCCCTGCATGGGCTCAGCTACGGCGCGACACACCTGGGCATCATCCATCTGATCACCGAGCGGGTGGACCCGTCCCTGTCGGCCTCCGCGCAAAGCCTGTTCGCCATCACTCTGGGCGTCGGCATGAGCGCCGCGTCCTATGGCGCGGGACTGTTGTTCGCGTCTCTGGGCGGCGGCGCCTTCTGGACCATGTCGGTGCTCGCCCTGGCCGGTGCCGGATTCGCCGGATTCTCAATATTGGTACGCAGCAAGGCAGCCTCCGGCGGGTGAAATCCCCTCTCAAAGACACATTCGAATTCTTGATTGTATAAGCAATTTGCGTTGGTTTTTGCGGCTTTCGAAACAGAAACCGAATACAAATACGTACAGATTGGTTTTATAAGTGAACCCTTAACCAATGAATCATAAAATCGAGATCACCCGGGGTGGGGAATTTCTGAGGGTACGGAGGTGAGACGTGGGTTACCTAGATTCACTGCTGGGAATCTTCAAGTTCACGAAAGATACGGACTTGGTCGCCGCGACCTGTCTGGTGCTGTTACTGTCGAGTGTCATCGGCGGCATGCTGTCCAGCATCTTCAAGGCGTTCGGCGGACCGCTGAAACCCATCGCCTTTCAGGAAACCAACGGCTTTCGAATCCTGCTGTTCTATGAGATCTGCCTGGTTGCGGTCATCTTCTATTACCACATGAACGTAACCGGCCGGATTGACGCCATTCAGGCCATCTTCTGGGTCACGACCATGCTGTCCATGCCGGTATTGTGGTTCATGGGCTCCGTCATCACCCAGGTTCTGTTCTGGTCGAAGATCTCGAAGAACAAGAAGGCCTACCGCGAACTGGTCGCCAAACGGAAATATGCCAAGCACAAAAAAATGCAGGAAAAGATCCGCGAAGAGACCAAGGAATCACGGGAAGCCCAGGCACAGCGCGCCGAGATAACGGCCAAAGGCAAAAAAGGCCATCAGGCGACGGTGAAACGCCGCCGCGCCGATAGCTGACGACGTTTCCTCACGCAGGTGGAGGTATTCCGCCAGCCCCCTATATTGATCTATTCAGAAGCCAACTCGCCGCCCACCTGGGACAGCTTAGCCGCCGCGCGGCGCAGCGCCGGTACGAAAGACTGCGCCATTTCCATGGACATGCGCACGGTCGGCCCGTGACAGGCAAGCGTACCGGCCAAGCGTCCCTTGGCGTCGGTGACGGGCACGGCGACCGCGACCATGCCTTCGATGAATTCCTGGTTGTCGGTGCCGACCTTTTCCCGACGGATACCTTCAAGATTGGCCAGCAGCGCATCCGGTTCGGTGATCGTGCCCGGCGTGTGGGGGATCAGGTCGAGAGCCTGGATCATCTGGCGCCGCCGCCCGGCCGGCAACGAGGACAGGTAGAGCTTGCCGCTGGCCGTGCAATGCAAAGGCACCCGTGAACCGATCGGCAACTGCGTGCGCAGCGGCCATTTGGTCTCCACACGGTCGATGTAATACATCTCCCCGCCCAACGGGATGTTGAAATTGCAGGTCTCGCCGATTTCCTGCGACAGATCGGTCAGGATACGGTGGCGCTGGCTGTAGTCCGTATCGACGGCGACGGTCGCCATGGCAAGGTCGCGCAGCCTGGGACCGATGCTCAATCCATCGCCGGACGGCGACGGCGTCACGAAGCCCGTTTCCGTCAATAATGCGCACAGTCGATGCACCGTCGCCTTGGGCAGGCCGGTCAGGTCGGCGATCTTGGCCGCACTCAGGGGCCGGCCCTCGCCAACCATGGCCTCGACAATCTCCAGCGCACGGATCGACCGCGAACCCTTTTCGTCTCCGTTGTTCGCCATAACCAACTATGCCATCCGCATGAACCGAAATCGACGCACCACCGTCGCCGAACCTATTCCCCGTAGATGTAGCCCGGCAGCCACAACGCGATTTGGGGAAAGACCATGATCAGGATGAGGCCGATAAGCTGGATCACCATGAACTGCATCATGCCGATGTAAATGTCCTTGAGATCCCACTCCGGCACCACGCCTTTCAGGAAGTATGCTGATAACGCTACCGGTGGCGATAGCCAAGCTGTTTGCAGGTTGACCGCGACCAGAATGCCGAACCACACCAGATTGAATCCCAGTTGTTCGATCAGCGGCAACAGGATCGGCACGATGATCAGCACGATCGGCACCCATTCCAGGGGCCAGCCCAGCAGGAAGATCAAGGCCATGATCATGATCAGCAGAACCATGGGCGGCAGGTCGAGGCCGAGCAGCACTTCCGTCAGCATGGTCGGCGTGCCGAGCCGCGAGAACACGGCGCCGAAGAAGTTGGAGGCCGCGACCAGAATCAGGATCAAGGCCGAGATTTCCAACGTCTTGATCAAGGCTTCCCTGAATTTCTTGAAGGTCATCCGCCGATAGGCAAGCGTCAGCAACAAGGCGCCGGCGGCACCGCAGCCCGCCCCTTCGGTCGGGGTCGCCAAACCGAACATGATGGAGCCCAGCGCCGAGAACACCAGAAGCGCCGGCGGCACCAGACCAAGAATGAATTCCCGGACGATCTCGCCCATGTTGGCGGCGCGGTCCTCGATCGCCAACGGCGGCCCCAGTTCCGGATTGATCATGCAGCGGCCAACCGCATAGACGGCATAAAGGAAGGCCATCATGATGCCCGGGATGATGGCGGCGGCGAACAGGTCCGTGACCGGCACCTCAAGCACCGGGCCCATGACCACCAGCATGATCGAGGGCGGGATCAGGATGCCGAGCGTCCCGCCGGCGGTGATCGTCCCCGCGGCCAATCGCACATCGTATCCGGATCTGTTCATGGTCTTGGCTGCCATGATGCCAAGGATTGTCACCGAGGCGCCGACGATACCCGTCGCGGCGGCAAAGATCGTCGACACGAACAACACGGCCAGATAAAGCGACCCGCGCAACCGCGACAACATCAACTGCACGGCGGAGAACAGGCGTTCCATCAGGCCCGCCTGCTCCATCAATATCCCCATGAATATGAATAGAGGGACGGCCGCCAATGTCTGTTCCAGCATGACGTTCGAGAATTGGAACGTCATCAGGTAGAACACGACCTGGCCAAAGCCCATGTAGCCGAACACGAAGCCGAGGAAAATCAGCGTAAAGGAGATTGGGAAGCCGACGAAAATCGCCAGCAGCATCACCCCGATCAGAACAAGACCCAGGATTTCATTTTCCATGATCAGGGCCACCTTCCCTTAGTCGCGGCGTAGTAGCTTTTGAGAGTTTCCGAGATGCCCTGGATGATCAGCAGCGCGATGCCCACGGGCAGCGCCGTCTTAATCGGCCCCATATGCGGCATCCAGGCGGTATCCATGCCTTTCTCGCCACGGATCCAGGCCAGCGTGGCGTAGTCGGTTGCCATGTAAAGAAACACCAGCATGCCGGGGAAATAGAGCACCAGATACAGCAGCAGATCGATGCGCCCCTGCATCTTGTCCGGCCATAGGCGGTAGAGGAAATCAGCGCGGATATGCACGCCCTTCGACAGGGCGTAGCCAGCGCCGAGCATGAACAAGGCGCCGTACAGCATGCGCGATATGTCATAAGCCCACATGGTGGGCGCGATGAATACGTAACGCGCCACGACCTCGTAAACCATGGCAGCGAAGAGCGGCACCGTCAGCCAACAGACAATGTTGCCGACGATTAGGCTGAACCGGTCGATGCCGGTGATCGTCAGCGCCATCCAGCGGGGCATGTCGTCCGGCATCTTGCCCGACGGGTCGCCCCGGCGCTCGGCGATCAGCTCATCGGTGATATCCAGTTCACCGGGATTCGGGTCGTGATCAGCCATCCGAACCTTCTTTTCCGTTTAGGGTTCCGCAGGGAGACACAACCGGACAATGCGGGGACGGGCAGTGGCGCCCGCCCCCGAATGTCCGGCGGATGTCATGTGCAGGAGATCAGCCTACTTTTTCTTCTTGCTGTTGGCGTAGGCGTTGCCGAGATTGGCGTTCGACGTTTGCGCCCCGGCCCAGAACGGCACCGCGATGTCGGCGAAGTCCTTCTGGGAATCCCAGACCTTCTTGAAGAACGGGTTTTCGGCGGCGTTCTTTTCCAGGCTCTTGCGGGCCGCTTCCATGTATTCGGTGAAATAATCGGCGGGCGTGTCATGCAGGATGACGCCGTGCTTTTCCACCAGTTCCTTCAGCGCCTTGCCGTTTTCATAGATGCGCCAGCTCATGGCACGCGACAGCGAGGCATCGGCGGCGATTTCCATCGCCTGCTGCTGATGCGGGGTCAGGCTCTTCCAGACGTCGCCGTTCAGGTACATGTCGGCGTTCACGACCACCTGATGCAGACCCTGTAGATAGTAGTGCTTCAGCACCTTCTGGAAGCCGAACACCATGTCCGGTTTCGGGCAGCACCATTCGGCGGCGTCGATCACGCCTTTTTCCAGGGCCGGCAAGATATCACCACCGCCCATGGCCACCGAGGCGACGCCGATGTCCTTGTAGGTCTGACCGGGGATGCCCGGAGGCGTACGGAACCGGTACTTGCGGAAATCGGCCATGGAGTTGATGGGTTCCTTGAACCAACCCAAGGCTTCCGGGCCCACGGGCTGCAGGATGAAGCCCTTGATGTTCATGCCCATCTCTTTCCAGAGCTGTTCATAAAGCGCGCGGCCGCCACCGTACTGGTACCAGCTGACCCAGGCGATGTTGTCCATGCCGACACCGCCGCCCGCGACGGGAGACCCGAACAGCATGGCCGCCGGATGATAGCCGGACCAGTAGTGGGTCCAGGCAAATCCGCCTTCGATCAGCCCCTTGTCGACGGCCTCCAGCGTTTCCTTGACGCCGACCACCGCCCCTGCGGGCAGAACTTCGATTTCGACTTCACCATTGGTCAACTTTGCGACGTTGTCGGCGTAATCCTTCAGCATCGTGACTTCATCCGCCTTGGACGGGATCACCGACTGCACGCGGATTTTGACTTTCTTGGCCTCAGCCGTGCCGGGCGCGAAGACCGCGGCCGTCGCGAACGCCATCAGGGCGAACACGGCAAATAAAGATTTGATTTTATTCATGCTTCCACTCCCAAACATGGGGGCCTGCCGTGCACAATTGCCGCCGGGACCGTCAAGAAGCCGTATTTAATTATCATTATTGAGACTTCTAAGTATCATTATTGCAAACATAAGCATTATCTGCAACGATGATTTCGCGACCTCACCCCATGAGAACGGCATCGCGGAGGCCTCATTCCAGCAGTCCGCCGCCACAACCAACGGAATCAGGACGACGACGAGCCAACGATGGATGTAGAGACTTCCCCCCTCACCGGTGCGCCGGAATACGATTACATCGTCATCGGCGCCGGCTCTGCCGGCTGCGTGCTCGCCAACCGTCTGAGCGCCGATCCTGCCAAACGGGTCCTTCTGCTGGAGGCCGGCGGGCGCGACACCAATCCCTGGATTCACGTCCCCGTCGGCTACTTCAAGACCATCAACAATCCGGCAACAGACTGGTGCTTCAAGACCGCCCCCGACCCGGGCCTGGGCGGGCGCAGCATCAGCTGGCCGCGCGGCAAGGTTCTGGGCGGGTCCAGTTCCATCAACGGCCTGCTTTATGTCCGCGGACAGCCGCAGGACTTCGATCACTGGCGGCAGTTGGGCAACGCAGGATGGTCGTTCGCGGACGTACTGCCCTATTTCCGACGTGCCGAGAATCAGGAACGCGGCGCCGACGACTTTCATGGCGCGGACGGCCCTCTCGCCGTATCGGACATGCGGGTGCGCCGGGAAATCTGCGACGCCGTTATCAAGGCGGCGGGCGAACTCGGCATTCCCGAACGGGACGATTTCAACCGGGACGACCAGGAAGGGGCCGGTTATTTTCAGCTGACCACCCGCAACGGGCTGCGCTGCTCGACCGCCGTCGGCTATCTGAACCCGGTCAAAAGCCGCCAAAATTTGGACATTCGCACCCATGCCCAGGTCCGCAACCTGATCCTAGAGGACGGGCGCTGCGCCGGCGTCGCCTTCGACGTGAAGGGCACGCCCCAGGCCGCCGCCTGCCGGGGCGAGGTGATCCTGTCGGCAGGCGCCATCGGCTCGCCGCAAATTCTCATGCTGTCGGGCATCGGTTCGGCGCAACACCTTACGGACATGGGCATTCCCGTGACCCAGGATATGCCCGGCGTCGGCGGCAACCTGCAGGATCACCTGCAATTACGCACCATCTACCGCACCCACCGGCCCATCACCCTGAACGATCAGGCCCGCAATCCGATCCAGAAGGTCCTGATGGGCCTGGAATTCCTGTTCCGCCGCTCCGGCCCCCTGACCATGGGGGCAAGCCAGGTCGCGATCTTCGCCAAGACGCGGCCCGAACTGGAAACGCCGGAGATCCAATACCATGTGCAGCCGTGGAGTGCCGACAGCCCTGGCGAAGGCACGCACCGATTCTCGGCATTTACCCTGTCGGTCTGCCAACTGCGCCCGGAAAGCCGGGGGGATATCCGCCTCTCCTCCCCCGATCCCTTCGCCCACCCGACGATACGGCCTAATTATCTGTCAACGAATCTGGACCAACAAACTGCGATCGAATCCCTGAAGCTGACGCGCCGGCTGGTCGAAACCAAGACCCTCGCTCCTTATGTTGCCGAAGAAATGCGCCCCGGCAGCGACGCCCAAACGGATGACGAACTTCTGGAAGGGGCACGGCGCATCGCACAGACCATTTATCATCCTGTCGGGACATGTAAGATGGGCCGCGATCCGAACGCCGTCGTCGACGACCGGCTTCGGGTCCGGGGCATCCGGGGCTTAAGGGTCGCCGATGCTTCGATCATGCCGACCATCACGTCGGGCAACACCAACGCGCCGGCCATCATGATCGGCGAAAAGGCGTCCGACATGATCATTGAGGACAACCGCTAGGGCGCCCGCGCCCGACACGCCCATCCCGCCCCCGCGGCGGGCACGAACGCACGAAAGAGCCCGCCCGTGGAATTTCTCGACCCCCTCCTGCAATTCAATTTCAAGGCCTTCACCTCAATCGTCTTCATCGATCTGGTGATGTCCGGTGACAACGCCATCATCATCGGCATGGCGGCGGCGGGCCTGCCGGTAGCACTTCGCCGCAAAGCCATCGCCATCGGTATCATCGTCGCCACGGTGCTGCGCATTATCTTCGCCTCCGTGACCTATCAGTTGCTCAGCATCATCGGCTTGACCTTGGCGGGCGGCTTGCTGCTGCTGTGGGTCGCCTACAAGATGTGGCAGGAAATCCGTTCGGGTAGCCTGGAAACACCTGATCCCGACGCCGAGCCGACGGGCGAAGTCAAGACGATGAGAAGCGCCGTGACCTCGATCATCATCGCCGACGTAACCATGTCGTTGGACAACGTGCTGGCCGTGGCGGGCGCCGCCCACGACGCGCCGGGCATGCTGGTGTTCGGGCTGGTGTTGTCGATCCTGCTGATGGCCTTCGCCGCCAACTGGGTGGCGTCGCTGCTGGAAAAGCACAAGTGGTTGGCCTACGCCGGGCTGATCGTCGTCGCCTATGTGGCGGTGGAAATGATCTGGCGCGGCGGCAATCAGGTCGCGACCGCCGCGGCGGGGATGCTGTAGCCACCATCCCCGCCCTGGCAGACCGTCAGTTTCCGGCGCGAGCCCGGATCGCCTCGTAGCGCGCCAACAGTTTCTCCGCACGGATCACGATGGGCACGTCGATCATCTTGCCGTCGATGGTAATGGCGCCCTTGCCCGCTTTCTGCGCCTCGGCGTAGGCGTCAATCACGCGCCGCGCATGGTCGACCGCTTCCGCTGACGGGGTGAATTCCTCGTTCAAAATCGCCACGCCCGACGGGTGGATAACGCTGGCGCAGTCGAAGCCGAACTTGACCGACTTGCGCACGGCGGCGCGGAAGCCTTCGGTGTCGTTGTAATCGGCGACCGTGCCGATGAAACCCATGGCCATCAGACCCGCCGCCTTGGCCGCGATCATCACCGTCTGCTTGGGCACCAGCAGGGTTTCCGTATCCGGCACCATGCCCATTTCCATGGCGAAATCCTCGCCGCCCAGGTTCATGCCGATCAGGCGGGACGAAGCCCGGGCGATGGCATGGGCCCGGAAATAGGCGTCCGCCGTCTCGACCATGGCGGCCAGCTTGACCGAACCTTGCGGGCGGCCCGCCTCGCGCTCGACCTCGCCGACCAGCTCGGCCACCAGTTTCAGATGTCCCGCACCGTCGACCTTGGTCACGAATAAGGCGCGGGCACCGGCCTTCACCGCCGCTTCCACGTCCTTGACCATGTGGCGGATCGGCCGGTTGATGCGCACGATGGGATCAGCACCCGATTGCGTCACCGACTTGACCGCGTCGGGCAGCATGTCGCGGGCGCGCTGGCGTTCCTGTTCAGGGACGCTGTCTTCCAGGTCCAGGATGATGCCGTCGGCGCCCCGGGTGTGGGCCTTAGCGACGAACTTTTCGTTGTTGGTGGGAACATAAAGCAGCGAACGCCAGACAATCGGCTGTTCCGCACCGGTGGTATTTTTATCGGTCATCCTTCGACCACTCCCTTTTCTTTCAGATTTTCAATCTCGGCCGCGCCGTAGCCCAGTTCCTCGAGCAACGTCACGGAATGCTGTCCCCGAAGCGGTGCGGGGCTGCGGATCACGCCCGGCGTTTCCGACAGGCGCGGGCTGACGTTCTGCATGGGCACGGTGCCCAGCTGGTCGTCGGGCAGTTCGATGATCACCTCGCGCTCGCGGAAATGCTCGTCGCGCAGGATGTCGTCCTGCTCGTAAATCGGCGAGGCGGTGATGCTCTGTTCCTCGAAGGTCTTGGCGACGTCGGCCAAGGTCTTGGTCTTGATCCAGCCGCCGACGATACGGTCCACTTCCTCGCGGTTCTTCACGCGCTCCATATTCGTGCGGAAGCCTTCCTTTGTGATCAAATCTTCCCGGCCGATCATGCGGAATACCCGTTCGGCCATGGTCTGGATCGAGGCCGACATGCCGATGAATTTTCCGTCGGACGTTTCATACACGTTGCGCGGCGACGCCGTGGTCGAGGACGATCCCGTGCGCGGGCGGCTTTTGCCGGTCAGCTGATAGACCAAGGCTTCCGGCCCCATGATGGCGTAAAGCGGCTCCAGCAACGCCAAGTCGACGACCTGCCCCTTCCCGCCGTCCTGTTCGGCGGCGCGCAGCGCCACGATGGTGGCGAAGGCACCCTGCAATCCGGCGACTGAGTCGGCGAGCGCGAAGGGCGGCAACACCGGCTCCCGGTCCCCGAAGCCGTTGCGGGACGCAAAGCCCGACATGCTTTCGACGACGGAGCCGAACCCCGGGCGTTCCTTATAGGGCCCCGACTGCCCGTAGCCCGAGATGCGCACGATCACCAGCTTGGGGTTGATCGTCCAGAGCGTTTCCGGCGCCAGGTCCATTTCCTCCAGCCGCCCGGGGCGGAAGCCCTCGACCAGGATCTGCGCGCCTGCGACCAGCTTCTTGACGATGGCGATGGCCTGGGGGTCACGCAGGTCGAGCGCCATGCTTTTCTTGTTGCGGGCGTAGACCTTCCATTGCGCCTCGATCCCGCCGTCGCCCCAGGCGCGAAGCGGATCACCCTTGCCTGCCGGCTCGATTTTGATGACCTCGGCCCCCATGTCGCCCAGGTTGAAGGTCAGCAGGTTGCCGCAGACCAGGCGCGACATGTCGACCACGCGCACGCCGTGCAGCGGCCCCTTGGCGTCGGGCTGATAGTCCTTCCGGTGCAGGCCGAACTGCGACATGTCGACCTTGTTGGCGTCCAGACGCGTCGGGCCGGTCTTGGGCGTGTCCTCGGTCATCGTCGTCCGTCCATCAGATGGTCGCGATGGGCGTGGCGGGCGAACCGACGCTACCCGGAAGGCGCAGGGGTGGCGCCGTCAACAGGAACCGCGAACGGCCCCGTTCCTTCAGCGCCTTCTTCAGTTCGGCCAGATACCAGATTTCGCCCAGGTGCACGCCGATCTTGAACAGGCAGTGCCGGTGGATCGGCAGGCGGCAGTGATCGTCCTCAGGATGGCCGGGATAATTCGTATTCTCCACGGCCATGTTGTCGGACACCAGGATCGTCAGTCCGCTATCGGTGATCCACTGCAAAAGTTTATCGTCCCAGCCGTCGAGCACGGCGCAGCTGGCATGAAGCTTCTTGGCATCCGGATCACCGGCCATGGACATGATCATCTCGTCCCAGCCGGTATGGAGCAGAACCATGTCGCCCTCCTCCACCGTCACGCCGTCCTTCTCCATCACCTCCATCAGCATGGCGTGGTTCACGGCGACGCGCTCGTTGCCGTAGTGGCCGTGCAGGTCGATCATCACGCCGCGTCCCTGGACACAGGCCTCGGCCATGTTCTCAATACCCAGGCGGTCGGTCTTGACGTGATTGTGCACGTCCGGATCGGCGACGTCGGTGCCGGCGCGCCAGCCGTTGTAGTAACAGGGCTCGGCAATGCCGTCGCCGTCGGCATCGAACAGTTGCCCGAAGTGAGCAAGTGAATCCCATTGCGTCGAATACTGGGTATGCAGCACGACAAGATCATCGGCGCTGACGTCCGTCGATCCGGGACGGGAATGCTTGTCCCAGATGAAGTTGTAATAATCGGCGCCGTCCTGCTTGGTCGGGTGCATCACGGGGGGATGGCGCTTCGGATTGACGGAATTGCCGCCCGGCATGTCGAGCGGCAGGGACTGACAGAAGGTCAGCCCTTCCTTCACCTCGGCAACGCCCTTCATCACGACCTCGGGCGTCAGCAGGTTCATGCGGCCCTTTTCGTCGTCGGGGCCGAAATCGCCCCAATTCGATCCCTCGGGCCGATTGACCCAGCGCGGGTTGGTCATCTGTATCCTCCGTTTTTCGTATGATCACCGCCGCCTTCTTCGGACGTGCGGTTCTTGAAAGTCAGGCCTTCTTTTCCCAGCCCCCCTGAGCCGTCTGCTGCAGATAGCTCAGGTCGTGGCCGGCGGCTTTGTAGGATTTCCAGCGATCACGGGCGGCCTGAACGGCGTCCGGGTCGCGGCCATCGAACAGCTCGAAACAGCGCTCATAGGCATCAACCCACTCGGACGTCGCGCCGTCGGTCAGGAACAGGAAGGTCGCGTGGTTGGGAGTTTCCGGATCGGTCGACAGCCACACGGGCTGGTCTTCCGGATTGCCGTCCTTCGGTGTGCCGTGGGGCAGCCAGGAACCGGGATCGTAAGTCCAGAGCGTCTGTGCCAGGGCCTCGACCCGTTCCTCGCTGGAGGCAAGGACAAGCGCCCGCTTGCCCGCGGCCAGGGTCTTTTCCAACAGCTTGGGCAGGGCCTGTTCAAGCGGCGAGCGTTCCAAGTGATAGAAGGAAATGTCGGTCACGATCTCGCTTGCCTGCCTTGAACCTGTCCGTTCCGCCACACCTGCCGGAACGGCTACTTGCCGAGTGTGGGGAAATGCTCCGCCGTGCCCTTGACGACCTCGAACAGGGCTTTTTCCATCAAATCGTTGCTGGCCGCGCGCATGCGCTTTCCCGCCGTATCGCGAAAGGCGACCATGCGCGCGAAATGGGGTGAGTCGTTGTGCTGGGTCGCCAGGGAGTCCAATTCCTCCACCGTGAACTCGGCGCCGTAGATGCGGGCCAGGTTGGCGGTCCATTCATCGCCGTACTTGCCGACGGTCTGGTTGACCTGGGCGCGGAACACCTCGGTCACGGCCTCAAGCCCGAACTTGCCGATCAGGCTTTGCACGGTCCGGGTCATGGCCCCGAACTTGGCGAGCAATTGAACGAAGTTGTTGTTCAGGCCGGTGCGCCGGACGAATTCCAGAGCCGCCGCCGAGGGCGCGGCCGGGGCAGCGGCCGTGGCCGGTTCCGCCGCCGCACTGTCCGGCACCTCGGCAATCAGGAACCCGACCGACAGGCCGAAGGCGACGAGCAGAGAGCCGATCAAACGCTTCATACCGTCGCCTTCCCCATGCCCTCGATGCCCCTTACTTGGCTTCGTAGTGGTCAGCGACCAGCCGGTCCAGCAGGCGCACCCCGTATCCGGTGCCGCCCTTGGGCGTGACCGGCTTGGCCTTCTTCGACCAGGTCGTCCCGGCGATGTCCAGGTGGACCCAGGGGGTGCCGTCCTTGATGAAGCGCTGCAGGAACTGAGCCGCGGTGATGGACCCGCCCCAGCGCCCGCCGATGTTCTGCATGTCGGCGGCGTCGGAATTGATCAGCTCGTCATAGGCCTTGCCCAGCGGCATGCGCCAGACCAGCTCGTCCACGGCTTCACCGGCCTGGAAGATCTGGTCGGCCAGGGCATCGTCGTTGGCGTACATGCCCGCGCGCTCGTTGCCGAGTGCCACGATGATCGCCCCCGTCAGGGTCGCCAGATCGACGACGAACTTGGGCTTATATTTGGTCTGCGTGTACCACAGCGCATCGGCGAGGACGAGGCGGCCCTCGGCGTCCGTGTTCAGGACCTCGATGGTCTGACCCGACATGGATTTGACGATGTCCGACGGCCGCTGGGCGTTGCCGCCCGGCATGTTTTCCACCAGGCCGACCACGCCGACGGCATTGACCTTGGCCTTGCGTCCGGCCAGGGCCTTCATCAGGCCGATGACCACGCCGGAACCGCCCATGTCCCACTTCATGTCTTCCATGCCGGCGGCGGGCTTCAGGGAAATCCCGCCGGTGTCGAAGGTCACCCCCTTGCCGACGAAGGCAACCGGCTGTTGCGCCTTGGCGGGTTTTGACTTGGCAACGCCGGTCCATTCCATGATGACCATCTTGCTTTCGCGGGCACTGCCTTGGCCGACGCCGAGAAGTGCGCCCATGCCCAGCTTGGCCATTTCCTTTTCACCCAGCACGGTGACCTTGATGCCCAGCTTCTTCAGCGCCTGGGCTTCTTTGGCCAGGGTCGCGGGATAGAGCACGTTCGGCGGCTCGGACACCAGATCGCGGGTGAAGAACACGCCTTCGGCGACCTTTTCCATATCGGTGAAAGCCGCCTTGGCCTTGGCCGATGTCGGGCACAGAACCTTGATCGCCTTCAGAACCGGTTTCTTTTCCTTGGGCTCCTTGGTCCGGTACTTGTCGAAACGGTAGGACCGCAGCAGCGCGCCGAATCCCAGGTTCGCCCCCATGTCGGCGGCCGTCATCTTGCCGCCATCTATGGCGTCGATCACCACGGTGGCGGCGGCGCCCTGGCCGGACAGCATGGCATAGATGCGCCCGCCCGCTTCCTGCAGGCTCAGGTCCTTCAATTCATCCGGCTTGCCCAGGCCGACCACGACGACACGTTCGAACTTGGCGTCCGGCGCCATCAGGTCGAGGCTTTCGCCCGCCTTGCCCTTGAACTTGGCGGCCTTGGCCGCGCGGGTGATCGCTCCCCCCAGCTTGACGTCCAGGACGGTGGCGCTTTTCGACAGCTTGGCGTCCTCGGTGGCGGTCACGACGACGACGCCCTGGGCGGGAAGTGCGGGATTGGCGAAGGTGATTTTCATCTATCTGTCCTTGGGACTATTCATGTGGGACGCCGCGCGCGTCCCCCAACGATGGGTCCGGTCGCGCGACGGCGTAATGACGCGCAGGCGGAATCGCCCGCGCCGAATGGATGGGTTCCACTATATAGGGTTCCATGCCCCTTCTGGTGAAGGGGATTCTGCCGGAGGCAGCCTGGAATTTCGCGGATCAGGCGTCGTAGCCGGGGTTGGCGCGGTCCAGCTTGCGCAGCAGCGCCGGCCATTCCTTCTGGCCGATGGGACGGTGGCCGTTCGGCGAATTGGCGATCTTGCCCTGCTCCACGGTCTTGTCGATGACCTCTTGCGGGATCGGCGTCAGCTTGGCGCCGGACTGCTGGAACGACAGCTGATAGCGGCAGGCGCGCTCCGCCCGGTACATCCACATGAAGGCTTCGCCGATGGTCTTGCCGACGGTCAGAAGGCCGTGGTTGCGCAGCACCATGACCCGGTTGTCGCCCAGGTCGCGGACCAGCCGCTCCCGCTCATCCAGGTCGACGGCCAGCCCCTCGTAATCGTGATAGGCCGTATGGGCATAGATCGACAGCGCCTGCTGCGAGATCGGCAGAATACCGTCTTCCTGACAGGCAACGCCGACGCCGTCCCGGGTGTGGGTGTGCATGACGCAGCTCAGTTCCGGCACGGCCAGATGCACGGCGGAATGGATGACGAAGGCCGCCGGGTTGATGCTGTATTCGGAATTGGTCAGGCAGGTGCCGTGCTCGTCGACCTTGATCAGGGCCGACGCCGTCATTTCTTCGAACAGCACGCCGAAGGGATTGATCAGGAAATGCTCGTCCGGTCCCGGCACGCGGGCCGACAGATGCGTGCCCAGAAGGTCCGACCAGCCGAACAGATCGACCAGACGATAAGCGGCGGCCAGGTTGACCCGGACCTCCCATTCTTCGGGGCTGATGTCGGCGGGGCGGTTTGCGTCGTAGGCGGCGGAAGCGTCGGGGGCCATGGTCGGAGTCCTCTCCCTGAATGAAATCTGCGAACGGCGGATTGTATACAATGGGGGCGCAGGCGCAAGCCCCCTAAACCGCCTTGGCCCCTTGAAACCGTAACGGCACCCTCTTGCGTCCCCAGTCCCCCGCCGGCCCGTCGAAGCGGCCGGGAATTTCCGCGCCGCAAGCGGCGCAGTTGCCGGGGTAGTTGCCCGCCGTCGTGACATTGAAATCGGACAGTTCATACCAATCCCGCCCGATCAAGACGCCGCCGCAGTTGTGGCAATAGGTCGACTGATGCTCCTTGTCGTGGACGTTGCCGGTGTAGGCGTATCGGATGCCGTTCTTCATGGCGATCTCGCGGGCGCGGACCAGGGTTTCCCGCGGTGTCGGCGGCACGTCCATCATCTTCCAATCGGGATGGAAGGCGGTGAAGTGGACCGGCACGTCGGGGCCGAGGGCGCAGACGATCCATTTGGTCATCGCGTCAATCTCGGCTTCGCTGTCGTTGCGGCCGGGGATCACTAGGTCCGTGATCTCCAGCCAGCAATCGGTCTCGTGCTTGATGTAGACCAGGGTTTCCTTCACCCGTTCCAGATCGGCGGAACAGAGTTCCTTGTAGAACTCGGGTGTGAAGGCCTTGAGGTCCACATTGGCCGCGTCCATATGCTGGAAGAATTCGGTGCGGGCGTTAGGGGTGATGTAGCCCGCCGTGACCGCCACGTTCTTGATCCCCCGCTTGCGGCACTCCTTGGCCGTGTCGACGGCGTATTCCAGAAAGATCACCGGGTCGTTGTAGGTATAGGCGACGGACTTGCAGCCCGATTGCACGGCGGCCTCGGCGATCATCGCGGGCGTGGCGAGGGACTGCAGCTTGTCGAATTCGCGGGACTTGGAGATGTCGTAATTCTGGCAGAACTTGCAGGTCAGGTTACAGCCCGCCGTGCCGAAGCTGAGGATCGGCGTACCGGGATAGAAATGGTTCAAGGGCTTCTTTTCGATGGGGTCGATGCAGAATCCCGACGACCGGCCATAGGTCGTCAACACCACCTGCTCACCGTCCGACGCGCGCACGAAACACAGCCCCCGCTGCCCCGCCCGCAGCTTGCAGAACCGGGGGCAGACGTCGCATTGAATGCGCCCGTCGTCCAGCTTGTGCCAATAACGGCCGGGAAAGGCGTCGGGGAATGTTTCAATATCGGTTTCGGCGGACGCCATCTATTTCCTCGAACGGCTGTGGAATGGCCCCGAACGGGCCTATATTATCATGTAGTCATGCACCATACCCCGCGCCAACATTGTTCCATGGACAGGCAAATGCATGCACATTCCGATTAACTTCTCCTCGGTGGCAATGTCGTGCACGTGATTGAGAACGCCCTATTAGGCATTCAAAAGCTGGTCGTCGAAGTCGTAACCAGTAACCTCTTTGAAACATCCTTGATTGCTGGTGCGACCGCAGCGCTCGGTGCTTATTTTGGTGCAAGAGGCGCTCAAAAATTTGCCGAGCGCTCACGAAAACGCAACGAAATAGAAAAGGAAATTCGCGCAACTAATAAAGCGATATCCTTAGCATATGCATCGTTCAACACCCATTTCGGCCTGAAATGCGAGATATTCGCCAATATCAAGAAAAGCTTCGATGAGGAAACTAAGCGATTTTTTGACTTCGAACACCGAAGAGCCGCTGGTGACCCAACAGCAAAATCGTTCAACGCACTGATCGAGCTTAAAACGGTCGATCCATTCCCAAATCCAAATGAGCAATTACGCGATGTCGTTTTTGATCAACTTTCTGTAGTTGGCAGACCAATCAATCTTGTCGCCACTCTTAGCCAGGCCACACACTCACTGAACCAAACGCTGGTAAATCGACGAGAATTTATTCGGGCCTTTAAGGCTGCGAAATTTGATGACCATCGCAAAAAAACGCTAATTTATCTCGGCCTGCTAAATGAAGACGGAAGCGGTGACGAAACCCACAGAAACTTGGTAGATTCGATGTGCATGCAAAATGATAGTTGCATCATGTTTTCGAAGATGTTGGTCGATGATTTGAAAAAGCATGGCGAGGTTTTACAGCATCATTTTGTTTCAGAATTTGGCGAACCTGCCCCAAGTATTTCGACAATCGATTTATCGACAGTGAAGCATCCTGAAATGATGCCGGATCCCAATGACTTCAAAGATTGGGAGAACAGTTTCACAGGCTGACTGACATTTTCCATTGGAACCGTAACGTGTCCAAATATGGATTAAACAAATGACCGCAATTCGCCCCACCACCGTCGCCGGATCGTTCTATCCGGACCGGCCGCAGGATTTGGACGCCCTGATCGCCCGGTGCTGGGACGACGCCAAGATCACCGTCGGCCCCGTGCCCAAGGCGATCGTCGCGCCGCACGCGGGCTATGTCTATTCCGGGGCTGTGGCGGCCAGCGCCTATGCGCGGATCAAGCCGGCCCACGGGCGGATCAAACGGGTCATCCTGCTGGGCCCCTGCCACCGGGTCGCGGTGAAAGGCCTGGCGCTGTCGGGGGCCGACGCCTTCGACACCCCCTTGGGACCGGTCGAGATCGACAAAGCGGCGGCGGCCTTGATCGCCGATCTGCCCCAGGTCCAGGTGTTCGACGCCACCCACGCCCAGGAACATTCGCTGGAGGTCCACCTGCCGTTCCTGATGCGCGTGCTCGACGATTTCAAGGTTCTGCCGCTGGTCGTCGGCCAGGCCACGCCGGACCAGGTCGCGGAGGTGCTGGAGAAACTCTGGGGCGGGCCGGAAACGCTGATCGTGGTGTCTTCGGATCTCAGCCATTATCTCGATTACGACAGCGCCCAAGCGATCGACCGGCGCACCTGCCGGGCCATCGAGGCCCTGGCGCCGGAGCAGATTTCCACCCACGGCGCCTGCGGCCGCTTTCCGCTGGGCGGTCTGCTGAAACTGGCCAAGGCGAAGGGCATGACGGTCGAGACCGTGGACCTGCGCAATTCGGGCGACACGGCGGGGCCGCGCGACCGGGTCGTCGGCTATGGGTCCTGGCTGTTCATGGAAAACCCGGCGGCCGCCGTTCAAGAAGACGAAACGGATTTCGCGGCCCAGACCAAGGCGCTGCTCGCCCGCCACGGCACAACGTTGCTGCGCCTGGCCGCATCGTCCATCGAGCACGGCCTGGAAACGGGCCAGCCCCTGATGCCCGACATGTCGACCGCCTCTGGCGACTTGGCCGCCCCCGGGGCCTGCTTCGTGACGCTCAAGAAAAACGGGCAACTTCGCGGCTGTATCGGCTCACCGGAAGCGCACCGCCCGTTGTTGACCGACGTCGCCGTCAACGCCTATGCCGCCGCCTTCCGCGACCCGCGTTTCCCGAAACTGGAGGCATCGGAACTGCCCGAGATCACTCTCTCAATCTCCGTGCTCAGCCCCCAGGCCCCCATGACCGTCCGTGATGAGGCCGACCTGTTAGCCCAGTTGCGCCCCGGCATCGACGGGCTGGTCATCGCCGACGGCGGCAAGCGCGCCCTGTTCTTGCCATCTGTCTGGGAGCAACTACCCGACAAGCGGGCGTTCCTGATGCATCTGAAGCGCAAGGCCGGGATGGCGGGCAATCACTGGTCATCCACGTTCACGGCGCGGCGATTCGTCGCCGAGCAAGCCCAATCTGCGGACCTGCCCGCCGATCGCCCGCTGTGGCGCGCCCAACCGTCATAGCCTACGCCGCCGTCGGTTGACTCCACGCGGCGCACGGGCGACAAACCGAAACGGGACCCATCCCCCATTTCCCATAACCGGGCGCACCGGACATGCTGACCATCGACCTGACCCTGCTTGAACAGGTGGCGGATATCGCCAAGCGCGCGGGCGCGCAGATTCTCACCGTTTACAAAACCGATTTCGAGGTCGAGACCAAGGGCGATAACTCCCCGGTCACGCAGGCAGACCAACTTGCCGAAGCCCTGATCACCCAGGCGATCCAAAGCGAGATTTCCGCCGACATCCCCATCGTCGGCGAGGAAGCGGTCGAGGCCAAGGGCCTGAAACAGCCCAACGGTCCCGTGTTCTGGCTGGTCGACCCGCTGGACGGGACCAAGGAATTCGTCAAGCGCAGCGGCGAGTTCACGGTCAACATCGCCTTGATCGAAAACGGCACACCTGTCCTGGGCGTGGTGCATCTGCCCGTGCTGAACGAAACCTTCCTGGCCGGCGCGCCGGGTGCATTCAAGCAGACCGGCGACGGCCCGCTTACCCTCATCGCATCACGCGAAACCCCGGCCGAAGGGCTGACCGCCGTGGTCAGCCGCTCCCACGGGGCCGAAGAAGCGGATGCGTTCCTGGAACGCTATACCGTGGTGCATCGCATCGGCGCCGGCAGTTCGCTGAAATTCTGCCGCATCGCCGAAGGGGCGGCCGACATCTACCCCCGGTTCGGGCGGACCATGGAATGGGATACGGCGGCGGGCCATGCGGTCCTGAATTTTGCCGGCGGCCGCGTGTTGACGACGGATGGCGCCCCTCTGGCCTACGGCAAGATCGGGCTCGACAATCCCCACTTCATCGCGGTCGGCAAGGGGATCGGCCTTGACGGATAGCGGCAGCGCCCTGTCCTTGATCGCCGATGCGGCGGACCCCGCCGCCATCGCCCGCGCGGCCGATGTTCTTCAGGCGGGCGGCTTGGTCGCCTTTCCCACGGAAACGGTTTACGGCCTGGGCGCCGACGCCACCAATGACGCCGCCTGCGCCGCCATCTACGCCGCCAAGGACCGTCCCGAATTCAACCCCCTGATCGTGCATGTGGCCGATGCCGACGCCGCCGCTGACTATGCCGAGATCACGGCGCTTGGCCGCGTGTTGATGGATGCGTTCTGGCCGGGGCCGTTGACCGTCGTCCTGCCCCGGCGGGCGGATTGCAGGCTGTCGCGACTGGTGTCGGCGGGGCTCGACACGGTCGCCATCCGCGCCCCGAACCATGCCGTGGGTCAGGCCCTTCTAAAAGCGGGCGGCCTGCCCATCGCGGCACCCAGCGCCAACCGTTCGGGCCATATGAGCCCGACCCGGGCCGCCCATGTCGCGGCCTCCCTGCCCGGCCCCGATCAGGGTGGGCCGGAAATCATTCTGGACGGCGGCGCCTGTACCGTGGGCCTGGAATCCACGGTCGTCGACGCCACCGGCGACCGCGCGGTGATCCTGCGCCCGGGTGGCCTTGCGCGGGAAGACATCGAGGCCGTCTGCGGTGCCTATGGTCCGGTCGCCGAAGCTCACGAGATCGGCCCCGGCGGGCCGCGCTCCCCGGGCATGCTGGCCCGCCATTACGCGCCGTCGAAGCGGCTGCGCCTGAACGCGCAGCGGGCGGAGACGGATGAAGCCTTGCTGGGCTTCGGCCCGGATGCCCCCGCAGGATGCCTGAACCTGAGCCCTACGGGCGATACCACCGAGGCCGCCGCCAATCTGTTCGCCATGCTGCACGACCTGGACAATGGGCCGGCCCCGGCCATCGCCGTCATGCCGATCCCCGACCGGGGACTGGGCCGGGCGATCAACGACCGGTTGATCCGTGCCGCGCGGACGGAGGATACGGAGGAATGAGGGGCGACGATCAGGCACTGATCGTCATGGACCTGGAGTGGACCGCCTGGGAGGGGTCCCGGCAACGGACCTGGTCAGGCCCCGGCGAAGAAATGGAGGTCGTTCAGATCGGCGCGGTCAGGCTGGCCGATACGCCCGACCTGGAAGAACTGGGTGCCTTCGAAATTTTGGTCCGCCCCCGCATCAACTCGACCCTCGACCGCTATTTCACGGACCTTACGGGTATCACCCAAGACCGCCTAAACCGCGAAGGCGTGGATTTGAAAGTGGCCCTGGGCGAATTCGCCGAATTTGTTGGCCCGTCCACGGAAGCCTTCGGATTTGGCGATGAGTTCAGCCATATCGTCACCAACTGTCAGCTATACGGCTTGGCCAATCCCTTCGCCGATTGCAGATGTGATGATGTGCGCGCGGTGGTGATGACGCACCTCGGCGTTGACTGGGTGCCCAACAGCTCGGACCTGCCGGAACTCATGGACTTCACCCCGCCCGGTGCCATGCATCAGGGACTTTCCGACAGCCGCTGCGTCGCCGAGGCGCTGCGCCGGGCACGCAAGGTGGGCCGGTTCTAAGTTTTCCGCCCCCCGTCCAGCCGATCCCCAGACAGCAAAACGGCCCCATGCTGGTGCATGGAGCCGCTCCGCGCCTACGGTATGTGTGGGGTCATTCCGCGGGCTGAGCTGCATTTTCGGCCTGTTGCGTCAGGTGGTCGCGGGCCGGAAGAAAGAAGGTGACGCAGCATTCGAACACAGCAAG
Organism: bacterium SCSIO 12827; assembly: GCA_024397995.1. Taxonomy (NCBI): domain Bacteria; species bacterium SCSIO 12827. Next base: position 1,459,595 of record CP073746.1, on the reverse strand, counting down.
CGCACCCAACACGAGAAAGACCACCGTAAAGCCGCCGACCACCGAGTGCAGCCACCCCGTCAGCGGCAACGCCGCGGCGCCAACCAGCAATCCGACCAGATATTTCAACGCGAACACCCGCGAGCGGATTTCCTTGGATGTGAACCGCGCGATGATGGTGTCGTGGATCGGGATGATCGAGAAGACGATGAACATCATCGCCGTGGCCGCACCGAGCAGACCTTCGTTATAGGCATAAGCGACCAAGAAAATCAGCGGTGCCTGCAGCGCAACGGCGATAATGTAAATCGGTTTCAGACGATACTTGTCCAACAGATGCCCCATCATGACCTGGGCCATGGAAGCAACGACAAACACGCCAAAACCCCAGAATCCCGCCTGTGACACGTTTCCAGCAAGGTCGCCCAACCGTTCGGTGAACAGCTTCGGAAGGGAGTTCGTCGTCGAATTGAAAATGAGCATGCCGGGTGCCGACGCCAACAGCACGACGAAGATCGCGCGTTTGACCTGTTCCGGCGTCGCACCGATGAACTTGTCTTTCTTGGCGAGCGGGTGGGGCTCCGGCGCGTTCCGGGAAAACACCAGATAGGCCAGGCCGACAAGGATCGAGATCACGCCCGGCGCGATGAAGGCGGCCCGCCAACCGTAGTGATCGGTCAGAAAGCCGGAAACCACGGCGGCACAGGCGACGCCGAAATTGCCCCACACGCCGTTGATGCCCAACTCCCGGCCAAGCGACTTGGCGTTTTCCGCGACCATGGAGATGCCGACCGGATGATAGATGGCGGCGAAGATGCCGATGACAAGCAAGCCCCCGGCGACCTGATAAGGTCCGTTGGCAAAACCGGTCATGACCGATGCCGTGCCGATGCCGATGAAGAACACGGTCATCATGCCGTGCTTGGACCACTTGTCACCCAGCCACCCCGCGGGAAGAGAGAACGCCCCGAAGGCGACGAAACTCGCGGTCGAGAGCGCCAGGAGAAACCCGTACGACCCCTTTTCGGTCAATCCGTCCGCCCATTCGACGATCGCGTTCGTAGCCCCTCCCTCAAACGGCAGGGCGCCAACCAACTCTTTGATTGCCTGCGCGAAAGTCAGCTGAAAAGCCGGATCCAGGGACATGGTTACGACGGCCGTCGCGTAGATGAGAAGGAATAAATGATCCAGCAGATGGCCGATGTTCAGGAACAGAAACTGGACGCCGTGGCGGTCGTTGTAGGACATGGTCGTTTCCTCGTCTTCCCCGTGAGGCTTTATGCCCATCCGGGTTTTTGGTCTGGTCATGGTGGTCGTTTAGGATAGATGCACGAACCTGCCTCGACAGTCTTTCGGTATTCTGTCAATTTATATCGCGAAACGGACAAACGAGGCTCCGCATGGACGGCCCCTTTCGCGAACAAACCCATCAGGACAACATCGACCGGGTCCAGGCCCTGCAGGCCGTGCCGCGCCCCGTGGTCGCCGCCGCCACCGACTATCCGGCGGGTCAGGCGACGCGCTGGCATTCCCACCCCCGCGCCCAACTGGTCTATGGCATTTCCGGCGTCATGGCCGTGACGACCGAGGCCGGTGTGTGGGTCGTGCCGCCGGAACGCGCCGTCTGGGTGCCGGGCGGCATGGCACACCGGGTCGATTTCCCCACGGACGTCAAGATGCGCAGCCTCTGGGTCAGCCCGGAAGCCGCCGGCAACCTGCCCCAGGCCTGCAGCGTCGTAACCGTGTCGCCGTTGCTCCGCGAACTGATCCGCACCGCCGTCGCCATACCCGCCGAATATGATGCCGACGGCCCGGACGGCCGCCTGATGGCGGTGATCCTCGACCAGTTGCGGGTCCTCGATCAGGCCCCCCTGCATTTGCCCTGGCCCGAAGATTCACGCCTTCGCCGCATCGCCGAAGCCCTGATCAATGACCCGGCGCTGGATACGAACCTCAACGCCCTGGCCAAGTCGGCGGGCGCCAGTTCGCGCACCCTGGCGCGGCTGTTCGTCAAGGATACGGGCATGACCTTCGGCGCCTGGCGGCAACAGGCCCGGCTGCTCAAGGCCCTGGAACTGCTTGCCGCCGGCCAACCGGTGACGGCGACGGCCCTCGACCTCGGCTACGACAGCCCGTCGGCCTTCATCGCCATGTTCAAGAAGACGTTGGGCGTGTCGCCGGGGCGGTATTTCAAGACCTGACCTCAAGCCCCGACACCGGCACCGGCCTTGCTAGATGTCAACAAAGAACCTCACCGAAAGGTTGTATATACTTTTGAAGGTTCCGTACCCTTAAACGGGAACGGTCGGAACTTTTGTTTTAAATAAGGAGGGCAGGTCCGTGTGGGAATTCATAACTTCGGTATTGAGTTGGTCGGGTTGGGAGGGCGTGCAGGGCACTGCGGCTACAATCGGCGCGCTCCTGGCCATATTTGCGCTGATCTATTCCGTGTATGCGTTTAAACAGACACAAAAATTCATCCACTATGATGACATCGACAAGAATTACTTTGAGATTCTGAAGATCGCCTTCGATCATCCCTACGTTCATTCTCCCCAGACGATCACGACGGCGGAGCAGTCGGAAAAATACGACCTTTACGCATTCATGGTTTGGAACTTTCTCGAAGCCATTCATGACCGTTGCCAGAAAAATTCTGACCTAAAAGAAACTTGGGAGCCCATCATCGAGCAAGAGGGAGCGCGTCACTGGGACTGGTTTGATTCCGCCGATAATGCGAAGCAGTTCAAGAAAAAATTTCAACACTACGCTCAAACAATTCTGAAGAAGGAACTGACGCAATCGATACAAGCACCGTAATCCGGCAGGTCAATTTCGGCGATAGAGCCGGCTCCAGTACAGATGAGGTTTTCCAGGCAATTTGGGACATCTACGTCGCCTCCATCCCGGCGTCGGAACGCAAGGACCGCGACGCCCTGGCGCGGATGGCGCAGAGCGACCGTTACTGCATCCATATCGCGGAACAGGCGGGCCAGGTGGCGGCGTTCAGCATCGTCTACCGGTCTGACCACCAGGACTTCGCGCTTCTGGAGTACTTCGCCACGACGCCCGCGCTGCGCAACCAGGGCATCGGCGGGCGGCTGCTGGACCATGTGCTGACCGACCAGGGCGATACCCCTGTGCTGTTGGAGGTCGAGGCACCTCCCCCGACCGACCAATCCGGCGACAGCATGGAGAGCCGCCGCATCGGGTTCTACCGGCGCCACGGCGCGCGGGTGATTGAGGACTTTGGCTACATTCTGCCATTGAAGACAGCCGGCACGCCTCCCCCCATGGTTATTCTCATCGGCGCGGCGGAACACCTGACAAGCATCTCTGCGGCGTCCTTGCGGGATTGGCTCGGCGACATATACGAGAATGTTTACGGCGTGGATAGAAGCAGCCCAGAGTTTCAGTCGATGTTCAGTAGGCCGCAGACCGCGTTCGGTCTGCGTTGAGATGCCGCGCCGTTGCGCGCACCTCAGATCCAGTGTATAAAATCACCCATTCCACCGGGGTCACGCAGTCCCCCGGCGACGTTCAAGGCGGCGGTCCGCCCAAGCACTGCTCGGCCCTCTGATGCAAGAGAGGTTTGAGCCATGGTCGCCGCTACTCTCCCCCTGTCCGCCAATGCCGTTTCCGCCGATGAGTTGAACCGCCTGATCGGTACGGACGCCTGCCCCATCATCGTCGACGTGCGCCGCCGCGCGGCCTTCGACAAGGCCGATGCCATGATCGCCACGGCGACGTGGCGCGACCATGCGGCGGCGGTCGATTGGGCCGAAGACCTGCCTGAAGAAGGCTCGGTCGTCGTTTACTGCGTACACGGCCATGCGATCAGCCAGAGTGCCGCCGCGACCCTACGGGCGCAGGGCATTGACGCCTATTACCTGGATGGCGGGATCGAGCATTTCGCCGACGCGGGCGGCGTCACCGTCAAGCGTGGCCTGGTCCCCGAAGACCGGCCCAGCATCTGGGTCACCCGCGAGCGGCCCAAGATCGACCGCATCGCCTGCCCCTGGTTCATTCGCCGCTTCATCGACCCGGACGCCGTGTTTCATTACGTCGGCAAGGAGTTCGTGTCCGACGTGGCGAAAGAAACCGGCGGCACCCCATACGACATCCCGGATGTGGATTTCAGTCATGTCGACGAGAACTGCAGCTTCGACGCCTTCGTCGCCTGGTCGGGCATCACGGACCCGGCCCTGGACCGACTGGCGGAAATCGTCAGGGGAGCCGACACGGGAAAACTTGATCTCGCCCCCGAATGCGCCGGGCTGCTGGCGGCGTCCCTGGGCATGTCGGCGCTGTACGAGGACGACGATCTCGCCATGCTCGACGCCGGCATGGCGGTCTATGACGCGCTGTTCGCCTGGGCCCGCCACGCATCGGCGGAAACCCACAACTGGACTCCCAACCCGGTCTAACCGATCAACGGCCGCAGGCCGTCCCAGGTCAGCTTGATGCCGGTAAAAAACAGCAGCACGTAGCAGACGCCGAAGAACACCTTGTCCGACAGGCGGTTCTGGCCCCACAGGCCGATGCGGATGCCGATGGGCACCAGGGGCACCAGAACCAGCGCGGTCCAGAGAACCTCCGGCGTGAACTGCCCCAGTTCCCAATAGGCCGGAAACTTCATCAGGTTCACGGCCCAGAAGAAGATCGCGAAGGTGCCGACGAAGGGCCGTTTGGCCAGGCCGCGCGGCAGCAGGTAGACCTGCACCGGCGGCGCCCCCGCATGGGCGAAGAAACTGGTGAAGCCGCCGCACATGCCCCAGAACACTCCGCGCAGGCCGGGCGGGCGGGCGCCGTCGGGCTTAGGCCGCAGGGGCAGCCAGTGGTCGAGGGTGAAGACGATGGCGATCAGCCCGACCATCAGGCGCGTACCTTCCTCGGTCATGAACTGGAACCCGGCCCAACCGGCCGCCGTACCCAGAACCGCCCCCGGCAGCAGCACCTTGAGGTCGGGGGCGCTGAAGTCCTTGCGGTAGACCCAGATGTTGATGAAGTCGATGGACATCAGCACCGGCAGCATGATCGCCGCCGCCATGGGAACGGGCACGATCAGCGACATCATGGGCACGGCGATCAGCGCCAGGCCCGAGCCGAACCCACCCTTGGAAATGCCCGCGATCAGGACCGCCGGCACGGCGAGGAAATAGAATAGGGGATCTGTGATCATGTCAGGGGGCGGGTCCGTCGGGGGTGATGGGGGCCGGCGGCGCGGCGCCGGATTTGCGCCGGCGCAGGCGTACCTTGCGGAACAGAAGTTCCACGGGATATGTCGCCGCCGAGCGCAGGCCGGCGACGGAGGTCAGATTGCGCATGCCCTGGCGGGCCGTCGCCATAAGCTCTTCCAGAACGATGTCCTCCTCGACCTCGCCGACCTCTTTGACCTGGCGCAGGCGGTTGAGCGATAGAAACCCCAAAACCGCCGCCAAGCCAAAGAAGAAATCCCAATGGCGCAGGTTAATAGCCTGGAACACATGGCGGGTTTCCGGTTCGGTCCAGCGCAGGATCAGGGTCAGTTCGCGGTCCGTGAACCAGTCGGCGAACAGGCCGCCGATGATGGGGGCCGTGCCGGCACAGATCGCGGTGATGAGGGACGAGACGGAAAGGTAGCTCGCCGCTGCCCCGCGGGGGGCCAGCTTCAATCCCATGTTGCCAGATGCCAGGGTCACCCCGGCCGTCGAAACACCGGTCAGGATATGAATGACGACCAGCAGCGGAATGGTCAGGACATGCTTTTCCGGCAGGGTCGTGAAGGTCCAAAGAAAGATCGACAGCACGAACAACGGCGCCGCGACAGTCAACACCCCTTTGTTGGACACCCGGTCGGCGATCCGCCCCCAGGTCTTGATCACCGCGATGTTGGCCGCCTGGCTGATGATCAGCAGCATCGTCACCATGGTGACGCTGAGGCCCAGGCGCTTGTACAGGTAGACCGTGAAGAAGGGGGCCGCCAGATTGATGGCGAAATTCCAGGACCCCAGGAAGATCACCAAATTGCGGAAATTAACGTCCTTCAAGGGCTGCGCTAGGCGTTCGCTCAGCGGCAGATGGCGTTCCGCCGGCGGCATCGCCGGTTCCGGAATGCGGCACATGCAGTAGACGCTGACGCAGCCGGCCAGGAAGGCGAGGACCAGCAGGATCGAATATCCATAGGCCTCGCGGTGGGGCAGCAGGCGGCTCCATTCATCAACGAACACACCGGCCAGAAGGCTGACCACCATGCCCATCCCGGTCATCCACATCAGGCGGTTGGCGAACACGGCCCCCATGCGGTTTTCCGGCACCAAGTCGCGGATCCACGAATTGAACGAGCAGCCGACGAAGGCCCCCAGGCTGTAGCGCAGCGTGAGCCCGAGCAGCAGCAGGAACAAACCCACCTCTTTCGACGGCACCAGCACCGCCGCCGCCATGACCAGCAGCATGGGCCGGCTGGCGGCTCCGAAAACGACGGCGAGCAAGCGCCGCCGACGCACCTTCTCGACCACCTGAACGGCGGGAAGCAGCGCCAATTGCCCCAGGTTCGGCAGGGCCGCAAGCAAACCGATGGCAAGATTCGATGCATCGAGGTACAGCGCGTAAGCGACCAAGATCGGGCCCAGCGCCAGGGTCTCCATCCCCTGGGCCCAGACGCCGTTGTGCACCAGCCATTTCAGCCCGGTTTCAACCTCGTCCTCGCTCAGGGATTGGGACGGCGCCAGGCGCTCTGAAATGGACATGGCCCGGCCGATCAGCCCCCGGCCTTGAGTGCAGCCTTCTGGGCATCGCGAAAGCCGACGACGACATCATCCCCGGACAGGAATACGGGCCGCTTGATGAGGGTCGGATGGGCCGCCAGAAGCGCCTTGGCCTTGGCGGCGTCGAGGCCGTCCTTGTCGGTGTCGGGCAGCCCGCGCCAGGTGGTCGATGACTTGTTGACCAGTGTTTCCCAGCCCACGACGTCGATCCAGCGCGCCAGTTCGGCCGCCGGCACGCCGTCGGCGCGGACATCCTTCACCTGATGAGCGATGCCTTCATCGGCCAGCCACTTCAGCGCCTTCTTGCAGGTGTCGCAGGTCTTCAAGCCCCAGATGGTAAGCATCGCCCCCTCCCTTTTCGTCGTTCGCCGTTTACGATACGGGCACAAGCCCCTATATGTCATCGGCATTGAGTTTTGCCAAGCCGCCGCCCGGCGGCATGCCGCCCGCCCCGACCCACAGCGCAGAGGCACCCCGACATGCTGGCCCTAATTTCCCCCGCCAAGAAACTGGATTTCGAGACCGACCCGCCCCTGGACAGCCATACCCAGCCCGACTTCCTGGCCAAGTCAAAGAAACTGGTCCAGGCCGCGCGCAAGCTCACGCGCCAGGACCTGCGCAACCTGATGGGCATCAGCGAAACCCTGGCCGACCAGAATTTCCAGCGGTTCAAGGATTTCAAGCCGCCCTTCGACCTGAGCAACGCCAAGCAAGCGGCCATGGTGTTCAACGGCGATACCTATGTGGGTCTGAAGGCGCGCGAGATGTCGAAGGCCGACCTGGAATACGCCCAGGATCACCTGCGCATCCTGTCGGGGCTTTACGGCCTGCTCCGGCCCTTGGATCTGATCCAGCCCTATCGCCTGGAAATGGGCCTGAAGTTCGCCAACCCCGGCGGCGAAAACCTGTATGCATTCTGGGACGGCGCCCTGACCAAGGCCGTCGATCAGGCCGTGGAGGGACACAAGGACCCGACGATCGTGAACCTGGCATCCAACGAATATTTCAAGGCCATTGCCCCCAAGACTTTGAAGGCCCCGGTCATCACGCCCGTGTTCAAGGAAATCAACCAAGGCCAGGCCCGCGTGATCGGCCTGTTCGCCAAGCAGGCGCGCGGCATGATGGCGCGCTACATGATCGTCAACCGCATCGAAACCGCAGATGGTCTTAAAAAGTTCACGGATGGCGGCTATCGCTTTCAGGCGGATCAAAGCGACGACAAGACCTGGGTATTTTCCCGCAAGCAGCCGCCCAAGGTGACGAAATAGACTTGGTGCCGACCCTGCTGGCGCGCTACCATTTTCGATCCCCGGGCATACGGCAGACGCCCGGCACCATCAGGCGGCATTGTCGTCCAAGATCTGCCCTGACGTAGGCCCGACCCGGCGCCAATCGGTTCCGGGCCGCCGCTGAACGATAGGGTACAGCCATGGATGCAGAAACCGCCGCCCCCCAGCCACAGCCTGAAACCTCAACCCAAAGCACCCCGCCCGCCGTCAGCTTTGCCGAAGCGGCGTGGTATTGGCTGCACCTGGGGTTCATTTCCTTCGGCGGCCCGGCCGGCCAGATCGCCATCATGCAGGCTGACTGCGTCGACAAGAAACGTTGGATCGACCTACAGGCGTTCCTGCGCGGCCTCAATTATTCCATGCTGCTACCGGGGCCCGAGGCGCAGCAGTTGGCCGCCTATATCGGCTGGCGCCTGCACGGCATTTGGGGCGCCGTGACCGCCGGCACCCTGTTCTTCCTGCCCGGTGCCATTCTGATGATGGCGCTGGCCTGGGTCGCCGCCGCCCATGGCGACAATACCTGGGTCATCAAGATCTTCAACGGCATCAAGCCCGCCGTCATCGGCATCATCGTGTTCGCCGTGTGGCGGATCGGCAAGAAGACCTGCAATTCACTTCCCGCCGTGGCCTTGGCGGCGGCGGCCTTCGCGGCGTTGCATTTCGCCCATGTGCCCTTCCCGCTGATCATCCTGGCCGCCGGCGTCCTGGGCGCCATGATTCCGGCCCTGGGCCGGGTCGGCGGGCATGGCCATGGCGGCGACGCGGGCCAGGGCGACAGCCACCACATACAGCGCCCGGCAGGCAACCCCTGGACACGGCTGGCGGGCATCACCGCCCTGTTCCTCGTGCTGTTGGCCCTGCCGGTGGCAGCCCTGGTCGTGATCGCCGGCCCGGCGCCGTTCCTGGCCGTGGCCAAGCTGTTCACCACGGCGGCTCTGGTCACCTTCGGCGGCGCCTATGCGGTGCTGCCCTACATCACCGATGCGGCGGTCAACACCCATGGTTGGATCGCCCCGGGCGACATGCTGAACGGCTTGGCCTTGGCGGAAACCACGCCGGGGCCCCTGGTTCTGGTCAATACTTACGTCGGCTTCTTTGCCGGATGGAACGGCGCCGGCGCGGCGCATCTGTCGCAGGTCGCCGCCGGGCTGCTGGCGGCGGCGCTGACGACCTATGTCACCTATCTGCCGTCGTTTTATTTCATCATCGCGGGGGCCCCTTATGTGGACGCCCTGCAAAAAAACGAACACGCCCGGCGGGCGTTGTCCGGCATCACCACCGCCGTGGTCGGCGTGATCTTCAACCTGGCGGTCTTTTTGGGGGAATCGGTTCTGGTCACGGCATCTGGCAGTGTCGATTGGGCCGCCGCCGCCGTCGCCACGGGGGCCCTGGCCTTGCTGCTTTCCGGCAAGGTGCCCATCCCGGCCCTGGTCGGTATCGGCGCCGTGTTGGGGGCAATCGGACTCGTTTAGCCAATAATCGGCGGCAACAGGGGCGTTGCCCGCATGACGATCCGGCGCTATCAAATGCGCATCCCCGGACCGGGGGCACCATCAGGAGAAGACTTCCCATGCCGCAACCCGCACCTGCGCGTATCGGTGACGCCGCCGAAGATATCGACACGCCGGCCCTCTTGATCGAGCTCGATGCGTTCGAACGCAACCTGAGGAAAATGGCCGAGTTCGCCAAGGAAGCCGGCGTCCGCCTGCGCCCCCATTCCAAGACCCACAAGTCGGCCCATATCGCACGCCTGCAGATGGAACTGGGTGCGGTCGGCGTGTGCTGCCAAAAGGTCTCGGAGGCCGAGGCTCTGGTCCAGTCCGGCATCAATGACGTGCTGATCTCCAATCAGGTGGTCGGGCGTCACAAACTGAACCGTCTGTCAGCCCTGGCCCGTCACGCCAAGGTCGCGGTCTGCGCCGACGATGCGGATAACGTGGCGGATCTGAACGCCGCCGCCGGCCAGGTCGGCGTGATCATGGACGTGCTGGTGGAAATCGACGTCGGCGCCGGGCGTTGCGGCGTGGCACCGGGCGAAGCGGCGGTGGCCCTGGCCAAGGAAATTGATCGGTCGCGCAACCTGCGGTTCGCCGGAATACAGGCCTATCAGGGATCGGCCCAGCACATCCGCGATTTCGCCGAACGCAAGATGGCCATCAACGCCGCCCAGGTTCTGACCAAGAAAACGGTCGAACAACTGGCCGAGGTCGGACTGGACTGCGACACGGTCGGCGGCGCCGGCACCGGCACCTATGAATTCCACACCAAGTCCAAGGTTTGGAACGAACTGCAGTGCGGATCCTACGTGTTCATGGATGCCGACTATGGCCAGAACCGCATGGCCGACGGCAAGCCGTTCCAGGCCTTCGAAAATTCCCTGTTCGTGTTGGCCACCGTAATGTCCAAAACCGGCGACGACTTCTGCGTCGTCGATGCCGGGCACAAGGCGCTCGGCAACGACCAGGGCTTTCCCCTGGTTTCCGAGTTGGAGGACGTTACCTATTCCAAGCCATCGGACGAACACGGGCGCCTGGATCTTAGCGAGACACGTCAGGCCCTCAAGCTGGGCGACAAGGTGCGCCTGATCCCCGGACATTGCGATCCGACCGTGAACCTCTATGACTGGTACGTGGGCGTGCGCAACGGTCGGGTCGAAGCCCTGTGGCAGGTCACGGCACGGGGTGCCCTGACCTGACGAGATCAATGGCATAAGTCTTGGACCGCCCGCCCCGGTTGCGCCTAAGATGCCCCTGGACACGGAGGAGGACGCGGCGGCACAGGCGGCTGTGTTGAGATATCACGACTTCGGCTGAATCAAAGGAAAGTCCGTCATGAATAAAATCGTCTACATCCTGGGCGCGATCATCGCCCTCATCGTCGCCGTCGGTATCTACCTGTTCGTGTTCGCCGGCGATCTGGTGAAGTCCGCCGTGGAAACCATCGGCAGCGACGCTACCCAGGCCAGTGTGACCCTGAATTCCGTGGACCTGGATATGTTCCAGGGCACCGGCGCGATGAAAGGGCTGACCGTCGGCAATCCCACGGGCTTCAAAACACCGAGTGCGTTCGAACTGGGCGCGATCTCCCTGCAGATCGATAAGGACTCCATCGGCAAGAACCCGATCGTCATCAAGTCCATCGCCATCACGGGACCGATCGTGACGTATGAGAAAGCCGGCGGCACCTCCAACGTCGACGCCATCAAGGCGAACGTCGACGCCTATGCCAAGAAATTCGCGGGCTCCGGCGGCGAGGCCAAAAAAGAACCGTCCTCCGGCGAGGAACAGAAGCTGGTGATCGAAAAGCTGACCATCACCGGCGGCAGGGTGAACCTGAGCGCGGGCATCCTGGACGGGAAAACGCTTGAGGCGGCCCTGCCCGACATCACCCTGACCGACATCGGCAAGGATTCCGGCGGCACCAGCCCCGCCGCAGTGACCAAGGCCGTGATCGACAAGCTGACGGCCGGCATCATGTCCATCAATCCGGAAAAGCTGATCGGCAACGCCGCCAAGATGATGGAAGGCGCGGTCAAGGGGGCGACCGACGCCGTGAAAGGCGTGACCGAAGGTGCCGGCGGGGTCACCGAAGGGGCCGGCAAGGCCATCGAGGGCGCGGGCGAAAAGCTCAAGGGCCTGTTCGGAAAATAGGCTTTAACCCTAGTCTGTTACCGGGAAAGGCGGGGCCATCTGGCCCCGCCTTTTTCATGTCCGGGATCGCTCGGAAAGTGGTTTTATCGATCACCGGGAATGGAATAATTCATTTCTGTATTTATTGATAATAATTCGCAATTGCATTATATTCCTTTCAACAAGGCCGGCCGGATTACGGCTCGGCACGCCACCCGAAAGGAACCGACCATGTCACGCAAATTGATCAAAACAGGCACCTACTCCGCCATGCACCTGGTGGTCGCCGTGACGGTGGCCTATGTCCTGACCCGCGATTGGCACGTCGCCTTGGGCGTGGGCATCATCGAACCGATGGTCCAGACCGTCGCCTACTCGGTCCACGAAGCCCTGTGGGGCAAGGTGAAGGACGCCCCCCGGGATGAGCGAACCAACCCCGACGGAACAGCCCCGGCGGCGGCGTAAAACGGCTTAGGCCACGGCCCGCCCGACCCGCCGTCCCGGCCGCGCCCCGGTCCAGGCCAGGTCGTGCCAGACCAGCGCGCCGTTCACATAAACCCGCTCGATCCCGCCGGCGGGCGTTTCCGGGGCGTCGAAGGTGGCGCGGTCGATCACCGTCTTGGGATTGAACAGCACCAGATCGGCGAAGGCTCCTTCACGGATCACGCCTCGGTCTTTCAGGCCGAACACGCTTGCCGGCTTTCCGGACATGCGGTGGACCGCTTCCTCCAGGCTGAAGACGCCTTCGTCCCGGCAGTAATGGCCGAGCACCCGGGGGAAGGTCCCCCACAGACGCGGATGCGGGCGGCCTTCGTCGATGGGTAGGCCGTCCGACGCGATCATCGCCCCCGGAAAGGCCATGATGCGGCGCACTTCGTCCTCGTCCATGCGGAAATAGACTGCCCCGGCGGGCGACAGGCGGCGGATCGCTTCGTCCACGGAACAGCCCCATTCGTCGACGATGCTGTCGAATTCACGGCCGACCATCTCCGGATGGGTAGCGGACGACGTCAGCACGGTCTTTTCCGAGGTCGAGAGGAAATCCTTCAACAGGATCGTCGAGGTCGCGGTGTAGGGATAGACGTCGAAATCCAGTGTCATGTCCTTCTGCGCCGCTTTGATGTGGGCCAGGCTGTCGTGGCTTTTTCCCCAGTTTTCCCGGCCGACGCATTTGTGGTGGGAAATCACCGTGGCCGCACCGGAACGCCGGGCAATGTCGATGGTTTCGTCCACGGAATCGACCAGATCCGGCCCTTCGTTGCGCATATGGGTGGTATAGAGCGCCCCGAAATCCTTCAAACAAGCCGCCAGTTCCACGATCTCGTCCGTCGGCGCGTGGATCGCCGTGGGATAGGCCAGCCCCGTCGACAGGCCGACGGCGCCATCCTTCAGGCTTTGTTCCAGCACCCGTGCCATGGCATCGATCTCAGCCTTGGTCGCGGCGCGGTCAAAGGTATCCATCATCACTCCGGCGCGCAGGGTCGTATGGCCGACCAGGGACGCCACGTTGATGGCGGCCGGGCTGTCGGCCAGGGCGGCGTTGTAATCGGCCAAGGTGGGAAAGCGGTAATCCGCCCAGCCGCCCAGCAGCGCCATGGGGCCCGGCGGGTCGGCCTCACCCGCCCGGCAAGAGGCCGTGAAGGGGGCCAGCGAGACGCCGCAGTTTCCGGTGACCACCGTGGTCACGCCCTGGCTGGTCTTGGGCGCGACGCTGGGTTGGGTCAGGACAAGCCGATCATCATGGGTATGCACGTCAATGAATCCAGGGGCCAGCGCTAGGCCCGTACCGTCGATCGTTTCCTTGGCCTTGGCCCCTTCCGCCACGAGATTGCCAACCGCTGCGACACGGTCGCCGGAAACGGCCACGTCGGCGCGTTGGCGCGGTCCGCCGGTGCCGTCGATGACGTCGGCGCCGGTGATCAAAAGGTCGTAGGTGGGCATGGCGGATGGTCTCCTGCTGGTCGATGGTGGGCGCCATATTACATGGCTCTGGGCTGCACACCAGACAGCCGCCGCCGTTGACGTAACGGCACCGTTGTCAGCGCCCGAAACCTTGCCTACAACCGAGGGATTGAGGAGACATCCAATGGCGGAATACCGAGCCCCCCTGGACGACATGCGCTTCGCGCTGAACGAAATCGCGGGCCTGGGCGCCGTGAACCGGCTGCCCGGCTACGCCGACGCGACGCCGGACCTGGTCGACGCGATCCTGGAAGAAGCCGGCAAGTTCGGCACGGAGGTTCTGCCCCCCTTGAACCATACGGGCGATCAGGAAGGCTGCGTCCTGGATAACGGCGTGGTGCGCACGCCCACGGGCTTCCCCGACGCCTATCAGCAGTTTGTCGAATCCGGCTGGAACAGCATCTGGGCGCCGGAAGACTGGGGTGGCCAGGGCCTGCCCGTGCTGGTCGCGACGGCGGTGTCGGAAATCTGGCATGCCGCCAACCTGTCCTTCGCCCTCTGCCCCATGCTGACGCAAAGCGCGATCGAACTGCTGCTGTCCCACGGGTCCGACGAGATCAACGCCACCTACCTGGAAAAACTGGTCACCGGGCAATGGGCCGGGACCATGAACCTGACCGAACCGCAGGCCGGATCAGACCTCGCGCGCATTCGCTGCAAGGCCGAGCGTGCGAACGGCCATTACCTGCTGCGCGGCCAGAAGATCTTCATCAGCCATGGCGAACACGACATGGCCGAAAATATCGTGCACATGGTGTTGGCACGATCCCCCGACGGGCCCGAGGGCATCAAGGGTTTGTCGCTGTTCGTGGTTCCCAAGTTCCTGCCCGACGCGGACGGCAATCCGGGTGCCCGCAACGACCTGCGCTGTGTCTCGCTCGAACATAAAATGGGCATGCACGCGAGCCCGACCGCCGTTATGTCCTACGGCGACGACGGCGGCGCCAAGGCCTTCCTGATCGGCGAGGAAAACCGCGGCATTGAATACATGTTCATCATGATGAACGCGGCCCGCCTTGCCGTCGGCATGGAGGGCGTGGGCATCGCCGAGCGGGCCTATCAGCAGGCCCGAGATTTCGCCAAGGAGCGCGTGCAGAGCCGCGCCCTAACCGGCGGCGGGGCTGATCCGGTGACCATCATCCATCACCCGGACGTGCGCCGCATGCTGCTGGCCATGCGGGTCCAGACCGAAGCCATCCGCGCCATTGCCTACCGGGTGGCGGGGGCTGTCGATATCGCCCGGAATCACACGGATACAGCGGAACGTGCCCGCGCCCAGGCCTTCATCGACCTGATGACGCCCGTGGCCAAGGCTTTTTCCACCGACATCGCGTCGGAGGTCGCCGACCTCGGCATTCAGGTTCACGGCGGCATGGGCTATATCGAGGAAACGGGCGCCGCGCAGCACGCGCGGGACATCCGCGTAACCCGCATCTACGAAGGCACCAACGGCATCCAGGCCAACGATCTGGTCGGCCGCAAGGTCGCCCGCGACGAAGGCATCGCCGCCGGCGAACTGATCAAGACCATGCGCGAGACCATCGCCGACCTTGCCGCTGATGACAACGGCCTGGACGATCTGGCCGAACCCTTGACCACCGCTGTCCGCGCCTTGGAAACGGCGACCGATTGGATCGTCGAAACCTGGCCTCAGGACCCTGCCCCCGCGGCGGCCGGCGCCGTGCATTACCTGCGCCTGATGGGCATCGCCACGGGCGGCTGGTTACTGGCCCAGGGGGCCTTGCGCGCGGCCCAACGCAAGGACCAGGGCGACACCGATCCCTACTTGGATCACAAGATCGTATCCGCCCGTTTCTTCGCCGAACAGTACCTGCCCCAGGCGGCGGCATTGCGGGCGACGATCCTGGCCGGCGGCGGCACGATCGCAACGGTTTCACCGGACGCCTTCTAGTTCCTGCCTCGCGCCCCGCAACGGCCCGGAAAATCAGGGTTTGTGCCTTGATTTATTAACCTTTTTCCTACAGTTTGAGGTCCTCATTCCCTGGGGATTCGAATGAACTCGCTGACGCGATACATATTGCACCAACTTGTGGTTGGTATGATCCTGGTGACGACGGGGCTGACCTGCATCATCTGGCTCACTCAGTCGCTGCGGTTTGTCGAGATGATCGTCAATCGGGGATTGAGTGCGGGAACTTTTTTCTATCTTTCCGGGCTTTTGCTGCCCAACTTCCTGATCGTCATCCTGCCGATCGCGTTGTTCACGGTCGTCGTGTTCATCTATGCGAAGTTGATTACCGACCGTGAACTTGTGGTCATGCGGGCGGCGGGCCTCAGCCAGTTCGCGCTCGCCAAACCGGCGCTGATACTGGCCGCTGTCATCGTCGTTCTGTCCTACACCCTACACCTGAAACTGGTCCCGGAATCGTATCGCGCATTCCGCGATCTGCAGTGGGACATCCGCAACAGCGTCTCCCATGTCCTGTTGAAGGAAGGCGAATTCAACAACGTCGGGCGGACGACAACGGTTTATGTCCGCGCCCGCACGCCCGACGGACAGTTGCACGGCATCCTGGTTCACGACACCCGCGACAAGGCCAAGCCGTTCACTCTGATGGCCGACCGCGGGGCGATGATCGACACCCCGACAGGCCCCCGCGTTGTCATGTTCAAGGGCAACCGTCAGGAAGTCGACAAGGCCACCAACAAACTGTCGATCCTGTATTTCGACCGATGGGTCTACAATCTGGCCATCGGCGGCCCCCAAGGAGCGCGATGGCGCGAACCCCGGGAGCGCACGCTTGACGAACTTTTCGACACCCCCAACCAGACCCATCTGATCGGCCAGAAGAACGTCGGGAAATTCATCGTCGAGGCCCATCGGCGGCTGATTGCGCCCATGCTCTGCCTGACTTTCGCGGTGATCGGCCTGAGCTGCCTGCTGACCGGTAATTTCGGCCGCCGGACCCAGACTGTGCGCGTCCTCGCCGCCGTCGGCGGCATGGTCGTTCTGCAGGCCATCATCCTGGGCGTGGAGAACATGGTCGCCAAAAACCTGGAACTGATGCCGTTGCTTTATGCCGTCGTTCTGATGCCCATCCCGTTGGCCTGGCTGGTCATGGTCCGCGCGCCGTCGGCGGCGCCGGCCGTGGCCAAGACGGCCTGAGGGGGGAGGAGAACGGCATGCGATTGTCTGCGATCCTTTCGGTCTATATCGGGCGGCATTTCCTGATCAGCTTCCTTGGCATCTTCTGCCTGTTCCTGATGTTGATCCTGTTGTTCGATTCCGTCGAATTGCTGCGGCGTACGGCCCAGCACGATTCCGTTACCTTCGCGATGGTCATGGAGATGTCCCTTCTGAAGCTTCCATTCATGGGACAGAAGACCTTTCCGTTCGCCATCCTGTTCGGCGGCATGGCGGCCTTTTGGCGCTTGACGCGCACCAACGAGCTGGTGGTGACCCGGGCAACGGGAATTTCCGCCTGGCAGTTCATGCTGCCGGTTCTGTTTCTTGCCTTCCTGCTGGGCCTCTTGCAGATCACGGTCATCAACCCCTTGTCGTCGTCCATGCTTGCCCGCTACGAACGGCTGGAGGCGACCCGCATCGAAGGACACACCAGTTTCCTGTCGATTTCCAATTCGGGTTTGTGGTTGCGCCAGGCCGATGAAAAGGGCCAAAGCGTCGTCCACGCGGAACGCGTTCTGCAACAGAAAAGCGAGGTCGAATTGCGTGATGTCCTGGTCTTCCTGTACGAAGGCAAGGACACGTTCCGTCAGCGGATCGACGCACAATCCGCCCGCCTTGAGGACGGCTTTTGGCGCCTCAAGGAAGCCTGGCTGTTCGAACCCGAGGCCCCGGCCCGTTTCGAGAAGGATTTCTGGTTGCCGACGGATCTTACCGTCAACCGTATCCAGGACAACTTCGCGCCGCCGGAAACCATGTCCTTCTGGGACTTGCCGCACTTCATCAACACGTTGGAGACCGCCGGGTTTTCGGCTGTCCGCCACCGGCTGTACTGGCACACGCTCCTGTCAGCACCGCTTTTGATGTGCGCAATGGTGCTGATCGCCGCGACCTTCACCCTGCGTCAGACCCGGCGCGGCGGCACGACATACATCGTATCTGGCGGTGTGCTGACCGGCTTTGTCCTCTATTTCTTCTCCGATATCGTTTTTGCCCTTGGCCTGTCGGACAGCATTCCCGTGCTGCTCGCGGCGTGGACCCCCTCCGGGGTCGCGACCATGCTGGGCGCCGCGATGCTGCTCCATCTGGAAGACGGCTGAACGCCATGCGGAACAGTCGGCAAAAAGTTCTCAGCCTGTTGACCGCACCGATTCTGGCGGCGGTGCTGGCCGCGCCGACGCCGGCGCGGGCCGGCCTGACCGGCGCGACCGCCGAACGACCGCTGGGCATTCTGTTTCAAACAGCCCCACGGCCCATCAAGCCTTCCGCCGGCACCCCCATGACGCGCCCCGCCGCCCCCGTTTCCGAACCTATCGCTGCGCCCATTCGGCCAATGCTGCCCCGCGCGCGACCAGAACCGCGCGGCGAAGCGCCTGCGCAGATCGAGGGGCAGCCGGAAATCCCGGTCAACCTGCTGGCCGATGAAATGAGCTTCGACCAGGAAAATGGTTTGGTATCGGCCTACGGCAATGTGGAAATCACCCATGGCGACCGCACGATGCTGGCCGACAAGGTCACCTACAATCAAAATACGGACATCGTGCAGGCGGCCGGGAACATCACCATTCTGGAGCCGTCCGGCGAAACCTTGTTCGCCGACCAGATCACCATCACCGGCGACCTGAAGGATGGTCTTGTCCGTAACATCGGCCTCATCCTCACCGACCGCTCTCGCCTTGCGGCGGAAGGCGCCAAGCGCTCCGGCGCGGTCGTCACCGAATTACGTAAAGGGGTCTATACGCCCTGCAATCAATGCGCAGAAGACCCCGACGCGCCGCCGCTTTGGCAGATCAAGGCCGTCCGCGTCATCCACGACAAGCGCAATAAGACGATCGAATATCGGGATGCCTGGCTCGAAGTTTACGGCTATCCGGTCCTCTACACGCCCTATTTCATCCATCCCGATCCCAGCATTCGGCGCAAGGCGGGATTCCTGGCACCCGGATTTGGCGGATCATCCGACCTCGGGTTCGTGACACGACTGCCCTATTTTTATCCCTTCGACGAATCGTCCGATGTCACCGCAACGCCGGCACTTTCCGAATCCGAAGGGTTCCAGTTGACGCTCGATTACCGCAAGCGGTTCATGAACGGCAAGCTCGACACCCAGGTTAGTGGCATCAACGACTCCGAAGGCGATTTCCGCGGCCACGTATTCTCGGAAGGTATTTGGGACATAAACAAAACCTGGCGCGCCGGGTTCGACATCAACCGTGCCACCGATGATACCTACCTGCGCCGGTTCGGTTTCAACAGCCCGTCCGTGCTGGAAAGCAGAGTGTTCGCCGAAGGCTTCCGTGGCCGCAACTATCTTGCGGTGAATGCCTATTCCTTCCAAGACCAGCGCGCCGAGGCGGATTCCATCGACAGCCCCCTGGTCCTGCCCTTGGTTGAATTCAGCCACGTCGGCGAGCCCGACCGTTTTGGCGGTAACTTTAACGTCGATGCCAGCCTGCTTGCCGTATCGCGTGATGAAAGCGGCAATGACACCCGGCGCATTTCCATCCGTCCGTCGTGGAACCGGCGGTTTTCCGATTCCATCGGCAACCTGTTCAGCTTTTCCACCGGAATTTGGGCTGACGCCTATCACGTCAACAACGTGAGCCGCGATAACGACACCGATTTCACAGGCCTGACCGGCCGCATTTACCCCTATGCATCCCTTGATTGGCGGTTCCCGCTGATCAGCCAGTTGGGCAAAGCCAGCCAGACGCTTGAGCCCATCATCAATGTCATCACCAGCCCGAATGGCGGAAACCCGGCAGAAATTCCGAATGAGGACAGCCAGGAGTTCGAATTCGACGACACCAACTTGTTCGACGTGAACCGGTTCGGGGGCATCGACAGGGTCGAAGGCGGCACCCGCGTCAATTATGGCCTGAAATGGGGGCTGTACGGCCCAACCGGCCTCGGCCTTTCTCTCCTCGTAGGCCAGACGTACCGGTTCCACACCGACGACACCTTCTCCGAAGGCAGCGGCCTGGAAGACGACCTCTCCGACATCGTCGCCACCGCACGCATAAACCCTTCAACCTATCTTGATCTCGCCTACCGTACGCAGATCGCCAAGGACGGGTTCTCCGCCCGGCGCCATCAGGTACAAGCCAGCGCCGGTGTCCCGTTGCTGCGCGGGTCTCTCGGCTATATCTTCTTTGAAGAGCCGGTGGACAGTGAATTCACCGGCCGTGAGGAACTGTCGTTCTCTGCATCCTCGCAAGTATCCCGGGACTGGCGCATCAACGTCAGCGCCGTTCGTGACCTGGCGGCCAATGAAATGCGCTCCATCGTCAGCGACCTGGTATTCGAAAACGAATGCCTGATCGTAACGACCCGTTTGTCGCGGACGTTTTACGAGGACAGAGATCTGCAACCGACAGACGCCTTTACCATCAACCTGCTGTTAAAGACTCTTGGACAGATCACCTTCTAAATGCGATTACCGCAGATCATGATTGCTTCCGCCGGACTCCGATCCGCCCCATTCTTCCTGGTTGCCCGACTTGCCGTCGTCCTGACGCTGGCGATTGCCGCCGGCCTGTCGGCACCGGCCCAGGCACAACGCATGGGCATTGTCGCCACAGTGAACAGCGCGCCGATCTCGGAATACGATCTTCATGCGCGCCTGAAACTCGTCATCGCCATGTCCGGCCTGCCGGCCACCCGCGAAACGGCGCAACAATTGGCGCCCAAAATCGTCGACACCCTGATCGACGAAGAACTGAAACGCCAGGAAGCAAAAACCCTCGGCATCGAGATCGACGACAAAACCGTCGAAACCGCCGTCCAAAGGTTTGAGAAAGCCCGCGGCATGCCCGCGAACGGCATGCTCAACCTTCTGGAAAGCCTGAGTCTGTCCAAGGACGTTCTCTATCAGCAAATCCGCGCCGATCTGGCGTGGAACGATGCCCTGCGGTTGCGGTTCCGCGCGCTGACCCAAATCGCCGACGAGGAAGTGGACGAGGAAATTGCCCGCCTTGATGCCGAAAAGGGTAAGCCCGTAGCCTTGTTGTCGGAAATCTTCCTACCTGTGGATGAGCAGCCCAAGAACCAGGAAGTGCGGGGCGTTGCCGAAAGAATTCTGGGTGAACTGAAGAACGGCACGCCGTTCCAGGCAATGGCCACGACCTTTTCACAGAGCCCGACTGCCGCCGTCGGCGGCGACTTGGGCTGGGTCTCCCTGAATTCGCTGGCCCCGGAAGTTTCGCGCGCCCTTTCCGCCGTTAAGACCGGAGAGTTTTCCCCGCCCATCCGCACCGCCGCCGGTTGGATAATCTATTGGCTGCGGGATCAGCGCGTGTCCCAGGGCGCTGCCGGGCCCGCTGTCGACCCCAGCATCGTGCTGCAACAATTGATGATCCCGGTCTCGGACACCGGCCCGGCCAGCGAGTTGGAAGGAAAGCGCGACCTGGCGAAACGCCTGCGCCTGCGCGCCGACAATTGCGCCACCATGGCGGCGACGCCGAAAACAGTCGCCGGCGGGCTGACCTCCGACACTCTGCGTCTCCGCACCAGCCAATTGTCGCCCCTGGTGCGGGACGCCATCAAGGATCTGCCCGACGGAAAGCCCAGCGAGGTCATCAAGGTGCCCGGTGCGTTCATGCTGTTCATGGTCTGCGAACGCATTTCGGAAAACGCCCAGGCGCAACTGCGGACCCAAGTCCGCAACCGTTTGGTCAACGACCGTCTGGACCTGGCCGCGCGGCAGTTCCTGCGCGACCTTCGGCGAAACGCCTTCATCGAACGGCGATAGACATGGCCACGACCGCGGCGACCGCCCTTCGCCCGCTTGCCTTGACCATGGGCGAGCCCGCCGGGGTCGGCGGCGAATTGACTCTGCGTGCCTGGACCTCGGCACGTAGCCGCACCAGGCCGTTTTTCACGATCGACGATCCGGACCGCCTGCGCGCCCTCGCAAGTCATCTGGGAATAGACATCCCGATTGAGGAAATTTCCGACCCGGCAGAAGCCGCCGCCCTGTTCGACCGCGCCCTGCCTGTCCTGGCGGAGCGCCTACCCGCGCCCGTCACCCCCGGCACGCCCGATCCTGCGAATGCCGGTGCCGTCGTTCACGCCATCGAGCGCGCCGTGCACCTGTCGCTCGACGGCGCCGCTGCGGGCCTTGTCACCAACCCGATCCAGAAATCCGTGCTCTACGCTGCCGGTTTCAAGCATCCGGGACATACGGAGTATATCGCCGAACTCTGCGGCGGGGACGAGCCGGTGATGATGCTCGCCTGCGACGCCCTGCGCGCGGTGCCGGTGACTGTTCATATCAGCCTGCGCGACGCGGTTGCCGGTCTCAGCACTCAGGCCATCGTCGCCAAAGGCCGCATCACGGCGGCCGCCCTCAAACGTGATTTCGGCATCGACACCCCCCGCTTGGCCGTCGCCGGACTGAATCCCCATGGCGGCGAAGACGGCGCGCTCGGCACCGAAGACCGCGACATTGTGGCCCCGGCCGTGGCGTTGCTTCGCGCCGAGGGCATCGACGCAACCGGGCCGGCCCCGCCGGACACCCTGTTCAGCCCGCGCGCACGGCAGGGCTATGACGCCGCCCTTTGCATGTATCACGACCAGGCGCTGATCCCCGTCAAGGCACTGGACTTCGACGGCGGCGTCAATGTGACCCTGGGCCTGCCCATCGTGCGCACCTCGCCCGATCACGGTACGGCGCTGGATATCGCGGGCACGGGCAAGGCCAGCGAACAAAGCCTGGTCGCCGCCATGGTGACGGCGCGCCTGATCGCCGCCAACCGGGCACAGGGCGGCTGACCCGCCCATGGGAGCCCCAACTGACCTGCCGCCCCTGCGTGACGTGATCCATGATTTCGGCTTGGGCGCGCGAAAGTCCCTGGGCCAGCATTTCCTGTTGGACGGCAACCTGACCGGACGCATCGCCCGCGCGGCCGACCCGCTCGACAACGTCAACGTGATCGAGATCGGCCCCGGGCCGGGCGGCCTGACCCGTGCCTTACTGGCAAGCGACGCCGACGCCGTCTGGGCGGTCGAGAAGGACCGCCGCTGCGTCGCCGCCCTGCAGATACTGCAGGACGCCTATCCGGGCCGCCTGCACATCCTGGAGGCCGACGCCCTGGAGACGGACCTGGTCGCCCTGACCCCGGCCCCGCGCGCCATCGTCGCCAACCTGCCCTATAACGTGTCGACCGTGCTGCTGCTGCAATGGCTGCGGCAGGCAAATCAGTTCACCCGCATGGTCCTGATGTTCCAGAAAGAGGTCGCCGACCGCCTTACTGCCGCACCGGGCAGCAAGGCCTATGGCCGGCTCTCTGTCATCACCCAATGGCGGGCCCAGGTACGCCCGCTGTTCAATGTCTCCAAGGAAGCCTTCACGCCGCCCCCCAAGGTCGCCTCGACCGTGGTTGAAGTGATCCCCCGCCCCGAACCCCTGGCGCCTGCCGCCATGACCGACCTGGAAAAAGTGACTCAGTCAGCCTTCGGCCAGCGGCGCAAGATGCTGCGCTCAAGCCTGAAAAGCATCGGGCTCGATCCGGCACGGGTCGGGATCAATCCCGAAGCCCGGGCGGAAGACCTGTCAGTGGAAGAATTTTGCGCCTTGGCGCGGCTCTTGGCGGAACGAAACGCCTAGCCCGCGACGCCCATGCCCTGGACGAAATCAAGCAGTCCCGTCCGACGGTCCTTCCTAAGACGCTCGGCCTTGAGGATTGCCTTCACGTTCTCGACGCTGGCGTCCAGGTCGTCGTTGATGACGATGTAGTCGTATTCCTCGTAATGGCTCATTTCCGATTTGGCCCGGGCCATGCGCCCTGCGACGACCTCGTCGGAATCCTGGCCGCGCCCCTTCAGGCGGTTTTCCAATTCAGCGATGGACGGCGGCAGGATGAACACGCTGACCAAATGCTCACGAGCACTTTCCCGGAGCTTTCGGGTGCCCTGCCAGTCAACGTCGAACAGCACGTCCTGGCCGCTGTCCAGGGCATCCCACACGGGTTTCTTCGGCGTGCCGTAGGAATTGTCGAACACGGTCGCGTGCTCCAGGAACTCGTTGTTCGCGATCATCCTGGCAAACGTTTCCTGGTCGTAGAAATAGTAATCCTTGCCGTCGACCTCGCCCGGACGCGGCGGACGGGTGGTCGCCGACACGGACATGACGATGCCCGTTTCCTCGGCCAGAAGACGGCGTGAAATGCTGGTCTTGCCCGCACCTGACGGCGACGACAGCACCAGCATCATACCCCTGCGTGAAATCTCATCCATGATGCCGTCCCTATCCGTCTTATTCGATATTCTGGACCTGCTCGCGAAGCTGGTCGATCACGGTTTTCAGATCGAGCCCCAGGGTCGTCAGATCCGTATCCGGCGACTTGGAACACAAGGTATTGGCCTCGCGGTTGAATTCCTGGCACAGAAAATCAAGGCGCCGGCCCACGGGGCCCTCGGTCTTGGCGAGAAGCTCCCGCGCGGCCTGGGTATGGGCGGCAAGGCGGTCCAGTTCCTCGCGGATGTCAGCCTTGGTCATCAGCATGGCCGCTTCCTGCGCCAAGCGTTCCTCAGGCATCGTCGCGTTGTCGGCGACCAGACGCTGAATTTGGTCGTTCAGGCGCTGGCGGATGGCGTCGGGCTGCGCCCCCGCGACCTGGCCGGCGCGGGCCGTCAGGTCGGCGACCTGGTCGATCTGGCCCGAAAGGACGGCCAGAAGCCGCGCCCCTTCTTCGTCGCGCATGGCGGCCAGACCGCTCAGTGCCTTGCCCAGGTCCGCCATCATGGCCTTGGCGATGGCCTCGAAGTCATCCTCCGCCATCATCTCGTCGATGGGCTCGATCACCCCACGCAAGCCCAGGATACCGTCAAGCGACGGTGGGCGGGCGTCCGGCACCTCGTCCTTCAGACGCGCCATGCGGGCCGTGACCTGGGCCAGGAAATCGTCATTGATGCGGTAGGCGCCGCCGCCCGTCTCACGCCGGGTCGACAGGTTCACGGACACACTGCCGCGTTTGAATGTCGCGTTGACCTTGGCGCGAACCAGCGGGTCCAGGGCCTCGAACCCCGGCGGCGGGCGAAACCGCAGGTCCAGGCCCTTGGCGTTGACGCTACGCACCTCCCAGACCCAGGTCAGATCGTCCTGGCTGCCTTCGGCGCGGGCGAACCCGGTCATTGAACTGATGGCCAAAGTGCTTTCCTTTTCGGTCGTGGTGCCAAGGGCGAAGCAAAACTTATACCGAGCGCATTCGCCGCCAACAAGCGGCGCAGGCTTCCCCTTCCCCCCGCCGGGGCCCTATAACCGATGGATGAGCCTCAGCCATCCCAAATCCGTTCTCATCAGCGGCGCCTCAAGCGGCCTCGGCCGCGCCCTTGCCTTGGCCTATGCCGGGCACGGCACGACGATATACCTGTCCGGGCGCGATCAGGGGCGGCTTGATGCCGTGGCCGAGGAATGCCGCCAGCGGGGGGCGACTGCGGAAGGGCGGATCATCGACGTGACCGATGCCGACGCCATGGCCGCCTGGATCAAAGAAGCCGACGAAAAAATGCCCCTGGATCTCGTCATCGCCAACGCGGGCATCACCAATTCGACCTCGGGCTTGGCCGATGGGCCGGACCGCACCCGTCGCATCCTCGCGGTCAACGTGGACGGCGTGGTCAACACGGTACTGCCTGCACTGGCCGCCATGGACAGGCGAGACCGCGGCCAGATCGCCCTAATCGCCTCCATCGCCGGGTTCCGGGGCCTGCCGACGTCGTCGGCCTATTCCGCGTCAAAGGCCATGGTCAAGACCTGGGGCGAAGGATTGCGGGGGGAGCGGCTGAAGACCGGCGTGCGCATCAACGTGGTTTGCCCCGGCTGGGTCGAAAGCCGCATTACAGACGCCAATAAGTTCGATATGCCGTTCCTGATGGCGGCGGACAAGGCGGCGGCGATTATCCGCCGGGGCCTCGCCCGCGATGATGCCCGCATCGTCTTTCCCTGGCAGATGCATCTGGCGGTCTGGCTGCTGGCGGCTCTGCCGCCGGCTTGGACGGACCCGATCCTGAACCGCAAACTTTCCGAGCGGGAATGGTAGTGCTGACGGCGGCTTGACCGCTGCCCTTACCTGCCGTTCCCTGCAATCAGACACCACGTCCTGTTCTGGGAGGAACATCCATGGATTTACAGATTGCGGGCAAGCGCGCCCTGGTCACCGGTGGCAGCAAGGGCATCGGCAAGGCCGTGGCCGAGGTTCTGGCCCAGGAAGGATGCGACCTGATCCTGGTCGCCCGCGATGCCCAGGCCCTTGAGGACACGGCCCAGGCCATCCGCGCCAAGAACCAGGTGAATGTCGAGACCATCGCCGCCGACCTGTCGCGTGATTCCGCGGTCAAATCCGTCGTCACCCAAGTCGGCGAGATCGACATTCTGGTCAACAACGCGGGCGCCATTCCGCCGGGCACCCTGGCCGAAGTCGACGACGCAACCTGGCGCAAGGCCTGGGATCTGAAGGTTTACGGCTTCATTTCCATGTGCCGGGAAATCTATCCCACCATGGCGGCGCGCAAATCGGGCGTCATCGTCAACATCATCGGCCATGCGGGCGAAAGCCATCCACCCGGCTACATCGCGGGGGCGGCGGGCAACGCAGCCCTGATGGGCTTCACCAAGGCCTTGGCCCATGGCGCCCACGGCGACGGCATCCGCGTGATCGGCATCAACCCGGGGGCGATCCTGACCGAACGCGCGATCATGCTGGCCCGCACCAAGGCCGAGGCTCAGTTCGGCGACCCCGAACGCTGGCCCGAATTGCACAAGTCTCTGCCCTTCGGTCGCGCCGGTTTGCCGGAAGAAGTCGCCCATACGGCCGCTTTCTTCGCCAGTCCGCTGTCGGCCTATACCTCGGGCACCATCCTGACCATCAACGGCGGCAAGGAATAGGTCATCGAAATGGTGGGCAACTGCCGCAGACCGAAATAGTATTCCGCACCGACAAAAAAAGGAGCCGACATGATCCACGAACTGAGAATTTATCACTGCGTTCCGGGACGCCTGCCCGCGTTGCTGAAGCGTTTCGACACCATCACTTTGGCGATCTGGGAACGGCACGGGATTCGTCAGGCGGGATTCTGGACAACGGAAATCGGCCCCTCCAACCAGGACCTGTATTACCTGTTGGAATGGGAATCCCTGGCTGAACGTGATGAGAAGTGGACCGCCTTCCAAAGCGACCCCGAATGGATCGCCAAACGGGCCGAAACGGAAAAAGACGGCGCCATCGTCGCAACCTTGGAAAACGTCATTCTGAAGCCGACGGCTTTTTCAAAGGTCAAATAAGCTCCGCTTTAGACCGGTCCCCTACTTTCCGTTCCGCTGTATCTTCCGCCATTTCGCGACGTTGCGGTTGTGCCCCTGGAGGGTTTCCGCAAAAGCGTGGCCACCCGTGCCGTCGGCAACGAAGTAGAGATCCTTAGTCGCCTCCGGGTGCAGCACGGCGTCAATCGCCGCCAGCCCCGGATTGGCGATCGGCGTCGGCGGCAAGCCGTGAACGGCATAGGTGTTCCAGGGCGTCGGCGCGTCCAAATCGGCACGGGTCAGATCCCGGCCGAGCGGCGCCTTGCCCTCCGTAATGCCGTAGATCACCGTCGGGTCGGACTGCAGTTTCATGCCGCGCTTCAGACGGTTGAGGAACACGCCTGCGACCCGCGCGCGCTCCGCCTTAACACCCGTTTCCTTTTCGACGATGGAAGCGAGAACCAGGGCCTCCCCCGGGCTGTTCAGTGGCAGGCCCTCGTCGCGCCCGGCCCAGGCCTTGGCCAGGGCTGCGTCCATCGCCTGTTCCATGCGGCGCACGGCCTGCACCTTGGTGTCGTAATAGGCGTAATGATAGGTCTCCGGCAGCAGGCGGCCCTCGTCCGGTGGAGCCGGTAGCGGCCCCATCAGGCCCTCTGCCTTGGCGACAATCTCAAGAGCATCCGCCACGGTCAGTCCTTCGGGAATGGTGAACGTGCGGGCCACCGTCTCCCCCCTGGTCAGCACGTCGAGCACGCCGGTCACGCTGGCCCGCGCGGGAATGCGGAATTCACCGGATTTCAGGGCGCGGTCGGCCTTGCCCAGGCGGCTGGCCAGGCGGAACAAAAGGTCTGAGCGAATAATTCCGCGATCAACCAACGTCGTTGCGATGGCCTGAATATGGCTGCCCGGCGGGATCAGCACGACCTCGTCCATTGCATGGGGTCCGTCACGGGAAATCTGTTTGCTGAACCACAACCAGCCGCCGCCGGCCGCCCCGGCGGCGAGCACGCAAAGAACCAGAACGGCGAGGGTAAGTCTGCGGATCATGCCGCCAGACTACCGCAAATCCCGAGCGCGCCGGAAGGCGCACGGTGACGCTTTTGCGAAAATCAAAAGGATCAGTTGTAGGCCTTGAACACCAAAGAAGCGTTCGTGCCGCCGAAACCGAAGGAGTTGGAAAGCGCCGCGCGCACCTTGCGTTCCTTGGGCGTGTGCGGCACCAAATCGACGCCCTTGCAGGCCTCCGACGGATTGTCCAGGTTGAGGGTCGGCGGGACGATGCTGTTGTTCATGGCGAGGATCGAATAGATCGCTTCGACTGCACCCGCAGCCCCCAGGAGATGGCCGACCGCGGATTTGGTCGACGACATGGAGACACCGTTGATCGCATCGCCGAACACGCGCTTGATGGCGCCCAGTTCGATCTCGTCGCCAAGCGGCGTCGAGGTGCCATGGGCGTTCACGTAATCGATGTCTTCCGGGTTCATGCCGGCCCGCTTGAGGGCCGCCTGCATGCAACGGAAAGCACCGTCGCCGTCTTCCGCCGGGGCGGTGATGTGGTGGGCATCACCCGACATCCCGTAGCCGACGATTTCGGCGTAAATCTTGGCACCGCGCTTTTTTGCGTGCTCCAGTTCCTCAAGCACGACAACACCGGCACCATCGCCCATGACGAAGCCGTCACGGTCCTGATCCCAAGGTCGGGACGCCTTTTCCGGGGTATCGTTGAAGCCCGTGGAAAGCGCGCGCGCGGCGCAGAACCCGGCGACGCCCAAGGGGCAGATCGCCGCTTCGGCCCCGCCGGCAACCATCACGTCGGCATCTTCCCACATGATCAGGCGGGCCGCATCGCCGATGGCGTGCGCCCCGGTCGAGCAGGCCGTGACCACCGCGTGATTCGGACCCTTGAGCCCATAGCGGATGGAGACATGGCCGGAAACCAGATTGATCAGGCTGGCCGGAATGAAGAACGGGCTGAGACGCCGGGCACGGCCTTCGTGCACGGTGATGGCGCCGCCGGCGATTTCCGGCAGGCCACCGATGCCCGAACCAATCAGGACGCCGGTCTTCCAACGGTCCTCATCGGCTTCCGGCTTCCAGCCCGAATCCTCGATCGCCTGAATGGCGGCGGCCATGCCGTAAATGATGAACGTGTCCATCCGGCGCTGGTCCTTGGTCGGGACCCAGGCCTCGGCATTGAAGGTACCGTCGGACCCGTCGCCCACAGGCACGGTGCCGCCGATCTTGGCCGGCAGGTCGTATTCTTCGTAACCTTCGAACTTACGAATCCCGGATTGCCCGGCAAGCAGGCGTGACCAGTTAAGGTCGACACCCGTGCCGAGGGAATTGACGATACCCAGTCCGGTTACGACGACACGTCTCATGTTCGCTTATCTCATCAGGCCGCACGAACGCCCGGGCCCCCGAAGGGGACGGGCGCAGGTGGGACGAAATCAAGCAGAATTACTGCTGCGATTCGATGAAGGTGACGGCGTCCTTGATGGTCAGGATCTTCTCGGCGGCGTCATCGGGAATCTCGATACCGAACTCTTCCTCGAATGCCATGACCAGCTCCACCGTGTCGAGGCTGTCCGCGCCCAGATCGTCGATAAAGCTCGCGTTTTCAACAACTTTGGCTTCATCCACACCGAGGTGGTCATGGACGATCTTCTTTACGCGTTCAGCAACATCACTCATATCGATTCCCCTGTTGATTCCCTATTGATGGATCAGGAAATAAAGGTTGAAATTCTGACGGTGGCGGCGGGATTTCGGGGGTCCCGGACCAAGTTCGCCCGCTTCCTATCACATATCGAACGCGTTTGACCAGCCACCTCTACATACCATTGTTCACGTCCCTGCAAGGACCGGAATTTTGGCCTAGATCATGGCCATACCGCCGTTGACGTGGATTGTCTGGCCCGTCACGTAGGCGGCTTCGTCACTCGACAAGTATAGCGCCGCGGCGGCGATCTCTTCCGAGGTCCCCATGCGTCCCGCGGGAATACTCCCCATGATAGCCTCTTTCTGGGCGTCGGTCAGGTCATCGGTCATCGCCGTCTGGATGAAGCCTGGGGCGATGCAGTTGACCGTAACGCCGCGCGCCGCCACTTCCTGGGCAAGCGACTTGGACATGCCGATCATGCCGGCCTTGGACGCCGCGTAATTGACCTGCCCAGCGTTGCCGGTGACCCCGACGATGGAGGTGATGCCGATGATTCGGCCCAGGCGCTTCTTCATCATCCCGCGCAGAACCGCCCGTGACAGGCGGAAGGCGGCGGTCAGGTTGACGTCGATGACCTCCTGCCAGTCCTCGTCCTTCATGCGCAACATAAGGGTATCGCGGGTCAGGCCGGCGTTGTTGATCAGAATGTCGATGCCGCCCATGGCCGATTCGGCGTCGGCGACCAGTTTGTCCGTGCCCTCGGCCGACGACAGGTCGGCGGGCAGGACATGGGCGCGATCTCCCAGTTCCTTGGCCAAGGGTTCCAGCGCATCAACCCGGCGGCCCGACAAGCCGACCGTGGCCCCCGCACCGTGCAGGGCGCGGGCGATGGCCCCGCCGATGCCACCCGAGGCCCCGGTGACCAGGGCGGTTTTTCCCGTAAGATCGAACATCGCGGTTTCCTCTATCCCTTTAATTATACAGCTCAGCCTGCGTCACAGCGAGGCCAGGAATGCCTCGACCTCGTCCGGCGTGCCGACATTCTGCACGGTGATCTCGCGGTCGATGCGGCGCGCCAGGCCGGCCAGAATCTTGCCCGAGCCGACTTCGACCAGGGTATCAATGCCTTGGGCCTTCAACTGCGTGACGCAATCACGCCATCGCACCATTCCGGTCACCTGTTCGACCAGAAGGCGCTTGATCTCGCCTGGGTCCTCGACCGGGGCGGCGGTGACATTGGCCATCACCGGCACGGCCGGGGCGTTGATCTGCACCGCCCCCAGAGCCTCATCCATGGCATTGGCGGCGGGTTGCATCAGGGCGCAATGGAAAGGGGCTGACACGGGCAGCAGAACCGCCCGCTTGGCGCCGGCTTCCTTGGCCAGTTCGCAGGCTCGCTCGACCGCGGCGGTGGAACCGGAAATCACGATCTGGCCCGGCGCGTTGTCATTGCCGGCCTGACAGACCTCGCCCTCCATGGCGCCGGGGGCGGCCATGGCATCGGCGCAGACCTTTTCGACCGCGTCCATTTCCAGACCCATGAGCGCCGCCATGGCGCCCTGCCCCACGGGCACGGCCTTCTGCATTTCCGTACCGCGCGTCTTAAGCAGCCGCGCCGTATCAGCCAGAGTGAACGTCCCGGCAGCGGCCAGGGCCGAATATTCGCCGAGCGAATGGCCGGCGACGAAACCGGCCTGCGCCTTCAGGTCGAACCCGCCTTCGGATTTCAGCACGGCGAGGACGGCCAGGCTCGCGGTCATGATCGCGGGCTGGGCGTTGGCCGTCAGGGTCAATTCGTCCTCCGGTCCCTCGAACATGATCTTGGAAAGCTTTTGTTTCAGGGTTTCGTCCACTTCCTGGTGGACCTCGCGGGCGGCGGCGAAGGCATCATGGATGTCCTTGCCCATGCCGACGGTCTGGGACCCCTGCCCCGGAAAAATCAGTGCGCGTGCCATGAAAGCGACTGTGCTCCCTTCGTTGAATTGGGGCGAGAGGTATTGCCGCCCCGCCCCCGGCCTGTCAAGGGCACACGGTCGCGCCCCCATCCCCACCGCGGTCACATCACCGCCCACGGCTTTAAAATATTGAAATTACTGAATAAGATATCAGATGCTCTGAAATCTACCAATCGATAAGGAACCCCGAACGTGACTGACGAAGCCCAGGAAACCAAGGGTTACGACGTCGAGGACGCCCAGGTGCGGATTTCCGTGATGTGCGGAAAAATGATCTATTTCATTGTCGCCCTGATCCTGCTGGGAATTTCAATCGGCATTGTCGGTTATGGCCTTGGCGAGATCTGGAAAGCGTTCCATGCCGGTACGGGCATCATCACGCCCCTGCTGGACGGCGTCGCCCTGTCGGTTCTGGGGTTGGCGGTCATCGACGTGTCGAAGTACCTGCTGGACGAAGAGGTGTTCCGCAACCGGGAATTGGGCGCCGCATCGGAAGCCCGGGCGACGCTGACAAAGTTCTTCACCATCATCACCATCGCCATCAGCCTGGAGGCCATCGTGCTGATCTTCGGCTCGATCAAGGACAACGATATTCCGCGCCTGATCTATCCGGTGTACCTGCTGTTGACCGCCGTCGTCATCACCCTGGGCCTCGGCGTGTTCCAATGGCTGAACGCAAAGGCGGCACAGTTGACGAAAAAGGAGGGCTGATCCCTCCCTTCATTGACACCTAAATCCAAGAATTCTGCGCGCTTGCGCCGGTTCCGGGAATGTGTATAGTGCGCCGCCTCGGGGCAAATTCCCCGACCTCCTTGTCGGTCAGGAAACTCTGATGACCGGCTATGTCCCCAGGGTGGGGGCTGAGACAAGCCAAAGGGAGCTTATATGCCTTATTACGAAAGCGTGTTCATCGCGCGACCCGACATTTCGTCCGCACAGGTCGACGGTCTGGTAGAAACCTTCGAAAAAGCCATCGCCGGCGGCGGCGGCAGCATCCAGAAGAAAGAATACTGGGGGCTGCGCAACCTCGCATACCGGATCAAGAAGAACCGCAAGGGCCACTACATGCTCATGAACATCGACGCGCCGGCCAATGCCGTCGCCGAGATGGAGCGCCAGATGCGGATCAACGAAGACGTCATGCGTCACATGACCCTGCGCGTCGACGAACTTGAAGAAGGTCCGTCCGTGATCATCCAGAACAAGGACCGCGGCGACGAACGTCCGCGCCGGGGCCCGCGCCCTGACCGGGGCGACCGCCCCGACCGTGGCCCGCGCCCTGATTCCGATGGTGGCGACTCCGGTCGCAATCGCGACAAAGGAGACGACGCATGAGTGAAGAAACCGGAAAGCCGGCCGGCCGTAGCGCCCGCCCGGTCTTCAATCGGCGCCGTAAAAGCTGCCCGTTCGCCGGGCCGAATGGTCCGAAGATCGATTACAAGGACACGCGCCTGCTGGGCCGCTTTATTTCCGAACGCGGAAAGATCGTCCCCTCGCGTATCACTGCCGTTTCCAACAAGAAACAGCGTGAACTTGCCAAAGCCATCAAACAAGCCCGCTTCCTTGCCTTGCTTCCCTACGTGGTGAAGTAACTGCTAACCGTGCCCCGCGGAAACGGGGCACGGAACAGGGATACTTAAGCCGATGCCGAAATCGTTTCTGATCGCCATCTGTGCAGGTCTTTTAAGCCTGGTGGCGGCCATGCCGGCCCTGAACGGCGCCCCCCGTGGGTTGTTGCTGTTCTATGTTGCCGCCCTGCCCATCTATATGGCCGGTTTCGCCTTCGGCGCGACGGCGGGCACGGTGGCGACGCTCAGCGGTTTCGTCGCGGCAACGGCTTTGGGCGGCGTGCTGGTGGCCGGGGTATTCGCCCTGGTCCACCTGCTGCCGGCCTGGACCGTGATCCGGCAGGCGATGCTTCAACGCACGGCACCCGACGGCCATACGGAATGGATGGCCCCGGGTCCGATCGTCGCCGGCCTGTCCGGTATGGCGGCGACGATGATGCTTCTGGCGGGTCTGGTGTTCTATGCCAACGGCACGGGCCTCAGCACCATCGTTACCGACCGTCTGACCGACGTTCTGGCGGCCGTGTCGCCAAACACGCCGCAGGCGGCGCGTGACGAAATGGTGGAGCTTTACGGCCCGCTTCTGCCGGCATCCCTGGGATCGAGCTGGGTCATCATGGCCCTGGTCAGCGCCGCCGTGGCGCAGGCCTTCCTGGCCCGGATGGGGCGCAACCTGCGTCCGACTCCGCGGTACGCCAACATGGTCCTGCCGGAATGGATTTCCTGGGCCATGGTGGGGACGGCCTTGGTGTCCCTGGTCGCAAGCGGCGAGGTCCAGTTCCTCGCCCGCAACTTGACCTTGGCCCTGGCCGTACCGTTCTTCCTGTTGGGCCTCGCCGTCATCCATCACTGGGCGCGGCGGGTCCGGAACGGGACGTTGGCCCTGGTGGCTGTCTACTTTCTAATTTTCATTGTCGGTTGGGCCGGTCTTCTTGTGACCGCCGCGGTCGGCGTTCTGGAACAATGGGGCGGCATTCGCCACCGGCTAACCGGCCCCGCAGGCGGCACCTCGCCGCATGATGATTGAGTAGGAGAGATCGCAATGGACGTGATCCTGTTGGAACGTATCGAGAAACTGGGCCAGATGGGCGACGTGGTTAAGGTCAAGGCCGGCTTTGCCCGCAATTACCTGCTGCCCCAAAAGAAAGCCCTGCGCGCAACCGAAGACAACAAGCGCGTGTTCGAGGCCCAGAAGGCGCAGCTCGAAGCCCAGAACCTGGAAAACCGCAAGGAAGCGGAAGCCGTCTCGACCAAGATGGACGGCGAAAAGGTCGTCCTGATCCGTCAGGCCGGCGAAGCCGGGCAACTGTACGGTTCGGTCAACGCCCGCGACGTCGCCGAGTCCCTGGAAGCCGCCGGCTTCACCGTCGCCCGCCACCAGGTCGAACTGGCCCGCCCGATCAAGACCCTGGGCCTGCATGACGTGATCGTGCGCCTGCACCCGGAAGTCACGGTGACCATCACCGCCAACGTCGCCCGCACCCCGGACGAAGCCCAAGTCCAGGCCGATACCGGCGTGGCGCTGGTCGGCGATGATGCCAAGGAAGCCGCCGACATCGCGGCCGAAGCCGCCGAAGCCGTTGCAGCCCAGGCCGATGCCGTGTTCGAGGAAGACGTCGCCGGCGAAGCCGTCGCCGAAGCCGCCGAAGACGCCGCTGACGAGGCCGAAGCCGCCGCCAAGAAAAAGGCCGATGCCGAAGCCCGCGCCGTTGCCGCCGCCGCTGCCGCGGAAGCCGCAGCAGCGGCCGAAGCTGCTGAAGCCGAAGGCGATGACGCCGAAAAGGCCGACGAAGACAAGTAAGCCTCCCGCCCATCCGGCGGAACAGGTGAAAGAAGGCGGTCCCACCGGGGCCGCCTTTTTTCGTGCCCGGACACCACGGATTAGGACGGATTGACTCCGTCGGCATTTTTTAGAACAATTATAAAGTCCCACGGTTGCTTTTGCGTTTCAGGGAAACGCCCAGGGGTAAGAACAGACATTCCTGCCCCGGGGAGGTGGAAATGTTGTTCGCGCATGTTCTACGCCATATCGTTCAGACCGGCAGGTTGACGGCCATCGACGCCCACGGACGTGAACACGTCTTTTCCGGTTCCCCCGGCGCCAATCTGACCATTCGGTTCCACGACCCGTCCCTACACTGGAAGCTGTTCTTCAACCCGGGCCTATACCTGGGCGAGGCTTATATGAACGGCACCTTCACAGTCGAGGACGGCACGATCTTCGATTTCCTAGACTTCATCACCGCCAATATGGATGGCAGCGGGGAACACCCGATGATGACCTGGGTCGCCGCCGCGGATACGCTTTTCCGCCGCTTGCAGCAGTACAACCCTGCGTCACGGGCACGGAAGAACGTGGCCCATCATTACGACCTCAACGGCCGGTTGTACGAATTGTTCCTGGACCGGGACCGGCAGTATTCCTGCGCCTATTTCCAGACCCCACAGGACAGCCTGGATACCGCGCAGTTGAACAAAAAGCGCCACTTGGCGGCCAAGCTGATGATCGGACCCGGCATGAAGGTGCTGGACATCGGCTGCGGTTGGGGTGGTTTGGGCATCTATCTGGCCGGTGAACTCGGGGCCCAGGTCACGGGCCTGACCTTGTCGACGGAGCAACTCGGCGTGGCCCGGGAACGGGCGGAAAAGGCGGGGCTGTCCGACCGGGTTGAATTCCACTTACGCGACTACCGGGAACAGACGGGCACCTTCGACCGCATCGTATCCGTCGGCATGTTCGAACATGTCGGCATCACGCATTACCGGGAATACTTCAACACCGTGAAGAAGCTTTTGACCGACGACGGCGTGGCGCTGATCCACACCATTGGGCGATCGGAAACTCCACGCGCAACCAACCCCTGGATCCGCAAATACATCTTCCCCGGCGGCTATGTCCCGGCCCTGTCCGAGGTCATGCGCAGCGTCGAACAAACACGCCTGATCACCACGGACGTGGAAATCCTGCGCCTGCACTACGCCGAAACCCTGAAACACTGGCGCCACCGCTTCCACAAGCGGCGTAATGAGGCCAAAGCGCTTTATGACGAGCGTTTCTGCCGCATGTGGGAGTACTATCTGGCAGCCAGCGAATGTTCGTTCCGAAACATGGACAACGTGGTGTTCCAGATTCAGCTAACGAAGAAGCGCGACGCGCTGCCGCTGACCCGCGATTACATTACCGAATGGGAAAAGCGCGCGAATCGCCGGCAAAAGGCATCAACCCGCGACGGCGCCGCCGCCTGACGCCATAAGGCCCAAGCCCGCGCCTGCCCCGGCATTCGGCCCGCCGCCTTGAATTTACCCACAATTCATCCCCATACTCACATTCCGACCGCTGGGTATGCGGTTTCATCCACCCTGCGATTCCTTATTCCTCTCCCCGTCGCGCGGGCTTTGGATTACCACAGAGCCATGAACACGACCCTCACCGATCCCCCCGAAGACACCCTGTCGCATCCCGAAGATCCGTACCACGACAGCGCGCCCCACCATGGCGATCCGGGCGGTGGTCATGACCATGGCGCGGCGGCGGGGTTCCGTTCCATGCCGCACAACCTGGATGCGGAGAAGGCGCTGCTCGGCGCGCTTCTGGTCAACAATCGTGCGTATGAGCAGGTCGCCGAGTTCCTCAAGCCGGAGCACTTCGCCGTCGAACAGCACGCCCGGGTGTATCAGGCGGCGGAAAAGCTGATCGACCACGGACAGATCGCCGACCCGGTGACCCTGAAACGGTTTTTCGAAAACGAGAATTCCCTGTCGGAAATCGGCGGTCCGGCCTATCTGACCGACCTTGCCGCCAGCGCCGTCACCGTCATCAACGCCCGCGAATACGGGCGCATCGTCTATGACCTGTACCTGCGGCGCGAGCTGATCAACCTGGGCGAGGACGTGGTCAACGGCGCCTACGGCGGCGAGGTCGACGAGACCGCGACGGACCAGATCGAGCGTGCCGAACAGGCGCTGTACGATCTTGCCACCTCGGGCAATTACGAAGGTGGGTTCCAGGACTTCAAGTCCTCGGTCGTCGCCGCCATCAATTCCGCCGAACTGGCCCACAAACGCGACGGCGGGCTGGCCGGTGTGGCCACCGACTTCATCGACATGGACGCGCTGCTGGGCGGTCTGCATTCATCGGATTTGATCATCCTGGCCGGCCGGCCTTCCATGGGTAAAACAGCCCTGGCCACCAACATTGCCTTCAACGTGGCCTGGAACCATTCCCGCACCCAGGGAGCCGAGGGGGCCGTGGTCGGCTTTTTCTCGCTGGAAATGTCGGCCGAACAGTTGGCCAGCCGTATTCTTTCGGAACAGGCGGAAATCGGCTCCGACCGCATCCGCAAGGGACTTCTGGAGAACGACGAGTTCACCAAGCTGGTCAGTGCCTCGACCACCCTGCACAACATTCCGCTGTTCATCGACGACACCCCGGCGTTGACTGTCAGCGCGCTTCGCACCCGCGCCCGGCGCCTGAAGCGCCGCCATAACCTGGGCCTGATCGTGATCGATTATCTTCAGCTGGTGTCCGGCAGCTCGACCAGCCGCAGCGATGGCCGCGTCCAGGAAGTGTCGGAAATCACCCGGGGCCTGAAGACCCTGGCCAAGGAACTGGAAGTTCCCGTGCTGGCTCTGTCGCAGCTGTCGCGAACGGTCGAACAGCGCGACCCGCCCCGTCCGCAGCTCGCCGATTTGCGTGAATCGGGTTCCATCGAACAGGACGCCGACGTGGTCATGTTCATCTACCGCGAAGAATATTACATGGAGCGCAAGAAGCCGTCGCGCCGCGCCGACGAAGACGACGGCAAGCTGGTCGAACGTCTGGAGCGCTGGGAAGGCGCCTTGCAGGATATCCATCAGGTCGCCGAAGTGATCGTCGCCAAGCAGCGCCACGGCCCCATCGGCAACGTGCCCATGCACTTCAACGGCGCCTTCACGCGGTTCGGCAACCTGTCGAAGGACCACCCCTACCGCCAGCGCTTCCATGGCGAAGACTGACGAACAGCAATCCGGCGGCGTCGATGCGCATCTGGCCGGCGCTGTATTGACCGTCGACCTGGCCGCCCTTCAAGCCAATTACCGACTCATTTCAAGTAGGCTTACCGACGGCGCCACGGCGGCGGCCGTGGTCAAAGCGGATGCCTATGGCATCGGCATCGGCCCGGCGGCCACGGCGCTGTGGACGGCAGGGGCCCGCGACTTTTTCGTCGCCCATGCGGACGAAGGCGTGGCCCTGCGCAGGCATTTGGCCGACGCCCGCATCCATGTCCTGAATGGGGCCCATGCAGGGGCCGAAGCAGCGTTCCTGGAACACAATCTGGTCCCCGCCCTCAATTGCCTGGACGATGTCGCGCGCTGGCGCGCCTTCTGCGCCAAGGTAGGACAGCTCCTGCCCTGTGTCCTGCATGTCGATACCGGCATGTGCCGCCTGGGCCTGGACCGGCATGAATTTGCCCGCGTAGTAGCCGACCCCTCCCTGCTCGACGGTCTCGACATCCAAACCGTGATGAGCCATCTCGCCTCCGCCGACGAAGACAGCCCGCAGAATGCAGAGCAGCTTGCCCTGTTCCGGAGCGCACGAACGCATCTGCCCATGGGACGGGCGTCCTTCGCCAATTCATCAGGCGTGTTCCTGGGACCCGATTATCACTTCGATCTGGCCCGTCCGGGGGTCGCCCTCTACGGCGTCAACCCAACCCCCGGCAGCCCCAATCCCATGGCGCAAGTCGTTCGTCTAAAAGCAAAAATCCTGCAAGTTCGGGACGTTGACAGTACCGAGACCGTTGGCTACGGTGCCACCCACCGGATCGCGGGCCCTTCCCGCATCGCGACCCTGCCCGTGGGCTATGCGGACGGCTATCTCCGTTCCCTCGGCAACCGGGCGACGGCGTATATCGGGGACTACGAGGCGCCCCTAGTGGGACGGGTATCCATGGATCTCATCACCATCGACGTGACAACCGTCCCCGAGGCCCAATGCCGGCCCGGCATGACGGTCGACCTGATCGGCCAGCATCACACGGTCGACGACCTGGCCGCCCAGGCCGGTACCATCGGCTATGAAATTCTGACCTCGCTCGGCCATCGATACCACCGCGTTTACGCGGGCGGCGCGGCCTAGCCACGATGAAGCTTCTGCAAGCCATCGGCCGGGTCTTCCTGGCCTTTCTCGGCGCCGCAGGGCGGTTGATCATGTTTGCCACCACTGCGGTCACCCATTGCTTCCTGCCCCCCTATTACCCCCGCATCATGATCCGCCAGATGATCGAGATCGGGTATTTCTCCCTGCCCGTGGTCGGCCTGACGGCGATCTTCGCGGGCATGGTGCTGGCGCTGCAAAGCTATACCGGCTTCGCCCGCTTCTCGGCCGAGGGCGCCATCGCCAACGTGGTCGTGCTGTCCGTGACCCGCGAACTGGCCCCCGTGTTGGGTGGCCTGATGATCGCCGGGCGCGTTGGGGCTTCCATGGCGGCCGAAATCGGCACCATGCGGGTGACCGAACAAATCGACGCACTGACCACCTTGTCCACTAACGCCATCAAATATCTGGTGGTGCCGCGCATCATCGCCGGCGTGATCATGCTGCCGATCCTGATTTTCGTCGCCGACATCATCGGCGTGTTCGGTGGCTTCCTGGTCGCCGTTTATAAGCTGGGCTTCAATCCGGCCATCTACCTGCAGAACACCTGGGACTTCCTGGAGCCGCTGGACGTCATCTCCGGCCTTGTGAAGGCGTCGGTGTTCGGCTTCCTGGTGGCATTGATGGGCTGCTACCACGGCTATTATTCCAAGGGCGGCGCCCAGGGCGTGGGGGCGGCGACGACCAATTCCGTGGTCTCGGCCTCGATCCTTATCCTCTGCTTCAACTACATCCTGACCGAAGCGTTCTTCGGCTTGTAAGGCGGGCATCATGGCCGAGCCGAAAATCCAATTGCGTGGCGTGACCAAGGCCTTCGGGCCCAAGAAGGTTCTGACCGGGATCGATCTGGACATCGCCCGCGGCGAAAGCGTGGTCATCATCGGCGGTTCGGGCACGGGCAAGTCGGTGACCCTGAAGTGCATCCTGGGCCTGCTGCGGCCCGATGCGGGGTCCATCAAAATCGACGGCCGTGAAGTGACGGGCCTTTCGACCTCGGAACGCGACCAGGTCAACCGCCAGG
This sequence comes from bacterium SCSIO 12827, assembly GCA_024397995.1. NCBI lineage: Bacteria > bacterium SCSIO 12827. Next base: position 1,419,260 of record CP073746.1, on the reverse strand, counting down.
TCGGCATGCTGTTTCAGGGCGGCGCCTTGTTCGATTCCCTGCCCGTGTGGGAAAATGTCGCCTTCGGGCTGCTGTCGCGGAAGCAATGCGGGCGCGACGAAGCCCGCGAGATCGCCCTGAAGAAGCTTGCCCTGGTCGGCCTCAAGCCGCATCTGGCCGACGCCTCGCCATCGGACCTGTCCATCGGCATGCAGAAACGCGTGGGTCTTGCCCGCGCCATCGCCACGGACCCTGAAATCATCTTCTTCGACGAACCGACGACGGGGCTGGACCCGATCATGGCCGACATGATCACCGAACTGATCGTCCACGTGAACCGCGAGGTCGGGGCGACCGCACTGTCGATCTCTCATGACATGGAATCCGCGCGCAAGATCGGCGACCGCATCGCCATGCTGTACCAGGGCAGGATCGTCTGGGCAGGTGACCCGGATTCCGCCGAAGCGGCGGCCAATCCGGTCGTCGACCAGTTCGTCCATGGCCGCGTCGACGGGCCGATCAAGATGCAGGTGCGGGCCTGAGAATTTCCCGTCCCCAATTAGATGGTTGGGGAATGCTTGCCTGTCTTATGGGCATCACACCTGAAAAAGAATGTGATGAAAATGGCTGAGACGAACAAACCGGCCTTTCCGCAAACGCCGGACGGCGTCACCGATTGGGAAAAAGTCTTCGAAGACCCCGATCAGGGTTTGGTTTCGGTGATCCGCACCGCCCAAACGTCGGAAAATCTGCGCGCCTGCATGATGATCGTGATCCGGCAGTTGTTCACCCGGGATGACGACGAGCTTCAGGTTGCACAATTAATCCGGCAACTTGACGACCTGCTGGCCCAATCGGGTGGCGCCGTCCCATCGGATGCCGCCATCGCCATGCTGCGCCAAATCAAGGTTCAGCGGCAGGAAATGGCCCAGGCCTATCTGGCCGACAAGAAAAGAAAGAAACGCCGAAAGAACCGGCGCAGCGCGGCCGGTTCGGCATCTGCGCAAAACACCATCTACCTTCTTTTCAAGAACCCCAAATACTTCATTGGCCTGGGCCTCGTCCTGACGGTCCTGTTGATCGGTGTGATCGCGGCCCTGGCCATCGGCGGTGCCCCGACGACTGAAAATATTGACCGCACAGAGCATGCGGCCGGCCAGGGCCCCGCCGATCCACAAAAAGACGTCGCGGACACGCCAAAGACCAAGCCATCCCAGCAGGACATGCCCCTGCCCGCATTTACCCCGACGGTGCGCGACACCACGATCGCACCCGTGGCGATCGTTCTACGTCACGTCACCCTTCCGCGCAGCTTGGGTAAGTGGAAGCGCGGCCCGACCCACGTCATGCCCTTTATCTTCATCACGGACGAACGCGCCGTTTCCGACGTATGCCGGCAATTTCCCTATATCCTGAGTATCCTGAACGTGGAACTCAGCAAGGCGTTCCAGGATATCGAGGTGTTCGACGAACAGGTTCTTGCGGGCGTTGCGCGGCGTGTCGGACCCATCTTGAATTCCAGGCTCGAAACCCCTGTGGTCACACGCATTCTCCTGGCGATCCCCATGGATACAAGAGACCATCCGGCCAGCCGATGCGGGCGGGCGTCGGACACCTTTGGAAAATACCTGAAGTAGGTCAGCATCGCGTCCCTTAACCCCCGTCCAGAGGGCCAAGAACACTGCCCCGGAGATTAGCCTACGCCGGTCGGCGATCAAGAATACGCCGGGCGCGGCGGGCGATGGATTCATTGACCATCTTTCCGTCGACGCGGGCCGTGCCTAAGGGATCGGCGGCGGCGGCGGTCAGCACCCGTTCCGCCCAATCGACCTGCGCCGGGGTTGGCGTGAATGCCGCGTGGATATGCGGGATCTGGACTTGGTCATAGGACGCCTTTCCCGTGAAGCCCATGGCTGCAATGCGCCCGGCCTCATCGATCAACCCTGCTTCGTCCGACGGGTCGAACCACACGCCATCCATGGCATCGATCCCGGCTTCCTGCGCCGCCAGGACCGTTTCCGCCCGCGCATGGGCCAGCGCGTCCCATCCCAGGTCCGAGCCGATGGAGGCGGAAAAGTCCGCCGTACCCAAGAACAGACAAGTGATTTGAGGGCCGTCCCGCCCGGCGGTCGAACAGGCGATTTCCATGGCGTTCTTGATCCCGCGCGGGCTTTCGATCAGCACCACGAGTTCCAGATTGGGATGGCGCGGGCGCAGGACGTCCGCGACCCAGCGCACTTCCTCCGCGTGTTCGATCTTGGGCAGGATCAGGCCGTCCGGCGCATCGGCGCAGTCAACCACGGCCAGAAGATCGCGCAGGCCGTCCTCCGTGCGCGGGTTGTTGACCCTGAGCAGGCGCAGCGGCTGGCCTTCCTTGCGTTGCCCGGCATACAGCGGCAGTACGGCGACGCGGGCTTCGGCCCGGCGGGCGGGCACGGTGCCATCCTCCAGATCGAACACGACCATATCGGCCCCCGAGCCCATGGCCTCGTCCCAACGTTCCACACTCAGCGCCGGATAAAACAGCACGCTTCGCCGTAATGTCATTCTGCAATTTCCTCCCAGATTTCGTCGATTAACCGCCGGACCGCCCGGTCCTCAGGGATCGCGTGGCGTTCCATATCCCGCACCTGGCCGTCATAGGCATCGCGCCCACCTTCCGTGAACAGACGGCGGAAGGCCTCCCGCGCATCATTGGTGCGCCCCAGCAAGGCCAAGGCGTAGGCCCTGTTACCTGCCGCATCGGCTCGATAGGCAGGTTCAGCCTGAATTGCGAGAGATTGATCGAACCGCGCAAGCGCCTGTTTCAGCCCCCAGCGAACTGCCCGTTCGGTCTCTTGATCCAGTTCCGAAACCGCCGCCCGCGCCGTCTTGGCATCCATCAGATCGATGAACCCGAGGCCATTAAGAGATCGTGCCCATTGCACACGCGCCGCCGGATCGTGGGAAAACCGCAAAGCGGCCTCAACGGCGGCGAAATCGGCAAGCGCCCCGTCCAGATCCATGCGGTCAGCTAATACCATGCCCCGCTCAACATGGCGTTCGGCGGCCTCCGGTGTAAGCTCCGGTGCTGCGTCGTTATCGTCGCTCATGATGTCCTCCCGACCGCATTCTTATGGCGGCAAACCGGGCGACGGGCAAGATTCGCAACTGGCGTCAGCCCGGGTTTGCCTTGCCCCTGCCCGCCCCACGCGATATGAGAAGCAAATTCGAACTGCCCATCTCGATCACCCCGGAAAGGCAAGGTTCCATTGGCCAAGCGCCCGGCGAGCCAGTACGTCTGTCAGGAATGCGGCGCCGTCCATCACCGGTGGTCGGGCAAGTGCGACGGCTGCGACGCCTGGAATACCCTGGTCGAGGAATCCCAAGGTGACGCCACGCCCAAGGGCCTGGGCACCGGACGCAAAGGCCGCAGGATCGAATTCGTCGGCCTGAAGGGTGAAACCCCCCAACCGCCCCGCTGGGTCGCCAATATGGAAGAGTTCGACCGGGTTACCGGCGGCGGTCTGGTGCAGGGCTCCGCCGTGCTGGTCGGCGGCGATCCGGGAATCGGCAAATCGACCCTTCTCATGCAGGTCGCGGCCAAACTGGCCGCCAATCACTCGACGGCCTATATCTCGGGCGAGGAAGCGGTCGAACAGCTTCGCCTGCGCGCCCGGCGCTTGGGCCTGTCTGATGCCCCCGTGCAGCTGACGGCGGCGACCAACGTGCGCGACATCGTGGCCACCCTGGACGCCCCCGGCGGCCCGGATCTGGTCATCATCGACAGCATCCAGACCATGTTCGTCGATACCCTGGAATCGGCCCCCGGCACGGTGGCGCAGGTGCGGACCTCGGCCCAGGAGTTGATCCGTCTGGCCAAGCGCCGGGGCTTCGCCCTGATCCTGGTCGGCCATGTGACCAAGGAAGGCACCATTGCCGGCCCCCGGGTGCTTGAGCACATGGTCGATACGGTGCTGTATTTCGAGGGCGAGCGCGGCCACCAATTCCGCATCCTGCGCGCCGTCAAAAACCGCTTCGGTCCCGCCGACGAGATCGGCGTGTTCGAAATGACCGACGGCGGCCTCAAGGAAATCACTAATCCCTCGGCCCTGTTCCTGGGCGACCGCGATGATGGCGACGGCCGTGAGGCCGGTTCCGCCGTGTTCGCCGGAATCGAGGGATCACGGCCGGTGCTGGTCGAAATTCAGGCCCTGGTGGCGCATTCCAGCCTGGGCACGCCGCGGCGCGCCGTGGTCGGCTGGGATTCCGGCCGCCTGTCCATGATCCTGGCCGTTCTCGAAGCCCGGTGCGGCCTTGCGCTGGGGGCATGTGACGTGTACCTAAACGTGGCCGGTGGACTTCGCATCGGTGAGCCGGCGGCGGACCTTGCCGTCGCCGCGGCCTTGGTGTCGTCCCTGACGGGCGTGGCCCTACCGCCGGAAACGGTGGTGTTCGGCGAGATCGGCCTGTCCGGGGAAATCCGCCCCGTCAGCCGCACGGATGTGCGCCTGAAAGAGGCCGGCAAACTGGGCTTTACCGGCGCCTTCGTGCCGAAGGTCCGGGGCAAAAGCAAGGAAGGGGCGGCCGCCCGCGACGCGGGCCTGACGGTGAAGGCGCTGGAACGGTTGGACGACCTTGTAACCCTATTCGAAACAGGTGCTGCGCCCAGGCAGCCCGCCCGGTCCGCTTCGTGACCCGGCGCCGGAAGCGAACCGCGACATGGAAACCCTCAAGGACCTGCCGGTGAACGTGGTTGATCTTGCCGTCCTCGCGGTGCTGCTGGTATCCGCCGTGTTCGCTTATGCCCGGGGCTTCATGCACGAAATCCTGTCGATCGGCGGCTGGATCGGCGCCATCTTCGCGACCATCTACGGCTTTCCCCATGTCCAGCCCTATGCCCGCGACCTGATCCCCATCCAGCTTGCGGCGGATCTGGCGGCCGGCGTCGTGGTTTTCGTGTTCACCCTGTTTTCCCTGTCCTTCATCATCCGCGCCATCGCCCGGCACATCCAGCAAAGTTCGCTTAACGTGCTCGACCGATCCCTGGGCTTTCTGTTCGGCCTGGTGCGGGGGGGGCTCATGGTCTGCCTGATTTACCTCGGCATCGAATTCCTGATGACGCCCGAGGAACAGCCGAAATGGATCCGCGAGGCCAAGTCCATGCCCCTGATTTTACGGGGATCTGACACCCTGCGCGGCCTGATTCCCGAAAACCTGGAAGACAAGTTGAAGGAAGCCGCCCCCTCGGGCTTTTCCGGACGCATGCCCAATGTCCCGAAGACCGAGGGCGAAGCCCTCAAACGCCTGTTCACCCCGCCGGCGGACGGCGGGAAAACCACACCAAAGGACGCCTATGGCTCGAAAGAGCGGGCGATCATGGACCGCGCCATCGAAAACGCCACCGGCCAAAGCAAATAATCGGGCCCGCCGGAGCAAAATAACGATGAAAAGCGATCCAATCCGGAGTACATACCCGACATGAATTCTCCCTTGCTCCTGCCCGCCTCTCCCTTCACGGCGTCGGCCCATCGCAAAGCCGGCCCCTGGGACGACGACAAGCTGCGCGAGGAATGCGGCGTATTCGGCATCTACGGCCATGAAGACGCCGCCGCGCATACGGCGCTGGGCCTGCACGCGCTTCAGCATCGAGGCCAGGAATCGGCCGGGATCGTCGCCTACGACGGCGAACAGTTCCACAGCCACCGGGCCCTTGGCCTCGTCGGCGACAACTTCAACGACCTGGACACCATGGCCCGCCTGCAGGGCAGCGTTGCCATGGGCCATGTGCGTTATTCAACATCCGGCGGCGGGTTTATCCGCAACATCCAGCCCCTTTTCGCCGAATTCATCTTCGGCGGCTTGGCCGTCGCCCATAACGGTAACCTGACCAACGCCTATCAACTGCGCCAGGCCTTGGTCGAACGGGGCAACATCTTCCAGTCGACCAGCGACACCGAGGTCATCATTCACCTGATGGCCGTCAGCGACGCCGGCCATGTCATCGACCGGCTGATCGACGCCCTGCGCCAGATCGAAGGTGCCTATTCCCTGGTCGCCATGACACAGAAAAAGCTGATCGGCGTACGCGACCCCATGGGCGTGCGGCCGCTGGTCCTGGGCCGGCTGGGCGATTCCCACATCCTGGCATCGGAAACCTGCGCGCTGGACATCATCGGCGCCGACTTCATCCGCGACGTGGAGCCGGGCGAAATCATCGTCATCGACGCCGATGGCGTGAATAGCTACCACCCCTTCGGCACAAGCCGCACACGTCGGTTCTGCATATTCGAACATATCTATTTCGCGCGCCCCGATTCCATCATCGAAGGGCAGAACGTCTACGAAGTGCGCAAGCGCATCGGCGCTGAACTGGCCCATGAATCCCCCATTGAGGCGGACGTCATCGTGCCCGTGCCGGATTCCGGCGTGCCGTCGGCCATCGGTTTCGCGCGCGAGACGGGAATTCCCTTCGAACTGGGGATCATCCGCAACCATTACGTCGGGCGCACCTTCATCGAACCGACGGATAACATCCGCCACCTGGGTGTGCGCCTGAAGCACAACGGCAACGTTGCCGAACTGAAGGGCAAGCGCGTCGTTCTGGTTGACGATTCCATCGTCCGCGGCACGACGTCCGTGAAGATCGTCGAAATGGTGCGCGACGCAGGGGCCACCGAGGTCCACATGCGGATTTCCAGCCCGCCGACGACCCATTCCTGCTTTTACGGCATCGATACACCGGAACGCTCGCAACTGCTCGCCGCCCAGCACGACCTCCAAGGCATGGCCGACATCATCGGCGTCGACAGCTTGGCCTTCATTTCCTGGGACGGACTTTACCGGGCTGTCGGAGAGGTTGGCCGCGACATGGAAATCCCGCGCTATTGCGACGCTTGCTTCACCGGCGAGTATCCCATTCCCCTGACCGACCGCGAAGCGGACCGGGGCCCACGCCAGCTTTCCCTTCTGGAAGAGGGCTAGGGCTTTTGTCGGGCGGCCGTCTCGAAAACCGGATCGCAGTGATCACCGGGGCGACCCGGGGCATCGGCCGCGCCGTGGCAAAACGCTTCGCCGCCGAGGGCGCGGAACTGATCCTGATCGGCCGCACCACCGGCGCGCTTGAGGAAGTGGACGACGAGGTCCGCGCCGCATCGGGCCGCAACGCCACGCTGGTCCCCATGGATCTGACCGATTTCGACGCCATCGACCGCCTGGGTGCCGCCCTATTCGATCGCCACGGCAAGCTCGACATCCTGGTCGGCAATGCCGGCATGCTGGGCAACCTCAGTCCGCTGGCCCATACGGACCCCAAGGTCTGGGATCAGGTCATGGCTATCAACACGACCGCCAACTGGCGCCTGATCCGTTCGTTCGACCCGCTGCTGCGCACCTCCGACGCCGGGCGCGTGGTGATGGTCACCTCCACGGTCGGGCACGAGGCGCGCGCCTACTGGTCGGCCTATGCCGTGTCCAAGGCAGCGCTGGAAATGGCCACACGGATCTATGCCGAGGAAACCGTGACGACCAACGTCAAGGTCAACATCCTCAACCCCGGCGCAACGCGGACCAACATGCGCGCCCGCGCCTTCCCCGGTGAAGACCCGGAAACGGTCAAGGACCCGGCCTCGATCACAGATGATTTCGTGCGTTTGTGCGAACCCGCCTGCACCCTGCATGGCGAGATCGTGACCGCGAAGGAAACCCCAGCGGAAACCTGACATGGCAGTCAACGCCATCGCCCTGACCTGGCCGCCTTCCGCCGTTCACGGCTGGGGCGTGTTCGGGGCCAACCTGCTGCGCGAAGTTCTGCGCCGGGGGACGCCCAAACCGGTCACCCTGTTCGCCATGCAACCGGAATTGATTGACGCCAGCGATCGCACCCTTTTCCAGCCCCTGATGGCCGAACAGCGCCAGATCGAACAACAGGTCGGCGCCGCGCAGGGGAATGTAACCTTGGGTGGCGTCCATGTCCTGCATTCCCTCGGCAACAATCTGGAGGAGCCGCCCGCCGCCGCGCGTTTTCGGGGCGAGCCGAACGTGGGCTTCACGTTCTTCGAAAACATGGTGTTTGGCGACGACGTGGTCGCCCGCAACGCCCATTTCCAGATCATGATGGCAGGGTCGACCTGGAACGCCGACATCCTGCGCGACCTGGGGTTTCCCCGCGTCGGCTGCGTGTTCCAGGGCATCGACCCCGACGCCTTCACCCCCGGTCCGCGCACGGGCCGGTTCGGCGACCGCTTCGTGGTGTTTTCCGGCGGCAAGCTGGAACTGCGCAAGGGCCAGGATCTGGTCGTCGCCGCGTTCAAGAAGTTCCATGCCCGCCATCCGGACGCCCTTCTGGTCACCGTCTGGCTGAACCCCTGGCCGGAAATCATGGCTGATATGGCGGCAAGCCCCCATGTCAGCGGACCGCCCGCCATGGACCAGCCGTTCCCCAATTGCATCAACGACTGGGTCCGCGCCCAGGGCGTGCCGGAAGGGGCCCATATGGACCTCAGCCCGACCTTCAACGCCGACATGCCGGCGCTATTGCGTGAATGCGACGCGACCGTGTTTCCCAACCGCTGTGAAGGCGGCACCAATCTGGTCGCCATGGAAGCCTTGGCCGCCGGTCTGCCCTGCGTGCTGTCGGCCAACAGCGGACACCTGGACCTGATCGGCGCACAAGGGACCGACGATCACTGCTATCCGCTGACCCGCCAGACGCCCGTCGCCTTCGGCCCGCAAGGATCTGACCATTGGCGCGAGCCCGATGTGGAGGAAATCGTCGAGAGCCTGGAGGCGATCTATCAGGACCGCACGGAAGCCCGCCGCAGGGGACAGGCCGCCAACGCCTTCATGCAGGATTGGTCCTGGCGCAACCAGATCGGCAGGCTGTTGACGGAATTGGATCGACTGACGCCTTGAATGCTGCGGTCAACGAACCGGCGGTTCGTCCAGGGTCTTGATCACCCGAGCAGCGCCGCCATGGGCCGCGTCCAGTTCCAGAACCTTGAGGGCGTCAGCCCGCGCCATCTTGGCGTCGCCCGCGCCCAGGGCAGCCAGCGCGCGGGCGTAAAGCGCCGCCAGATATCCCGGTTTAAGCGCGATGGCGCGGCTGTAATCCTCGATCGCGCTGACATGATTGCCGAGCGCGCCATGGACCAGCCCCCGGTAATAAAAGTTTTCCGGATCACCCGCGCCTAGATTGACCGCCATGTTCATGTCGGACAGAGCCGCCGGATAGTCTTCGAGATAGGCCTGGGTCAGGCCCCGTTCGGTGAAATAATCGGATTCCGTACCCTTCAACTCGATGGCCAAGGAAAAATCACCGAGCGCCCGCTTATAATCACCCTGGGATCGATAGTACTTGCCGCGCAGAACCAGGGCCTCACGGTTGCGCGGCTGCACGCGCAGGACTTCGTTGAGGTCCAGAATGGCGGTATCCAGGCGGCCGCTTTGGGCACGGGTCTTTGCCCGTTCCATGAACGTCGTCATCTCCTGGGGGCGAAGCTTGGCCGCCTCGGCATAGTCTTCTTCCGCATCCTTGAATTTCCCGGCATCACCGTAGGCTGCTCCCCGGTTGACATGGGCTCGGTAATATTTGGGGCGCAACTTGATGGCCCGGGAGAAATCGCGGATCGCGGCATTGATATTGCCCAGCCGTCGATAGGTCGCGCCCCGGTTGTTGTGAACCCGTGCCAGGTCACCATCGTTCAGCGTGTCCGCGTCGATCGCCTTGGTGAACAGGTCGATCGCCTGCTGTAGACTGCCGGCCTTGGCCGCGGCGACGCCGGCTTCGAAATCCTGGGCTGCCTGGGCTTGAGCGGGGCCGGACGGCCAGATCACGGCAACCGTCAGCAACAGAATGGCCGCCAGGCGCACCAATAGCCTTGTCATTCTCACGTCTCTCCGATCGGCGAAGCCGCCGGACCGCCGGAAGGCGGCCCGGAAGGATGAATTCCAAGGCTGGACTTAACAGATGAGGCGCCCCCGGCGCAATGCACGAAGGCAACAAGGCCGGGCTGAGCGCTTTAGATTTTGTAGCCCAGGCGCAACCCACCCCAATGGCGCCCGCGTACAGTGATCGGAGCCGACAGGTCCTTCATCAGAACGAAATTTCCCCCGCCCATGTCGCGGCGGTAGGTTTGCAGGAAGAAAGGCCGCGTGTTCTGGCCAGCACGTAGGCCCGTGCGGTCGTTGAACAGGCGCCGATTGCGGCAGTTACCGTTATTCCACACGGGATCATCGCCCTGGGGCTGCGAAAACTTTAGGTTATGGGTCGGCAAAAACCCATTGCGGTCGACGGCGGCGCAGAACACGACCTTGTCATCGAAGGTCAGCATAGGCTCCTGGATGTCCGGCAACAGACGATCAGCCAGCGTAACGAAGGGCGTCATGCATTGTTCCGGGTTGGTGCCGGGGATCGGCTCATATGCCTCCGAAAACAGGGCCTCTTCGGTGATCTCACCTGAGTCCAAGGCGGCTTCGAAGCGACGGGCGATCTCATTGGCTCGGGATTGGATTTCCCGAATGAAGCGGCTGTCCGAAGTTTCAAGCCCGGCTTGATTGATCTGGCCGATCATGCCTTCGCCGCGTTCCAGCAAAGAACTGACGCGTTGTTCCGCCGTTTGCAGCTTATCGCCTGTTTCTTTGAAGCTGGAAACAAGGCGCTCCATCTCGTTAATGAACCCGTTGCATTGCTCGCGCGACGACGACGATGCGCCGACGATTTCGGCGATCTGGTTTTCCACGGTGCCGATGGATTGACCGATGCCGTCGACGGCGCTGTTGATCTGGCCGACGCCGGCGTTCACTTCCTCAGCCATACCGATGGTCTTCTGGCTGGTGTTCATCAGCCCGGACACGTTGGACGCCAGATCAGCGACCGCCTCGTCGATGGCGCCGGTGGCCTTGCCCGTTTGATTGGCCAGCGCCTTGACCTCGCCCGCGACGACCGCGAACCCCTTGCCCGCCTCACCCGCGCGGGCCGCCTCTATCGTGGCATTAAGGGCAAGAAGGTTGGTCTGCTTGGATACGGCCTCGATGTCCTGGGTGATCTTGGTCACCCCGGAAAGGGAATTTTCCAGCACGCCCAGAGATTGTTCGATGTTGGTCACGGAAGAGACCAAGGCTGCGATGCGCGACACGGCGCCGGTCACCTGTTCGCGGGAGTCATTCATCACTGACCCGGCTTCCTGGGCCGCCCGCGAGGTATCGCCACCGGCTGCGTCGATGCGATTGAAGGCGTCTATCAGTTCCTGCGCCTTCTGTCGCATCTGATCGACCATATCCGTCTGCTGTTGGAAGTGACTTGTGATGGATTCCACATCGCCGGCCACATCGGCCAGTTCCAGGCTCAGATCCTCGACCCGTTTCAGGATTTCGTTGGCAAATGCGTTGTAGTCGATCTGCTGGGCTGCGGACGGCGTGATATCAGCCTCCGCCCTGCTCTGGACGTCGGTCATTTGCACCTCCCCATGCAAAACAGCCACTCTTTTCGGTAGCTTACATAGCGTTCGAAAAAGGGTGCCACGATCTTCTTCGAACGCCAAGTGTTCGTCCAAAATTTTACATGGCAGGGGGGTTATTTCACGAATGTATTGTTATGAATTCACAACCAATGTCGGCGGATATAAGAAACCAGGGATTTGACCACACCCTCCCAGTCGTCGGCGGCCGGTTGGCGGAACAGTCGCATGGTCGGGTACCAAGGCGTGTCATCCCGGTCCAACAACCAGCGCCATTCAGGCACCTGGGGCAACATCATCGCCACGGGCCTTCCCAACGCCCCGGCCAGATGACCGACGGCGGTATCGCAGGTCACGACAAGATCAAGGCATTCGATCAGCGCCGCCGTCGCGGCGAAGTCACGCAGGTCCGGCGTCATATCGACAACGGCATCGGCACCATGGGCGGCCAGATCCGCGTCACCGCCATCCTTCTGCAGCGAGACGAAGACCACTCCCGGCAGGTCGAACAGGGGCAACAGCGGCGCCAGACCGGGGCTGCGCACCCGGTCGCGGGGGTGATCGGGGCTGCCCTTCCAGACGATGCCGATGCGCGGGCCCGCAAGCTTGTCCAGGCGTCGGCGCCAATCGGCGCAATCCTGATCGGGAGCCCGAAGATAAGGCACGTCGGCGGGGATCGTCGCAAGGTCGGTGGCGAAGGCAGCCGGTAGCGACATCAGGGGGATCTGATAATCATGGCCGGGCAGCCTGTCGTCCCCTTGCTCGACCACCTGAATGACCCCATCAAGGGACGTCATCAGCCGTCTCAAGGCTGCCGGGCACTCCAGGATGACATGCTGGTCAGCTGCCGCCAGCAGCGCCGTGTAGCGGGCGAACTGGATCGTGTCGCCAAACCCTTGTTCCGCCCGCACCAGAACCGTCGCCCCGGGTTCGGCCTCGGCGGCGGTCCAGCGCGGCACCTTTCCACCCCGGCCCTGACCCTTGAAACGGGCCGTGTTCCAGCGCGCCTCATAGGCCTGCCAGCCTTCCGCCAAGCGGCCCAGCAACAGCAGAGTCATGGCGCGGTTACGCCGACATTCCGCATCCTCCGGATCAAGCGCCAGCGCACGGTCATAGGATAGCAATGCGTCGTCGAAGCGCCCCAGTTCGTGCAGCGCCACGCCCTTATTGGCATACAGGGCGGCGATGTCGGGGGCCGCCGACAGGCCGGCATCGTACTGGGCCATGGCGGCGGTCAGATCCAGGCGTTCACGCAGGATGTTGCCCAGATTGCAATGGGCCTCTGCCATGCCGGGGTTTGCCTGGATCGCCTGACGGTAGCATTCCATGGCCACATCGTCCTCGCCGCGCCCCTGATGCAATTGGCCCAGGGCCTGATGGGCGTCGGCCAAATTGGGGTCGAGCGTCGCCGCCCGCCGAAAGCAGGCCTCGGCACCGGCCGCCGCCGACGCCCCGCCGCCCTGCAGAGCGAGACCCAGATTGAGATGGGCCGGCGCCAGATCAGGAGCAAGTTCCAGGGCCAGCCGTGCGCGCGACCGCGCGGCATCGAAATCACCCGCGGTCACCAAGGCGGCCGCCATGTCCGAATGCACGGCGGCGTCGTTGGGGGTCAATGCCACGGCATCCCGATAGGCCTCCGCGGCCTCGGACGCCCGCCCCTGGGCCATCAGCACCCGCCCCAGGTTGGCGTGATACATGGCCGCGCGGGGATCGGTTTTGATGGCCCGGCGGATATGCTCCATGGCTGTCGCCGCATCGCCTTTTTGATAGAACACCAGCCCCAGAAGGTGCAGGGCATCAGCATGATCAGGATGGTCGGCAAGGATCGCTCGGTAGGCTTTTTCGGCAGCTGCCAGGTCGCCGGCCTGATGGCGGGCGATCCCCCGCGCCAGGGCATCCATCGTCTCAGCCATGACGACGGTCCAGGATCGGCGCGGTTCCGGCGAAGGCCGAAAGCGCCTTTTCCAGGCGTTGCCACTGATCTTCCTCTCCCGGCAGGCCGAACCGCAGCCAGTTTGAATTTGTCCGGAACCGCCGAACCAGGATCCCCGCCCCCGCCAGATGATCGTAGAGGGCCGGAGCGTCGGCATGATCAGCCAGCACGAACAGATCGGTGCCACCGACAACACCCAGACCGGCGCCGGTCAGAAGACCTCGAAGGCGGACCATGTGGCCCGCTAAACGAGCGCGTTCCGCCGCCGCCCAGACCTGATCGGACAGTGCCCGGGCGCCGATTTCCTGGGCCGGCCCGGACACGGCCCAGGGCCCCATATCCGCTTCCAGTCGGCGCGCCATGCGCGGCATGACAAGGGCGAAGCCCAGGCGCAGTCCCGCAAGCCCATGGAACTTACCGAAGGATCGAAGGATGATGACGTTCGTCAAAGGCAGGGCGGGGACAAGGCTAATGTCCGGGCGGACATCGGCAAAGGCCTCGTCAACGATCAGCCAGTGATCGGCCTCGGCCGCGTCACGGGCCCAGGCCGTCAGCCGTTCCGGATCAACCGCACGGCCGTCCGGATTGTTGGGATTAATCAACACCAATGAGCGATCCGGCGGCGGCAGATCCGCCAGGTCTTCCACCTCCGCTCCCGATGCCCGCCAGGCCGCGGCATGTTCGGCATAGGTCGGGCCGAGAACCGCCACCCGGCATGCGCCCAGCACCCGGGGCAGCACCTGGATCAACGCCTGGGTCCCCGGCGCGCAGGCCACCAACTCCGGCCCGGCGGCGCCATAGGCATCCGCCGCCGCCGTCTTCAGGGCCTTCAGGCCGGTCGACTGCGGCAGCCGCGTCCAAGCATCGGACGATAGCTCGGTCACTGGATATGGCGTCGGATTGATGCCCGTGGACAGATCAATCCAGCCGGCCGACGGCGCGCCGAAACGCACCGTGGCAGCAGCGAGGTCACCACCGTGACCTTCAACCCCGAATTCGTCGTCTTGCTGTGGCACGGATGCTCCCTATCTGCGGGTCAGTCTATCCCCATTTCGCAGCCACCCCATACCGGGCCGCCCCGCAGGATCACTAACACCCTCCCGACCATGGACGAAAGCCCCAAGGTAGGCCACATTGTCGCCCAATTGGACGATGATGTTGGTCGTCTCGGCGGTTGTGCCGATCCGGGAGAGAAGGAGAATCGCTTATGCGCAGGACACTGGCCATGGGGCTGTTGGCCGCCCTGTTCCTGATGATCGCGGGGCCGGCGGCGCAGGCTGCCGAGGGCGACGTCGCGGGCAAAGTCCTGCGCCTGAAAGACGGCGCCATGGCCATGCAGGATGCGACACCCCGGCCCCTGATGGTCGGCAGCAACGTTCTTGTCGGTGACGTGATTTCAACCGGCGCAGGTGCCCGTCTTGAATTTTCCCTGCGCGACGGGTCGGTCGTGACCTTGGGCGAACGGGCAACCTTCGCGCTGTCGGATTTCGAGGATGCGCCGTCCAAGGAAAATATCACCCTGCGTCTTCTTTCCGGTGCGTTCAAGGCGGCGTCCGGCGCGATTGCCGCACGGAACCCCGACGCCATGACCGTCGCCACCAACACAGCAACCATCGGCATCCGTGGTACCACCGTTTGGGGCGGCACGTTGGACACGACGTTCGAGGTCGCCCTGCTGGAGGGCACCGCCGTCACGGTCACCACGCGGGCGGGAACGGTGGAACTGAACACCGTCGGCCAGGGGACGAGCATCCCATCGGAAAACCAGCCGCCAGCACCCCCCATCACCTGGGCCCAGACGAAGGTGACCCGCGCGCTGGCGACGGTCGATTTCTAGGGCAGTGGACATTTAACCCCGGCCTGGGGAAACTGGCGCCCCGTAACTGACTCACAGGATGCCTTTCTCCATGACCGTCGACCTTGCCCGCCTGTCCGCCATCTGGCCTTTTCCCACCACCGTGCGCTTCGGACCTGGGCGCCTGATCGAATTGGGTAAGACGACGGCGCGTCTGGGCATCAAGCGACCCCTGATCGTCACCGACGCGGGGTTAGCGGCATCTGACATCGTCGCCGCGGCCGGAGCCTCCCTGGCCGACGCGGGCCTAGACGGCGAGGTGTTTTCCCAGGTCAAATCCAACCCCACGGCGGCCAACGTCGCTGCCGGGGCCGCCGCATTTCGGGACGGCGGGCACGACGGCATCATCGCCATCGGCGGCGGATCCGCCATGGATGCGGCCAAGGCCATCGCCCTGCAGGCCGACCACGATGGCCCCGCCCTCGACTATGCCGTGGGCGGGCCGCGCTACCGGGAAATCAATGGGACGGCCATCGCTCCCTTGATCGCCGTGCCGACGACATCCGGCACCGGGTCGGAAATGGGCTATGCCGCCGTCATCTCCGACGAAGACGCGCGGACCAAACGCATCCTCTATCACGCAAACCTGCTGGCCCGCACGGTGATATGCGACCCGGAATTGGTCACCGGCCTGCCCGCGAACCTGACCGCCTGGACCGGCATGGATGCCGCCGTTCATTGTATCGAGGCCTATTGCGCCACCACCTACAATCCCCTGTGTGATGGCATCGCCGCCGAGGGCATGCGCCTGATCGCCGCCTGGCTGCCGCGCGCCGTCGCCGACGGCAACGATATCGAAGCGCGGAGCCAGATGATGGCCGCCGCCGCCATGGGCGCCGTCGCCTTCAACAAAGGCTTGGGCGCGGTACATGCGATCTCCCACGCCATCGGCGCACATAAGGACAGCCACCACGGCCTGACCAACGCCGTGGTGCTGCCCTATGTTCTGGACCACAACCGGGCAGCCATCGACGAACGCTGCGCCGTACTGGCCCGCTGCATGGGTCTGCCCCGGGCCGATTTCACCGGCCTGATGGATTGGACACTGACGATCCGCGACACCTTCGACATTCCCCATACCTTGGACGGCCTTGGGGTCGGCACGGACGATTTGAATGCCCTGTCGGAAACCGCCGCCGCCGACGTCACCGCGCGTGAAAACCCGGTACCCGTGGACGCGGCGGCACTGCGCGGCGTCATGGTCCGCGCCCTTTCCGGCACTCTGGGATAGGACACCGCCATGCCCGCCACACCCGGCCTTCTGGAACTGGTCGACCAATGCGAATACATGGCCCGCGCCTATGCCGAAGCCGGTGCCCCCCTGCCCCGCCGCCGCCCGGACGGATTCCCGGCCATCGTCGCCAGCATCATCGGCCAGCAGGTATCCGCCCATGCCGGGGCCGCCATCCTGCGCCGGGTCGAAGCCGGATTGGGCACGGTGAGCGCCGAGGCCGTTCTCGCCAAGACCGACGATGACCTGCGCGCCTTCGGCCTGTCCCGGCCGAAGGTCAAATACATCCGCGGCGTGGCCGACGCCGTGGTGTCGGGCGAACTGGATTTCGACGCCCTGCACCACGCCCCCGACGACGAGGTCCTGGAGACCCTGACCCGGCTGAAGGGCATCGGCCAATGGACGGCGGAAATCTATCTGATGTTCGCGCTGGGACGGCCCGACGTCATGCCGTCGGGTGATCTGGCCTTGGCGGAATCAGCCGCCCGCCTGATGGGCCTTGACGCCCGGCCCAAGCCCAAGGAACTGGCCGTCATCGCCGAGCGCTGGCGGCCGTGGCGGTCCACCGCGGCCCTGATGCTGTGGTATTACTACCGCTTCACGGGCGGACCTGGCGCGCCGGAGGTATAACTTCCGGCGGCCCCAAATTCCGCAATGACGATCTAACCCAGGCCCCTGACAAACGCCATGAGGCGCTCCGCATCCGCGTCATTCATATCCAGACGGGCATGGGTATGATCTTCGGTCTTGGCCACGATGGAAGCCTCGTAAGTCCCAAGATCCGGCAGATCGATGGTGAAGGTATCGCCTTCCGTAACCTCAAGACCGCGGTCGAGCACCACACCGCCACCCATGGACAGGCTGTGCAACGTTGTCTCCTTGGCCACTCCCGCCACCGTGACCGTGACCGTCTGCCCCATTGGATGGCGCGTCGAATAGTCCGGGTCCTGGCTGTCGCGGATGATCTCCAACAGGCGTTCGTTCATGTGGTCGATGCCCGACTTGACCTGGGCCGCCGCCTCCAACTGCTGCGACGCCGCGTCGCCGGACTGGCCCGCGACCTCTGTCACCTGGATGATGTTCGACGACACTTCCTGGGTGCCCGATGCCGCCTGCTCCACGTTGCGGGCGATCTCCTGGGTCGCCATGCCCTGCTGTTCGACCGCCGCCGCCACCGACGATGAAATCTCGTTGATGTCCGAGATCGTCTTGGTGATGCCGGCGATGGCTTCGACACTGTTCTGCGTCGCCGACTGAATGTCGCCGATCTGCTTGCCGATTTCCTCCGTCGCCTTGGCGGTCTGATTGGCCAGGTTCTTGACCTCGCTTGCGACCACGGCGAAGCCCTTGCCGGCGTCGCCGGCGCGGGCCGCCTCGATGGTGGCGTTGAGGGCCAGAAGGTTGGTCTGCTCGGCGATGTCGGTGATCAAACTGACGACCTCGCCGATCTTCTCCGCCGCCTGGGCCAGGCCCTGGATCTGGGCGTTGGTGCGGTCCGCTTCCTCGGTCGCCTGCCGCGCGATTTGCGACGACTGACCGACCTGAGAGGAAATCTCGTTGATCGAGGCCGAGAGTTCCTCCGCCGCCGACGCGACGGTCTGCACGTTGATCGTCGCTTCCTCGGCCGCCGATGCCACGGTCGAGGCCTGTGTATGGGCCGACTGCGACAGGTCCGCCGCCGAGCGGGCGGAGTTCTCGACCGTCGATACCCGCTCCTTGACCAGATCAACGGCCTTGGCGACTTCTTCCTCCAACGCGGCATTGAGCGCCAAAACCTGACTGCGCAACCGTCGCCGGTTGCGGCGGTCTTCGATCTCGCGCTCCGACGCCATGCGGTTCACTTCCTGGGCGTTCTCCTTGAACACCTGAACCGTGCCGGCCATGGAGGCGATCTCGTCCGATCCGTGGGTATCAACCGCGATGGTCAGGTCACCATCGGCAAGCGCCACCATATTGCCCGACAGGGTCACGAGGCGGGCCACCAGCCGGCGCACGTACATCAGGTAGACCCCCGCGGCGATCAGCAGCGAGAACCCGGCCAGGAACATGAGAACCTTCTTGTTCGCCGCAGCGGAGGCTTCCGCCGCCGCCGCCTCTTCTGCCATCTGCGTTTCCGCCACATCGACCACGCCTGCGATGTCGTCGCTGAATTTTGCCGAAAGCTCGCGGCTTTTGGCCATCAGGGCTTCGATGTCATCCTGCGTCTTCAGTTCGGCGATGCGGTTGTCGAAGACATTGCCTTCGTCGACACCAAAGGCAAGCAACTTGCCGCCTTGATCGGCCAGGTTTTGCGCCGCATCGGACTCACCGGTCAGCGACATCGCGTCCAGGAATTGTGACTTTGATGTGAGGAAGCGTTCCCGCAGCGACTGCAGGTTTTCGCTTTGGGTTTCCGTCGCCGCATTGCCCAGCAGACCAACGATCTGGTTGGCTTCCGCCTTCACGTTCATGGCCGCCGCCAGGGGTTCCACCCCGGACTCGACGAATTCCAGCAACGCGCCCGGTTGGGTTACATCAACGGCCTCGACGCCGAGGGAAAGATTGAAGGTCACGTCGTCAATAATCCCGGCGGCGCCGACGGCGAATTCTTTGTGCAGGGCCCGCAATTTCTCCATTGACGCGACGCGGGCGCCGGCCAGCCTATTGCGTTCGGTGACCTTTGCCTCGATCTCACCGAGCAGCGCCTTCAACTCGTCGGCACCGGACTGCAGATTGGTCATGACCTCGGCGCCGATCTTGGCACTGGCGACGATCCCGGCGAATTGCTCGAAGATCGACTGTACCCGCGCGGCGATATTTTCGCGTTCATCGGTCGTCTTCGCGGCGACCAGGGCCGGCGCGATGGAGGTAATGCGCGCGACCGTTTCCGAAAGGCGAAGCGCATCCGCCACGGCCGGAGATTTCACATGAGAGATTTCGCTCAAGGTATTCGATGACGAGGTCATCGACACCCACCCGATGACAATGGCGACAACCGTCGTCGCGAAAATCGCCAGAACGGACAACAGCAGCCGTCCCCCGATGCCCATTCCGCTACGCCTCGTCCTCCCAGGCAGTGATGCGGTTTGCTCTTCGGGAGGTGTTTCCTGCCCCAGGTTATCCGGCGTCGCGGCATCATCGACGGCCGCGTGATCTTCAACTTCCGCCGTCACCTCATCAGGCGCAGATTCCGGCCCCACCTCGTCCACGGAAGGGGCCTCCACCGCATCCTCGGCGACGGGCTTTTCTTGGTCATTCATCGTCCCAAACCCTTTTCTTGGTTATTTGATCCTCCGTCCCACATTGTTTCCTGCAGGTACGGGCAGTCCTCCCCCTCAAGGGCCATGCATCCTATGCGAAAATTCTAATCTCGTCAGTTTCGAAACAGACGAGTTCCTCATCCGGCTGAATGCCATCAGGAACACCTCACCTCTGCCCTGATTACGGACGCAGATATGACAAGCCCCTGTGTGTCCATGAAATGAATGCCACTCCCAATTCCCCAGCATGGCCAAAGGGTACCCCTGAATCTTCAAGGGATCCTAGCTATACAAAAGTACTAGATACAAAACATCCAGTAATTTTTATGACCAAATTAATATTTTAAATATACAAATAATTAATATGGTTAATTTTATTATATTATAATTATAAATATTAAATTTCTTAAGAAAAATAATTTATATATTTATTTTAAATAATATTATCCTAATAATTAATGCGCAAAAAACTAAAAAATTGACCACCAACACCGCATTCAGTTCGATTTTTCATTTCGACAAAACTGCAGCCAATTGTCGATTTCCCGACATCGCATCGACGTATCCGTTACCGTTTCACCAAAATCCAGGTTCGCCACCGGCTCTTCGGCATCGACATCCAAGCGCAGCATGGCCTCGGTCTCCCGGTCCATGGCCGCCTGATCGGGATAGATGCCCTGCGTCACCATGTCTGCGCCGTAGCGCCGGATCAGCCGCGCCATGTGGGGAAATGAAAATTCAGGATGATACTGGACACCCCAAAACGCGCCTTTTCCGAAGGTGAACGCCGCCGCCTGGATCGGACTGTGAGCATTGGCGGCAAGCACGGCGGCGCCGGACGGCAGGCGGGTGACCTCGTCGTAATGAATGGCGAGGGAGTCGAACGTTCCCGGCTTTCCCGCGAACATGGGAAACACAGCCCCCGCGTCGCTTAGCGTGATGGCGCGGCAGATACCGACCTCGCGGCCGTTGGGGCTCGGCGCCACGTCGCCCCCGGCGGCAACCACCGCGACCTGCAGCCCCCAGCAACTTCCCAACATCGGCACGCCGGCCTCGAACAGGGCCTGCACCAGATCAACCTGGCGCTGAACCTCGGGGGCATTTCCCTGGGCGCGCACGAATAGGCCCGAGCCCCCCAGGATCGCGCCGTCGAAATCACTTAAGGCCGCCCCCGCCGGCAGGACGACCGCTCCATCGGCGGGATGGGCGACATGGATGTCCGCATCAGGGACCGAGCGCCGGACCGCATCCGCGTACTGATCGGCATTGCTGCCCGCCCCCGCAGCCGCCATGGCCGCGTTACCAGCCGCCGTGTTGCCTTCAATGATGAGAAGACGCAGCGTCGGCGCGGTCATGTTAAATCCCCCATGCCCTGTTCCTCATTTGCCTGTCGTCATCTCACGGGCCCTGCGTTCAGCCAGATTGATCTGGGTTCGGTTCAGCTTGACCATCAGTTGCTCACGCTGCCCCCGGGGGTCGAACTGAGGGTTATGGGCCTGGATGCGCGCCGCATGGGGGGCTGCCAAGGTCAGCCACTTGTAGGCCTCGACCAGATCGCGTTTCACGCCCCAACCTTCCTGGTACATGACGCCCATGAGGTATTGAGCGATCGGATGGCCGCGCATCGCAGCAGCGCGGTACAGGTCGATCGCGCGGCCGTAGTCGTTGGCCACGCCAAGGCCTCGGAAATAGAGCTCACCCAACGCGAACTGGGCATCGGCGTCGCCGCCTGCCGTCGCCGCCACACGGTACCATTCCGCCGCCTGGGTATAGTCGACGGGCACGCCGCGCCCTTTGGCGTAGGCCCAACCGAGGGCGTATTGCGCCCTGACGGCCCCCTTGCCGGCGGCCTCGCGAAATAGGGCGACGGCGCGGTCCGGATCGGGCAGTCGGGAATTTTTGCGGATCAAGATCCACCCCAGGTCGACCCGGGCGTTCAGATCGCCCTTCTCCACGGATTGCTCGAGCTGCGCCACGCGCTGTTTCAACGCGGTCAGTTCGGGATCATCATCCTGGGCAGGCGCGCCGAAAAAGAACCAGGCGGCCCAGCCGGAACCCAGGAGCGTGGACAGCAACAATGTATAGGCAAGGAATCGCATGGAGCGGCCATTGAACGACGGCAGGCCCTTAAGGACAAGCGTCCGTTACGGCGATCAGCGGGGTTTTTCGCCGCCCTGGCGGACCTGCTCCTGCTTGCCGTCGTACACCGGCCTGTCATAGCAGGTGATCTCACCCAGCGTGCGGTAGCAGAACACGTTCATCTGCGGGACCTTCTCGTCCTCCTCGCAATAGGTCATGCCCAGGTCCTTGCGGAGGGTCGAACAGTTCTTGCCGCTCGACAACGAGATGACATGATCAACGACCGTCTTATCCGTCGCCATGACGGATACGCCCTCGGCCCCGACAATGCCGACGCAGCCGGCCGTCAGCAAACAGACGGTGAAAATCGCAAGAAGTCGTTTCATTCCCTTGGGTCGCCCTTCGATACGGGATACGGCGCATTAGACCGCCACCACCGTGCATTGTCGCCCATCATTGTTAAGGAGCCGTAAATCCCTTCATAACCGTCCCCCGCCACCGCCAGTTGCTATCGCGGGAAAAGGCCACTATTTTCCCCGCCAATTCCAACCGTTACCGACGGGAGCCAAAAGTGGCCGATCATACAGAAAACAGCCTGATCCGCGAAATCGACGAGGAACTGCGCCAGGAACAGTTCCACAAGGTCTGGAGCCGCTACGGCAAGATCATTCTCGTCGCGGCGGGGCTGTGCGTTGCGGCCGCCGCCGGGTACCAGTTCTGGGTCAAATACGACCTGGAAACCCGCCAGACCCTGGGTGACCGGTTTGCCGCCGCCCAGAAAC
Organism: bacterium SCSIO 12827; assembly: GCA_024397995.1. Taxonomy (NCBI): domain Bacteria; species bacterium SCSIO 12827. Next base: position 1,396,727 of record CP073746.1, on the reverse strand, counting down.
TGGCCGAAACCGGCAGCACGGAAGCAGCGGCCGGCGCGTTCAAAAACCTGTCCGGCGAAGGCGGCGGTTACGGCCTGCTTGCCCGCATTCAGGAAGCGGGACTGCGCGCCAAGAACGGTGATACGGCCGGGGCCATCGCCGCCTATAACGCCATCGCGGCGGACACGGGGGCCGGAAAACTGTATCAGGACCTTGCTGTGGTCCTGGCGGCTGGGCTGGAAGTGAATGACCCCAGCGCCGATCCCAAAAAGGTTCAGGACCGCCTGATGCCGCTTATGGAGGCGGGCAATCCGTGGCGATTCAGCGCCCAGGAACTGGCGGCGGCGCTGGCGCTTCGCGCCGGGGACAAGGCCAAGGCAGTGGAAATCTACAGCACCCTGTCGAAGGATGCGGAAACGCCGGCCCGCATGCGCCAACGCGCAACGGAATTGTTAACGATATTGCGTTAAAAGGGCCCCTGAATTAATCAGGGTAGGCCACGGGGAACAGGGGAACAATCGGTATGGCTGCGCCGAATAGCGGAAATCGCCGGGAACGGGGCCTGCGGGCTTGTTCGCGCGGCACGGCCCGAGGCATGGCATTGTCCATCGCCATCGCCCTGGCGGCGCCCTTAAGTGTCGGCGGCTGCACTTATTTGACAGACCTGTTTTCCAAGGAAGAGGTCCCGCTGCCGGGCACGCGCATCGCGATCCTCACAAATCAGCGGACCTTGGCGGCCGATGCCGAATTGAAGGATCATCAGATCCTGCTACCGGCCCCCTCGCCAAATCCGGAATGGCCGCAGCCGGGCGGCTACCCGAACCATGCCATGCACCACATCCTGGTGCCGGAGAACATCACCAAGGCCTGGAGCACGAACGTCGGCAAGGGCGTTGATGACGAGTTACGCATTCTCGGCTCCCCCGTCGCCGCGGGCGGGCGCATCTTCACCATGGATTCCGAGTCCGAGGTCTATGCCGTCGACATGAAGTCCGGCGACACCATCTGGGACGTCGAACTGGCGCCCAAGGCCGAAGCCGACGATGGTCTGTTATCCGGCGGCGTCACCACCGAGGGCGGCCGCGTCTATGCCGCGACCGGGTTCGGCCATGTCATCGCCCTGGATGCCGCGACGGGCAAGGAAATCTGGCGCACGGTGCTGAGCGGCCCCATGCACGCCGCCCCCACGGTGCGCGGCGGACGGGTCTTCGTCATTACCCTGGATAACCGCACCTTCGCCCTGGACGCCAACACGGGCCAGCAGCTTTGGGATCATTCGGGCATTACCGAGTCCGCCTCCCTTCTCGGCAGCGGCAGCCCGGCCGTCGATCAAGGTGTGGTCGTCGTCCCTTATTCGTCCGGCGAACTGGTGGCGCTGCGGGCCGAAAACGGCCGCCTGCTGTGGTCGGATTCCCTGGCGTCCCTGAAGCGTTCGGACATCGTCTCCGCCCTGTCGCATATCCGGGGCCGCCCGATCATCGATCGCGGCCGGGTCATCGCGATCAGCCATTCCGGGATCATGGCGGCCTATGACCTGCGCACGGGCCGGCGCATCTGGGAGCGGGATATCGGCGGCATCGAAAGCCCCTGGATCGCCGGGGACTACATCTTCGTGTTGACCAACGACGCCGAAGTCGCCGCCGTCAGCCGCGATACCGGCGGCGTCTATTGGGTCCGCCCCCTGCCCCGTTTCGAAAACCCGGAAAAGCAGCGCGATCCCGTCGTCTGGACCGGCCCCATCCTGGCCTCCGACCGCCTGATCGTGGCCGGATCGCATGGTGTGGCCTGGGCTTTGTCGCCCTATTCGGGTAAGTTCATCGGCGAGGTCGAAATGCCCGACGGCATTTCCGTGCCGCCCATCGTCGCCGACGGCCGGGTCATCTTCCTGTCCGACGACGCGGAATTGATCGTTTATCAGTAACCCAGTACCCGTAACCCAGTTTAGGTAATCAGGATCGGACACGCGCCCGGCCAATGTCATGCCCTTCACCATCGCCATCATCGGCCGCCCCAACGTCGGCAAATCGACCCTGTTCAACCGTCTGGTTGGGCGCAAATTGGCCATCGTCGACGATACGCCGGGGGTGACCCGCGACCGCCGCGAGGGCGAGGGCAAGCTTGCCGACCTGAAATTCCGGCTGATCGACACCGCCGGGCTCGAGGACGTCACCGACGACAGCCTGGAAGCCCGCATGCGCGGCCAGACAGAACGGGCCTTGGACGAAGCCGACGTGGCGCTGATGGTAATCGACGCGCGGGCCGGGGTGACGCCCATGGATCAGCATTTCGTGTCCTGGCTGCGGGCCCGCGGCACGCCGTCGATCCTGGTCGCCAACAAGTGCGAGGGCCGGGCCGGCGAGTCCGGACTGTTCGACGCCTATTCCCTGGGCCTGGACGAACCTGTCGCCTTTTCGGCGGAACACGGGCTCGGCCTGTCGGACCTGTACGACCGGCTTATCCCCTTTGCCGAGGCCGCCGCCGAAGGCACGCAAGCCTACGACATTGAAGATGAATTCGCCGACCTCGAGGAATTCAACGACGAAGAAGACTGCGACGACGCAGCCGAGCCCAAGGCCCTGCAACTCGCCATCGTCGGCCGGCCCAATGTGGGCAAGTCGACCATGATCAACCGCCTGCTCGGCGAAGACCGCATGCTGACCGGGCCCGAGGCCGGGATCACCCGCGACGCAATCTCCATTTCCTGGCACCATGGCGGGCGCGATTACCGGCTGATCGACACGGCTGGCCTGCGGCGCAAGGCACGGATCACCGACAAGCTGGAATCCCTCAGCACCCGCGACACCCTGCGCGCCGTGCGCTTCGCCCATGTCGTGGTGCTGGTGCTGGACGCCGACGCGGTCCTGGAAAAGCAGGACCTGACCATCGCCCGCCAGGTTATCGAAGAAGGCCGCGCGCTGATCATCGCTGTCAACAAGTGGGACGCCGCCAAGGACCGGGGCGAGACGATCCAACGCCTCGGCGACCGCCTGCAGACCAGCCTGCCGCAGGTCCGGGGCATACCCGTCATTACCTGCTCCGCCCTGACCGGCCAGGGGCTGGATAAGCTTCTGCCCACGGTCACCGAAACCTATGACCTGTGGAACACGCGCATCGGCACGGGCGACCTGAACCGCTGGTTGAGCGATATGCAGGAAGTCCACCCCGCCCCCATGGGCAAGGGCGGCAAGCGCATCCGCCTGCGCTACGCGACCCAGGCCAAGGCCCGCCCGCCCACGTTCATCGTGTTCTGCACGCGGGCGACCGAATTACCGGACAGCTACACCCGCTTTCTGGTCAACGGCCTGCGCGACCACTTCGGGCTCGACGGCGTGCCGATCCGCCTGATCTACCGCAAGAGCGACAACCCCTACGCGGACCGGAAATAGGCCCCGCCGCCGGACGGCGGTTTAGTGGTCGTCGCCGTGATGGCCGGTGATCGGGCCGTCCTTGAACAGGGTTTCACGGAGTTCCTTGTCGAACTGCGGCATGCTGCGGCGCAGCCATTCCAGGACCATGGCGGCGTGCTCGATTTCCTCGTCCCGATTATGGGCCAGGATCGCCTTGAGCTCCGGATCCGAGGTGGCATCGACGCGCTGCTGATACCAATCGACGGCCTCCAGTTCCTCCATCAGGGAAACAATGGCGCGATGACGGTCCATGGTCTCTTCGGACAGCTTTTCCAGGGGTTCGTGGAAACCTTCACTCGACATGGGAGCTCCTTAATACAAATCGTGTGTGGACATTAAAGATAGTGGATACACCATCGGGATCAACACTCAAAGTTAGAATGTTTCTAAAAAACTATCCTAATCAACCCCCACCCCGCTGAAACGCCCGGTCGAACGCCACCAGCGCCGCAGCTCGATCCTCCCCGGTATAGCCGTGGAACCCAAGCGTCACATCCATGACTTCGATCTCGATCAGCGCGATGCGGCGCATGCGTTCAGCCCCTAAGGCGATCTCCAGACGTTTGCCGTCCTGCTCCAGCACAACGCCATCCGCCGTCTCGACGAAGGCCTCGGTGCTCAGCGCCTTGGCGATGCCGCGAAAGAAAGCCGCCCGCGTCAGGGCCATTTCCTTTCTGATGATGACGGGTGCCTCTTCGCCAGCCACGGGGTCAGCCCCCCGCCACCGGCGGCCACATGGCGAGCGCATCGCCGTCGTTGAAGATCGTGGCCGCCCGCGCCGAGGGTTCCACATAGACGCCGTTCAGCAACACCAGATGACACATCTTTTCCGGCAAGCCGAGCTGGGCGATGACCGTAGCCGGGGTCGCGTCGGCGGCAACCTCCAGATCCGCCTCGTTGCCCTTGGTCCCCGCCGGCAGATGTTCGGCGAGGGAAGCATAGAGCTTGACCCGGATCTTCATGGGTTACCCCCGCCGTCAGGCATAGGCATGGGCGACATAGGCTTCCATGATGCGGTGCGGGTCGTCCATCAGTCGTGCCTTCCACAGGCCCAGCGGCGTGCGGTTCTGAATCAGGCCACGCAGCACGCCCATGTGGTCCGTGCGCCCAAGCGACAGGGCACCGACCAGCACGTCGTCCTTGAAGTTCAGGCGCAGGTACTTGAAACGCGCGCGGTCCAGGGCTTCGGCACTCTGCGTGCCCTCGCCTCCTTCCCAGTCGCCGAACGAGGTCGAGATCAGCCCCGCCGTGTCCAGCACGTTCATCTGCAACGAGCCCCGATAGGGCGTGACCTTACCCGCCATGTTGAGGGCGGCGAAGCGGCCGTGCTCGGTCGAGGTCGGCTGAATGGCGTGGACGTTGAAACCGCCGCCGAAATCCGGTCCCTGAGCGCAGTCGCCGGCGGCATAGACGCCGTCGACGGAGGTGCGCAGGAACTCGTCCACCAGAATGCCCTGTTCCGCCTTCATGCCGGTGCCGTCGATGAAGCCGATATTGGATTTCACCCCGGCGGCGACGACCACCAAGTCGGCGGACGCCGTTTCCCCATTATCCATGGCGACGGCCAGGCGGCCGTTCTGTTCGCCGACCTCCGTCACCTTAGTCGAGGTATGGACCGTGATGCCCTTGGCCTGACACCAGTCCTTGATCAGGGTGCCCGCCGTCTCGTTCATCATGCGCGGCACCATGCGATCCAACGCCTCGACCACAGTAAGCTTGACGCCCCGTTCGACCAGGGCTTCCAAGATGATACAGCCGATAAAGCCGGCCCCCATGAGGACGACCTCGGAGCCTTTCTGAGCCAACTTCTCGATCTCCCGACAGTCGTCGAGGGTCCAGCAATGATGCACCCTGGGCAGGTCGAGCCCCGGCACCGGCGGCTTGATGGGGCTCGCCCCGGTGGCGATCAGCAGTTTGTCGTAGGGCTGTTCGCCGCCGCCTTCCAGGGCGACCTTCTTGCCCTTGACGTCGATACCCGCCGCCTTGACCTGGCGATAGATGATGCCGAGCGTGTCGTAATGCCCGGCCGTCTTGCGCAGGTGCGTGCCGCCGTGGTCGATGATGCCGGTCAGCACATAGGGAATGGCCATGCGGGAATAAGGCGGATCGGCTTCTCCGCCCAACAGCACGATGTCAGACCCCGGGTCCGTCTTGGCAAGCGTTTCCGCCGCGACGACCCCCGCCGGGCCGGCGCCGATGATGACATAGGTCATGTCCCTACAGCCCCAGCCTGCTGACGGTCTCGTTGGTCGGCACGCCGTCCTTGGACCAGCCGCGCAGCTGATAATATTCCGGCAGCATCTTGTCCAAACCACTGGTCAGGCCCTTGGCCGGACCGGTCTTGGCCGCATCTTTCATCAGGCGCGGAGGCAGATTGTCGTCCTTGCCGGTGAAGCCCGCTGCCAGATTAAACTGGCGTTCCAGGTTCCAGATCCGTTCCCCCGTTGCCAACAGGGCCTCGACGCTCCAGTCGCCCTCGCAGGCGGCGTCGATCTGAGGCGCGATGTCCTCCAGCGTCCAGGCAAAGGTGGTGAACACGCAGATGCCCGCACTGTCGACCGCCGCCGTCGCGTCCTGGAACGCCTTGACCAAACCCGCCTTACCGTCGGTGACGAGGGGATCGGTCTTTTCCGGAATGCCCAGGATTTCCGACGCAACGGTATAGCTACGCAGATGGCAGGCCCCCCGGTTGGAGGTGGCATAGGTCAGCCCCATGCCCTGGATGCCCCGGCCGTCATAAGCCGGGAACTCCTGACCTTTCACGGACATGGACAGTTCCGGCTTGCCGTATTTTGCGCAGAGCAGCTTGGACCCCAGGCCGATCTCCGCCCCGAAGCCTTCGCCCCGGCCGCAAAGCTCGGCCAGATCCGTCAGCGCCTTGGCGGACCCGAATGTGACCTCGATCCCGCCGGTCTCCTTGGTGGTGATGACACCATCCTCGAACATCTCCATCGCCGCCCCCACCGTGGCGCCGAACGAGATGGGGTCAATCCCCTGTTCGTTGCAGATGAAGTTGGCGAAGGTCAGGGCGTCCAGATCGTCGACGCCAGTCGCCGCCCCTAGCGCCCAGGCGGCCTCGTATTCCAACCCGCCCGATGCCTTCTGATACTGCGGCCGATCAGCCACCGTGTAATGAGTGCGGTCGATGGTCGACACCCGCCCGCAGGCGATGGTGCAACCGAAGCAGGCGGCATTGCGCACCAGATTGGGCTTGCCGTCCGATTCACGCGGTTCGGCCATGGCCTCGGCGGAAATTTTAGACGCCCCCTCGAACTGAATGTCGCGGTGATTGCGGGTCGGCAAGGCGCCGGTTTCGTTGATCACGTTCATCAGAACCTGGGTGCCGTAGGCCGGCAGTCCCTGGCCCGTCACCGCGTTTTCCGCCAGCACCTTCTTGCCCTCGGCCGTGGCCTTGAGGAAGGCCGGCATGTCATCGACGGACCCCCCCTTGGTGCCGCGGATGGCGACGGCCTTCAGGTTCTTGGACCCCATCACCGTACCCACCCCGGATCGCCCGGCAGCGCGGTGCATGTCATTGACGACACAGGCGAATTTGACGCCCTTTTCGCCCGCCACGCCAATCGAGGCGACGCGGATCTGGGCGTCGCCATGGGCTTCCTTAATGCCTTCTTCCGTGTCCCACACGGAGGTGCCCCAATAGCCCGAGGCATCGAGCAGCCGGCAGTCATCGTTATCGATGAACAGATAGACCGGCGCCTTGGCGCGGCCTTCGAAGATGATCATGTCCAGCCCGGCGTTCTTCATTTCGTTGCCGAAGAAACCGCCCGAATTGGAACAGGCGATGGCGCCCGTCAGCGCCCCCTTGGTGATCACCGAATAGCGCCCGGCCGTGGACGCGCAGGTGCCGGTCAGCGGACCGGTCGCCATGATCAGCTTGTTTTCCGGTGCAAGGGGATCGACCTTGGGGTCGATCTCTTCCGTCAGGTATTTGGTCGCCAGGCCGCGCTGACCCAGATAGCGCTTGGCCCATTCCATGTTGAGGGGTTCATGCGTGCAGGTGCCCTTGGTCAGGTTGACCCGCAGAATCCGCCGTGCCCATGCCATGACATTGTCCTCCCCTTCAGTGCGCGGCTTGCTGGCCGGCGTCGGTCTTGGCCGCCCATTTGCGCATCTTGTCCAAGCCGGTCCAATCGGCGTCCACATAGGTGATGGCGTCGGTCGGGCAGGCCTTGGCGCATTCCGGATCGCCGCCGCACAGGTCGCACTTGATGACCTTGCCGGTGGCGGAGTTGTAGTTCACCGTGCCGAAGGGACAGGCGATGGTGCAGACCTTGCAGCCGACGCAGAGGTTGTCGTTGACCTCTTTGGCCCCGGTCAACTTGTTCAGGGATATGGCGTCGACCGGACAGGCGTGCATGCACCAGGCCTCGTCGCATTGCGTGCAGGTATAAGGCACGAAGCGGCCCTGGTCGTGGAAATTGAAGACCTTGATCCGTGACTTGGACGGATTGAACACGCCCTCGTTTTCGAAAGAGCAGGCAAGTTCGCACTGCAGACAGCCCGTGCATTTGCCCGGATCAATGTTCAAGGCTTTCAGCATGAAATCCTCCCGTTCGGTGTTTGCTGGTCGAGGCGTTCCGGTCGGTTTCCCGCAGTTTCGCGGTCCCGGACGCCATATTTATCCTGACACAAGCTTAGCACTCCACCCACGGGGGCCTGGAATTAATTTTTGCGGGCCAGGGCGCAATCAAAGCTCTTTACAAGCGAAACGCCGCACGCCAAACCATGGGCATGAGTTCTGAAGCATATCTCAACGATTTCGAGGCGTTCCGCCAACTGCCCCACGCGATCACGCTGCTGGGCATGTCCGGCGTGGGCAAAACCATGCTGTCCACCAGCCTGCGCCGCCATGCGGACTGGTATCACTATTCGGCCGACTACCGCATCGGCACGCGCTACCTCGCCGAACACATCCTGGACAACATCAAGTACAAGATCATGCACATGCAGGACAGGTTCGTGGCCAACCTCCTGCGCTCGGATTCCATCTACATCAACCACAACATCAGCGTCGACAACCTGGATCCCGTATCCACGTTCCTGGGCATGTACGGTGACCCTGCCGAAGGCGGCCTGGACAAGGCCACGTTCCTGAAGCGCCAGGGACTTTATCGCTGGGGCGAACAGGAAGCCATGAAGGACACCGGTCACTTCATCGCCAAGGCCTGGGAAATCTACCGCTGCAAGGATTTCATCAACGATGCCTCGGGCAGCCTGTGCGAAATCGTCGATCTGGACGATCCCGACGACCCCGTGATCACGGCACTCCGCGCCGATACCCTGATCCTCTATATCCGGGCCGGTAAAACCGACGAGGATGCGCTGAAGGAACGCGCCGAGAGCGACCCCAAGCCCCTGTTCTATTACCCCTCGTTTATCGAAAAGCACCTGGCCGGCCAACCTGCCGACGGCAAGGGTGTCGGGCCCAAGGATTTTGCCCGCACCCTGTTCCCCGCCCTGGTCCAGGACCGCAAGCCGCGCTATGCCCGGATGGCGGAAAAATACGGCTTCACCATCGACGTCGCCGACCTGTTCACCGACCCGCCCCAGGGTCAATTGGTGCCTGACGCCAACAAAATTTTGTGGCGGGTGCTGGAAACCATGCGCGCCCAATCCGCCGACAACGAGGTTGCAGCGGCCAATGCCACACACTATGTGAACGCATGCCTTGCCCGCGCCCAACGCCGGGCATTGGATTTCTAATACCGTCTCCGCCGCGCCCGCGGCACCGCACCAAACACGTACAGACCCAACCTGAAACCAACGCCGGACAGGCCGCCATGCCGATCAAGATTCCGTCAGACCTTCCCGCCCGCGCCGTCCTGGAAAAAGAGGGCGTGCCGATCATCGGCGATGACCAGGCGATGCTTCAGGATATTCGCCCGCTGCGCATCGCGGTGCTGAACCTGATGCCGTTGAAGCAGAAGACGGAAACCCAGTTGGCCCGCGTGCTGGGCGCGACACCCCTGCAGATCGAGATGCATCTGTTGGCGCTGACGACGCACAAACCCAAGACCGTCGACGAACAGCACATGATCGACTTCTATCATCCGTGGACCCAGGTCACGGACCAGAAGTTCGACGGGCTGATCGTCACTGGCGCCCCCATCGAACAACTGCCGTTCGAAGCCGTCACCTATTGGGATGAACTGTGCCAGATCTTCGACTGGTCGCGGGGCAATGTGCACAGCCTGTTCAACCTGTGCTGGGGTGCTCAGGCGGCGCTTCACCATTTCTACGGCATTCCCAAGTATCAGTTGCCGCACAAGGCGTTCGGTGTGTTCGAACACCAGGTGCTCAACACCGCGTCGGAACTGTGCCGGGGCCTGAACGACAGCCTGAACATTCCCGTGTCACGCCACACGGAAAATCACGCCGCCGACCTCAAGCCCTTCCCACAGTTGGAAATCCTCATGGAGGGGGCGGCCACGGGCATCGCCCTCGTCCACGACCACAAGCTCAATCACGTCCACATGTTCAATCATCTGGAATACGATTCCGACACGCTGGACGCCGAATACCGCCGTGATGCCGAAAAGGGCGCGGACATTCAGGTCCCCGCCAACTACTACCCCGGCAACGACCCGGCCAAGACGCCGGTCAACCGCTGGCGCGCCTATGCTCACATCCTGTTCGGCAACTGGATCAACATGGTCTATCAGTCGACGCCATTCGATCCCCAGAGGATCGGCGAGGATTGACGCCGGCCGCACCTTGATATTGTATACAATCAAGGGAGGCGCACGGGCTTAAAAACCCGGCGATAAAGGGATGAGGCAACCATGAACAATATTTCCGCAACGGACCAGCGCGCGCTTTTGACGCGTTTGGCGGAGCGTATCATCGGCTACGACCCCAAGGTGATTTCCGAAAAGGGTCTGTGGCTCGCCAAACTGGGCATCACCGATACCGTCGGCGTGACCCTGGCGGGCCTGCCCGAAGCCAGCACGCAGATCGCCCTCGGTACGCCGGGCGTCGCCACGGCGCCGGGTTCGGCACTGGTGTTCGGCACGGGACGCCGGACCAGCGCGCTCGACGCCGCCTTCGTCAACGGCATCGCGTCACACGCGCTTGATTTCGACGATTTCTCCTCCGTGTTCGGCGGCCATCAGTCGGTGCCGCTGGTCGCCCCCCTGTTCGCCCTGGCCGAAGACCGGGGGCTTTCCGGCCAAAGCCTGATCACCGCCTACGCCGTCGGGCTGGAGGCGGAAATGCGCCTGGCCCGTGCCGTCCACCCCCATCACTACGACAAGGGCTGGCACCCGACCGCGACGCTGGGCATTTTCGGAACCGTCGCGGGTGCGGCGCGTCTGATCGGCCTGTCCACGGAACAGACGGCCATGGCGCTGGCCATGGCGGCGTCCATGGCAAGCGGCCTGAAGGCCAATTTCGGCACCATGACCAAGCCGCTGCATGTCGGTCATTCGGCACGGTCCGGCGTACTGGCCGTGCTGCTGGCCGAACAGGGCCATGACGCCAACCCCGGAGCCATGGAACACCATCAGGGCTTTTTCGAGGTCTTCAACGGCCCCGGCACCTATGCCGCCGAACGCCTGCTGGACGGCTGGGACAACGGCCCCTGGGCGATCGAGGCCGAGGACCTGGCGATCAAGCAATTCCCTTGCTGCGGATCGACCCATCAATGCATCACCGCCATGCAGCGTTTGGCCGGCAAGCATGACATCCCGGCCGAAGCCGTCGCGGGAATCGAGATCATGCCGCATCAACGGCGCCTCAGGCATACCAACACGCCGATGCCCGATAGCGAGCTGGAAGCCAAGTTCTCGGTCCAATACACAGTCGCGCGCGCGCTTCTGGACGGCACCGTGAAGCTGAAGGACTTCGAGGGTGACGCCTTCCGCGAGGATGCCGTCAGACGCCTGGTCGCGGTCACCACGGCACGCCCCCACCCCGACCTGGACGGCGACGACAAGGACAATTGGGGGGCGGAAGTCATCGTCACCCTGAAGGACGGGCGCAAGCTTTCGGAAACCGTGTCGAACCTCATCGGACGCAGCGGCGACAACACCATGTCGCGGGACGAACTGTGGGACAAATTCGAAGATTGCGCCGGCCGGGCCCTGCCTCATGGCAGCCTGCGCCCGCTGTTCGACGGCCTGATGTCCCTGGAGACCGCGGCCAGCATTCCCGAACTCGTCAAGCTCATGGAAACGAAAGCTTAACGTCCGTTTCGTTTGCTCCCGGCTGCCGTTACGGGTGATTGAAAATTTGTGAATTCTGCCTCTTGTTCGCAGGTGCAAACTGGCGCAATCTCTGCGCCGTGGTGACCAAAAGAGCCTGAAACTCCGGCAGTGTCGCCTCACCGCCCCTTGCGCGGGGTACAGCGCGCCTTAAGTATCCGTCGTTCTGCCGTGCGGCCCGGAAGCGCCGCGTGAAGCGGTTCAACCGCGTTACCGCTCTTGGGTGCCTGAAATAAGATGAAGAACGTTCTCGCGGCGGCCCTGGTCGCCGCCGTCCTGCATGGGTTGGCCTGGGCCACGACCTTGGAAACGGCCGTGCTGCCCGACGTGACGGGCAAGGTGCAATCCATGTCCTTCAACATCGGCGCCCCGCGCGAAGTCTGGTTCGGGCGGTCGGCAACCTTGCGTGAACTGGCCCACGCCCTGGACGTCATCAAACCCGTATCCCGGTCCGTGCGCACCTACACGGTCAGCGGCATTCAGGCGCAGGTGCCCGCGCTTGCCAAGGACCGCGGGATCGAGGTGATGCTCGGCATCTGGCTGGGCCGCGACGAGGCCTCCAACCGGCGGGAGATCGAGACCGCAGTCGCCTTGGTGCGCAAGTATTCCAACATCCGTGCCGTGTTCGTCGGCAACGAAACGCTGCTCCGCGAAGACCTGACGCTGGAAGAATTGATCACCATCATCCGCGAGGTGCGCACCCGCGTGCCCGTCCCGGTGACCACCGGTGAAACCTGGGACCGCTGGCTGTCCCATCCTGATCTGGTCGACGAGGTTGATTTCATGTCGATCCACGTGCTGCCCTACTGGGAAGCCGTCGGCGCGCAGAATGCCGTTTCCTATACTTTCGAACGCTACCGCGAAGTGCTTGATACCTTCCCCGGGAAGGAGGCGATCATCGCCGAATTCGGCTGGCCGTCACGCGGCTACCGCAACCGCGAGGCCGGCCCCGACCCCATGACACAGGCCACCATCATCCGCCAGTTCATATCCGAGGCCTCGCGCCACGGCATCGGCTACAACCTGATGGAGGCCTTCGATCAACCCTGGAAGACCATGGAAGGAAGCGTCGGCCCTTATTGGGGTGTGTTCGACCATGACGGCACTGCCAAGTTCTCCCTGGCCGGCGCGGTCGAACAGCCCGAACAATGGCGGCGGGGCATCCTGGCGCTAATCCTGGGCGCCGTGATGACCGTGTTGTGGCTGATGACGCGGCGGCCGACCTTCGGCCATGCCCTGGCCATGGCAATTGCCGCCAACGCGCTCTCCGCCGCCGTGGCCGTGGCGCTGCTCTACCCCTTCGAGAACTACCTGAACGTGGGATCCGCCATCGCCTGGGGCCTGGGCATGGTGCTGATGCTGCCGCTGACCCTGGTTACCCTGGGCAAGCTGGACGAGGTCGCCGAGGTCACCCTGGGCCCCCGGCCCAAGCGCCTGTGGCGGGCCGAAGACGCACCAACGGATGCCCCTCTGCCCAAGGTATCGATCCAGATTCCCGCCTACCGGGAAAACCCGGACATGCTGATCGAGACCCTGAATTCCTGTGCCGGTCTGGATTATCCGGACTTCGAGGTCGTGGTGATCATCAACAACACGGACGACGAAAGTCTGTGGCGGCCCGTGCGAGCCCATTGCGTGAAACTGGGCCCGCGTTTCAAGTTCCTCAACTTCCCCAAGATCGCGGGGTTCAAGGCCGGGGCCCTGACCGCGGCCATGCCCCATGTCGCCCCGGACGCGGAAATTCTCGCCGTGCTCGACGCCGACTATGTGGTCGATCCCAAATGGCTGCGCGATCTGGCGCCCGCCTTTGCCGACCCCAAGGTGGCGATGGTGCAGGCCCCCCAGGACCACCGGGACGGCGAACGCTCGTTGCTGGCGCGCTGCATGAACGCCGAATACACGGGCTTTTTCGACATCGGCATGGTTCAGCGCAACGAGGCCGATGCGATCATCGCCCATGGCACCATGCTGCTGGTCCGCCGCGCCGCGTTCGATGCCGTCGGCGGCTGGTCGCCGGACACCATCACCGAGGACACGGAACTGGGCCTGCGCCTGTTCGAGGCGGGATACCACGCCCATTATACGCGCCGGCGCTATGGCTGGGGTCTGCTGCCGGACACCTACCGCGCGTTCAAGACACAGCGCCATCGCTGGGCCTACGGCGCCGTACAGATTTTCTTCAAGCACTGGCGCCATATGCTGCCGGGTGCCAAGACCCTGACCCGGGGGCAGAAGGTCCATTACATCACCGGCTGGCTGCATTGGCTGTCGGACGCGGTTGGCGCACTCGCCGCCGTGGTCAACCTGGCCTGGGTGCCATTCATTTTGTTCGTCGGCGTGATGCTGCCGCCGATCCCCTTCACCCTGCCGATCCTGGCCGCGTTCGGTGCCGGGCTGCTGCATTGCGTGCTGCTTTACATGGCGCGGGTCAAGATCGGCCCGGCGCGCATCGCCGGCGCCGCCCTGGCCGCCGCCAGCCTGCAATGGACCGTGGCACGCGCCATCTATGACGGCATCAAGGTGCCGGACCTGCCGTTCAGCGTGACCCAGAAGGGCAAGGCTCAAAAGGCAGGCAGCCCAACCACCAAGGCCGCCCCGGCATCACCCGTGCGCACGGAAACCCGCATCGGCCTGGCCCTGATGGCCAGCTCGGCCGCCCTGTTCGCGGTCAATACGACGGGGATCATCGAACTATACCTGTTCGCCGGAACCTTGTTGGTGCAGAGCCTGCCGTTCCTGGCGGCGACTGCCATGTTCGTGTTGGAACGCCGGGACACCGCCCGCCTGACCCGTGACAAGGCGGCGGCCAGCATCTGTAATCCCGCCCTGGATACCGCCAAAACGGCCGATCAAGCGGCGGCATAAAACTTTCACATCCCGTGCAAGACCCGGTAATCCGGCCCTTGCCGCCCACCCATCCTTTGTCCGGCCGGTTTTCCCCGGGGGTCAGGTTGATCCGCCCCTCCCCGACTGTTACCCTTGCGCCATTGGCCGTGGGCGGCATGCTGGCATTTGCCTGAGAACGCAAAGGCTGGTTGGGCATGAAAACCTGCTGTCCAGGCGGTGGACGCGTCGGGATCGCACCGGTCCCGCTACCCCTACGGGGTGGGTAACGACAACAGGAAAACGCGTCTTTCGGATTCCCCATCGCAATAATGCGGACCGGGTTCTGGATCCTTTCAACCGCCAAATAAAACCAGATCGCTTCGGCACGTCCGGGCCTTGTCGCCCCGAGTTGCGCCGTGCCGTTGACCATTCGAGCGGGCCCTTCCGGGTCCGCCCGTTGCTGTGCGCCGTCTGTTTTCAGGCGGTCATAGATCAATTACGACGCCTTGGAGGGCCGCAATGGACGACATCAATCAAGAACAACAGGATTTCGGCGACAATCCGCTGGAAACCCGCAAAACCGACCACTACCAGCGGGAGTACGTCCAAACGTTTGTGGAAAAATGGGACGAACTGATCGATTGGGACGCCCGCGCGGGAAGTGAAGGCCAATTCTTCATCGACATCCTGAAGGCCCGCGGCAAGCATCGCGTGCTCGACGCCGCCACCGGCACCGGATTCCATTCCGTGCAGTTGCTGAAGGCCGGGTTCGACGTGACCAGTGCCGACGGCAACGCGGAGATGCTGACCAAGGCATTCGAAAATGCGCGCGAACGCAACCTCGTGCTGCACACGGCCCATGCCGACTGGCGCTGGCTGAACAAAGACGTGCACGGCAAGTTCGACGCCATCATCTGCCTGGGAAATTCGTTCACCCATCTGTTCGATGAGAACGACCGCCGCCGGGCCCTGGCCGAATTCTATGCCGCCCTGAAATGGGACGGCATTCTGATTCTCGATCAACGCAATTACGACGGCATGCTCGATCACGGATTTTCATCGAAGCACAAATACTATTACTGCGGCGATCAGGTATCGGCCGAGCCAGAGCATATCGACGATGGTCTGGCCCGCTTTTGCTACTCATTCCCCGACGGCTCGCAGTTCCATCTCAACATGTTTCCCCTGCGCAAGGCCTATACGCGCAAGCTGCTGACCGACGTCGGGTTCCAAAAGATCAAGACCTACGGCGATTTCCAGGAAACCTATCAGGAAAACGACCCGGACTTTTTCATCCATGTTGCGGAGAAGAATTATCATGAGTAGGCGATCACAGGCGGTCCAGAAGGCAGAAGAGTATTACGATTCGTCGGAAGCCGACGCCTTCTACCAGAACGTCTGGGGCGGCGAGGACATTCATATCGGCATCTACAACAGCCCTGATGAAGCCATCGCCCAAGCCAGTCGGCGCACCGTGGAAACCATGGCCCTGCAGGTGTCGGGACTGGGACGGAAGACACGAGTCATCGATCTGGGAGCCGGATACGGCGGCTCCGCCCGCTACCTGGCGGACCACTACGGCTGTCACGTGACCTGTCTGAACCTGAGCGAGACCCAGAACGACCTGAACCGCGACAAGAACGCGGAAACAGGCCTGGAAGGCCTGATCGACGTGGTTCACGGCTCGTTCGAAGACATTCCCGCCGAAGACGCCTCCATCGACCTTGTGTGGTCGCAGGACGCCATTCTCCATTCCGGCGACCGCCCCCGCGTTCTCGACGAGATTTCCAGGGTCCTGGCGCCGGGCGGGCAAGTCATCTTCACCGACCCCATGCAGGCCGACGACGTACCCGAAGGCGTGTTGCAACCCATCCTGGATCGCATTCATCTGTCCACCCTGGGGTCGTTCGCGTTCTACCGGGCGGAATTCGCCAAGCGCGGTCTCAACGAGGTGCAAATGTCACCCATGCTGGGCCAGCTTCGCACCCATTACTTCCGGGTCGGCGAGGATCTGAAAAGCCGTTATGACGAAATCGTCCGTCTGTCGGGCAAGTCCTACGTCGACAACATGCTGCGCGGGCTCGACCATTGGGTCGACGGCGCCGACAAGGGGTATCTCGCCTGGGGCATCCTGCACTTCAAGAAGGGGTGAGCATTGTCCGCCACGGCCAAGCCGTGGCGGCTCATGTCTTTTTGCGCGGATGCTTTCTGCGTTCGATGGCCTCCTGCTGCTCGGTCACGGCCCCGAGAATTTCATCCAGGCCAAAGGGCTTCGGTAGATATCTCTCGAAGCCCGCCTCCAAACCGCGTTCGGCATCGCCGGACATGGCATTGGCGGTCAGGGCGATCACCGGCGTGTCACGCAGGTCGGGATCCGCTCTGATTGCCGCAAGGACGTCGTATCCGCTCATGTCCGGCAGATCGATGTCCAGGAAGATGACCTCCGGGCGCACTTCCCGCGCGATGGCCAGCCCCGTCGTCCCATCTTCCGCCTCTAGGTAGTCAACGTCCTCCAGCATCTCCATGAAGTTCTCGAACAGCGCCCGGTTGATGTCGTTGTCCTCGACATACAGAACCTTCATACGGCCGGCCATCCGGCGCGTTTTGACATCAGCCTCTTTGCTCTTCTCCGTCGTCTTGATGCCGCCGCCGACGTCCGCCGATTGCAGATCGACCCAGAACCGGCTTCCCTGAGCCTCCGTACTTTCGAAATCAATGCGCCCGCCCATCAACTCGACATAGTTCTTGACCAAGGCAAGGCCGATTCCGGTTCCCTCGACCTTGCCTTGTTCGGCGCCGAGACGATTGAACGGCTGAAAGGCCCCGTCTTGCAGGTCAGCCGGAATGCCGCGGCCGTTATCGGCGACCATGATGCGTGACATGTCCGCCGTAACGGCCTCGCACGAAAATTCCACCCAGCCGCCCGCGTGATTGTACTTGATGGCGTTGGAACCAAGATTGATCAGGACCTGCGTCAGACGTGTCATGTCCGCCGTCACGAATACGTCACCCCGGCCCAGGTTCTCCGCCCGTATTTCAACCTCGAATTTTTCCGCCAGGGGCTCGAGGGTTGCGATGACGGATTTCACGACCGCGGTGACGTTGACAGGCTCGATCGATATCATGATACGGCCAGCCTCGATCTTGCTCAATTCGAGCACGCTGTCCATCAGGTTCAGCAGGTGGCGGCTGCTGCTTTTGATCAGGCCGGCGTGTTCAAGCTGCTTGTCATTGAGTGCGCCGAAATGTTGTGAGAGCAGAATGTCGGTGAACCCGAGGATGGAATTCATCGGCGTGCGCAGTTCATGGCTCATGGATGTCAGAAACGCCGATTTGGCGCGGGTTGCCGCCTCCGCCGCCTCCCTCGCCTGCTTCTGCGCAAGCTCTGACGCCCTGATCTCCGTCACGTCGAAACCGACGACATAGAACCCGAGAATCTCTCCGTCGGTATCATCCGGCAGGTAATGCACCTGCAAGGAGCGGACCGTGCCGTGGATATCGGTCAGTTCCCGTTCGAATGACTGAGGCTCTCCCTTCAATGCGGCTTCGATATAGGGCAGGCTTTCCTGGTAGGTATCCTCATTCATTAATTCGGACATCAGGCGCCCCTGCAGCCATTCGGGGGTCACGCCGAACCATTCCTCGTAGGCCTTGTTGGCAAACCGGTTGCGCTGATTGCGGTCCCAATAGGCGATCATCGACGGCACGCTGTCCAACACGTTGCGCAGGTCACGCAGGGCCGTATCGAGTTCCGCCGTGCGCATGGCGACACGATCCTCCATGTCCTGTAACAGACCGCGAACCTGAAGTTCCGCTTGGTGCCGATCCTCGATATCCGTGTTGGAGCCGATCCACCGCAGGACGCTTCCATCCGCATCTATGACGGCATCGGCGCGGGAGAAAAACAGCCGGTAGGTCCCGTCAGCCCCCCTGATGCGGAATTCAGACGCGAACGGCACCTTGGTTTCAACCGATTTCCGCCAGACGGCCATCAAGTCGTCTTGATCGTCTGGATGGACCCAGTCAAGCCAACCGGTGCCCAACAGCGGTTCTGTCAGCGCGCCGGTATAGTCGGCCCATTGCTGACTGAGAAAGTCACAGACACCGTCGGCATTGCAGGTCCAGACAAGCTGCGGCAGAGAGTTCGCCACCTCCTGCCAGCGTTGTTCGCTTGCCGCCATGACCTTGACGGCTTCGCGTTCTGCCGAAATATCGGTGACACCCGCGACAACCAGCTTTCTGTCGCCGATCGACAAGGGGGCGAGACGGGCGGTAATGGGAAACCGCGTTCCGTCAGCCCTCACCGCTTCCAAGTCCTGGCGGCTACCCATATTGCGGGGCTTATAATCGTAACATTCGCGCAGTTCCTTGTGTGCGTCCCGCATGTCGAGCGGCACCAGGTCATCGACGGATTTCCCAAGCAGGTCGGACATGGACCAGCCGAAAACACGTTCGCAATAAGCGTTCGCGCGGATGATGATTCCGGCCTGGTCGACAACAAGCAACGCCTGGGGCGTCGCGTCGATGATCTTGTAGGCCAGTTCCTCTTCTTCCTGCCGAGCCTGCAGGGCCCGTGCCCGGTTTCGCGCGAAATTGAATGCGGTGGCGGTGCCCAGAATACCCAGCAAAACCAGGGTCAAGCCGAGCATACCCGGTTGGATGCCCCCGTATCGTTTGGCGAATGCCGGACGCGGATGAAAGCGCAGACGCCAATTGCGGCCGAACACCTCAACCCCCTTGCCGACGACCGCTTCAACTTTGGGATCGAATCCGGGCGAACGATAGAATTCGATCCCGTCGCTGACGTCCGTGATCGAAAACGCGATTTCCTCCCGGCGCGGGCCCAGATCCTTCAAAACCTCGCTGACGACCAGGGGCGCATAGCTCCACCCGACGGTTTCCGCGATGCGTTTTTCCGGATCATCCGGCACATTCGCCCGCCAGTAGATGGGCATCAGAATAAGAAACCCGTGGTTGGTTTGACCCGATGCCTGTACCAGAGTGATCGGTGCCGTCAGCCGGGTTTCACCGCTTCGCGCCGCGCTCAACGCGGCGGTTCGCCGATTGCTTTCCGACGCGATATCAAGCCCCGTCGCCCCTTCGTTGCCCTTGAGGGGATAGATGTACTTGATGATGAAACGTTCGCCCGTGTTCGGGGCAAGTTCGCGCAGATTGAATGAAGGAAACTCGTCCACACGCGCTGCTTCGATGAATCGGGCCGTTTGTTCGTTCGATATTTTGACGATGAACCCGAAACCGCGTGCGCCGGGGAACTCTTGGAATTTTTCACGCGACGTGAAGTATTCCTCAAAGGTGTTTCGAGGGATGTTTATCCGGCCGCCGGCGATAATCGCGCCGCGCGCTCCCCGCAGACCGTACTGGTAAAGCTGGAAACGTTCCGTGACCAGCGTCGTGAATTCCTTGGTCAGTGCGGAAAGCCGCTCGTGATAGCGGTTATTGTTATCAATATGTTGAAAAATTCCCGCGGCAATAGACACCACGATTGTCAGCGTGACCCCGATAATGCCGATAACGGATGGGCGGATGGCACGGTCAGCGGCCATTTAAGCGCTTCCTTTCCAGATTCTCCCCAGCGTAAAGGAATGCATCAACACACGGGATTTCACACTAATGCATCAACACACGGGATTTCACACTAAGGCCTGAACCAAGTTTTCTGATCGACGATGCAATAATGTCTTAAAAGGCCCCTTTGCGCCACTCTCCACCGGCACGCGGGCCACTGGCCATCCGGGCACGGATCAACAGGCGCCGTTCGGCGTCGGACATACGCCGGTCCTTACCCAGATCATCGCCTTTGGTGCCGACCGTTTCGTCCAACAGGGATTTGATCTGTTGGTGCAGGGTGTTGATTTCGTCGCTCATTATCTTCACCTCTTAGACCTGCTGAATACATTCTCGGCACGAAGACCCCCCGGCCCCCGCTGCGGTCAGCTATCAAACCGTGAATGTCGTCTTGCCGCGCCCTTGACGCTGATCTCGTTTCGTAACGCGAGTTGTTGCCATTCCGTCTCGGTCAGGCTGCTGAGATCGAAACAGCGAACATCTGCCCGTCCCGTTTCTTCGGCGTCACCCACGATGTGACTGATTCTCTGGTGCAGGGCGGCAAGTTCTTTATCCATGTTCGGCTCCGGCTTTGCATGCTTCGGCTTGACGGTGTCATTTTGACAATGACGTTCGTCTCAATGCCGATGAAGCAAAGTCCATGCCATGCATGAAGGTGGAATGTCAGCTGAGCCGGATCGTCCGATCCGCCGGGAACCGCAGGATCACCGTCGTTCCCTTACCGACCTCGCTTTGAATGGCGAGGTCGCCGCCGTGCAATTCGACGAGTTGCTTGGACAGGGTCAGTCCCAGCCCCGTGCCCTCATGAGTCACGGTATGGCTGGTGCGGACCTGACCGAACGCTTCTAGGACCAACGTCACGTCTTCGGCGGCGATACCGATGCCGGTGTCGGCGACCTCGATCCGGATGCCGCCCCGGTAATCGACGCCGGTCGACATCGTCAGGCCGCCGCCTTCGGGCGTGAACTTGTTGGCGTTGGAAAACAGGTTCACCAGGACCTGGCGGATCACGCGGCCATCGGCCCGCAGCTTGGGCATGCTGTCGGGAATATTGATGGACAGGACCTGGCTTTTCGCGCTGATGCGCGGCGACATCAGGCGCTGTACCGCGGCGGCCAGGTCGCGCAGATCCAAATCCTCTTCTTCCAGTTTGGCTTCACCGGCCTCGACCTTGGAGATGTCCAGGATATCGTTGATGACATCCAACAGGTGGCGCGCCGAATGCTGAATGTCACCGGCATATTCCAGGTATTGGGCATTGCCCATGCGGCCCATGATCTCATCGACCATGAATTGCGAGAACCCCAGGATCGAATTCAACGGCGTGCGCAATTCGTGGCTCATCATGGCAAGGAACCGCGACTTGGCGACGCTGGCCTCTTCGGCACGGCGCCGCGCCCCGTCCAGCTGCCGGGTTCGCTCGGCCACGGCGTCTTCCAACTGCGCGCGCGCACCGATCAATTCCTCCTCGTAGGCGGCGCGTTCCGCATGGGCGGATTCCAGCCGATTGAGAAGCCGGTTGAAGGCATCCTGAAGATGCTTGAGCTCGCCATCACCAGGCCCCACCGCCTGGATGCTCGAGTAAGGCCTGAAACCCGGGTCGATGCGGTCGACCGCATCGGACAGACGGGACAGCGGTCGCACCAATTGGCGTTGGGCAAAATAGCTGAACAAAATCCAGATCAGCAGAAGCTTCACCATCGCCGCGGTGAAAATCAGCATGATCGACAGCCACGACCGGGTAAGCGCCAGGTTCGCCGGCACCAACAGGCTGACATGCCCGAGGTGCCGGGCCCTGTCCGAGCCCTGGGCGACGTAATGAACATCGAATGAGTGCACCGCCATGCCGGAGCCGTCGCCGCTGCTGATGACGCCATGGGCCCCCAAGCGGCGGCCGCTGAACGGGTCCTCGACAATCACCCCCTGGGCCACGGACAGCCGCACCAAGGCCGTCAGAACCGCCCCCAGTTCCTTCTCGTCATAGGCCCAAAGCTGATCCGCGATGGGATCATGGAAGGCGCTTTTGACGATGCGGATTTCGCGGTCGATCTCTTCGTCCGCGCGGCGCAGGACATCCCAGACCAAAATGGCTGTGATCAAAAGGCCGATACCCAGAAACGCCAGGAAGATGGATGAAAACAAGCGCCCGGCAAGGGTGCGGCTGCCTGCGTTCGGCGTGCCGTTGGCCTTAGCGGTATTTCCCAATGATCTCGTCGATAAGGGACGAGCGGTTGATGGCGCGGATTTCATTCCAGAAGGCATCAGCAAGTTTTGTGTTGTTCTTATGAAAGGGCTTGGAAAACAGAAGATAGTAAGCCTTGACCGAAATCGCGGGCCGCAGCATGACGATTCCAGTGAATGGCCCGCCATTGTCCGCCAAGTAGGGCGCGATCATGTTATCAAGTTCCGCGTAGGCCGCAACGCGTCCGTTGTCTAATTTCGCAAGATTCAATGTTTGCGTGC
This sequence comes from bacterium SCSIO 12827, assembly GCA_024397995.1. NCBI lineage: Bacteria > bacterium SCSIO 12827. The sequence goes on along the minus strand of CP073746.1, from coordinate 1,374,244 downwards.
GTTCTTCCTCAAAAGGAATACCAAGGGCTTTAAGTTCGCCGATAATCGAATATCCCCGCGTCACCGCCACCGCGCGGCCCTGCGTGCCGCGCAGCCTGCGCCCGTCAAAGGACACACCGGCCTCGCGGCGGGCATAAAAGGAATAGGATTGAAAGAAGACGGCCCGGGACTCATCCGGCGTTTTGCCGTCGGCAAGCGTCGGATAAACGCCGAATTCTGCTCTTTCCGGATGGTAGCTGGCGTGAAAAATACCATCGACTTCGCCTGTTTCGACCATGAACAGTCCCCTGTTCCAGGGCACACGTTCGAAATCGAGCGAAACATTCAGGCGGCGCGCGGCCTCGCGGAAAACCTCGATGGTAACCCCAGGCCTGTCTTTCGGAACCTTGGCCGTGGTGCCGTAATAGCGCGGCGGGTTTTCGACGGGCTCATAAACCAGACGGATGGTTTCCGCCCGCGCCGGCCAGGTCAGCAACAGCACCGCAACGGCGACACAGCAGAATCGGAGCATCCATCTCTCCCGGGCCAAGCACCGCGAAACCGCACGACGTGCGCCACGATGTCCCCAGAAAACACGATACAGATCTAATATTCAAACTTTGTTACGAGAGGAGTGTGTTCCCGGACCGCCGCCACCGGCGGAACAGGCCCGGGAACACCCCGGGTGTCCGGTCAGTTCAGGCAATTCGGGTCCGCCTTGAGAGCGCGGCGGGCGTAATAGTGGAACGTGGCCCCCAACGGTTCCGGCTTAAGGCGATAATCATGCGCGGCCCGGGCGTGCTTGGGCTCCAGGTCCTGGATCGTACCCGCCGACATCGCCAGTAATTGCAGGCGCGCCGCCTTCTCGATGAACATCGACATGATCGCCGCTTCCTCGACCGTGCCGCAGGCGCAGAGTTGTCCGTGGTGAGCCAACAGGATCGACCGCTTGTCGCCCAGGGCTTCGGAAATGATGGCCCCTTCCTCATCGCCGATGGGCGGGCCGGGCCAATGGTCCAAATAAGCGCAATCCTCATAGAACATGCCGGTGTCCATGTGCGAGACCTTCAACGGCACACCGATCATGGACAGGGCCGACACATAGGGCGGGTGGGTATGCATGATCGAGCGCACATCCGGCCGCGCGCGATAGACCCAAAGGTGAAACCGGTTCGACGGGTTGGGCATGCCTTCGCCCTCAAGCACGTTCAGGTCGTTATCGACGAGAATGAAATCGCTCGCCTGGGTTTCCTCCAATCCCAGACCGAAGCGGGCCGTCCACATGGTGCTGGGGTCATCGCCGCGCGCCGTGATCTGCCCGGCGATGGCGGATTCGTGCCCCGCCTCGGCAAGCATGCGGCAACTGAGGGCCAGCTTTTCGCGCACCGACCAATCGGGGACCAGAAGATGCTTCTTCATGTCCGCGGTCGCCCGCGCCTCAAACGTGGTTTTTTCTTTGAACTTGGGTTGTTCCATAGACGTTTTCCTTTGTTTGCGCCGCCAGACGCCGTTATCCGACAAGCCAGGAGCATTTTCCCGGATCGAAGGCGACGGTGACGGCCTCCTCGGTATTGAAATCGTTTGATGCGTGGAGACTGACCCGCAAATCGTCCGACGCCCCCACCCGCACTTGATAATCGACGCTCGCCCCCAGATAGGTGCGGGAACTGATCTGACCGTGAAACCCCGTGGCTTCGCCGCCCCGGCCCAGGCTCATGTCTTCCGGCCGGATGCACAGGAATCCCGCCTCGCCCGGTTTCGGCCGGTGGTCGACGGCGATGTCCGTGGGCACCTGAAAGCGCCCGGCGCCGTCCAGATCGATCGTGAACTTGCCATCGGATACGTCGACGACGGCACCCGCGATCAGGTTGCTCTGGCCCACGAAATCGGCGACGAAGCGGGTCCGCGGGCGGCCGTAGATTTCCGCCGGTGTGCCGATCTGGTCGATCATCCCGTTCTCCATGACGACGATCTGATCGGCCAGAACCATGGCTTCGGACTGGTCATGGGTGACATAGACGGTGGTCAGCCCCAGAGTCCGCTGCAATTCCTTCAAGTCGAATCGCATCTGTTCACGGAGACGGGCATCCAGGTTGCTGAGCGGCTCGTCCAACAACAGCAATTTCGGTTCAATGACGATGGCTCGGGCCAGCGACACCCGTTGCTGCTGTCCGCCGCTGAGCATCCCCGGATAACGGTCTGCCAGACCGTCCAGCTGAACCAGGGCAAGCGCGTCATGGACCCGTCGGCGTTCCTCGTCCTTTGACACGCCACGCAGGTTAAGGCCGTAGGCGACGTTATCGTAGACGGTCTTATGGGGCCACACGGCGTAGCTTTGGAACACCATGGCGATACCCCGCTTGTCGGGCGGAATGAAATGGCCCCCGGCGGCGACGCATTGTCCGTCGATGTGGATTTCCCCCTCGTCTGGTGCGAGAAACCCTGCGACCATGCGCAGGGTCGTCGTCTTGCCGCATCCGCTGGGTCCCAGGAAGACCCAGCATTCACCCTCGGCAATGTCCAGGGATACGGATTTAACCGCCTGGAAATCCCCGAAGGTCTTGCTGACGTTCTTGATTTCCAGTTTGTAGCGTTCGCTCATGTCTATCGGTCCTTGTTACGAATTGTCCGGATCAGACCAAGCCCGCCGCAAATGATGCGCGGCCGCGACCACGATCAAATTGACGACGAACACGATCAGCGACAGCGCCGCCATGCGCCCGTTGTCGCCCTCTTCCGCGAACTCATAGATGATGACGGCGACCACTTCGGTGCCGCCGCCGGACAACAGAACGGAACTGCCGAATTCACGCATCATCAGCACGAAGACGATCAATCCGCCGGAAATGATGCCGCTTTTGATCAGCGGCACGGTGATGTCACGAAACGCCCGGTGCCAGGACGCGCCGAGAATTTCCGCCGCGTCGGACAGTTCCGGATTGACCTGCCGCAGGCCGATCCGGGCGTAGTTGAAGACGACCGGCAGGCCGTGGATCGAATAGGACAGCAGCAGGATCCACATGGTTCCGTAAAGCACCAACGGCCCGTTCGAAAACGCGTAGATCAAGGCCACCGCCAGGGCGACGCCCGGAAAGCTGAAACAGGCCATGACCAGCAAGGTGAGAAGCCCCCGTCCCGGCAGCTTGGTGCGCTCGACAAGCCAGGCCGCGATCACCGCCAACACCATGCAGACGGTCGCCGCGCCGGCGGCCAGGATCAGACTGTTGAGGATGGCATCCTGCGCCGTCGACCCCAGTAGCACGTTCTTGAAATGCTGCAGCGTCAGATTGTCGAACCCGACCGGATTGCCGAACGTGCGTTTTAACGAGGTCACCAGCAGCGCCAGGAACGGCAGCAGGATGCTGGCCGCGATCACCGTGAAGGACAGGCCGCTCAACACCCAGCCGAGGCGGCCGAGCCGAACCCGGTCGCGCCGGCCCGAGATGCCGCCGACGGTGACGTAGGTGCGGTTGCCGATGGCCATCCGCTGTATCAGCACGCAGAGCCCGACAATCAGGATGATCGGCACGGCGGTGGCCGCCGCCATTTCGTACTGGGGCGGAAACTGGAACAGGGAATAGATGCGCGTAGTCAGGGTCTCGACATGGACCGGCAGGCCGACGATGGCCGGCACGCCGAAGTTGACCGTCGATTCCAGAAACACCAGGGCACCACCCGCCAGGACCGCTGGCAGCACCAGAGGTAGCGTCACGGTAAAGGTCGTCCGCAGCTTGCTGGCGCCCAGCATGGCCGCCGCTTCCTCCATCGCCGGATCGATGTTGTCCAGCGCCGTACACACGGCGAAGAACACGTAGGGATAAAGGTAGAGGGAAAACACGAAGATGATCCCACCCGTCCCGAAGATGTTGAAGGGCGAACTTTCCAGGTCGAATAGCCAGCGGATGAACAGGTTCAACTCACCCCCGCCGGGGCCGAGCAACAGGATCCAAGCGATGGCGCCAAGGAAACTGGGCGTCGCGAAGGTCAGCATGGTCAGGACCCGGATCGTTCCCCGATACGGCATGTCGGACCGCGACACGCCCCAGGCCATGGGCACGGCCAGGACAACGCAGACGGCCAACGTGCCCAAGGAAATGATCAGGGACGATTGGAACGCCGCATAGAAGGCCGGATCGGTGATCATGGCCTCGTAGACGGAAAGCGTCAGCGCACCGGTTACAGGGTCCTGGATCCCCCGAACCAGCATCAGGCTGAAGGGGTAGATGAGAAAGTATCCCAGAACGGCGACACAACCGGCCAGAAGCAGCGCCTTACCCCGTTCGTGACGGATTTTGCGAAGCGCGGCGACGGCGAGGCCGGAGGAGATCCCCCGGCCTCCCGCGGCGGAGGAAGGAAGCAACGAAGCCGACGACGTCATTTGCGCGTCGCTTCACGCATGGTTTCGGTAAACTTGTTGTTCTGTTCCTTCTTGTTCACTTGCAACCAAGCGAGGTCCGGGTTCATGAACTTGAGGGATTTCAGCGGCGGCGCGCCCACGGGCGGGTCGACGTCGGTGCGGCTGGGATAGTACATCCGCGTCGCCAGATAAGCCTGATGTTCCTTCGACATCAGGAAATCCATCCACAACTTCGCCGCGTTGACGTGTGTGGCGGTTTTGAGAATTCCCGCATCCCAGGTGAAGAACGGCACTCCTTCGCTGGCGTAGACGACGGCCAGCGGCTCGCCCTTGGCCTTGAACTCCTTGATGTCCGCGTCGACGGCCAGCACCCCGACATGGGCCTCGCCCGACAACAACAATCGCGGCACGGCGCCGATGCTCTGCACGATCAGCGGCTTCTGCGCGGCCAACTTTTCGTAGAATTCCCAGCCGTACAGGTTGGCTAGGACATTGACCCCCATGGTCGTCGATCCCGAATAGTTGGGATCGGAATGGGCCAGTTTGCCCGACCATTTCGGATCGAGAAGGTCCTTGAAGCTTTTCGGCGCGTCCTCCGCCTTCACCAACCGGGTGTTGTAGACGATGACCTCCGTCACCGGCGACGCGGTGACGATCTCCCAATCCTTATCCTGCAGGAAACCGGCGATGTTGTCGCCACCAGCTGGCTTATAGGCCATGAACAAGCCCTGCTCTTTCCACAGGCGGAAGGTCGCCGGGTCCCAAAGATCGACGACATCGGCCTTGTAGGCCCCGGTCTTGCGTTCGGCTTCGATCAACTGAATCGTTCCGCCCGATCCCTTGCGGACGAAGGTCACCTTGATTCCGTATTTCTTTTCGAACTGCTTGACGGAATCCGCGATGACCTTGCGCTGCATGGCGGTGTAAAGGACTAGCTCCCCTTCGGCCTTGGCCGCCTTGACCAACGCGGGGGCGCTGTCCGCCGCCGCCGGGGCAGAACCCCAGGCGAACGCAGCAAGAACCGCCGCTATCAGACCACGGCGAAATTTTCGTTTTGGTATGAGAAACATGGCAACCTCCTGTTTGTTGAAACATGGGTTGCGAAGGTGGTGCCGCGGCCGTCCCAAAATTCCTTGAGACAGGCAAAATTCGCCTTCAACGATACGTTTCGTTCCATCAACGTCCGTACCCTTCTTCGCCCCCAATGACAGCACACCCAAATCATGTCTAGCATCAATGACACACTGTGTCACTACTGACACATCGTATCCTGTGGATAAGTTCACAGATGCGCACGCGCCGCCGCAAGGCGGCATAGCGGTCGGCTCCAAACATTGTTCAAGTGCGGGAAAGGGGCCGGGATGCGATAAAACCCGGTGGGCATCACGATCTTAGCCGGTGACGACAACCAAGACTTCGGCGTTCACCGCGCCCACGGACCGTGATCGGTGGGGCAGATGGGATTCAAAATATATTGAATCCCCGGCTTTCAAGATGAAGCGCCGGGCCGGGAACTCAATCTCGATTTCCCCCGACAGCACGAATATGAATTCTTCACCCCGGTGTTCGAACAGACGGCGGCCCTCGAATTCGAAGGGGGGGCGCATGATGAACGGTTCCATGGTCTTGAACCGTTTGCCGCCGGACAGGAGTTCATAGTTGTAACCGCCGGCCCCGCCGCTCGGTCCCATGAAGGCCTCGCGTTCGCTCTTGCGGACGACATGTACGGTCTGGTCGCCCTGTTCGGCTCCCAGCAATTCACCGATGCTGACACCGAAGCCGTCGGCCACCTTCATGGCCGTGGAAATGGACGGTACGGACAGGCCCCGTTCCACCTTGGACAGGTAGCTCTTGGTCAATCCGGATACGGTGCCAAGCTGATCGAGAGACATCTCGCGCTGGCGACGCATGAACCGAATGCGCGCACCGATACCGGCGATCTTGTCGGAAAGGTCCGCCCCCGCGACGCCAAAGCCGCCCGCATCCGGGCCTGCCCGTTTCGTCGTCATTTTCGCTCAATCCGCACGATGCCCCTCGGAAAGCTGCTTTATGTTGCGGTGACGTACACCAGCGAGGGTATGGCAAGTCAATATAATTCTGCCCGTGGAAGCTCGCCCGAAGGCGCGCCAACGCCGGTGCGCCGTCAGCCTCAGAACTTCATCGCCTGGGCGATCATGACATGTTCCAGCCCCTGGATTTTGGCCAGAACCGTGGGCGGCGGAGCCTCGTCCACTTCCAACAGCGCGATGGCGTCACCGCCGGCCTGGGCGCGGCCCAGGTTGAAGGTCGCGATGTTGATGCCGGCATCGCCCAACAATGATCCCAACGCCCCGATCAGGCCCGGTTTGTCGTAGTTGGTGATGTAAAGCATGTTCCTGCCCAGGGTCGCGTCGATGGGGATGCCCTTGATCTCGACCAAACGCGGGCTGTCATGGAACAGGGTACCGGCAAGAGACCGGGTCTGGTTTTCCGTCGTCACCGTCACCTCGATGCGGGAATGAAATGCCCCCGCGTCGTCGGTCCGCACCTCGCGCACTATGATGTCGCGGTCCTTGGCGATGGTCGGCGCGTTGACCATGTTGATGCCTTCCATGGAGGGCCCCAGAAGCCCCTGCAGAACCACGGCGGTCAGCGGCTTGCAGTTCAGTTCGCCGCATACCCCTTCATAGGAGATCGTGACCTCGCGGATGGCCGAGCGCGTCGCCTGCCCGGCGAAACTGCCAAGCTGCTGGGCCAGGGTCATGTAGGGTTTCAGGCGCGGCGCTTCTTCCGCCGTCACCGACGGCATGTTGAGCGCGTTGGACACGGCCCCATCCAGAAGATAATCGGCCATCTGTTCGGCGATCTGCACGGCCACCTTTTCCTGGGCTTCCGTCGTGGCCGCCCCTAGGTGCGGCGTGGCCACCACCTGGTCCATGCCGAACAGCGGGCTTTGCGTCGCCGGTTCTTCCTCGAACACGTCGATCGCCGCCCCCGCCACATGGCCGCTGTCCAGCGCCGCCTTGAGGGCGGCCTCGTCGACCAGGCCGCCGCGCGCGCAGTTGATCAGGCGCACGCCCTTTCGCGTCTTGCCAAGCGCATCGGCGTCGATGATATGGCGCGTGGCGTCGATCAACGGCGTGTGCAGGCTGATGAAATCGGCGCGGGCCAGAAGCTCGTCGAGGGTCACTTTCTCGACCCCCAGTTCCGTCGCCCGGTCTTCGCCCAGGTAGGGATCGAACGCGATAACCCGCATTTTCAACCCCTGGGCCCGGTCGGCGACGACCGAACCGATGTTGCCGCAGCCGATGATGCCCAGCACCTTGCCCGTGATCTCGACCCCCATGAAGCGGGATTTTTCCCACTTTCCGGCATGGGTCGAGGCGTTGGCCGCGGGGATGTCGCGGGCCAGGGCCATCAGCATGGCAATGGCGTGTTCCGCCGTGGTGATGGAATTGCCGAACGGCGTATTCATCACCACGATGCCCTTGGCCGTAGCCGCGTTCAGATCGACATTGTCGACGCCGATCCCGGCGCGGCCGATGACCTTCAGGTTTTTGGCGGCCTCGATGATCGGACCACGCACCTTGGTCGACGAGCGCACGGCCAGGCCGTCATAGTCCCCGATGATGGCGGACAGATCCTCGGGCGAAAGGCCCGTTTTCACGTCCACTTCGATCCCGCGGCGTTGGAAGACCTCCGCCGCAAGGCCCGACATCTTGTCGGAAATCAGCACTCTTGGCATGACGGTTTCCGCCCTTAGGCGGCTTCACCGGCAAGCTCGGCGCGGATCTGGTGGAACGACCACTCGATCCAGGGAAACAGGGCCTCCAGGTCCGAGGTCTCCACCGTGGCGCCGCACCAGATGCGGAAGCCCGGCGGGGCGGCGCGGTGTTCGGAGAAGTCGTACCCCGCCCTCTCGGCCTCGCACATCTTGGGAATGCGGCGCAGCGTCTTGCGCAGGTCGTCCTCGCTCAGGCCGTTGAAGGCCGGGTCGACGATCTTCAGCGTCACCGAAGTGCAGGACCGCACCTTGGGGTCGGTAGCCAGGAAGTCGATCCAGGGCGTACGCTCGACCCAACGGCTGAGGGCTTCGAAGTTCGACTGCACGCGGCCCAGCAGAACCGGCAGGCCGCCGATGTCCTCGGCCCAGCGCAGACCGTCGAGCGCGTCCTCGACACAGAGCAGCGACGGCGTGTTGAGGGTCGCCCCTTCGAACGGCTCGGGATTGATCTTGCCGTTCTTCTTCATGCGGAAGACCTTGGGGATGGGCCGATCCGGATGGAAGGTGTTGAGCCGTTCCACCGCGCGCGGGCTCAGCGCGATCATGCCGTGCGCGGCCTCGCCGCCCATGACCTTCTGCCAGGACCAGGACACGGCATCCAGCTTGTCCCAGGGCAGATCGACGCCGAAGATGCAGGACGTCGCGTCAACCAGGGTCAGGCCGCCACGGTCGGCGGGAATCCAGGCCCCACGGTCGGGTACCATGACGCCCGACGAGGTGCCGTTCCAGGTGAACACCACGTCGTTGTTGAAATCGATCTGGGACAAATCCGGCAGTTCGCCAAAGGGGGCGGTGAAGGTGCGCAGGTTGTCCAGTTTCAGTTCCTGAACGCCGTCCTTGGTCCATTCATTACCGAAGTTTTCCCAGGACAGGATATCGACGCCGCGTTCGCCCAGCAGGTTCCACATGGCGGCCTCGAAGGCGCCGGTGTCGGAACCGGGCAGAATGCCGACGTAATAGTCGTCGGGAATGCCCAGAATCTTGCGGGAACGGGTGATGACCTCGTTCAGCTTCGCCTTGCCCGTGGCATGGCGGTGAGAACGGCCGAGAAAGGCATCTTTAAGGACATCTACGGTCCATCCGGGGCGCTTGGCGCAGGGGCCGGACGAAAAGCACGGATTGGCCGGGCGGGTGCTCGGCTTCTGAGGAACTGGCATCGAATTTTACTCCCTTCGCTTCCAGAAGGGTCCGATCCCGTTGGGGGGACCTGGCCCATGGCGGGTATACGCCCGTTGCCCGGCTCCGGTCAATCACCACCCGCAGGGGAGGCACCGTTTGGCCGCCGCACGCCATTGTCTCGCCCAAGTCCAGCGACTATGGTCGGACAAAACGAGGAAACGAGCATAGCCGCAATGGCGGACAGCATCACCAGCACTTCAGGCACCCCTTCCGGTGCGATCCAGGCCATGGTCGTCGGCACATCGGACGTTGTCGCGGAGCCCGTCAAGACGGTGCTGCGCGACCTGGACGGAGTCGATGTTGCCGCCGAGGCGACGGACGGCATCGATGCCGTGAGCCATCTGCGCCGCCAGGCCATCGACGTGATCTTCATCGACATCGGCGACGCCAAGGTCAAGTTGGCGACCGATTTGTCGCGTCTGCTGAAGGTCGACCCCGACGCCCAGGTCGTGCTGGTCGCGACCCTGACCTTCGCCAACGTGAAGAACGCCATGGCCGGCCTGGTCGCCGGCGCCGCCGAATTCATCCAGGCACCGTCCCGCCACACGCCGCATATTGCCGAGCCCGAATTCACCCGCCAGATCGCCGAGTTGTCCCTGGGCCTGGGCCGGGCACGCCGCGACAAGGGCACCCGCGTGATCGCCCCGCCGCCGGCCGCCCATCGCTTCGAACACCAACCCTCCGGGGAGGTTCGCCAACGTCGTCCCCATGTCCCGAAAGCCATCGCCATCGCCAGCTCGACCGGCGGCCCGCAGGCCCTTTTTGCCCTGTTTAAGGACCTGCCCCGTAACGTTACCCAGCCGATCTTCGTGACCCAACACATGCCCCCCGGGTTCACGACCGCGCTCGCCGAACACATCACCCGGCGCACGGGATGGCCCTGCGCCGAAGGCAAAGACGGTGATCCGATCAAGAACGGACAGGTCTATATTGCGCCCGGCGGATTCCACATGGTCCCGACACGAAACGCCGGCAGGGTGCAAATCAAGATCGACGACGGGCCTGAGGAAAATTTCTGCAAACCCTCGGCCGAGCCCATGATGCGCGGGCTGATCGAGGCCTATGGCGCGGAAAACATCCTGTTCGTCGTGCTGACCGGTATGGGATCGGATGGCAAGGTGGGGGCCAAGACCGTCGCCGACGGCGGCGGCACCGTCGCCGTGCAGGACAAGGACAGCAGCATCGTCTGGGGCATGCCGGGGGCGGTGGCGGCCGCCGGGGACTGCCACGCAATCCTGCCCTTGGGCGATCTGTTCAAATTCATCGCCCAAGCTGCCGCAGGGAAATAACACCATGAATACCACCAATGCGGATGACTTCCTGACGGCTTTCCTGCGTCAAAGCGGCCTCGCCGCCCCGGATGAAACCCCCGCCTATACGGCGCTGGCCGGCGGCGTGTCATCGGACATCTGGCGCGCGGACCTGGCGCGCGGGCCGGTCTGCGTCAAACGCGCCCTGGCCAAGCTGAAGGTCAAGGCCGACTGGTTCGCGCCGGTCGAGCGCAACGCCTTCGAAGTCGCCTGGATGGAAACCGCCAACGGTCTGCAGCCCGGCATCGCCCCCCGCGTGCTGGCCCATGACGCGGACCAGGGCGTGTTCGCCATGGCCTATCTGGAGCCAGAGGCTCACCCGATCTGGAAAGACGAACTGCACGCCGGACGGGCGGACCCCGCCTTCGCGCGCAGGGTCGGGGAATGCCTGAAACGAGTTCACGCCGGGACGGCGGGCGACGACGGCGTGGCCCAGCGGTTCAGGACGGACGAAACCTTCTATTCCATTCGCCTGGAGCCCTATCTGATCGCCACGGGCGGCGCCCATGCGGACCTCGCCCCCCGGATGGAGGCCCTGGCCAAGACCACGGCGTCACACCGCGAGGCCTTGGTACATGGCGACGTCAGCCCCAAGAACATCCTGGTCGACGGGGCCGAGCCGGTGTTCCTGGATGCCGAATGCGCCTGGTACGGCGATCCGGCCTTCGACCTGGCCTTCTGCCTCAACCATCTGCTTTTGAAATGCCTGTGGACGCCCGCCGCGACGGACGGGTTCCTCGCCTGCTTCGACGCGCTGGCCGCCGGATACGCCGCCGAGCCCGCGATCGAGGCCCGGGCCGCCGCCCTGCTTCCAGCCTTGTTCCTGGCCCGCGTGGACGGTAAGTCTCCCGTCGAATACATCACCGCCGAAGCTGAGCGCGACCGCGTGCGGCGCACGGCCCGACCATTGATCACCACACCGCCGCCAATTCTGGCGGACGTCCGCCACGCCTGGGAAAGGGAACTCCGCCAATGACGGCCTCCTCCGCCACCACCATCACCGCCGTCAAGGCCCGCCGCGTTTGGGATTCCCGGGGGCGGCCGACCGTCGAAGCCGACGTGACCCTGGCCGGCGGCGCGCTCGGCCGGGCCATCGCGCCCGCGGGGGCGTCGCGCGGCAGCAATGAAGCCATCGACCTGCGCGACGGCGGCCCCCGGTTCGGCGGCTGGGACGTGACGGATGCCCTGAAGCAGACCAACGGCGCCATTGCCAAGACGCTGACCGGCATGGATGCCGGCGATCAGGCGGCCGTGGACCAAGCGTTGATCGCGCTGGACGGCACGCCCAACAAGGCCAACCTGGGCGGCAACGCGACCATCGCCGTATCCATGGCGGTGCTGCATGCCGCCGCCGCGCAAGCCGGGCAGCCCTTGTGGAAGTACCTTTGGGATCAGGGCGGCACACCGGGCCTGCCGCTGCTGCCCCTGCCGGAAATTCAGATCTTCGGCGGCGGCGCCCATGCCGGGCGGCGCATCGACGTGCAGGACTTCATGGTCATCGCCACCGGCGCCGACGACTATGAACAGGCCCTGGCCTGGACCGCCGAGGTCTATATCGCCGCCGGCAAGATCATGGCCGAACGCGGCGTGCTGCAGGGCGTCGCCGACGAAGGCGGCTTCTGGCCCGCGTTCGACGCCAACGAGGACGCCGCCGAAACCCTGGTCCAGGCCATCGAGAAGGCCGGGCTGAAACCGGGGGAGCAGGTCGCCATCTCGCTCGACATCGCAGCCTCGGAATTCGGCAAGGGCGGGCGTTACCGCCTGGCCCGCGAGGACCGCGACATGTCGCGCGAGGAATTGGCCGAGATGCTGCTGGGCTGGGTCGGCCGCTATCCCATCGTGTCCGTCGAGGACCCCATGAGCGAAGACGACGCGGAAGGCTTCCTCGCCTTCGCGAAGGCCGCCCCCAAGTCATTGCAGATCGTCGGTGACGACTTCCTGGTGACCAACGCGGGCCGGGTCCAGGCGGCGGCCCGTGACGGCGCCCTCAACTGCGCCCTGATCAAGCCGAACCAGGCCGGCACGGTGACGGAAACCAAGGCTGCCTTCGACGCCGCCCGGGATGCCGGGATCGGCGCCATCGTGTCCGCCCGGTCGGGCGAGACCGAGGACGTGACCATCGTCCATCTGGCCGTCGGCTGGGGGGCGAAGCAATTGAAGGTGGGGTCGTTCACGCGGTCCGAACGCATGGTGAAGTGGAACGAAGGCCTACGGGTCGCCGACGCCATCGGCTCCGCCGCCCTGCCGCCCCGTTCGGCCTTTCCCTGGGGTTAGGCCGACCGCCTATTCCGCCGAGCGGGCCATCCCGCGCAGGCGGTTGACCAGCACACCCATCAGACGGTGCAGGACCTTGTCGGTCTGCTCCAGGCGCTGCAGGCGGGCCTTGAGGGATTCCTTGGACAGCACGATCAGCACCGAATCCTCGGCGGCGCGGGCCGAGGCGGCGCGCGGCTGATCGTCGATCAGCGACAGTTCCCCCAGAAGTTCGCCCGCGCCGAGCGTGGCCAGACTCTGCTCGATGGCGCCGCGCCGATAAATCTCAATCGCGCCCGTGGAAATCAGGAACGCCTCAGTCCCGGCATCGCCTTCCTCGAACAATATCTGGCCCTTGACCAGCTTGCGTTGCTCCGGCCCCTTGCCGCCACCGTTGGCCGGCGCCGCCGCAGGTGCCGGCGCCGGGGCGGGTTTGGGAGCAGCGGCCGGTGCCGGTTGTGCCGGTTTCTGAGCCCCTTCGTCCCAGCGCTTTTCCTGCGGTGCCGCGCCGTTCGGCGCGCCCCCCGCCGCGGCCCCGTTGGCCAGGGCCTTGTCCAGGGTCGCGGCCGCCGTCCGTTTCAATTCATTCGGCAAGCCCGCCGCGGCGATCTTTTCCTTCAGCACATCGGCCACGCGCTTGGCCATCTTCGCATCCTGGCCGCCGCCGGTCAGGGCGTCGACGCCGGTCAACCCGCGCATGGCCTGGGCCAGGTTGCGGACCACGGCGGCTTGCTGCTTGGCGCCCGTGTCCGTGGCCGACAGGTCGAGCACGAAACCCGCCCGCGACGGCAGGGACGGCAGATAGGCAAGGATGCTGGCGACGGCTTCCTCGGCGCTGAGATCGCCGTCCTCGCGGCCCAGGGCCATCTTGGCGCGCAGGGTCAGGGCCTCGGCCATCTGCGGGCCACCGAGCAACCCGGCATAACCTTCAAGATTGCGGATCAGGGTGACCAGGGCCGTGCGCTCGCCTTCCTTGCCCTCACGGGTCATCGGCTTGACCCCGCCGATGCCGCGGGCGACCCGGCCGAGGATCGCGTCACGCGCGTTCTCCAGTTCGTAAGCCGCCATGGTCTTGTTCAGCTCGTTGATGCAGCTGAGCGGATTTTTCACTTCCGGCAGCCGTCCCTGGCACAGCTGAACCAGCATGCGGTGGGCGGATGCCGCGTCGGCGACGCCGCCCAGCAGTTCCGTGATGGCGGCGGTGCCGTCGAGGATTTCCGCCAAGGCCTCATCGACATAAGCCTGAACGACGACGCCCGCTTGCCCGCCCAACAGCGTGACCAGGGATTCGATCTTGCCGCTCCAATCGCCCTGCTCGCCCAAATGGACCGCGAGGCCGGCCAGGATCAGCATATGGCGCTCATCGGCCGGGGCCTCGGCATTGACCTTGTCGATCAGGGCCTGCAGACCGCCCGCCTGAAGGGCCTCGTTCAGGTCCTCGCGCTTCATCATCTTTTGCGCGTTGGCCACAAGCTGGTTGTACAGACGTTCCAGCTTGTTCTGGCGGTCGACGGGCTTTTCACCGGCGTCCTTGTCGACCTGCAAACTGGCCAGGCGCGACAGGGCACCGATATAGAGCTTGTCGTCGCGTTCCAGCATCTTCAGGCGGCCGAAATCGAAGGCCAATTCCATGGCCGTCATGCCGACGTCGTCCAGGTATTGACGCAGCAGGCGCCCGATCGTGCGGCGGGCCTCCAACTGATAGCAATCGGACAGCGTCTCGCAGACCGGCGAGGAATCGATGGGCACGACGGTCAGGCCCTTGTCCGTGACCTCGGCCCGTTCGTTGAAGATGATCTCGTCGCCCTTGCGGTCGCTTTCGGCGATCACCTTGACGCCCGAATATTTGTGGGAGTCCAAGAGGGCCTGCGCCTGCTGGATGGCCTGCGATTTTACATTATGGGAAGCGAAAAAGGTCCACTTGCCGTCGGATTCGGTCTGGACCTCATAGGTCTTCCCCGCAAGGTTCGTTTGCATGTTGGTTAGGTCCCCAAGTGCTGATCTGGGCGCCGTCTCCTGCAGACAGCGCCACGTACCAACCGCACCCCCTCAAAAGCACGCCGCCGGTTGTTCCGGCGGGCGAGAATTGCCGTTAGGATGCCGCGTATGATTATCAGGCGCAAGTCTCTGGACAAATACGCCGTAAAAGGCTGCCATGCGGGCACATTGTGAAATTTTCGCGAAGGAATAATCCGCGCTTACTATCGTGAAACGGGAATTCCCTCTAATTTCTAGACCTTTTTTTGCTCACGCTTACGATTGTAAAAGAATATACGAGTGGTGTTCCGTAAGGAATCCAGCGCATTAAAAGCAAAACCTTCGGGGGAGGGGGCCAGCATGGTGAACGCTCGAACTCAAGCAAGAGCGGAGTATACGAAATACCTAAAAAAGGTCCGTTGGGTGCAAAAATCCCGCGCGGCCCAGAATGCCCTGTACCGAAATGCAGGCACCCAGAATTTGACCTGGGACGTTCTTTTCCTCATTGCGGAGGCCCAATACGCCGGACAGAACCTCAACGTCTCGGACATCTGCGTGTCCGTGGCCGCGTCCAAATCGACGACCCTGAAGCTGATCGCCCAATTGGCCACCGACAACGTGATCGACAAGCGGCAGAAGGAAAACGATTCCCGCACGCAGCTGGTCACCCTGCACGACACCTTCCGCAAGAAGCTCGAACATTATCTGGACACCCTGAGCACAACCTTTCCCGCGCACGATTAACGCGCCGGTTGACGGCGCCGCATCCCGCATTCATGAATGCCCATCCGGGCGGCCGCCCCAGATCATCGGGAACAGGCTGGCACGCCCGGATCGTCATGTCCAACCACCACCCAAACCCATCATGAGAGCGCGCCCATGTCCTGGATCTACCTGTTTGTCGCGGGTCTGTTCGAAATCGCCTGGGTCATCGGCCTGAAATACACCGACGGCTTCACCCGCCCCCTGCCCAGCATCGCCACGGCGGCGGCGCTGATCGCCAGCATGCTCCTGCTGGGCCTGGCCGTGCGTGACCTGCCGCTCGGCACCGCCTATGCGGTGTGGACCGGGATCGGCACCCTGGGGGCCGCCGCCTTCGGCATCTTCCTGTTCAACGAACCGGCAACGGCGGTGCGCCTTGCCTGCATCGGCCTGATCGCGGCGGGCATCGTCGGGTTGAAGCTGTCGTCGTCGGCTTAAGCGGCTTCGGCCTATTCGGCAAGCAGGCCCGAGGCCCGCGCCATCTGCGCCAGGAACAGCATGACGAACGACCCGCCGGTCCAATAGAGGGCCCGCAGGAAGCGCGTGCGTTTCTTGTCGCGGATGTCCGACACCTTGATGATCTCGCAGGCCGTCTCGCGCACCCAGTCGGCGCCGGCCACGGTGCGCACATAGGCGTCCACATCGGGGCTGCGGCACGGATCGAAATACATCGCCCCCACGCAGGCCCCGAAATCGCGCTTCCGCGACACCTTGTTGGCGTGCGACGGATAGAGCACCAACGCGAACATGATGATCGGCAGCACCAGAATGGCCCAGCCCGCGAACACGTAAAGCCCCGCCTGATCAATGGGCACCGGAATCTGCGCGCCGCTGCGCAACACCACCTGCAAGGCCAGGATGTAGCCCACGCCCATGATCTGGGCCTTGTTGTCGTAACTGCGCACCGTGTCCTGGGCCTCCGACAAAACCGACAGCAAGGCATCGCCGCCCAACTGTTCGTGGAAGCGCGCGGTCGGGTTCTCAGTGGTCATGGATTGCGTCCCCTCGTTAAGCCTGTGAATGGCGGCGGCGCCGACAGTACGGCATCCTAGGGGGCAACGGGGCGATCCTGTGGCGAGGGGGTGACGATTTCGTGTTGAGGGCTTAACCGCGCTGTAGCGAAGCGAAAGCAGGGGGCAGCCAGACTTGAAGCGACAAGCCGAAATTGCCGAGGGATTATAAAACCCTCTTACACTATCGTCAGAAAGCCAGCAGGTCGGCGAGACGGGCCGGGCTACTCCCGCCGTCTCGAAGAATGACAAGCTTATCAGGCTCAGATGCAAACCAAGCAAATGCCCCCCAAGCGAGCCCTGTGATGGTTTTACGAAACCCAGCGGTCTCCCGGTCCTGATAGGCGCTCAAGAACGCCACTTGATCTCGCGAGAACCCCGCCTCGTCGGTAAGGGCTAACAACGCTTTTTGTCGGCGTGTCGTGACAGCACCATCAGTGGCAACCACTTCAATAAAAACGAGGAGCGGTTCAGTCGGGCCGAGGTCCGCAAGGATGATATCCGGTAGATTTTTATCGGCTTCGATTTTGAGGCCGATGGCAGCGGCAAGCTTGTCGTCACGAGCGACAACCTTGTTGCCGCTTTCGCTGAGCCACAGCACAGCGGGATTTTCTAGAAATGCAGGCGCAAAAACTTCAATGACAGCCTGCGTAATGATTGAACTGGGACCTGGTGCGAGTTGGCGGGTTTCCCTGTTGGGGAACGAGACTAATACGCCACTCGCCCCAGCGGCGGCACCCGCACGCATGATCGAGACGCGCGCAAGCGCACTCTTGGACAGGTGCGTTTCCTGAAAGTTGCCGATGGCGGTTTCAAGTGCAGCACCATCCAGAGATGGATCAAACAATGTTGCGAAGTTTGATTTGAGCGCATATCGAGGCTTACTGGAGGTGGTTGGCAAATCGGTTCGCGTAAAAACGGCCCCGATGGCAACCAAGCCCTCGCGCAAAGTTTCATCGCGGATCGGCTCGCGAGTATTGTCAGCATACCAACGCGTGCCTTGAGTAACATATTTCTTCTTCAATACTGAACTGGCATAACCTAAGCGCATGTCATCGCCAGACTGTGCGGCTTGCTCTTTGGTCATGCGATAAACATGGACCGGACCAAGGTAACGTTCGGTACCTTCAACTGCCCCAATATAAAGCATCGCGAAGACAGTACTGGCCGCCAGTTCCCGCACGCAATAAGTCCGGTTTGGCGTGCCTTCGGGAAAGATTAGAGGTAGTCTTTCTGCTACGAAATCTCGAGAAACATAGGGCGGGAGCACAGACATGACTCAGGCGGTTCCCTCGTAGAGCCTAGAACAGGCTGCCTCGATCCGCGCACGGCTGGCATTATCCCGGACCAATCGGGAGAGAGGCTTCAGATCGTCAGGAGTTGGGAGGGGCAACGCCTCCAACTCAAACGCAGATACGGCGACACTACCGCTGACACACCGAAAGGCACGATCAGCAGCGGCACTATTGAGAAAAGCAGCCAGAACGTCCGCAGAAATCGATGGGCTTTCGGTAAGTGGTCGCAACATATTGACATGATTTTCGATGACTACTGCACCGTGTCGCCCAAGAAAATCCGCTGGGAGAGCCGCGGCAATCAACCGGCGGTTTTGCTCCTTTGCCGTGGTACGCTGTAATAGAACACATTGGTTATCAGTAACAAGCCAGTCATCACCATTTCGTATCTCGAACCAAGGTGTATGGTTTCTTTTCTCGGCACGCCAAGTGAATCGGCCATCCGAAGTAATAGCCTCGGCCCATATCAGCGGATAGCGGTTCCGGCCCGGCCGTTCGGCAAGTTGATCCTTGTAACGGTTCCAAACCAAAGGGCCCGTGCTGACGGTATACCCCCAATCGGAAAGACGGTGCTCCATTCCCATAAGCAAGGAGACAAGCGGAGCCTGTTCCGCGCAGCGGGGCAAAATCCAAGGCCTAGAAAAATCCGACGGAATATCAAAAGATCCTGCATATTCAACGGTCAGGCCGGAATCGTTCTCAGGCGTGATCTCGTGGACCACAATAGGGGAACGGAGTGAGCCTCGCTTATATGTTGCGAGCAGGGTCTCCTGCAGAACGTCGTCGAAAACACCTTTACGAACAGAGACGAAATCGAGCGTTGCGGGCGAAGCATCCCGGCCAAGCAAGTCGCGGAGATTTTTGAAGTACTCTCCGGCGAGAAAACTAGTCGGTGTCACATAGGCGACCACACCTCCGGAACGGGTGTGACGCAGTGCCATGTCTGTGAATAACCCATAGAGGTTAGCGTGACCGAATAAGCTACGCTTGAAGTGCGCACGATCGTCCGGGGCCAAACGAACCCGACCATAAGGCGGATTGCCAATAACAAGATCAAACTGATCGCGCGGCGGATTTTTGCGGAGACTATCACAAACAGTGACAACAACAGGAAGCTGACGATCCGTTGCCAAAGTAATGGGCAGTAGCACGGCATCGAGTGCGACCTGAGATAGCCAAGCTGCAAAGGGATCGATTTCGTAACCACGCAGGCGGTTGGCAATATTCTCGATCAGGATACGTGGGGTACAGTCCGTCAACTCGTCAAGGATGCGACGAGCCACGGGCGCAAGAAAAGCACCACCGCCACAGGCTGGATCGAGAACGCGACAGGTAGCCCAATCGACACCGCTGTAAGTGGCTTGAGCAATCAACCGATCCGTCAGGCATGGTGGCGTATAATAAACGCCGAACGAAGCTCGGTGCGTGAGCGGCAGCGTGGAAGTGTAGATGAGACCGATATGATAAGCAGCCACCTCGGCTTCAAGTTGCGCTGCCGCTTTACCGAGGCTGTCAGCCAAATTTTTTACAGCGGTAGGAAGGTCGATCATCTCGAACGGCTCCAGGGGAGCGCGCAGAGAAATCATTGTCGTTTCAGAGGCGGTAAAAGCCTCCCACCACACAGATATCACGTGCGTTCCAAACGCCCGGGCCAAAGCAAGGCAATCGGATTCATCAACACTGGCCACCAGTGCACGTGCCATAGCCCGACCGGAAGTCAACGTATCGAGAGGCGAACCCCCTCGAAAACAATGCGAATCCTGAGGCGTTGATTGCTGTTTTACGAGAGAGTATCGGCCCATTTTCAACCTCGTATTTGCCTTGCCGCACTGCTGTACCCCGCACTACAGAATGCAATCACAGCAGAGAGAATACAAGAAAATAGAACATTATGGGAACACAGATATCTAATTCACCGAACCGTAAGCGAAGGCGGATGGTGCGGGCGGTCGGACTTGAACCGACAAGGCCGTAAGGCCGAGGGATTTTAAGTCCCTTGTGTTTACCAATTTCACCACGCCCGCGCGCGGCCGCCGTTGCGGCATGCCTCTGGTAATCCTACGGGCTTTCCATCGCAAGGGCCAAGGACGGGTTGCCCGCCTTCGCGGCAGGGGCTACACCTCGACCCCATGAGCGAGCGCCCCGACCCAGGCCCCGGCACGCAGCCACCGGATTTCGACGCGGCCTTCCGCGACAAGCTGCGCGACCTGTTGCTGTGGCGGCGCGACGTGCGGCGATTCCTGGCCACCCCCCTGCCCGACGGCCTGCTGGAAGGCCTGCTGGCCCAGGCGGCGCTGGCGCCCAGCGTCGGCAATTCACAGCCCTGGCGCTTCGTCGTGGTCGAGGATGCGGCCCGCCGCAAGGCGGTGCGCGACGATTTCGAGGCCGCCAATACGGACGCCCTTCAGGGCTATTCCGGGGAGCGCGCCCAGACCTATGCGGGGTTGAAGCTGGCGGGGCTGGACAAGGCGCCCGTGCAATTGGCCGTGTTCGCCGACCGGGCGACGGAGCGCGGGCACGGCCTGGGCCAGAACACCATGCCGGAAATGCTGCCCTATTCCGTGGTCGCCGCCGTCAATACCCTGTGGCTGGCGGCGCGGGCGGCGGGGGTCGGCGTGGGCTGGGTGTCGATCCTCCATCCCGGCCGTGTGTCGCAAATCCTCGACGTCCCCGAAGACTGGCACCTGGTCGCCTATCTGTGCCTGGGCCTGCCCGAGGAGGAGCACCTGGAGCCGGAATTGGTGCGCGCCGGCTGGCAGGATCGGGCCGATGTGTCCGAATTCATCCTGAAGCGCTGAGCGCGCGTCTTACAAATCCACTTCCTGGGGGTCGTTGCCCAGATCGCGCATGATGGCGCGGAGCTTGTCCGCCGCATCGGCGATGTCGGCCGCATCCGTGCCGCGGATGACGATGGTCGAGCCGTGCTTGCCGTCGCGGGAAAACGGATAGCTGCCGATCTCCAGCGCCGGGTGTTCGTCCTGCAACGCCGTCAGGCGGGCCGCGATCTTGCCCTCCGGCGTGTAGGAGGCGATGGATTTGGACAGCATCTCCGCCCCGCCCGTAAGCCGGTGTTTGAACAGGTCGAACATGGCCTGCATGATCCGGGGCACGCCCGGCAGCACGAACACGTTGTCGACCTGGAACCCCGGGGCGCGGCTGACCGGATTGTCGAGCAGGATCGAGTCCTCCGGCACGTCGGCCATCTTCATGCGGGCTTCGGTCACGTCCTCGGGCTTGTAATGGGCGAGCAGCAGTTTTTCCGCATCGGGATGGCGGATCAGTTTGCGGCCGAAGGCCTTGGCGATACAGGCCGAGGTAATGTCGTCATGGGTCGGCCCGATGCCGCCGGTGGTGAACACATAATCGAAACGGGCGCGGGCGTCGTTCACATTGGCGATGATGGTCGCTTCGACATCGGGAATGACGCGGCCTTCCATCAGGCGGATGCCCAGCGCGTTCAGGTTTTCACCCAGGAACTGCAGGTTGGCGTCGCGGGTGCGGCCCGACAGAATCTCGTTGCCGATGATGATCAGGCAGGCGGTGACGGTCTTGGGGTTGCTCATGTGTCCTCCGGCTCGGCGGCATGTAGCTAGCCCGAACAGTGCCCCCAAGGCAACGGCCCAAAGCAAGACCGCCCCGCACGGATGCGGGACGGTCAGGGCTTGGACAGGGACAGGGAAGGAGGTCGAACCGTCCCTGTCGGGGGGATTTTGACTAGCTGGAAAGGCGCCAAGCGCCGTCGGCGGTGCGGCAGGCGGTGCCGTAGCCTTGTTCGACCCGGCCGCCGATGGTCACCGAGGTCTGGTATTCGCGGCAGACCTCGCCGGTGTTGGTGTTCTGCATGGTGCGGACCGGCGTGATGGTGCCCGAATTGCCGCTGTCCGGGTTGGACCAGGCGACAGGCTGCCAATCGGCGGTGTGCAGGGCCGTGTTCTGGGCGCGCTGCTGGTACATCTGGTCGGCACGATCAAGGGATGCCCCGACCTCGTTGCCCATGAAGCCGCCCAAAAGCGCGCCCGCCGCGACCGCCGCCAACTGGCCGCGGCCGCCGCCGATCTTCGAGCCGACCAGGCCGCCCAGCCCGGCGCCGAGCAGCGTGCCCGCCCCCTGCTTCATGCCGGTGTTGCCGTCGGTGACGCAACCGCCCAGCATCACCACGCCCATCAGGGCCGCGACGGCGGCGAACACGGGCCCGCGGGCCGCGCGCCGGACCGTCCGATGGCTGCCGGCGGAACCGGCCTGTTCAGTCGTCTGCATCTTGGTCGTGTTCATAACGTCCTCCTTCAATGGTCCGCCGGAACCGGTATGTCCCCCGTTGGCGGATTGATGAAACATCATATGTATAATTACATGCAAAATTGATGTCAATAACTAATTTCATTTTTGCATCTAGTTTCCATTGCGATATAAGAAACGCGGGGATGCGGTCGTCCATGGGGGGAGCCTGGGCACCGCAAAAGGTTATGGGGAAAACAAGCAATGACGCTGTCTTTCAGCAACGATCAGCATCGCGCCTATATGGAGCTCAACGACGCCATTGGCCGCGAATGGGTCGAAGTATTCGAAGGCGACACGGATTTCTACGACGCTGCCTATTGGGACCTGTTCAACAACATGTGGCGCGCCCGCACGCCCGTGCGCAAGACGGATGCACTCAAGTTCATGACCAGCATCAAAAGCGCGCATACGGCGGGCAAATACCTGGACGTCGCCCTGAAGAAGGGCCTTCTGATCGAACAGGACAATCCCAAGGACGCGCGCTCCAAACTGCTGACCTTGTCGGCGGATCTGCGCAGCCGCATGGACGCGTTCTATGACTGCTCGATCACCGAGATGTTCAAGACCTGCAAGCTGATCAACGGCATGCGGTGACCGCCGTGACGGCCCGCCCGGGGTTCCGGCTCGCTCTTCTTCTCGTCCTGTTCTACGCCGGCTGGATCAAGTTCGCCGCCGTTGATACGGACGTCTACCTGATCGACTACGCCCAGCGCGCCCTGATCATCGCACTCGGCTGGGCGGCGCTGACGGACAGTTTCCGCCGCCCCCTGCCGCCGATCACCGACCGGGTCTGGCTTTTGGCGCTGGGCGGGGCCGCCGCGATCATCGCGGCCGATACCTGGACCGGCGGCCTGGCCCAACGCGCGGCCTTCGATACGGCCCTGTTCCCCGAAGTCTCCTTCCCGCCCCCGGAAAACGAGGTCTGGCAGGCCGTGGACCTGACCTTCGGCCTCGTCCTGGTCGCGGTGTCGGAGGAACTGGTGTTCCGCCGCCTGTGGACTGATTGGTGGCATGCCCGGGGCGGCGGCGTCACCGGGCTGTATGTCGGATCATCCCTGGTGTTCGGCCTGCTGCACCTGCCCCAGGGCCTGGCCGATACGGCCATCGCCATCGTCTGGGGCGTACTGCTGATGTATCTCTACCGGCGAAGCCGCAGCCTGGCGCTGGTCATCCTGGTCCATTTCGTGGTGGACCTCTGGTATTTCAGCTAGAGCCTATCATCTTGATACGGAAGCGGCTGAGATCGGTTGTCCGGGTTTCCTGATAGGAGAGGACGTGACGGCGATGCGGGGCATCGGCGAGCGGCCTCGACGACGCCGGAAGCCCGGACAACCGACCGCAGGCGGCGGATGACGCGCTCTGGCGGCGTCAGGCGGCGCTTCCGATGACACCGCATCGCTGCGCACCGCCTTCCTAGCCAGAACACGTCCTCCGACGTCTCAGCGGTTCCGTATCAAGATGATAGGCTCTAACCCAGGAAATCACGGATCAGGGCGACCAGGGGTTCGTCCGCCGGCGGCATGGCCAGGTCGCGCAGTTTCACCGGCTGCACCCATTTCAGGGCCTGGCCGTCGAGGCCCCGGGGCTCACCCTTCCATTGGCGCGCGACATAGACCGGCATCAGCAGGTGGAAATCTTCATAAAGGTGGCTGGCGAAGGTCAGGGGCGCCAGGCAGCTTTCCGTCAGGTCGATGCCCAGTTCTTCCTTCAGTTCGCGGACCAGGGCCGTTTCCGGCAATTCGCCGACTTCCAGTTTTCCGCCGGGGAATTCCCACAGGCCGGCCATGGCCTTGCCCTCGGGCCTTTGCGCGACCAACACCCGCCCATCGATATCGACCAGCACGGCGGCGACCACGATGACCGTCCGCACGTCGCCCTGGGATTTGCGGAATTCCGCATCCCAGCAGCCGCCTTCGGGAAGGTTCGCGGGCGCCATTAACCGAGGCGCCTTTTCAAGGCGTCGAGGCAAGCCCAAGCGGGCGCCGCGCGGTCAGCGCGAGAGCCAAGGACGCGGAGGCGTCCGCCCGGCGACTGAGGGTTCATATCAAGACCGATAGTCGGCGTTGATGTCGATGTAGCCGTGGGTCAGGTCGCAGGTCCACACGGTGGCCCGCCCGTTGCCCACGCCGACGTCGACGGCGATGTTGATTTCCGGGCTTTGCATATGGGCCGTCACCGGAGCTTCGTCGTAGCCGTCCACGGCCAGGCCGTTGGCGGCGATGGTGATGCCGCCGATGGCGATGTTCAGGCGGTCGCGTTCGGCCTTCTCACCCGCCTTGCCCACGGCCATGACGATGCGGCCCCAGTTGGCGTCTTCGCCGGCGATCGCCGTCTTGACCAGGGGCGAATTGGCGATCGACAGGCCGATGCGCTTGGCCGCGGCGTCGCTGTCGGCGCCGGTGACCGTGATTTCGATGAACTTTGACGCCCCTTCGCCGTCGCGCACGATCTGATGGGCAAGGTCGCGCATGACCGCTTCCGCCTTGGTCCGGAAATCCTTGAGCGCGGCATCGTCGGGGCCGGAGAACCGGTCGGCGTTGCCCGCCGCCCCCGTGGCGAACAGCATCAGGGAATCGCTGGTCGATGTATCGCTGTCCACGGTGATCGAATTGAACGTGCGTTCGCAGATCGGGGCCAGGATGCCCTGCAGAACGGGGGCCGGGATTTTCGCATCCGTGAACACATAGGCCAGCATGGTCGCCATGTCCGGCGCGATCATGCCCGATCCCTTGGCGATGCCCGCGATGGTGACCTTGGTGCCGTTGATCTGGGCTTCCTTCACCGCCCCCTTGGGGAAGGTATCGGTGGTCATGATGGCCTTGGCCGCCTCGTCCCATTTGCCGGGGGCAAGATCGGCCGCCAGGGCGTCCAGATTGTCGGTGATGGACTTGAAATTGAGCGGCTCGCCGATCACGCCCGTGGACGCCGCGAACACTCGTGACGGCCGGCAGGCCAGACGGTCGGCCACGGCCTCGACCACCTGTTCCACCGCATCCTCGCCCAGCCGCCCGGTGAAGGCGTTGGCATTGCCGGAATTGACGATCAGCCCGTTGGCGATGCCGCCCGGAAGGGACTTGCGGCACCAATCCACGGGGGCCGACGCGGTCAACGATTTGGTGAACACCCCCGCCGCCTGGGTCTCGTCGGCCAGTTCGACCAGCAGGACGTCCGTCCGCCCTTTGTAACGCACGCCGCAGGCACGGGTGGCTACGCGCACGCCGTCGATCGGCGGAATGGTCGGGAAGGCTTCGGGCGCCAGGGGGGAGACTTTGGGCTTGGTCTTGGCCATGGTCGAACTCGCGTCTGCAAGGAGTTGGAAGGGCCTTCCCTGGTCGGGGAAGGCCTTGAATCGCCTCCTACTTAGCCGGAGTGCCGTCCAAATTGAAGCGTTCGATTTTCGCCGTCTCGCGCAGGCCCTTGGTCACCTCGGCGCCGATCTCGCGGGTCAGGCTGTCGCGAATCTGCGGTTCCATTTCCTCAAGCGAGGGGGCCGGCTGTGAACGCTTGTCCTCGACCTTGATGACATGCCATCCGAACTGGGTCTTCACCGGCGTCTTGGTCATCGCTCCCTTATCAAGGGCGAAGGCCGCCTTTTCGAACTCGGGCACCATCTGACCCTTGCCGAAATAACCCAGGTCGCCGCCGTTGGGGCCGGAAGGACCGGTCGATTTCTTCTTCGCCGTATCGGCGAAATCGGCGCCGCCGGCCAATTCCTTGATCACCGCCTTCGCCTCATCCTCGGTTTTCACGAGGATATGGCGGGCATGGACTTCGACCTGGCCGCCCATGTCCTTTGTGACTTCGGCATAGCGCGCGGCGACCGCCTGGTCCGTGACCTTGGCATCGACCGCCCGCTGAATCAGGGTCGAGCCCAGCAGCCGTTCGGTGAACGCCGCCAGTTCCTCCTTGAACTCGGCCGTTTCATGGATCTTTTCCTTGCGCGCCTTGATGGCCGCCAGCTTGGTGTCGATCAGGCTGTTCAGCAACGCCGGGTAGATCTGCTCAAGCGGCACCTGCTGGTATTCGGCCGGCAGGCGGCTGTAGGCCTCGGTGACCTCGGAGCGCATGATTTTGGTGCCGTCCACCGTGGCGGCCACCGGGTCGTCGGCGGCCAGAACCGGCGCCGCGGCAAAACTTAGGGGCGCCAGACCCATCAAGACCGCGACACCACCTGCGCGCAGGGCGTTTTGAAACGTCATAAACAGATCCTTTTCGTTGAAAGACGACCGAACCTTCGGCCGCTGGATTGGGCCCCACCCTACCCGCCGACCGGTCGCCGTGACAATCATTTGAATGTGAGGGTAATTTCAAGAACCTCATGGGGCGGCCCGCATTGACAGGACCGGGGAGCCCCTCTATCTCTTCCCCAGCGATTCCGCCCAGGAACCGCCACAATCGCTTCATACTTGTCATATTCATTTACCCATTCAAGGACGACCCCCGAATGTTCAGCGCCATCGCCAAGAGCCTGTTCGGTTCCGCCAATGACCGGTACCTGAACGGCCTGCAAAAGGACGTCGATGCCATCAACGGCCTTGAGCCTGAACTCGAGAAGTTGTCCGACGATGCGCTCAAGGCCCGCACCGCCACCTTCCGACAGCGCCTCGAAGCGGGGGAAAGCATCGACGACATCATGGTCGAAGCCTTTGCCACCGTGCGCGAGGCCTCCAAGCGCACCCTGGGCCTGCGCCATTTCGACGTGCAGATGCTGGGCGGCATCGTTCTGCACCGGGGCCAAATCGCGGAAATGAAGACCGGTGAAGGCAAGACCCTGGTCTCGACCCTGGCGGTCTACCTCAACGCCCTTTCCGGCGAGGGTGTCCATGTCGTCACGGTCAACGATTACCTGGCCTCGCGCGACGCGGACTGGATGCGGCCGGTCTACGATTTCCTGGGGCTCACCGTCGGCGTCATCAAGCACGGGTTGGACGACGACGAACGGCGCGCCGCCTATGGCTGCGACATCACGTATGCGACCAACAACGAACTGGGCTTCGATTATCTGCGCGACAACATGAAGTTCTCGCTCGACGACATGGTTCAGCGGCCCTTCAACTACGCCATCGTCGACGAAGTCGACAGCATCCTGATCGACGAGGCGCGCACGCCGCTGATCATCTCGGGCGCGACCGAGGACAATTCGGACCTCTACGTCTCCGTCGACAAGCTGCTGAAGAACGTCACCCCCGACGATTTCGAAAAGGACGAAAAGGCGCGCTCCGTCACCTTCACCGAAGCCGGCATGGAAAAGCTTGAAGCGATGATGCGCGAGCAGGGCCTGCTCGACGACGGCTCGCTCTACGACATCAACAACATCGCCCTGGTCCATCACGCCAATTCGGCGCTACGGGCGCATATCCTGTTCCAGCGCGACACGGATTACATCGTCAAGGACGGCAAGGTCGTCATCATCGACGAATTCACCGGCCGCATGATGGAGGGCCGGCGCTATTCCGAAGGCCTGCACCAGGCCTTGGAAGCCAAGGAAGGCGTGGAGATCCAGAACGAGAACCAGACGCTGGCCTCGATCACCTTCCAGAATTATTTCCGCCTGTATCCGAAGCTCGCCGGCATGACCGGCACGGCGATGACCGAAGCCGGCGAGTTCCATCAGATCTACGGTCTCGAGGTGATCGAGATTCCGACCAACGTGCCCTGCATCCGCAAGGACGAGGACGACATCGTGTTCCGCACGGGCAGCGAGAAGTTCGAGGCGATCCTCGACCTGATCGAGGACTGCCACAAAAGGAAGCAGCCGGTTCTGGTCGGCACCGTGTCCATCGAGAAATCCGAGGAACTGTCGGCCCGCCTGAAGAAGCGCAAGATCGAACACAACGTTCTGAACGCCCGCTTCCACGATCAGGAAGCCCAGATCATCGCCCAGGCCGGGCGGCCCGGCGGCGTCACCATCGCCACCAACATGGCCGGCCGCGGCACCGACATCCAGTTGGGCGGCAACGTCGACATGCGCGCCCTGCAGGAAATCAAGGCCGAGCCGGGCACCCCGGAATACGAAACCCATTACAAGAAGATCGCCGAAGAGATCGCGGCCGACCGCGAGATCGTCAAGCAGGCCGGCGGGCTTTATGTGATCGCCACGGAACGCCACGAAAGCCGGCGCATCGACAATCAGCTGCGCGGCCGTTCCGGCCGTCAGGGCGACCCCGGCGCCTCATCCTTCTTCCTGTCCTTGGAAGATGACCTGATGCGCATCTTCGGGTCGGAACGCATCGACAGCATGCTCCAGAAACTGGGGCTTCAGGAAGGCGAGGCCATCGTCCACCCCTGGGTCAACAAGGCCCTGGAAAAGGCGCAGCAGAAAGTTGAAGAGCGGAACTTCGAAATCCGCAAGAACCTGCTGAAGTTCGATGACGTCATGAACGATCAGCGCAAGGTCATCTATGAGCAGCGCAAGGAATTGATGGCGGCCGAGGACGTGTCCGAGGACGTCGCCGACATGCGCCACCAGGTGATCGATGACATGGTTGCCCTGACCATGCCGGAAAAGGCCTATGCCGAGCAGTGGGCCATGGACACCCTGCATGAGGAAATCCTGCGGGTCTTCGGGCTCGACCTGCCGGTCCAGGAATGGGCCAAGGAAGAAGGCATCGCCGATGCCGAAATCCGCGACCGCCTGACCCAGGCCGTGGACGGACAGATCGCCGCCAAGGCCGCCAACGCCGGGCCGGAAATCTTCCGCTCGGTCGAAAAGGCCGTGCTGCTGCAACTGCTGGATCAGCTGTGGAAGGACCACCTGCTGACCCTCGACCACCTGCGCCACGGCATCGGGCTGCGTGCCTATGGCCAGCGCGACCCCTTGAACGAGTACAAGCAGGAAGCCTTCGCCCTGTTCGAGGAAATGCTGGTCGGCCTGCGCGAGCGCACCACCATGATGCTGGCCCATGTGGAACTCAGCATGGACTTCTCGGAAGAGGAATACCTGGCCGCCCGCGCCGGTGACGAGGGCGAGGCCCATCACGACAGCCCCGAATATATGGGCGGCGAGGACGAACAGGCCGAGGGTTCGGCGACCATGACCGTGGTCAATCGCCAGGCCGCCCCCGAGGTCGACCCCAACGACCCCGCGACCTGGGGCAAGGTGCCGCGCAACGCCCCTTGCCCCTGCGGGTCGGGCAACAAGTTCAAGCACTGCCACGGTAAGGTTTAGTCACAAACCCCGAGCAGTCAGCAGAGAAACCGCGCGATCACGAAGCCCAGCATCCCCAGATTGATGAAGAACCCGGCCGCCATGCCGGGTGCCCGGCCCATGGGGCTGATGCGGTAGCCGATCCAGAACGCAATTCGCGCCAGCACGAAGGCCACGGGCAGCGCCGTCAGCCAGGGGCTTTCATCGGCCTTGATCACCATCACCACCGCCAGATAGAGCGGCAGGAAGATCAGTGTCTGCTCGACCGTATTGGCGAGCACGCGCATGTCGACGCGGCGCCAGGTTGTAGGCGCATCGGTAAGCGGATCGATGGCCCCGGTGATCAGCCGCGTCAGCGCCACCCCCTGCACCACGACCAGCAGGACCGCGAGCTTCAAGGCAAGGCCGATGCGCTCCCCCGCGTCCGGAATCGGCCCCGGCCAACCGTCGAGCCAAGCCAGCAGGCCCCAGAGCACGAGTGCCAAACCGGCGCCGCCAAGAGCGCTGAGCCAGAGAGTCATTTTCTGTGCGGATGTCATCCTGCGAGACTACCCTTGCCGGCGCCTGCACGGAAGACGGCGAGAAATCAGGCGAGGCCGTTGGCACCCATCTTCAGGAACTTCTCACGCCGGGCACTGCGCAGGGCGTCACCGGGCAGGGCCGCCAATTCGGCGAGCTGCTTGTCGATTTCCTTGCCGACCGACTGGATCGCCTGATCCCGTTCGCGGTGCGCACCGCCCAGCGGTTCCGCAACGATGGCGTCGATGACGCCGAGGTCGGCCAGATCCTGCGCCGTCAGTTTCAACGCCCCCGCCGCCGTTTCCGCCATGTCGCCGTCGCGCCACAGGATCGAGGCGCAGCCTTCCGGCGAAATCACCGAATAGACCGCATGTTCCATCATCACCACCACGTTGGCGGCGGCAAGCGCGATAGCGCCACCTGACCCGCCTTCGCCGATAACGACGGAGACGAAGGGAACCTTGATGCCGAAGCAGACTTCGATCGACCGGGCGATGGCTTCGGCCTGGCCGCGGGCCTCTGCCTCGACCCCCGGATAGGCGCCGGGCGTATCGACCAGGGTGATGACCGGCAGGTTGAAGCGGTCGGCCAGCTTCATCAGGCGCTGGGCCTTGCGGTAGCCCTCGGGCTTGGCCATGCCGAAATTATGGCGCACGCGGGCAACCGTGTCGGATCCCTTTTCGTTGCCGATGACGACCACCGACTGGCCGCGGAAACGGCCCATGCCGCCGACCACGGCCGGGTCTTCGGCGAACTGGCGATCGCCAGCCAGGGGCGTGAAATCGTCGATCAGGGAATTGATGTAGTCCATGGCATGGGGGCGGTCGTGATGGCGCGCCACCTGCGTCTTCTGCCAGGGCGTGAGCTTCTGATAGGTCGTGACCAGGAGCTTGTCGACCTTGGCCTGCATCTTGCCGACTTCGTCGGCGATGTTCATCTGGCCGTCGGACGAGAGGTGCCGAAGCTCCTCGATCTTGCCCTCAAGCTCGGCGATGGGCTTTTCGAAATCCAGGTAATTGTGCATCTGCGTTTTCTAGCACAGGCCTTCGCATCTTGGCGACGCTGAAAATCGCCGAAATCGCCGCTAGAACCGTTCTTCACCCGTTTTCCGGACGGGGTCGGGAAAGTCCCGGTAGAGCGCGAATTTTACCTTTGAAACCAGACTGTTGACGCAATGGTGAAGACCTTCCACGGGCTCTGCCCGCGTGGCGACGTGACCGAACGCCTCATCCAATTGGGCCAGGCCCGTGACTTCGACCATGATGTGGAATTCGGGGAGATCTTCCGGGCCCAGGCCCAACTTGCGCCGCGTCAGCCGCCAGCCCGCGATGTGCCCCTGATCCTTCAGATGGTCCAGATATTTGCCCACATGACCGGCGAAGGCCATGTCGCCGACGCCGTCCTTCAGGGTGCACCAGATGTGATAGATGTCCATCGGCCGTGGCCTTGTCAGGACGCACCCGGTTCCGGCGCGGCCGATGCGGACGACGTCGCGTGGCTTGAGGTCAGCGGCCCCGAGGCCTTGGCGCCCGGCGCGGTGGAGGCCGCCAATTTGTCGCGGAAATCACTGTACTCAGTCAGATCGAACTTGGGCGGGCCGAACAAAAAGCCCTGCACGAAGTCGATGCCGCAGGCGTGGCAGAACGATACCGTTTCCGGCGTATCGACCATTTCGGCGATGGTCTCGACCTTCAGTTCCCGGCAGAACGACGCCAACGCCGTGAGGAACGCCCGGCCGCGCTCGATCGCTTCCGCGTTCTTGACCACCGGGCCGTCGATCTTCACCACGTCGACATCGATGGCGGACAGGTATTGGAAACTGGCCGCCCCGGCGCCGAAATCGTCCAAGCACACGGGATAGCCCATGCCGCGCAGGTTCTGGATGAACTCGTTGGCGGTTTCCAGATCCTCGACCCGCGATGATTCCGTCAATTCGAAGATCAGCTTGCCCTGGGTCCAGGGGTTGGCCTTCAGGCGATCCTGCAGGCCGTCGATGTAGCGCTTGTCGACGATCGAGTTGCCCGAGATGTTGACGGCGACCGAGGCAAACAGGGGGGAATCCTTGTTCTCGTCGATCCAGACCATGACCTTGTCGATGACGGACAGGTCGAAGGCCCCGATCAGGCCCGTTTCCTCGGCGAAAGTGATGTACTTGTAGGGGCTTTCACCATGCTTTCCCTGGAACCGGGCCAGCGCCTCGTAATGGTGGATGACTCCGTCCTTGATCCCGATGATCGGATGCATGGCCATGCGAAAATCGGATTTCTTAACCACCCGGTTGAAGGTTTCCGCCGTTTCCATGGCGTCCTTGACCAAGTCGTCCATGCTACCCGACAGGGCTTCGAGCGATACCGCCCCGCCCTTGGACTTGGAAAATTCGTTGAGTGCGTGGATCACGCCCTTGGTCAGGTTTTCCTCGGTCAGGCCGTCGCCGGCGTCGATGGTCGCCGCGCCGACGGAGATGCCATCGGCTTCGGGCGCGATGTTCTGGATCAGGGACGAGATCCGCGCCTTCATGGCGTCCACGTCCAGGCCCTGGCCGTGGACCACCCCGTACTTGCCATCGCCCAGCTTGGCCGCCGCGTCGCCGTTGACCGACGACATCTTGAGGACCGACCCCACCGCGCCCATCAGGTTCTCGCGCTGGGCCTCGTCCATTTCCTCCTGAGCTTCGGTCAAGCCGTCGAGTTCGACCAGGGTCATCTTGTCGGCGCCGTCGACCCCTTCTGCCAACATCTTGGACGCCATCTTGCCGAAGCTGTCGGCGTCGTAGAGCCCTTCCTTGCCCGTTTTCTTCAGGGATTTGTCCGTGGACAGGCCGCCGGCCAAATGGAATGCCAGGAAATAGCGGTTTTCCAATTCCGGATTGCGGTAGCCGCAGGTCACCAGGGGTTGGGAATTGCCGTTGGCTCCCTTGAAGCGCAGATGGATATTGTCGAACCGGCCGGTGCGGGCGATGGCGTCAAGCATCTGTTCGGCCAACGGACGGTCCTCGTCGGCGATGATGTCGAGGATCGTCATGCCCTTCAGGGTGCGCGGATCCTTACCCGTCAAAAGCGGCAGGATACCGCCGGCAAAGGTGATGGTTCGCTCGCTGTCGAGCTCGATGATGGCTTCGGCCCAACAGAAAGAGAATGCAATGAACCGCTCCCGGTCCGAAACCCGGCGTGCGCCATTGCCCTCTTGTGCGGAAGTTTCCGCCATATCCGTCCCTGCCCTTTGTATTTTGCGGGCATTATAGAAACCTTATGCGGGCGATGAACATCCCTACTTTCGCTATAGATTTGGCACCCTGGGGACAGAAACGAAAACGGCGGGTCCCAAATCCAGGGAACCCGCCGTTTATTGTTCAAAAATGCCGAAAAGACAGATCAGGAACCTTTGATCTGCGCCGCCTTTTCCACCAATACCTTGGCCTGGCGGATGGAGGCGATGTCGATCAGGCGACCGTCAAGCGAGACGGCGCCCTTGCCTTCCTTCTGAGCCTGGTCCATGGCGTCGAGGATGCGCTGGGCCTGGGTCACTTCCTTTTCCGACGGGCTGAATAGCTCGTTGGCAAGGTCGATCTGCGACGGATGAATCGCCCACTTGCCTTCACAGCCAAGGGTCGAGGCGCGCATGGCCTGGGCCTTGTAGCCGTCCGGGTCGGAGAAATCGCCGAACGGGCCGTCGATCGGGCGCAGGCCGTTGGCGCGCGCGACGACGACCATTTTGGCGATCGGGTAATGCCACATATCACCCCAGTGAACGTCGCGGTTGCCGGCGTCGTCGGGATCGGTCAGCACGGCATAGTCCCGGTTCGGGCCGCCGATGACGGTGGTCCGCGCCTTGGTCGACGCCGCGTAGTCGGCGACACCGAAGTGCAGGGATTCGTTGCGCTTGGACGCCTGGGCGATTTCCGCCAGATTCTGCATACCCAAGGCCGTTTCGATGATCAGCTCGAAGCCGATGCGCTTGGACACCTTGGTCGCGTCTTCGATCTGGGTCACCATCATATCGATGGCATAGACGTCCGACGCCGTGCCGACTTTGGGGATCATGATCAGGTCAAGCTTGCCCGGCGCCCCTTCCAGGATCTCGACCAGATCGCGGTACATGTAATGGGTATCCAGGCCGTTGATGCGAATGGACACGGTCTTGCCCGACCAGTCCAGATCGTTCAGGGCGGCGATGATGTTCTTGCGCGCAGGCGCCTTGTCATCCGGGGCGACGGCGTCTTCCAGGTCCAGGAACACCACGTCGGCGTTACTTTTGGCAGCCTTTTCCATGAACGTGGGGTTGGAACCGGGAACGGCCAGTTCGCTGCGGTTCAAGCGCGCCGGCGCCTGTTCGACGATATGAAAGCTCATCTGAATCTCCTGCGTCCGAATGAGGCGGCGTTCTCGGGTTTCGAAGCCGATGGCGCCACCGCTTATGAATTGTTATTTCGCGGGCGCAACATAACCAGCCCCCCAAGCGCCCGCAAGGGCAAATCAGCCACGAATGGAAGGCTTACCGCAATGCGGAAAAAACCCCGGATCCGCTGCTCCACCTATTCGCCGGCAACGCGGGGACCGAAGCCTCAGCCCCCTTCAGCAGGCGGGCAAGGGCCGCAGGGTCGGCGATGACCTCCCCAGTTTGCCGATCGAGGCGTCGATGGCGCGGGCGAAGGCATCCGCCCCGCCGACCGCCGCCAACACCTGGGGTGAGATGAACTTCAACATCAGCGCCGAGGTTCCCGGCGGGATACCTGCGAAATGCACGGTCAGGATGCCGTAATCGCGCAGCAGCAGCATGGCGAGGCCCGCCGTTGCCTCGTAAGGCACGCAAGGTGCTTCGTTCACGCCGCTGCGCGCCATGGCCATCTCCAGGATATCCTCGGCCTTCAACTGCGCCGTCACCGGCGTGACATGCACCCGGTCGGCGCCAAGCGCCGCGACCACCGCGTCGCGCACGGTCATGGTGCAGGCGACCAGGGCCTGGACCTTTTCGTCGCTGTAGTACTTGAGCGACCGGACAACCTGCGGGAACAGCATGGCCCGGGCCTCGATCCCCATTTCATAGGCACGGGCGCGCATGGCGGCGATCACGGACGCCTCGCCGCCGATCAACCCTAAGCGCGGGCCCAGTGTGCCGTACTTGTCCAACCCTGTGCAGGCGACCGTTACGGGCAACTCCAAGGTGCGCGGCTGACCGAAACAGGCCGGCCCGACGCGTGCGCCCCCGGCATCGTCCACGATCACCGGAATGCCCCGACCATGGGCGATGTCCGCCGCCCGGCGCAGGTCGGCCTCGTCCAGAATTTGATAACTGACCGCCAATCGCGTGAGGAACAGTGCCCCCGGTTTGGGATCTGCGCGCAGCGCCGCCTCCACATCGCGGATGTCCGTCAGGTCGGTGAAGGTCGCCCGTGCGTGTTTGGCCGCGCGCTGCACCGCCGGATGACTGTAGGTCGGCGAAAAGCCGATGACGTGCGATCCCTCGGGCACCACCACGTCGGCGGCGATCAGCAGGCCCGCCGTCAACCGGTTGGTCATCATGATGTCGTGGCGGTCGCCATCGCCGCCGAACATCCTCAATCCCAGTTCACGAAGTTCGTCAGTCAGCAGGGCCGCCGCCATCTCGTCGTCGAGCAGGTGTTCCTCCCCCGGCTCCACGGACATGCAGCGCTCCAGGCCCGAGGCGTTGACCGTGTCCTCGCCCTTGGCCTCGCGCGCCCGGATATGTTCCCAGGCGGCCCGCAGTTTGGCCAAATCATCGGCGGTCGAGGACAGAATGTCGCCGCGCGCATAGGCGAGGCCGGGCGCGAAGTCGTTACCGAAGCGATCTTTGGTCATGAGGAGGGTCCTGCACCTGGAAGAGGTTAAATCATCTGATATGTCTATAATCCACATCTGACATTGTTAAAAGATGAATCTGATGCTATCAGTTTTCTCATGGAGAAACCCAAGCTCAGCGATCTGGTCTACGACCGCATCCGCTTCGACATCATTCAGGGCGCCCTGCCGCCGGGGCAGGACCTGACGGAACAGGAGTTCTGCCGGCGTTACGAGGCAACGCTGGCCACCGTGCGGGTCGCCCTGATCCGCCTGGTCCACGACGGCCTGATCCTGTCCGCCCCACGCAAGGGTTATACGGTGTCCCGCGTCACCGTCCGCGACATCCAGGAAGTGTTCGATTTCCGCTTGCTGATCGAACTGGCCGCCGCCGGCATGGCGACGGAGATGATCACCGCCGACGACATCCGGTCGCTGGATGCCATTGCCCGCGACGCCGCCAAGCCGGAGGTTAACCGCTCCCGCCCCGCCATGTTCGAAGCCGACCGGCGGTTTCGTCTGGCGGTGCTCGGCATCACCGGCAACCGGCGCGCGGCGGATGCACTCGCCCCCATGCTTGACTGGTCGGAACGCATCATCTCGTTGCTGTGGGCAGAAGACGTCATCATTCCGCGCCTGCGTGCCGGGATCGAGGATGCCCTGGCGATCCTACGCGACGGTGAAAAGAAAAAGGCCGAAGCCCAGACCTACGTTTATCTGACCGACCTGCGCGACGAGCTTCTGGGCCAGGTCATGGTGTCCGAACCCGTGCGCGACATGGACATCTACCAGCCGGCAATGGAGGCTCCCCCTCGACAAGGCTAGACGCCGTGGTGTACCCCCATGCCGACAACCTGATGGGAGGAAATCATGGCCGCCAAACCGACCGTACTCGTCACCCGCAAACTGCCGGACGCCGTGCACGCGCGGCTGTCCCGCGATTACGACGCGCGCCTGAACCCGACGGACAAACTCTATACAAAAGACGCGCTGATCGAAGCAGCCCAGGACGTGGACGCCATCATGCCCTGCCATACCGAACACTTCACGGAAGAGGTCTTCGCCAAGCTGCCCGAGCGCGTGAAGATCATCGCCAATTTCTCCGTCGGCTATGACCATGTCGACGTCGAGGCGGCGAAGAAACACGGCGTCATCGTCACCAACACGCCCGAGGTTCTGTCCGACGCCACGGCGGAGACGACCATCCTGCTCATGCTCGGCGCGGCGCGGCGCGCCAGCGAGGGTGAGCGCCTGGTGCGCTCAGGTGGTTGGAAGGACTGGTCGCCCGCCTTCATGGTCGGCCTGGGCGTCACCGGCAAACGGCTGGGCATTCTCGGCATGGGCCGGGTCGGCCAGACGGTCGCCGATCTGGCACGCGCCTTCCGCATGGAAATCCACTACCACAACCGTTCCCGCCTCAGCCCGGACAAGGAAAAAGGGGCTGTCTGGCACGACACCCTGGACGACATGTTGCCGCATTGCGATTTCCTCTCGCTTCACTGCAACGTGACGGCGGAGACCCGTGGCATCATGAATGCCGCGCGCTTCGCCCTGCTGCCGGATGGGGCCGTCCTGGCCAACGCCGCCCGGGGGGCGGTGATCGACGACGACGCGCTGGTCGACGCCTTGAAATCGGGCAAACTGTTCGCGGCGGGGATTGATGCCTACAACAACGAACCGAATGTCGATAAGCGGTTGATCGCGCTCGACAACACATTCCTGTTGCCGCACATCGGCAGCGCCAATCGGGAAACCCGCGACGCAATGGGATTCCGCGCCCTCGATAATCTTGACGCCTATTTCGCCGGCGGCACCCCCGGCGACCGGGTCGCCTGAGACACTGTAATCAGCGCGCTATTCCGCATCGTGAAAAACACCCACGGTCCGGCATTTGCAGCGACAGCAGCTGGGCGGGCCGCTCTGGACCCCGATTTCCCGCCGTCCCCGGCCCGGAATCTTGATCCGAGCCCCTGCGGGTGCACCTCAACGAATCCGTGTCGCATCGTCTGCAGGAAAAGTCATACAGGGAAAAAGCCTTGCCTTCGCGTTGCGTATTGGGAAGATTCCCGACAGGATATAACGGTTCCCCGCCACTAATGGCTTGGGAGCGGTTGTAACCGAGCCCGGGGGATTGCAAAAAAAATCAACACGACGTCTTGGGCTGTTCATTAAACGCGCGAGCATCGCGCAAATTATACCCATCGGCGGATGGTGGTTATTCGCTGATTATTAATTGGGAGGAAACACATGACGACCACAAAAGTGAACCGGCGTAAGTTCCTTAAAGGCGGCGCCGTTGCCGCCGGAGCGACTGCTGCTACTCTTGCCATGCCGAACATCGCGACGGCGGCCCCCACGGTTCTGAAAATTCAAGCCGCTTGGGGCGGTGGCATTTTTCTTGAAAACGCCAAAAGCTATGTCGAACGCGTCAACAAGATGGCCGGCAAGGGCCTGAAGCTCGATCTGCTGTCCGTCAACTCGGTCGTGAAGACCAGTCAGATGCAGGACGCCGTCCATCGTGGCGTTCTCGACGGCGCCCACTACGTGCCGGCTTACTGGTATTCCAAGTCGAAAGCGGCATCGCTGTTCGGCACCGGCCCCTGCTTCGGCTGGTCGGCTCAGGAAATGCTCGGCTGGATCCACTACGGTGGCGGAAAAGCTCTGTTCAATGAGTTGATGGGCAGCCTCGGCCTGAACCTGGTCAGCTTCTTCAACAGCCCAATGCCGGCCCAGCCCCTTGGCTGGTTCAAGGAAGAAATCAAAGACGCTTCCCAGATGAAGGGCCTCAAGTACCGCACCGTTGGTCTGGCGGCCAACGTCTGTCAGGAAATGGGCTTATCGGTTGTTCAGTTGCCGGGCGGCGAAATTCAGCCCGCCATGAAAAGCGGTCTGATCGACGCGGCCGAGTTCAACAACCCGACCTCGGACAGGGACTTCGGGATGCAGGACGTTTCCAAGCACTACCATCTGGCCAGTTTCCACCAGTCGCAGGAATGCTTCGAAATCACCTTCAACAAGAAGAAGTTCGATTCCCTGTCCAAGGAACTCCAGTCGATCCTGGAATATGCGTCGGAAGCGGAAAACTCCAACTTCTATTGGAACAACACGCTGCGTTACGCCGACGACTTGGTCGCGCTGAAGGAAAAGCACGGCGTCAATGTCTTCCGCACACCGGACGCCGTCATGGCCGATCAGTTGAAGGCCTGGGACGTCGTTATCAAGCAGATCTCCGACGAAGATCCGTTCTTCGCCAAGGTGGTTGCTTCGCAGAAGGACTACGCCAAGAAGGTCATGGGCTATCTGCTGCTGAACCAGCCTGACTACGGTATCGCTTACAAGCACTACTTCGGTTGATCTGATCCCTTTTTTTCCTAGGATCAATCCGAAAAAATTCGGTATTGAGGGGCAGCCATAACTGGCTGTCCCTCAAGACCTGAGCCATCAAGGGCGGGAAACCAAGCCGTGATAAAAACTATCCATGCCATTGAAGAATTGAGCATCTGGGTCGGGCGCACCTTTGGTTGGTGCATTTTGATTTTGACCCTGTCGGTCTCTTATGAAGTATTTGTCCGTTATGCTTTGAATGCCCCGACCGTATGGGCCTTCGACATGATGGTTCAGATGTACGGCGCCTTGTTCCTGATGGCCGGGCCATATGCCCTTGCCCAGGACACTCATGTGCGGGCGGATGTGGTCTATCGCCTGCTGTCGGTCCGCTGGCAGGCGCGCATTGATTTGATTTTATACTTTTGTTTCTTTTTCCCGGGCATGCTGGCCCTGGCCTGGTACGGCGCTGAAATTGCTTCCGATTCATGGCGTTACAAGGAAGTCAGCTGGAACAGCCCGGCCCGCATCCAAATCTATTTCTTCAAGACCCTGATCCCGCTGGCCGCCGGCCTGTTCATTGTTCAGGGCGTCGCCGAATGCATGCGCTGCTATCTCGCGATCAAGTCGGGCCGTTGGCTGCCGCGTCTCAAGGACGCCCAGGAAACCGAAGACATCTTGCTGCAACAGCAGGCCGCTGCCGCCAAGACGCAGGCCTGATTCTCATAATTACACACCGACTTTTGGTGAGACGGAGCACGTTATAGAATGACGAACCCCGAAGTAGCGATTTTGATGTTGTCGCTTTTCATTGTGATGGTGCTGCTCGGATTTCCGGTGGCCTTCACCTTGCTCGCCATGGGCGTCGGCTTTGGTTATTTCGCCTATTACGAAGCCGGCAGCATCACGACCTTCGCCGACATCTTTAACAATAAGATCTTCTACCTTTTGAACCAGAACACCTACTCGGTGATGGAGAACGACACGCTGGTCGCCGTCCCGTTGTTCCTGTTCATGGGCTACGTGGTCGAACGCGCGAACATCGTCAACAAGCTGTTTTACGCACTGCAGATGGCGGCGCGGAACCTGCCGGGCTCCATGGCCAT
Source organism: bacterium SCSIO 12827 (assembly GCA_024397995.1). NCBI lineage: Bacteria > bacterium SCSIO 12827. The sequence continues at coordinate 1,334,190 of CP073746.1, read as the reverse complement.
CGCCGCGCTGATTACCTGCGCCGTGTTCTCGACGGCCAGTGGGATCGTCGGCGCCGTCGTGACCCTGATGGGGCTGCTGGCCTTCCCAGCCATGGCCAAGGCCAATTATGACAAGAGCTTCGCATCCGGCGTGATCTGCGCCGGCGGCACACTGGGGATTTTGATCCCGCCGTCGATCATGCTGATCGTCTATGCCGCGATCGCAGAACTGTCGCCGCTACGCCTCTACGCCGCCGCGATTTTTCCCGGCTTCCTGCTCGCGGGATCCTACATTCTCTACGTCATCATCCGCGTGATGTTCAATCCATCCATCGCGCCGAAGCCGCGGGCCGAAGACGTGCCGCCCCCGCGCATCGTCTATTGGCAGCTTTTGACATCCTTCGTGCCGCTGACGGCGCTCATTCTGCTGGTTCTCGGCTCGATCCTCGCCGGCTTAGCAACACCAGCCGAAGCTGCCGCCATGGGAGCCTTCGGCGGCATCGTCCTGGCGGGCATGTATCGCTCCCTGACGTGGCAGATGCTCAAGGAATCCGTCTACCTGACCGCCAAGGCGACGGCCATGGTCTGCTGGCTGTTCGTCGGGTCCTGGACCTTCGCCTCGGTGTTCTCTTATCTGGGCGGGCACGAAATCATCGAACACTTCATCCTCGGCTTCAACCTGGAGCCCTGGCAGTTCCTGATCCTTGTCCAGGTGATCATCTTCCTGCTGGGCTGGCCCCTGGAATGGTCGGAAATCCTGATCATCTTCGTACCGATTTTCCTGCCCATGCTGAAGACCTTCGACGTCAATCCTTACTTCTTCGCCATGCTGGTTGCCCTCAACCTGCAGACGTCGTTCCTCACCCCACCCATGGCGATGTCCGCCTATTATCTAAAAGGGGTGATGGGCAAGGCCGTCGAGTTGATGGAAATTTTCAGGGGCATCATGCCGTACCTGGCCATCGTCATCGCCGTCATGGTTCTGATGTATCAGTACCCGGGGATTGCGCTGTTCCTGCCCGATTACTTCTTCGGCAAGTACATCCCGTAACGCCGGCATGAGCGAAACCAAAACAAGGGTGATCCAAGCCAGGATTTCAGGAGTGAACCGATCATGAGATCAAGGGTATTCGAACAAATTTGTGGCATCCTCGGCACCGCAATGGTGGCGGCGTTCGTCCTCGGCCTTGCCTGGGGCATCTCCCACGGCTTCGCCGGGTTCTGGGGCGGGCTGCCGTTCTGGGTCATCAGCCTCGGCGTGCTGGCCCTGGTCCTCTACGACCTTTGGGACTCCACCTTGAAGAAGACCACATCAGACTGAACCATCGCGGGTTTGGCATACCTTTAGGAACCGGCACCATGGATTTGGCGGATTTGGGCGCATCCCAATTGGTTGGGATGATCGAACGGGGTGAGATCACCTCCACGGAACTGGTCGAGGCCTGCCTCGCGCGGATCAACGCGAAAGAAGACGCCATCGGCGCCTGGGCGCATCTCGACCCGGACTTCGCCCGCCGCCAGGCCGCCCATTGTGACGAACTGCATGCCAGTGGTGCGCCGACCGGCCCCCTGCACGGCATTCCCGTCGGCATCAAGGACATCTTCGATACGGCGGACCTGCCCACGGAAAACGGCACCGTCCTGTCCAAGGGCCGTCTTCCCGATGACGACAGCGCCGCCGTCCGCCTGTTGAGGGCCGCCGGTGCCGTGATCATGGGCAAGACCGTGACCACGGAACTGGCCGTCTATTCCCCCGGCAAGACCTGCAACCCGCATGATCCGGAACGCACCCCGGGCGGCTCGTCCAGCGGTTCCGCCGCCGCCGTCGCGGCAGGCATGGTGCCCTTGGCGATCGGCTCACAAACCAACGGGTCCGTCATTCGCCCGGCGTCGTTCTGCGGTGTCGTCGGCTTCAAGCCGACGCATGGACGGATTTCCCGCGCCGGTGCCCTGGCCTTGTCGCGAACCCTCGACCACGTCGGCGTGTTCGCCCGGACCCTGGAAGACGCCGCCCTGATCAGCGATTGTCTGATCGGCCACGATCCGGCTGATCCGGACACCAAGCCGGCCGCCGCCCCGCGCCTGTCGGAGATCACCCGCCAAGAGCCCCCCATCGAACCTCGCTTCGCCTTCGTCAAATCCCCGGTCTGGGACCGCGCGGAACCGGATGCCCAGGAAGCGTTCGAAGAACTGCGCGAATTCCTTGGCGATCAATGCGAAGAAGTCACCCTGCCCGATCCTTTCAATGGCGCCGTCGACAACCTGCGCAAGATCATGTGTGCCGATCTGGTGCGCTACCTGTCCGGATACGTGGCCCGCGGCGAAGATAAGCTGAGCGACGTGCTGCGCGCCATGATCGAGGAAGGCAAGACGGTCACCGCCGTCGATTTCAACGAATGCGTCGACATGCGGGTTCATCTGGCCGGCTGGGTGAAAAGCCTGGGCGAGGAATTCGACGCCATCCTGACCCCGGCAACCTGCGGCGAAGCGCCCAAGGGCCTGGATGCCACGGGCGATCCGGTGTTCTGCTCAACCTGGACATACCTGGGTGTACCGGCGGTGACCATTCCCCTGATGCAGGGGGCCAACGGCATGCCCATCGGTGTTCAGTTGGTCAGCGCGCGAAACGATGACGCGCGCCTGCTGCGCACGGCGCGCTGGCTGGTCGAAAAGGTGGCGGCGGAAGGCTGACAAGCGCGCCCCCGTTCCTTCCTTCACAACTTATTCTGTGTCTGTCCGCCGATCTTCGTCGACATCAATCCACATTTTTTATATGGTTATTAGACGGGGCTCGATGGATGCGAGCCTGGAAGGATAAGCGCATGACCGCCCCCAGCGTCGACGCCGCGCCGGCCGTCCCCCGGGGAACTCGCCCGCCGCCACCGCAGGTTATGCGTGTCGGCGTCAATGACTTGATCGACGTTCTCGCCCTGGGCTTGCGGGATTTCCGGGCAGCCCCTACCTACGACATCTTTTTCGCGGGAATTTATGTGCTCGGTGGCTGGCTGCTGATTCTGATGCTGGTCGCCTTCGACCTGCCGTATCTGGTCTATCCCCTAGCGGCGGGATTTGCCCTCATCGCGCCTTTCATCGCCAGCGGCTTTTATGTAATCAGCAAGCGCCTGGAAGCCCCTACCCCGGACGGGGGTGCTGTGCTCAGCTGGGGCATCGTGCTGGGAACCGTGAAATCCATGTTCAGCCGTGAATTGGGGTGGATGGCGCTGGTCACCGGGTTTTCCCTGTTCTTCTGGATGGACATCGCCGCCCTGCTGTCCTTCGGCTTCATGGGGTTCCAGTTCTTCGGATTCCGCGAACTGATCTATGACATCTTCACCACGCCATCGGGCTGGCTGTTCCTGATGGTCGGCAATGCAGCCGGGGCGCTCATCGCCTTCGCCGTGTTTTCCTATTCGGTCATTTCCATCCCGATGCTGTTCCATCGCGATGTCGATTTCATCACGGCGATGCTGACCAGCGTCCGGTTCGTCGCCCTTAACCCACGGGTGATGGCGATCTGGTGCGCCACCATCGCCGCCATGATCGCCCTTGCCCTGCTGTCCGGATTGATCGGCCTGTTTCTGGTTCTGCCGGTGCTGGGTCACGCCACCTGGCATCTCTACCGCCGTGCGGTCGCGCCGCCCTGAGGGATAGACTGCCCCTCTCCACCTAATCCAGGGGGGCCTTGGCCAAGGGATGGGCTTGGTCAACCAGCGCCTTCAGGCGCTCTTCCAGGACATGGGTGTAGATCTGCGTGGTCGAGATGTCTGCATGACCCAGCATCTGCTGCAGGGACCGCAGATCGGCGCCGTGGGCCAACAGATGACTGGCGAAGGAATGACGCAGGACGTGCGGTGATACCCGTTTCGGCGGAATGCCGGCGGCAACCGCCAGTTCCTTGAGAATCTGCCCGAAACGGGCGCGCGTCAGATGGCCCTGTTGCGCACGGGACGGAAACAGGAAGGCCGCCCGCGCATCCTTGTCCTTGCCCAAAAACCCGTCGCGCACGGCCAGATAATCGCCAAGGGCATCGCGCGCCGGGCCACCGATGGGCACCATGCGTTCCTTCCCGCCCTTGCCGCGCACGATCAGCACCCGTCCGTCGCGGGCGACCGCCGCCATGGGCAGGCCGACCAGTTCCGACACGCGAAGACCCGTGGCGTAAAGCACTTCCAGCAAGGCCGCCGTGCGCAGGCCGTCAGCACCCGGCCGTTCGCGGGCCGCGGTCAGCAGGCGTTCGACCTCTTCCTCACTCAGGTATTTGGGCAGTGAGCGCGCCTGACGCGGCGCATCAACAGCCTGTGTCGGATCGTCGTCGCGGATGCGTTCCGCCTGCAGGAAGCGAAAGAATTGACGCAGGGCCGACAACCGCCGGGCCTGGGTACTGGCCGCCATGCCTGCACCCGAAAGGCGCTTCATATAGGCCGTGACGTCATCCGGGCCGGCCGCGTCGGCGGCCGTCTTGCGCCGGGCGCAGAACGACGCGAAGTCGTCCAGATCCCGGCCGTAGGATTCAATCGTATTACGGGCCGCACCTCTTTCGGCGGCCAGCATGTCGAGAAATAGGCTGATGTAACGGGACAGGAGTTGCCTCCCTTCGCGAGTTTCCGCCGGGATTACAGGCCCGCCGCGAGCGCGGCCTCCAGCGCCAGGTCATGGGCTTCCTGATCAAGGCCGATGGCGCGCAGGCTGATCACCGCCTGACGCAGAACCTGAGCCTGAGCCCGCGCCGTGCCGCCATCGCCGATCGCCGCCAACACCATCAGGATGACCTCGCCGCGATGGGGCGGCAGAACCGTTTCATCGGCCACGGTGGGTGCCGGCAGCACGTCGGTTGTGCCGAGTTGCGCCTCACGCATGGGCTCGCCCGTCGGCGCGGCCTGCGCCACGTCAAGGGCCGCCGATGATTCAGCGGCGGTTTCACGGGCTTCGCGTTCGGCGGTCCATGCGGCCACCTTGTCGGTCACGGACAACAGGCGGAACCACAGCGCCGGGTGGACCGTTTCCGCCGATGCATGGCCGATCACCGGCCCCATCGCCTGCCAAGCGTCGAGCGGCACATCCTCGCCCAGACCATCAAGCAGCGCATAGAGCAGCGCCGCCCGGCGGGCGGCGTCTTTCTCGCCCGCGATCGAACGCCACCAGACACTTAGATCACGGGGCTCGTTCTCCAGCCCCATGGTCCCGACCAGCCGGACCAGCGGCGTCATGCGGATCAGCAGGTTGCGGCTGTCGTCCTGGAACAATGCACTCGCCTGCAGCAGCTTGAACCAGGCTTCGGCACCCGTGGGATCATCCGTCGACAACATCAAACGTACCGCGTCCGGGGCGAACCACAACAGGTCCGCCGACGGTGGAATTTTCGATACCAGCGGATGAAACACCCGCGCGGCGGCGCCATAGCGGCCTTCGCCGACGGCAATCTTGAGCGCCTTGTCGATGATCTCGGCCTGGGCCGTCGGCACGGTCTGCGACAAGGCGGAATGGTAGAGCAGCGCGCGGGCGACGGGCCCGCCGATTTCGTCGGCCCGCGACAACGAGCGTTTGAGGTCGCCCGGATCGAAGGTGACGCTGGAATAGAGCTGGCGCAGGGCCTCGGTATCGAGGGCTCCGGCGGCCTCGGCACGCTCGGCGGCTTCCAGGCGGATATCCGGTCCCACGTTTGGGTTGACGGCGATGGCGCGCAACACGCCCGGACGGTCTGACCGCGTGGCGTCGGCCGGCAACGGCGTTTTGGCCGCCCGCGCCATGGCCAGCAACAGGCCATCGGCTTCGGTCACCGTGGTCAATTCCCCGGTCGTGCCGCCCAATAGGCGGTCGCTCAGGGCATAGAACGCCGGGTCCCTTGCCCCCAGTTCGTTGAGCATGGAAAGGCCGATTTCCGCCTTTTCCGGCTCGCCAGCCAGGATCTGGCAGAAAATCATCGCCTTCTGCCAGTAAGGCCCCCCCCCCGCCTGAATTTGATGTGCCGTGATGCCGCAGGCACGGGCATTGTCATTGGCCAGGAAACGGGCGTTGGCTTCAACCTGCAGCAAGGCCGGATCGGTGATGCTGCCGGGGATCGCCGCCAGCAGGTCGCCAACCCCGGCGACGTCCCCCATGGCGGCAAGCTGTTGCACGCGCAGGGTAATCAGACTGACCGGTTTCGTCTTGACCGCATCCGCGCCATCACCCTCAGCCGGTTTGGCCAAGGCAGGGGGCTGGGCCGCGGTCAACAGCAGCCGGCGCATCAATGCACGCATCACCGGCGAAGGTGCCCGCACGGGCAGGTTCGTCATCAGGGCCGCGACATAGGCGCGATCAGCGCCCTGCCAGAGATCGAAGCCCAGGCCGCCTTCGTCGGGGCCGATGACGCCCGCCGTCTCCGGATCGACTTTATCCAGGGTATCGACCTGAACCCCCGGTTCACCGCCCGAAGGCGCGCCCGGCGCTGGCCGGGCCGCCCCTAGGCCCGCCGGGGGTTGAACGGGGGCTGCGGGTGCCTGTGGTTTCAGGGCCCGCGGCGGCGCCAGCGCGGCCGGCGGCTGCAGGGCCACCGGCTCAGCAACAGGCGGTTGTGCGCCCGGCAGCAGGGCCGCCGGCGCATCCGCCGCAGGCGCCTGGGCCTGCGGATGGCTTAACGGGGTGATCAGCAACAACGGCGCCACCGCGAAGGCAGCCAGCCGCGATACCGAAACCGGGCGCTTAGCGCGGGAACCGGTCATCGGGGAGAACTTTCGTCACGTCCTTGGACGGCGCGGGGAAATCCCAGGTAACCAGGAACGTCCCGCCGCCCAGCACCAAGGCCAGGGCGAGGATGAGGATGATCTTGGAAATACTTTTCATCGGGAGGGCGGGCCTATTCGTCTTCGCGGGTGATCTTGGTGACCGTCGGATCGGGGTTTGCCACTGTCTTCAGGCTTTCTGCTAGACTGTGACTATGGCATTTTTCCGGCGGCGGCGGGCAGGCCGGAGTTTATCGGCTCGTCCCCCCGCTTTCAACGCCGCCCGCCCGACGCCATCCGCAGCCCACAAGTTACAGGTCCATGTCTTCTCAACCCATTCAAAAACAACAAAAAACTATCGTCTTGGTCGGCCTTATGGGCGCCGGGAAAAGTTCCGTCGGCCGGATCTTGGCCGCCAAACTTGACTTACCGTTCATCGATTCCGACGACGAAGTGGAAACTGCCGCCGGCTGCAGTATCGAGGATATCTTCGAAATCTACGGCGAACCGGCGTTCCGCGACGTCGAGGAACGGGTCATCGACCGCCTGTTGAACGGCCCGCCGATGATTCTGTCGTCCGGCGGCGGCGCCTTCATGAACCCGCGCACCCGTGCGCGCATCGCCGAGGCAGCGATCAGCGTCTGGCTGCGCGCCGATCTGGCGATTTTGGAGCGCCGCACCAAACGGCGGGCCGCCGGGCGGCCGTTGCTAAAGGGCACGGATCCCACGGAGAAACTGAAGCAATTGATAAATGAGCGTTATCCTGTGTACGAACAGGCGGATATCATCATTGAAAGCGTCGATGAAACCCCGGAAAAGACCGCCGACAAGATCATTGAAAAACTGACGGACGGCACAGCATGACCATTGACGGCACGACGATCGAACGCCTGGGCGTCGACCTGGGCGAACGCAGCTACGACATCCTGATCGGTGCGGGCCTGCTGGCAGATGCCGGGCGCCTGATCGCGCCCGTGTTGCGGTCCCGCCGGGTGGCCGTGATCACCGACCGCAACGTCGCCGACGCCGGACATCTTGCGACCCTGGAAACGGCGCTGGCCGGCGCCGACATCGCCAGCCGCACGATCATTCTGGAACCCGGCGAGCAGACCAAGGATTTCGCCCATCTTGAACAGGTCATCGGCGACCTGCTGGCCAGCGGAATCGACCGCAAGACGACCTTGATCGCCCTCGGCGGCGGCGTCATCGGCGATCTGACCGGCGTCTGCGCGGCGCTGACCCTGCGTGGCATTGATTTCGTCCAGGTCCCGACAACCCTGCTGGCCCAGGTCGATTCATCGGTCGGGGGTAAGACCGCCATTAACACGGCCCAAGGCAAGAACCTGGTGGGCGCTTTCTATCAGCCGCGTCTGGTTCTTGCCGATACAGGCGTGCTCGACACCCTGCCCCCCCGCGAACTGCAGGCCGGCTATGCCGAGGTCGTGAAATACGGCGTCATCGACATGCCCGATTTCTTCGATTGGCTGGAAGGCAATGGTCCCGCCGTGTTGGCAGGGGACGCCGCGGCCCGCCGCCGCGCCATCCTGACCTGCTGTGACGCCAAGGCGCGCATCGTCAGCGCCGACGAAACGGAACAAGGACAGCGTGCGTTGCTCAATCTGGGGCATACCTTCGGCCACGCGCTGGAGGCCGAGACCGGCTACGGCGGCGGCCTGCTGCACGGCGAAGCCGTGGCCATCGGCATGGTCATGGCACTGACCCTGGCGAACCGCCTGGGGCATTGCAAAGGCAACGACGCGGCGCGGCTTCGCGCCCACCTTGACGCCACCGGCCTGCCGGGCGACCTCTCGCGCCTCGACACCCGCGGCTGGACGGCGGACCGCCTGCTGGGGCACATGATGAAGGACAAGAAGACCGAGGACGGCAAGCTGACCTTCATCCTGGCCCGGGCCATCGGCGAGGCGTTCATCGAACACGACGTGCCGACCGGCCCGGTGGCCGATGTCCTCAACGAATTCCTCAGTGCCCGGGGCTGACCCGGGCCCACCCGCCGGCGCGCCCAAGGCACCACCCGGCACATTGAATGAGCGGAAGTCATGGAAGACGAAACAAGCCTGATCATCATCTTTTTCCTGCTTTTGATGTCGGCGTTCTTTTCGGGCTCGGAAACGGCATTGACCGCCAGTTCGCAACCGCTGATGCACCGTCTGGAACAGGGCGGCGACAAGCGGGCGGCGGTGGTCAACCGGCTGTATGACCAGAAGGAGCGCCTGATCGGCGCCATCCTGCTCGGCAACAACCTGGTCAACATCCTGGCCTCGTCGCTGGCGACCAGCCTGCTGATCACCTATTTCGGCGAGGCCGGTGTCGCCTATGCGACCCTGGTCATGACCCTTCTGGTGCTGATCTTCGCCGAAGTCATGCCGAAGACCTACGCCATTAAAAACGCCAACACGGTGGCCCTCGCGGTCAGCACGCCGGTCAGGATACTGGTCGCCTTTCTGTCGCCGATAACGCGCACGGTCGAGCTTATCGTGCGCGGCCTGTTTCATATGTGCGGCATCGACATCCGCGCGTCCGACGATGCCGAACACGAGCCCGAGGAAGAACTGCGCGGCGCCATCGAACTGCACACCGGCGACGAGGAAACGGGCCTTGAGCGGGTGATGCTGCGCAACGTCCTCGACCTGGCCGACGTCGAAGTCGGGGAAATCATGATCCATCGGTCCAGCGTGCACACCCTGGACGCCGGCCTGCCCGCGGCGGAACTGATCGCGGCCGTACTTGACGGCCCCTATACTCGTGTCCCCCTGTGGCGGGACGAGCCGGACAACATCATCGGCGTTCTGCATGCCAAGGCCCTGTTCCGCGCCGTCAACGCCGCCGGAGAAGACCTTTCGAATCTCGACATCAAGGCAATTGCCGCCGAACCCTGGTTCATTCCGGAGACCACACCGCTGCTAGATCAGATGGAAGCGTTCCGTGAACGGCGCGAGCATTTCGCCCTGGTCGTCGACGAATACGGCAGCCTGCAGGGCATCGTGACCCTTGAGGACATCATCGAGGAAATCGTCGGGAACATCGACGATGAGCACGACCTGAGCGTCGCCGGGGTCGAACCCCAGAACGACGGATCGTATCTGGTCGACGGCACGGTGACGATCCGCGACCTCAACCGCCAGTATGAATGGCGCCTGCCCGACGAAGAAGCCGCGACCGTCGCGGGTCTGGTGTTGCACGAAGCCCGGCGCATTCCCGAGGTCGGCCAGTCATTCCGCCTGTTCGGTTTCCGCATCGACATCGTGGCCCGTCAGCGTCATCAAATCACCCGCCTGCGCGTGACCCCGCCCAAACCCGGCGAAGCCACCGACTGACCTGCCGCCCCAAGACGGGATGCATGATCGCGCCCCGATGTATCGGCCGGTTAACGGTTAACATGAGCATCCGTTAATTCTTAACCCGGCGGTGCAATTCCCGTACAATGACGCAACAATTGTCGCACCGTGGCAAAGCCCGGCAAACGTCCGGGTAACACGGTCAACGAGAGGAAACGTCCGATGCAGCGCAAGATTATTCCGGACATCGTTCAGCGCACGGAACTGACAGCGACCACCATCGACGCCACGGCGGAACAGGCCGCCAAGGACATGACTGCGGCCAATGTCGCGGCGATCATCGTGTTGGATACAAACAAGGCGTTGATCGGCATTTTGACGGAACGTGACCTGTCCCGCCGTGTGGTGGCGGAAAACAAACGCCCCAGCGAAATCAAGGTCGGCGACATCATGACCGCCAATCCGGATACCCTGGCGCCGAACGACCGGGCCTCGGACGCGCTTGAACTGATGCTGACCCGCCGCTATCGCCACCTTCCGGTTGTGGGCGAGGACGGCAAATGCGTCGCCATGGTGTCGATCCGAGATCTTTACGAAGCCGTCAAGGAAGGCTTGGAAGAGAACATCCGCGAGACGGAAGCCTTCGTTTTTGGCGATCGGTACAGCGCCTAATCTATTGAGATAAATTATTTTTCATGGGGGCCCGCCAGCGGCCCGCCGCATCTCTTGCCGCCCGTGGCCGACAGCCGATAAAGTCATCGGACGATACGCCCCGCCCGCTTCCCAGCGGCGGCCTCAACTCGCCTAACAGGAAACCCGCCCATGCCCCTCAGCAAACCCGCCGCCCGCAAGCATATCCACACCCGTGACATTAAATGTCTCGGCTTTGAGCGCGACGATGGCCTGTGGGACATCGAAGGCCGCCTGACCGATACCAAGACCTATACCTTTGAAAACCATGATCGCGGCGGCATCGCGGCGGGCGAGCCCATTCACGACATGCTCATCCGCCTGACCCTGACCGGCGACATGGTGGTCGCGGCCGCCGAAGCATCGACGGAATCGAGCCCGTTTTCCATGTGCGGCGACGTCGCCCAGGCATTTTCCAAGTTGGTCGGATTGAAAGTCGGGCCGGGCTGGCGCAGGGCCGTGGCCGAAGCCATGGGCGGCGTGCACGGCTGCACCCATCTGCGCGACCTCGTGATGGGGCCCATGGCGGTGACCGCATTCCAGACCATTTTTCCCGCCCGCAAGAAGCGGGGTGAACCCGGCCCCGGCAAGAAATCACCCTTGATTGATACTTGCTATGCGTTTCGCAGCAACGGCCCTGTGGTTAAGGTTCGTTGGCCCGAATTCTATGAAGAAGATGGTGATGGCCCCGCCGGGGCCGAAGGAAAGAAGGCCGGCTGACCCGGCCCGGACGTCAAGTCGTCTTGAAGGCCGTCAGGGCCTTGTCGGCAATTCCAACTTCGATGCTGGTACGGTTCGCCGCCAGACGGAAATAGGTCACGATGAAGGCCCGCACCGTTGATGTTCGGGACGAGCCGAAGCGAACGCTTTCGATCATCGAGCAGAGCTCGTGAACGGTCGTCTTTTCGCATTCACAGATTTGATCCAAAGCATCCCACGTTGCGTTTTCAAGCCGCAGGCTGGTTCTGCGGCCGTTGACGGTCACGTTTCGGCTTATAAGTTTGCTTTGCATAGTCCGATTGACACCCTCTTTTATTGTATGTGGCGATTATTATACTCGCATTACGCCTGTCACCCCAGCAGAACAAATCGCACTGCCGCCTCCAAAACTTTCCCCCACCGGTTCACAGACGCCACATGAAGGCGCCAAATTACCGACGTTATGGCGGAATCATCCGCTCACTGCCTTCAGAATTAGGGATAACGCAAGGTAATTCAAGTTAGACGAAGGTTATATGTCTGTTTTTCAACCCTTCGGATAACGACGGAATCCGGGTGCATTTTCGCCCCCGTAACATCCACATGTCTTGTCTGAAACAAAGGGCACGCGCATAGTGTCGTCATGGGTGAATTGCTTAAAAATCGCGAATCCCGCCAAGCGGAGTCGGTCTGTGAATGGCCCGGATGCGACGGCCATGCCGAATTCAAGGCGCCGCGGTCCCGTGATGCCTTGAACGAATACCGTTGGTTCTGCCTGGTCCATGTCCGGGAGTACAACCGCAACTGGAACTATTACAAAGGCATGGACGAAGATCAGGTCGAGGCGGACGTGCGCAACGACACCGTATGGCAGCGACCGACCTGGAAACTGGGGGCTGGCGATGCCCCCAAGTTCACCCGTTCACGCATTTTCAACCCCTTCGGCAATGACGACGCGATTCGTGACGCCAATGCGCGGTCACAAGGCCCCCAGGCGGACCCGCGCGCGACCGACGCGCGCAAGACCGACCCAAAGACCTCACGGGCCCTTTCCGTATTTGGCCTTGAAATCCCGGTGACCATTGACGACGTGAAGTCCAGATACAAGGAACTGGTGAAGCGCCATCATCCGGACGCCAACGGCGGCACCAAGGCGGCGGAGGAAGAATTCAAGAAAGTCACCGAGGCCTATGAGGCGTTATTGGACTTTCTCGGCCCTTGACGGCCCGCCGCTTAACCCCTACGACGTTTGCCAAACATGACCGATCTTCGCCCCGCGTCCGTCGGGGCGGCCTCAAGAAACTGGAACATTTGCATGACAACTCTGGAATCGACCGCCACCCCCGGGATCGATGCGGCCCATCAGGTGCCGGACGTCACCGTCTCCGTGCGCCAGACCTTCGGCATCGACAGCGACATGGAAGTCCCGGCCTTCTCCGAAGCCGAGGAACATGTCCCCGAACGCGACGAAGCCTACCGCTTCGACCGCGAAACGACGCTCGCGATCCTGGCCGGCTTTGCCTACAACCGGCGCGTCATGATTCAGGGCTATCACGGCACGGGTAAGTCGACCCATATCGAACAGGTCGCGTCGCGCCTCAATTGGCCGTGCATCCGGGTTAACCTGGACAGCCACATTTCCCGTATCGACCTTATCGGCAAGGACGCCATTGTCCTGCGCGACGGCAAGCAGGTCACCGAATTCCGCGAAGGCATCCTGCCCTGGGCGCTGCGCAATCCGACGGCCCTGGTGTTCGACGAATATGATGCCGGCCGCCCGGACGTGATGTTCGTGATCCAGCGTGTGCTGGAAGTCGACGGCAAACTGACGTTGCTGGACCAGAACCAGGTCATCAAGCCCCATCCCTATTTCCGCCTGTTCTCGACCGCCAATACGGTCGGCCTCGGCGATACCACGGGCCTGTACCACGGCACCCAGCAGATCAACCAGGGTCAGATGGACCGCTGGAGCATCGTGTCGACCCTCAATTACCTGCCCCATGACGAGGAAGTTGAAATCGTCTGCGCCAAGGTGCCGGACTATGCCTCCAAACAAGGCAAGGAACAGGTCAGCGCCATGGTCGAACTGGCCGACCTGACCCGTTCGGGCTTCATGAACGGCGACATTTCGACCGTCATGTCACCGCGTACGGTCATCACCTGGGCTGAAAACGCCCGTATCTTCAATGACGCGGGCTATGCCTTCCGGGTGACGTTCCTCAACAAGTGCGACGAAATCGAACGCCCGGTCGTGGCAGAATACTATCAGCGCTGCATGGGCGAGGAACTTCCCGATTCCGCCATGCGCGCGGTGCTGCAATAGGACACCCACGCCCGTCCGGGCCGTATCCGGACGGGAATCGGGGCCATAGGACATGAACAATTCGGAACGCCCGGCAGATCTTCTGAAACGCGTCACGGCGGCCGCGGTCAAGGCGATGTCCAATCGCCCAGAGCTTGAGGTTCATTTTCAGGCCTCTGGCGCTTCGGCCACCGAAGAAGCCGTCAACCTGCCCGCCCCTTCCGGCCCGCCCAGCGCCGAAGGCATCACCAAACTGCGTGGCGTCGCCGATGCCTTGGCATTGCGGTTGCGCTATCACGATGCCGACGTCCATCGCCGCATGGCGCCCACGGGTCCCGACGGGCACGCCGTGTTCGAAGCCCTGGAACAGGCGCGCTGCGAAAGCCTTGGTGCCCAACGCATGGTCGGTGTCGCCGGCAACCTGGACTTTCTGTTGGCGGAAAAATGCCGCGCCAAGGGCTATGGCGGCGTGACCGAACGCGAAGACGCCATGCTGCCCGAGGTTCTCGGCCTGCTGGCCCGTGAACGCCTGCCCGGCCAAAACCTGCCCGCGGAAGCCAAGCATATCGTCGATCTGTGGCGCGACGAGTTGAACCGCAAGGTCGGCCCGCAGCTTGCCGAACTCGAAAAGAACGCCCTGGATCAGGAAGCCTACGGCAACCTGGTGCGCGAGATGATCGTCGCCCTCGACATGATGACCGACGCACCGGCACCTTCGGAGCCCGAGAATCAGCAGGATTCCGCGGATGACGACGCCGAACAGGGGCAGGACCAGAACCAGAACCCGGATGCCGACATGGACACCGACGGCTCGCTGTCCAGCGAATCAGGCGAGGCGGAAATGTCCGACGACATGGAGTTTTCGACCGAAGGGTTCGACGACGACGTGATGTCCGGCGACGGCGAGGAAGAACCCGCCGGACCGACCGATTGGGACGACCGCTGGCCGCGCAACGCACCCGACGACCTGGCACTCTACAAGGCCTTCACCCAGGCCTATGACGAAGTTGTCGAGGCGGAAGAGCTTTGCGATTCCGAGGAACTGACCCGCCTGCGCGCACAGTTGGATCAGCAGCTGTCACATCTGCAGGGCGTGGTTGCGCGCCTCGCCAACCGTCTGCAACGAAAATTGATGGCCAAGCAGACCCGGTCCTGGGACTTCGACCTGGAAGAAGGGGTCCTGGACGCCGCCCGCCTGTCCAGGGTCGTGACCGACCCCCTGCACCCACTGTCGTTCAAGCAGGAACAGGATACGGATTTCCGCGATACGGTCGTCGGCCTGTTGATCGACAATTCGGGATCCATGCGCGGCCGACCCATCACCGTCGCCGCCATGAGCGCCGACATCCTGGCCCGCACGCTGGAACGCTGCGGGGTCAAGGTCGAGATCATGGGCTTCACCACGCGCTCATGGAAGGGCGGGCAGTCCCGCGAAGACTGGGTCGAAAAGGGCAAGCCCAAGAACCCTGGCCGCCTCAACGATCTGCGTCATATCGTCTACAAGGCCGCCGACATGCCCTGGCGCCGTGCCCGGCGCAACCTGGGACTGATGCTGCGCGAGGGGCTGCTCAAGGAAAACATCGACGGCGAGGCCCTGATGTGGGCCCACAACCGCCTGTTGGGCCGCCCAGAACAGCGGCGCATCCTGATGGTGATTTCCGACGGTGCGCCGGTCGATGACGCGACCCTGTCCGCCAACCCAGGCAACTATCTGGAAAAACATCTGCGCGACGTCATCAGCTTCATCGAAAACAAGTCCGACGTGGAACTGACCGCCATCGGCATCGGCCATGACGTGACCCGCTATTATCGCCGCGCCGTGACCATCGTCGATGCCGAGGAACTGGGCGGCACCATGATGGCCAATCTGGCCGAACTGTTCGACGAGGATAATCCGGCCGCAGGTTCCGGCGCTGCCCGCGGCCGCCGCCGGGCGGGGTGACCGCTTCGGCCCGCCGCCGCGGACCGCCCCTCCCGTCCTCCAGACGGTTTCCCCTTCTGGCCGCCCTTGCCGCCACCCTGTTTATCCTGACCGCCCCGACCCCGGGATGGGCGCAGAACCTTGTTGATACGGTCTGGCGTCTCCGGCCCATGACCCTGGCCGCCCTGCGCGAGGCGCACCGGGGCATCGACCTGGTCGGCATGCAGTTGCCGCCCAAGGCTGATTTCGACATTCCGCTGGCCGATCCCGCCGCCACGGTGGCCAAGATCAAGGCGGCTGTCGACCGCGTTCTGCAGGCGTCGCCCGTCGCCGCCAGGGGCTTCGAGACCCTGTCCAGCGCCGGTCAAATCCGCATCATCTACGACGCCGCCTTTCCTGAACGCTCATTGTCCAGGGTCATCGTCGCCGCCTTCCTGGTCGGCGAATTTCAGCCCCAGGACGGCAAGCGCGACTTCACGGTCATCGTCAGCCGCTTCGGCGCCAACTGGCCGGTGGACGAACTGGCGGCGGTGCTGGTGCACGAACTGATCGGCCACGGCCTGCAGCGCCTCAAGAACCGCTTCGGCCACGACCGGCCCATCGACCTGGAGTGCGAGGCGCGCCTGTGGCAGCAGCTGTACATCACCGACGCCGGCATGCCCCAGGACACCCAGGAGATGGTCGCCTTCCGCCGGACCACGGACCGCCGCGTGTGCCACGATTTCCGCCGCTACGTCCGCCACATCCGCCCCGACCTGATGCAGAAATGGGATTCCGGCCGCTTCCTGATGTCCCAGATCATCGACCTGTTCGACGACTACTACGTGACGATCCGCAAGGGCCGAAAGAAGCTCAAGCAGAAGCCCTAACGCCTGCCGCACGAGCTTGGGGGGTCATCAAGGGTTCACAAAGGCCCTGTAAGATCAGGACCATGAGCCTGACGCCCCGCCCCGTCCGATCCCGCCTACCCTGCCGAAAAGGACCACCGCCATGGGCTGGCTGCTGACCCTGATGCTCACCGTGCCGCAGGTCGACGGCACGGTCCAGGTTGAGATGTGGTTTTCCCGCGAATCCTACTGCACCTTCGCCCAGGCTAAGTTCACCGAACAGCCCATGTACAACCTGACAGAAGGGGCGGTACGAAGGGCGGTCACCGTGACGGACAGCAGCTGCCGCGAACTGGGGCCGGAGGAAGCAAACCGCGTTCCGTCCCATATGCGTGCCCGCAAGACCACGCCGGAAGCCGATACTGGATTCTGAGCTATCACTACCTGCGCTGGACAACGCCCGCCCGTCCCCCCATCCTGAACAAAATGACCTTTTGGGAGAGGACCTCGCCCGCCATGCACCGTCGCATCGCCCGAACCGCCCACCGCGTCCTGGCCGGGGTCGGCCTTCTGCTTCTGGCTGGCCACGGCCCGGCAGCCGCCGACACCGTCGACGTTCAGTCCATCCCTGTCCCCTTGAACGCCGAGAATCCAGAACAGAAGGTCATCGGCAAGCTGACCTATCGGGGCGGGGCTGAACTGCTCAGCCGGTCCGACCGTTTCGGCGGGTTTTCCGCCCTGGGCCTCAGCGCCGACGGCAAGCGCCTGGTCGCGCTGACGGACGAAGGCAACCGTCTGGACGCTCATCTGGTCTATGACCCCGACGGCAACCTGCGCGGCCTTGCCAATACGGAAATCTTCACCCTGACGGGTCCCGGCGGAATCCCCTTGATCGACAAGTCCATGGCCGATGCGGAATCCATGGCGCCGGGCGTTGACGGCGAGATCATCATTGCCTTCGAACGCATTCACCGGCTTTGGGCCTATCCGCCGAACCAGACCGAACCAAGTCCCCTGCCCCTGCCCGCCGAGATGAAAAACGCCCCCGACAACCACGGGATCGAGGCCCTGACCCTGCTGAACGACGGCAGCCTTTTCGCCATCGCCGAAGGCAAGGGCCGCGGCGGCACCTATCTGGCCTGGGTCAGCAATCCGAAGGGATGGAGCGTGCTGATCTACCGGACCGAGGACAATTACCGCCCGACCGGCGCCGCGACCCTGCCCGGCGGCGACGTGGTGGTGGTCGAACGCTATTTCACCCCGCGCGAAGGGGCCCGGTCGCGCCTCCGCCGCATCAAGGCCAGCGGCATCCGCGCCGGCGCCGAAGTGTCCGGGGAATTGCTGGCCGATATCCGCGCCCCCCCGACGGTCGATAATTTCGAAGGCATCGAGGCCGTCAAGGGCCCCAAGGGAGAAACCCTGCTGTTCCTGATTTCCGACAACAACTTCAACCGCTTCGGGCCGCAGCGGACGCTGCTGATGATGTTCGAGTTGACGGACTGACCGGCGTCATTCCGCCGGATGTAGGGCCCGGTCCGGCGGCAGCTTCTGTTCGCCTAGGATGTCGGAAAGGATCACCGCCCGGACCTCGTCCGCGTCCAGGCCGTGGAGCGCGATCATGTCCTGTGCGTCGGCCAGGATTTCGTCGGCATCCTGCATCAGCTTCATGCGCTTGAACAGGTCGGGATGACGCAGGCCCAGGCTTTCCCCGATCAGTTCCATGTAATTGACGATCTCGAACGGCCATTCGTTCTGATGGCTGACCAACTCCCGGTGGTCGGCGTGAAACACCCCGGCCAGGACCTGCACGCTCTTGGCCTCGGCCTGACGGAAGGTGCCGGCGATATGGCGTTTCTGAAGGTCCGGCATCGCATCGAGGGAAGTCAATTGATAGCCGACCCCAGGGTGTTCCAGGTCGACAAGCTCCAGCCCCGGGATGGCGCCCAACAGCACCTTCACCGCATCGACCACGCCGGGTGATCCCGGATATTCATGAAGGGCCACGCGCTTGTTAACCGGCGTCGTCATCAGCGGGCGCAGGTCGTCCAGGCGGTCGGCCAGGAACACGGGCATCATGAGGTTGTCGAAGGGCTTGGGCTGGGCCGGCACGGCGGTCATGACCTCCGACATCTGCATCTGGCAGGTCGGGCACCAGGACACCACCTGGGCCGCCCCCGTGCTGGTGAACCGGTCCATGGTGCTGTTGATCTGGCGCCCGGAGTTGGCCGTGTCGCCGGGCCGGAACTGCAGGATACCGCAGCAGTTGGCGGGCCCACCGAATACTTCGTAGGACACATTCAGACGGTCCAGAATGTCCAGGCACAACAACCCGATGTGCGGCGTCTTCAGCATGTTGCAGCCGGTGTAGAATACGATGTCGGGTGGTGTGTCCCGTTCGGGATGGGATGCCGGGCTGAGCCGGTTCATGAGGTCCGGCGGCAGTTGCAGGCGCGACAGCACGCGCACACCCCGGCTCATCGCCTTGAAGGCAGCCTTGCCCGCATCCTTGCGTTCGGCCTCGGGTGCCGCCTCGGCCATCCGGCGCCGCGCCATGGCCAGCATGACCCGCGGGTTGATGCCTTCTTCGCAAACGCTCAGGCAATTGCCCGTGCCGCAGCAGGCATCGGCCCAGGCCGCCGAGACCGCGTCACCCTGGCCGTCCCGCAGGATGTCCCGGACCCCGTCCGCGACGGCTTCGCCGTCACCAGCGGTCAGCCCCAGGATTCCCGGCGTCGGGCAGGTCCGCACGCAGGCACCGCAGGCCGTGCAGGCGTCGGCGATGGCGCGCACCTGACCGTCCAATCTATCGATGAAGGTTTCCTGGCCGTCCATGGCTGTGCCTCCGAACGTAATACCTGGGTGAAAGCTAGCGGCGGCGCCCGGCCACGCGCAATGGAAGTATTGTCACCGGACAATCAAAGCGGGAGTTTATCAGACCCCTGGGGCCGTCAGTCCGCGGCCGCTTTCCCGGCTTCGGCGCGCTTGCGCATCGCCGCCGCCAGCTCGGAAAATCCGCTGGCCCGCAACAGGCGGGCATAGCCTGTCATCGTTTCGATGATGTCCGGATGACCTTCGGGCAGGTTTTTTTCACGCAAGGCCAGACAGCGTTCGTACATCCTGCCTGCCGGCTCGTACCGGCTTTGCCGCTGATACAGCCGCGCAAGCTTGTACAGCATGGCGGCGACATCGGGGTGATCCGGCCCAAGCGAGCGTTCCAGAGCTTCCAGTTCCGCCAGATAGGCCTGTTCCGTGTCAGCCAGACGCGGCGTGTCCGGATAAATCGGCCCCATGTTGCGCTTGGCCTCCCCCAACCGCACCCCAAGGACGGGATGGCGTTTCTCAAGGGCCTTGCGCTGGGCGATTTGCTCTGGCGTTTCCTCGGCAACGGCGCGGACCAGCAACTCGGGCGGGGCCGCCGGATCAGCGGCAAGGGCACGGATGGCTGCCGTATCAACCGGCTGCCCCGCGATCTCGATCGGCCGGGAATTCCAAGACCGGGTCTCGGCAGGCGAAGTCTCGGCCACGACCGGCACCGTTTTCGCGTCAATTACCGGGGGCTCGGCAATTGCCGCAATTTCTTCCGGGGCGACGGTGTTCGGCCGGGCAATGGGTGGTGGCGCCCCCCGCAGGGGCAGGCCCGCGGCTTCCGGCGGACGGACACCTGCCAATGTCCGCGGCACGTCGACCGGCGGCGTTGCGGTCATCACCGCAGCCTCCGGCACGGCAGCTTCGGCCACCTCGACCGCCGGCGGCAGCGCGGATGGTGCTGGTGCCTGTACCGGTGAAACGGGCGTCCCCCGCAAGGGCACGAAGCTCCGCGCATTTGGCGCTGGCCGCGCGGCCGAAACAGCCGGCTCAGGCGGCGATACGGCCATCGGCAAGGCCGCCTCGGGCACGCTGACTTCGACCGCCGCGACGGCCGGCGGCAGCTTGGCAGCGGCGGCCGGAGGCGACGCGGCCGGAATGGGCGCCAGGACCTCGGCCGGGGGCGGTGGGGGCACCACCGCACCGGCAAGCCGGTAATGGGACAGCACCGGCGCCGACGGCACGGGTGGCGGCGGAACGGGCACGGGGACTGCCGCGGACTGGATGGGAGCGGGAACCGGCACGGAGGGTGAGACCGGAACTGGCACCGAATTCGGTGTGGTCAGGCGCGGCGGCGGCGGGCTCTTCACCCGGGCGGCGGCGGCTTCCTGAGCACGGCGCGTCGCCGCCTCCTGGCGGGCGTTGCCCGCCTCCGCCCCGGCCAGGGCCGTCCGGTAAATCGCGATCACGCCATGCCGGGCGTGACCCGTGTCATACAATGCCTCGGCGATGGTCAGGGCCTGACGGTAAAGGGCCGCCGCCTCGGCGAAGCGCTCCTGAGAAACGTAAAGCCCGCCCAGCCCTGCCATGGCGCGTTCCAGGTAGCCGCCCGCGCGGTCGAACCGTTCCGCCAGTTTCAGGGCCTCCAGATAATGATCCTCGGCCTCGGCGAGATTGCCCAGCATATGGGCGTGGTCCGCCGGATCCATTGCGGCCTGCCAGCGGTCCTGGTCGCTTTGCGCCTGCACCGCCGTCGGCGCAAGCAACAAGCCCGCCGCCAGGGCCCCGGCGGACAGGAACGCAATGATCGGTCGGATCGGTTTTTCTTGGGGCATCCCGGCCTCTTTGCCCGCGCCATGGGGGCGACGGTGAACAGGGCCGCATTGTTGCAGAATGCGGCCCTGGTTTCGAGGCCGGGCATGCGCCCTGAGCAGGCTCAGCCCAGGTTTTTCACCATCAGCAGCGCCCGCCCGTCATGCCGGATCAACGGATGCGGCACGATGTCGCGGCTATCCTTCACACGATAGCCCAGACGCTCGTACAGACGGACAGAATCCGTGTTCTCCTCGAACGCGATCAGCGACAACTTGGCGAGCCCCCGCGTCAATGCGCGCAGTTCGGCAAGGCGCAGCATCTTGGTGCCCATGCCCCGCCGCCGGTAATCGGCCTTCAGGGCGATGCCGGCAATGTAATAGCTGTCGTCTTCTTCCAGTTCCGCATAGGGACGCAGCACCGGATCGACCGAGGCCGGATCGAAATCCGGATCGGCATGCATGGGATAGGCATGCAGCAGACCGACCGGCAGCCCTCGGCATTCGGCGATGGCGCAGTTCTGATAGGAAAAATCCACGTCTTCCCGGGCATAGCGGCGGGCCCCGGCGTCGATAATATCCTGGCCCGGTTCTTTCAAGGCGTCCCAGATTACGTCTGCGACCCCGCCGGCGGCCAGGCGATAGAGTGCGGCGATCTCGCGCGCATCGGCCTGTTCGGCATCACGGAACAAAATCTGGGTCACGGACATATCGGTCATCGTCTGGGTCTCCTCTACCTTGACCGGGGCTGGATACGGCAAATTGAACAAAGAAAAAGGCCCGCGCCGTTGTGGGGCGCGGGCCTTTGCCGTCTGGCAAATTTGTATGGCTGGGCTACGCCGCTTTGACCTGCGCTTTCTTTACGAGCTTCTTAATTTTGACCATGGCGGGTGCCAGGTCAGCATCAGAAGCATCCAGCAGGAAGGCGTCCAGGCCGCCCTTGTGTTCGACAGTGCGGATCGCGCTGACCGACACTTTCAGACGCACCATGCGGCCGAGCGAATCGCTCCACAGGCTGGTTTCCTGCAGGTTCGGCAAAAACCGGCGGCGGGTCTTGTTATGGGCGTGGGACACGTTGTTCCCGGTGATGACACCTTTGCCCGTCAGATCGCAAACTCTGGACATGACTTCTACGTTCCTATGATCAGCTTTCGCTGGTAAATAAACCATTGGACGCGGGCCGGAGTCCGCGTCGGAGGCGGCTTTTTAAGGCAATCACCGCGCCCCGTCAACCAAAGCAAGACGCTTTGTGCTAAATTCCTTGACCAGGGGTTTTGGTCGGCATATCCCGGCCCGACCCCCGCGCCCAACCGGTCCGAACGCCCAGGAAGGCCCTGAACCTCATCATGAACGAAATGAATGCCCCCCTCAACGACGATCCGGCCGTCCGCTTTGATTGGACGACGGAGCAGGCTTTGGCCCTGTTCGCCCTGCCCTTTGCCGACCTGATTCACCGGGCGCAGACCCTGCACCGCCGTTATTTCGACCCCAACACCGTGCAGATGGCGTCGCTTTTGTCGGTCAAGACCGGCGGCTGTCCGGAAGACTGCGCTTATTGCCCCCAGGCGGCGCAATACGACACGGGCGTCGACGCGGCCAAGCTGATGGACGTGGACACGGTCCTGGCCGAGGCCAAGCGGGCCAAGGATGCGGGCGCCACCCGTTATTGCATGGGCGCTGCCTGGCGGTCGCCGAAGGACAAGGACCTGGACGCCGTCTGCAAGATGATCGAGGGCGTGCGCGGCATGGGCATGGAAGCATGCGCCACGCTCGGCATGCTGTCGCCGGAACAGGCCAAGCGGCTGTCCGACTCAGGGCTCGATTTCTACAATCACAACCTGGACACCTCGGAAAACTTCTATTCGGAAATCATCTCCACCCGCACCTATGCCGACCGCCTGAACACCCTTCAGGCCGTGCGCGACGCGGGCATCAAGGTGTGCTGCGGCGGCATTCTCGGCATGGGCGAGGCGGCCCAGGACCGGGCCGACATGCTGGTGACCCTGGCCAACCTGCGCCCCCACCCGGAAAGCGTGCCCATCAACATGCTGGTTCAGGTCGAAGGCACGCCGCTTGAAGGGCGTGACGCGCTGGATCCGCTGGATTTCGTGCGCACCATCGCCGTCGCCAAGATCATGATGCCGTCCTCGACCGTCAGGCTTTCCGCCGGGCGCGAGGAAATGTCGGACGAATTGCAGGCGCTGTGCTTCCTGGCCGGGGCCGGGTCGATCTTCGTCGGCCCCAAACTGCTGACCACGGCCAATCCGGAACAGGACCGGGATGCGGCCCTGTTCCGGCGCCTCGGCATCCACGGCAAAGACATCGGTCCGGTTTCGACCGACACCCTATGACCGCTGACGACACTGCCCCCGACTGGCTTCAGGCGGGCTACGACAGCATCTGGATGCCCTATACCCAGATGCAGACCGCCCCCCTGCCCCAGGCCGCCGTGGCGACCCAGGGATCACGCATCACGCTTGCCGACGGGCGGGAATTGATCGACGGCGTCGCCAGCTGGTGGGCCGCCTGTCACGGCTACAACCACCCGCATATCGTGGACGCCATCCAGGCCCAGGCTGCCAAGATTCCGCACGTCATGCTGGCGGGCCTGGCCAACGAGCCCGCGTTCACCCTGGCAGCCCGCCTGCCGAGCCTTCTGGACCTGCCTGGCTATCGCGCGTTCTTTTCCGAATCGGGATCCGTCGCAGTCGAGGTCGCGCTGAAAATCGCCGCCCAGTACTGGCACAACAAGGGCGAGACGGGTCGCAAGAAGTTCCTCAGCTTCCGCGGCGGCTACCACGGCGATACCTTCGCGACCATGGCGCTGTGCGATCCCGTCGACGGCTTCCACGCCGCCTTCAAGGGCGTGGTGCCGGGCCAGCTGATCGCCGATCTGCCCCGCGACGACGCGTCGGCGGCGGCGCTGGACGCCCTTCTGACCGCCGAGGCCGGCACCATTGCCGCCGTCGTGGTCGAGCCGATTGTCCAAGGTGCCGGCGGCATGAAATTCCATGCGCCCGACGTGCTTTTCCGCCTGCGCCGCCTATGTGACGCCCATGGCGTCCTGCTGGTGTTCGATGAAATCTTCTCCGGCCTCGGGCGTCTCGGCACCATGCTGGCCGGGCAGTTGGCGGACGTGAAGCCGGATATCCTGACCCTGTCCAAGACCCTGACCGGCGGCACCCTGCCGCTGTCCGCCACGCTGGCCTCCGAAGACGTCTTCGCCGCCTTCCAGTCGGACCGGCTGGAGGATTGCCTGATGCACGGGCCGACCTTCACCGGAAACGCCCTGGCCTGCGCCGCCGCCAATGCCTCCTTGGACCTGTTCGCAAGCGAAGGCCGCCTCGCCCAGGTCCAGGCCCTGGAACAGATGCTGGTCCCTGCCCTGGCCCCCTGCCGTGATATTCCCGGCGTGAAGGACGTACGCGGCCAAGGGGCCATCGGCGTGGTCGAACTGGACATCGGCGGGTTCGAGGAACTGACCTGGCTGCGCGGCCGGTTTATCGAGGAAGGGGTATTCATCCGCCCGTTCACCGACATCGTCTACCTGACCCCGGCCTACAACATCCCGGCGGATGACCTGGGACGGCTTTGTGATGCTATAATCAAGGTCGTCACCGGCTGGTCCGCCCGGTTCAAAAAGATATAGGCTCATGTCCCGCTCACTCGACGAATTCGCTCAGGGAAAGCTCACGGATCTGGAATCCAAGGGGCTGCGCCGCCGCCTGACGGTGACGGAACGCACGGGCGCCATCGAAGTGCTGCGCGGCGGCCGGCGGCTGGTCTCGTTCTCTTGCAACGATTATCTGAACCTCAGCCAGCATCCCGCCCTGAAACAGGCCGCCAAAGACGCCATCGACCGCATGGGTGTCGGCTCGGGCGCGTCGCGCCTGGTGACCGGCGACCATCCCCTGCTGCCGGAGCTTGAGGCCCGCCTCGCCCGCCTCAAGGGCACCGAGGATTGCTGCGTCATGGGTTCGGGCTTCCTGACCAATACGGGCGTGATCCCGACCCTGATGACCGAGGGCGATCTGGTCTTGGCCGATGAATGGAGCCATGCCTGCATCATCGTCGGCGGGCGCCTGTCGCGGGCCACGCAACACCTGTTCCACCACAATGATATGGACCACTTGCGGGAATTGCTGGAACAGCACCGGGGCAGCCACAAACGCTGTCTGATCGTCACCGACGGCGTGTTCTCCATGGACGGCGATCTGGCGCCGGTTCACGAAATGGCCGATCTGGCCCGGGAATTCGACGCCTGGCTGATGACCGACGACGCCCATGGCATCGGCGTGGTCGGCGCCGGCGGGCGGGGATCGACCTTCGCCGGCGGCACCAAGGCGGCGGTCGACCTGCAGATGGGCACGCTGTCCAAAGCCGTCGGCGGCTACGGCGGCTACCTCTGCGCATCCAAGGCGGTCATCGACCTGATGAAGACGCGCTGCCGTACCCTGATCTATTCCACGGGCCTGCCGCCCGCGACCGTGGCCGCCGCCATCGCGGCGCTCGACATCATCGAGGGCGACCCCGAATACGCCGCCCGGCCGGTGAAGAAGGCACGGCGCTTCACCCGGCGCCTGGGCCTGCCCGCCGCCGAAAGCCCCATCGTGCCCATTCTTCTGGGCGACAGTGCCCGCACCATGGCGGCGCAGAAGACGCTGGAGGACGCGGGCTACCTGGTCATCGGCATCCGCCCGCCAACGGTGCCGGAAGGCACGGCGCGCCTGCGCCTGACCTTCACCGCCCTGCACGCGGATGCGGACATCGACCGCCTTGCCGACCTGATCGCGGACAAGGTTCTTGTGGGAGACGAACCATTCAGGGCCTCTTCGTAACCTCGACCGGCACGGGCATCGGCAAGACGCACGTGGCTGCGGGTATGGTCCGGACCATGAAGGCCCAGGGCAAGCCCGTGCGCGCCGTGAAACCGGTGATCTCGGGCTGGGACGATGATCCGGAGGCCGTCGCGGCCTCGGACACCGGCATCCTGCTGGCGGCCCAGGGCCTGGATCTCAGCCCCGAAAACATCGTGGCCTGCTCCCCCTATCGCTTCAAGGCGCCGCTTTCGCCGGACATGGCGGCGGCCCGCGAAGGCACGGCCATCGATTTCAAACGGGTCGTCGGGTTCTGCCGCCATGCCGCCGAGGGCATGGGCGACAACGGCACGCTTCTGATCGAAGGCGTGGGCGGGGTCATGGTACCCCTGACGGAGGATAAGACGGTCCTGGATTGGATGGCCGCCCTGAGCCTGCCCGTGGTCCTGGTGACCGGCAGCTACCTGGGGACGATCTCACACACCCTGACCGCGGCCCTGGCGTTGCGCGAGAAACACATCAGCATTCGCAGTATCGTCATCAGCGAGTCCGAGGAAAGCCCCGTGCCCTGCGCGGAAACGGCGGAAGCGCTGATCCGGCACCTCGGCCCGACCCCCATCCGCATCGCAGCGCGGGAGCGGTGACGCAAAACTGCATGCCTTGACCACGAAAAAACCCGGGCCAAAGCCCGGGTTTTCCGTAATCAGTCTTCGTGGGGCCTGGGGGCGCGGCTTGGCCGACCCGGCCAACCCCAAGCCGCGCGTTTCCGCGTCGGCGAAGGGCTAAATTACCACTTCGCCATTTCGGTCTTCAGGTTGCCGTCCAGCACGTCCAGGAACTGCTGGGTCGTGCACCAGCCCTGATCGGGGCCGACGAGGATCGCGAGGTCCTTGGTCATGGAGCCGCTTTCCACCGTGTCGATGCAGACCTTTTCCAGAGCGTCGGCGAACTTCACCACCTCGGGCGTGCCGTCGAATTCGCCGCGGTACTTCAGGCCCTGGGTCCAGGCGAAGATCGAGGCGATCGGGTTGGTCGAGGTTTCCTTGCCCTGCTGGTGCAGGCGGTAGTGGCGGGTGACCGTGCCGTGGGCGGCCTCGGCCTCGACCGTCTTGCCGTCCGGCGTCATCAGCACGGAGGTCATCAGACCCAGCGAGCCGAAGCCCTGGGCCACGGTGTCGGACTGCACGTCACCGTCGTAGTTCTTACAGGCCCAGACAAAGCCGCCTTCCCACTTCATGGCGCAGGCGACCATGTCGTCGATCAGGCGGTGTTCATAGGTGATGCCTGCGGCCTTGAACTTGTCCTTGAATTCATTGTCGAAGACTTCCTGGAACAGGTCCATGAAGCGGCCGTCGTATTTCTTCAGGATCGTGTTCTTGGTCGACAGATAGCAGGGCCAGCCCAGGCCAAGGGCGTAGTTCATGGAGGCGCGGGCGAAACCGCGGATGCTTTCATCCAGGTTGTACATGGCCATGGCGACACCGGCTTCCGGCGCCTGGAACACTTCGCGTTCGATCACTTCGCCGCCGTCCGTGGGCTCGAACTTGATGGTCAACTTACCCGCACCGGGGAACAGGAAGTCGGTGGCGCGGTACTGGTCGCCGTAAGCATGACGGCCGATGACGATGGGCTTGGTCCAACCGGGAACCAAGCGCGGCACGTTCTTGCACACGATGGGCTGACGGAAAATGGTGCCGCCCAGGATGTTGCGGATGGTGCCGTTGGGTGAGCGCCACATCTGCTTCAGGCCGAATTCCTCGACCCGGCCTTCGTCCGGCGTGATGGTGGCGCATTTGACGCCAACGCCGTACTGCTTGATGGCGTTCGCGGAATCGATGGTGATCTGGTCGTCGGTCTCGTCGCGCTTTTGCACGGACAGATCGTAATATTTAAGATCAACGTCGAGGTAGGGGAGGATCAGCTTGTCCTTGATGAAGGCCCAGATGATCCGCGTCATCTCGTCGCCGTCTAGTTCCACGATCGGGGTTTTGACCTGAATTTTCGCCATCAGTTCGGTGCTCCGGTTGTCCTGCGATTGAAGTTGCGGCGCACATTATATCCTGCCCTCTTTCCCTGCAAGACGCAGGCGTGGCGAAATGTGCGGCGGGAAAAGGGGGTCAGAGGCGGGCCGAGACCGCCTTGGGCCCGGGCCGGGCGGCGGCATCAATCGCATCGAACACTTGTTCGGCGCTATCGACCACCGACCACAGGGTCTGGATGTCGCCATAAGCGAAGCCGCCCTTGACCACCGAAGTGAGCAGCGCCGACAGCGCTCCCCAATAACCGGCGGCGTCCAGGATCACGATCGGCTTGGTATGCAGGCCAAGCTGTTTCCAGGTCGCGACCTCGATGGTTTCATCCAGGGTGCCGAGCCCGCCCGGCAGGGCGACAAAGGCATCGGCCAATTCGAACATGCGCTGCTTGCGGCTGTGCATGCTGTCGGTGATGACCAGTTCGGTCAGATCGTCGCGCCCCACTTCGCGGCGGCGCAGGAAATCCGGGATCACGCCCGTGACCTGCCCCCCGGCGTCCAGCACCGCGTCGGCAATCACGCCCATCAGGCCGACATGCCCGCCGCCATAAACCAGACGGATGCCCTTCTCGGCCATCAAACGGCCGAGGGCCCGCGCGGCGTTTTCATAAGCCGGGTCGCTGCCCGTGCGCGAGCCGCAAAAGACACAGATGGCGGAAATATCGGACATCGAAGCGTTTTGATTCCGTTGAACTTTTCGTGACCTGGGAAGCTGGCCGTTCACAGGCGGCACCTGAGTGATTACAGTCTATTCAAGGTCCAGGCTGGCCCGGGGCAGTATATGCCAGACTAGGTCCGATTGGTGATACTCTTTTGTTTCAGAAGGATCGGCAAAAAATGCAGAAATTCAAGGCAATGACCCGAGGCATCCTGGCGGCGGCGGCCGTCGCGACGATGGCCGCGGCGGGTACGGCGCAGGCCAGTGACGGCGGCGAAATCAAATACCGCAAGGCGGTCATGAAGGCCGTCGGCGGGCACATGAACGCCCTGGTCGGCATCGTCAAGGGCGAGACCGCCAACAAAGCCGACATGGCCGCGCTGGCCAAGGGCATGCTGTCGCTTGCCAAAATCTCTCAGAACGTGTTCCCCAAGGGGTCCGACGCCATGGGCGGCGAAACGGACGCGCTTGCGAAAATCTGGGACGACCCGGCGGACTTCAAGAAGGTCAGCATGGCCTTTGTCGATCATGCGCAAAACCTGGTAACCGCCGCCGAATCGGGCGATCCCAAGGCCCTTGGCGCCGCCGTGGGTGCCCTCGGCAAGAACGCCTGCAAGGCCTGCCACGACAGCTACAAGAAAAAAGACTAAAGACTAAGGACGAAGGCAATAGCCGCCGGGACGGGACCCGTCCCGGCGCGCCTTACCAAATCGACAAAATCCAAGCCACGGGCGCGGCCGCCACGATGACCGCCACGGCCAGCCATACCCAGGGTGTCGGCCCGTCCGCAACCGCCGGATCGATGCCTGGCTTGACGCCTGTGATCATCGGTTTGACCAGGTTATCGCCCTTCCACCAATGCAGAGCGATGGCCGCCACATGGGCCGCCACCAGCACGTAGATCACGGTACTCATCAGATGATGGATGCCGGTCAGGCGGTCGCTGAGCGCCTTGCCCGCGTATTTGGCAAGCGGTCCTTCCAGAAAGATATCGTCGTTGGCGAACAGGCCCGTTCCCGCCTGCACGGCCAGGGCCGACAGGATCAACACCACGGACCAGCCGCCGAGCGGATTATGGCCCGCCGTATGAACGGTACGTCCCTTGAGGAAATCCACGGCATAGCGCGCCACCGTGACCGGCCCCTTGATGAAACTGGCAAAGCGCGCGTGACGCCCGCCGACCAGCCCCCAAAGCACGCGGAACAGCACCAAGCCCAGGACCACACAACCCGACACCACATGCAGGTCCATCTGCCACAGGCCGCCGGTCAGTCCGGTGGCGACCGACGTGACGACGGCCGCCAGCAAGGACCAGTGAAACAGGCGCACGGGCAGATCCCATACCCGCCCTCCAATGTTGTCCGCCCGGCCGGCGGCCCGGGTATTTGCGTCGTCTGATGCCAAGGGGAAATCTCCTTTGCTGTTACAGGAAAAATGATCCCTGACGCCGCTGCTGGCAAGACTTTGGGCCGCTGTTGGCCCGGTTTCGCCAGATGCCGATTGCGTTGGCGCGTTCGGGCGACTAATTGTGAAGGATCGAATTTGGGGGAAAATCGGGGAGTGCCGCCGTTTTGCGGCATCTGTGAACGCAATGTGGCGTAATCCACTTTTCATCGTCGGGATCGGAATGGTCGTGGTGGCGTTCGCCATCGTCGTCAACCTGACATCGCCCGACGACGGCAAGGACGACGATGCCGCCCGCCCGCCGGCGCAGGCCCTGACCGCCCCCGGCAAGGGCACACCGGCCCCGACGCCGGAACGCGCCGCCCGGACCGGCAACCCGAATCTGCCGACCTTCGACGTGGTCCGCGTCAGCCCCACGGGCGACACGGTCATCGCCGGCCGCGCCGCCCCCGGCGCCACGGTCATCATCAAGGACGGGCAGACCGAAATCGGCCGCATCACCGCCGACGACAAGGGCGAATGGGTTTATCTGCCGAGCGACCCGCTACCGCCGGGCAACCGTTATCTGTCCCTGGAAACCGTCGCCCCCGACGGCAGTATCCTGGCCTCGCCGGATGTCGTCGTCCTGGCCGTGCCGGAACGCACCGACACCGGCCCCCTGGTGGCCGAGGAACGGACCACGGAACCGCTCGCCATCCGGATGCCCCGCGAAGGCGAAGGGCCGAGCCGCCTGATCCAGGGCGACGGCCCGCAGAAGATCGAATTCGACATCAGCGCCGTCGACTACACCCCCCCCGGCCGGGTCATCATCAGCGGCCGCGCACCGGCCGGCGACAGCGTGACCCTATACATGGACGGCACGCCCCTGGGATCAGCCCAGGCCGACGCCCAAAACCGCTGGTCCCTGACCTTGAAAGACAAGGTGGCACCCGGCGTCCACAAGCTGAAGGCCGAACGCGTCAGCCCCGCGGGCAAGGTTCTGGGCCAAGTATCCATTCCCTTCCGTCAGGACGAGATCATGCCCAATCTGGCGGCCGGGCAGGTCGTCATCGTGCAGCCGGGCAATTCCCTGTGGCGGATCGCGCGGCGGGTCTACGGCGAAGGTGTGCAGTACACCATCATCTACCGCGCCAACAAACAGCAGATCGGCGATCCCGATCTGATCTATCCGGGCCAGGTTTTCCAGGTTCCCAAGCCGGCGAACTGACGCCGGACGACGTCTATTCGGCCGGAGACTGGGCCTCGGGCGCCGGCAGCAGGGCATAGACCGCCTTGCTTGCCCCCGCAATCAGCGCCAGCAGTTCCAGATAGGGCTTGGCCGACAGCAGGAACGCGACTGTCTTGGTCAGCAACGACTGCGGCGTCAGGGTTTCATCGAAATTGAATTCATCGAGGAACAGGATGCGCTGCTCCTGTGTGATGCTGATGCGCCCGCCAAGCGCGCGCCCCGCTTCGTGGACCACGGCCCGCATGTTGGTGCGCAGATCCGGCGCCTCCGCCGTATAGGGCAGATGGCCCAGCACCGCATGGATGCGCATGCGGGTGTGGCCGGGCGCGACCTCGGCCCGCACGGCGAACTGATAGCCCATGTAATTAAAGCTGAACCTGATCAGTCCGTCATTGTTCTTGCGGACAAGCTGGCCGTCACTGTCCAGCCCCATGGCGCCCAACGGCATGGCCGTGGCGGGCGTTGTGGCAGAGTCGACGAGGGCCTTGGTCTTTTCGGCGGAAGAGGCTGTAGCCACGGGTGTCTCCTGTCTGCTTGCCGGATTATCGTCTTTTTGCTTAGCCCCTGACAAGCACCCGCAATGCAGATCGCGGGTATTTCGACCGGGCATTCCGGGTAAAATATGCTATGTAGGGCGCCCGAACCGTCGGCCTTGCCGGTGGAACGATCGCAACTGACATCAACGGCGGCACATGAAACAGAATATCATCCTGGATACCGTCATGACCCCCATCCACAAGGCGGGCTGGCCGTTCATCGCCCTGTTCGCGGCGGTCACCATCGTCCTGTTCTTCATCGCCGAGGAACTGGGCTGGCTCGGCGTCATCCTGACCGCCTGGTGCGTCTATTTCTTCCGCGACCCGGACCGCATGACGCCCCTGGGCGACACTCTGGTCATTGCACCCGCCGACGGCGCCGTGCAGATGATCGATCGCGCGGCCCCGCCGCCAGAACTGGAAATGGGCGACGAGGAACGCACCCGCATCGCCATCTTCATGAATGTGTTCAACGTGCATGTGAACCGCACGCCCGTGTCGGGCAAGGTGGTCAAGCTCGCCTACCGGCCCGGCGCGTTCCTTGATGCCTCCCTGGACAAGGCCAGCGTGGAGAACGAACGCCAGAGCGTGCGCCTGAAGATCGCCGGCGTGAAAAGCCGGTCGCCGAAGAAGAACGAAATTGCCGTGGTGCAGATCGCCGGTCTGGTGGCGCGGCGCATCCTGTGCGATCTCAGCGAGGGCGACACGGTCAGTGCCGGCGAACGCTTCGGCCTGATTCGCTTCGGCTCCCGCGTCGATGTCTACCTGCCCGAGGGCTGCGAGCCCCTGGTTTCCGTCGGCCAGACATCCATCGCCGGCGAAACGGTGATCGCCGAAATCGGCGCCGAGAGCGCGCGCAAGGCCCAGCGCCGCTAACGGATCGGAAAGCGGAATACCATGAGCGACGCCACCCCCGATCAGGCACCCGATCCCGCCGAGCGCCCGCGCCGCCTGCGCCGTGGCCTGCGGGTCATGCCGATCAACAAGATGATCCCCAACATGCTGACCCTGGGGGCCTTGGCCTCGGGCATGACGGGGATGCGCTTTGCCCTGCACGAACGCTGGGAAGCCGCCGCCTTCGCCATCCTGATCGCGGCGATCCTGGATACTCTGGACGGTCGCGTCGCGCGCCTGTTGAAAGGCTCCAGCAAGTTCGGGGCGGAACTTGATTCACTGTCCGATTTCATCTGCTTCGGCGTGGCGCCGGCGATGATTCTCTATCACTGGGCACTGGAAGACGCCGGACGGTTCGGCTGGTTCATCGTCGTGCTGTTCGCCATGTGCTGCGCGATGCGCCTGGCGCGCTTCAACACCATGTTGGAGGACGACAAGAAACCCGTCTGGGCGGGCCGCTTCTTTACCGGCGTGCCGGCCCCGGCCGGCGCAGGGCTGGTTCTGCTGCCGATGATCCTGTCGTTCCAGGTGCCGGAAGACTATGTCGGCTACCTGCAGAACCCCTATCTGGTTTCGGTCGTGCTGATCGCCTGTGGCGGGCTGTTCGTCTCCACCCTGCCCACATTCTCGTTCAAGAACATGAAGATGGCACGGGCCTGGATGATGCCGCTGATGATCGCCGTGGCGATCCTGGCCGCCTTCGTGGTGTCCGACCCCTGGCTGGCGCTGACGGCGATCCTGGTGCTTTACCTTGCCAGCTTCCCGCTCTCCATCCGGTCCTACTTGTGGCACAAAAGCCGGTCGACCAACCCGGAACCGGCGCCCGGGCCGACATCCGACTGACCGCCTATTCCGCGGGCTGAATCGCGCCGCCGCGCCGCCCACGGCGCTTCGCCCGCCAGGCCTGGAAATTCGCCCGCACCATCAGCGCCGCCGGGGTCACGATCAGGGTCAGCACCGTGGCGAAGGCCAGGCCGAACACGATGGCCGTGGCCAGCGAGCGCCACCATTGGGTCGAGGGCGCGCCCACCGTGACCTCGTGATTGACGAAGTCGATGTTCATGCCCAACACCATGGGCATCAGGCCCAACACCGTGGTCACGGAAGTCAGCAGCACCGGGCGCAGGCGCTGGGCGCCCGTGCGCAGGATCGCGCTCTTCATGTCCGTGGCGGTTTTGGCCAGGCGGTCAAAGGTGTCGATCAGCACGATGTTGTTGTTGACCACGATCCCGGCCAGGGCGATCACGCCGATCCCGGTCATGACGATTCCGAAGGGCTGCACCGTGACCATCAGGCCGATGAACACGCCGATGGTCGACATGATGACCGCCGACAGGATCAGGAAGGCGGAATAGAAGCTGTTGAACTGGGTCACCAGGATGATCGCCATGATGAACAGCGCCGCCGAAAAGGCCTTGGACAGGAACGCCTCGGCCTTGGCCTGTTCCTCGTCCTCGCCCTTGAAATCGACGCCGATGTTCGGACCCAGGCCCGCCTGAGCGATCCATGCCTTCAGCGCCGCCAATTTTTCCGCCGCCTGCACGCCGGGCGCCACGTCTGCCTTGACCGCCAAAACCCGTTTGCCGTCGGACCGCGACAGGGTGCCGATCTTGGGCTTCGGCGTGATGGTCACGAAATTGCGGATCGGCACCGGGCCTTTGTTGGTGTTGACCTTGATCGCGTGAAGTTGCTCGAGCGTGCGGAATTCAGCCGGATAGCGGACGCGGATATCGATCTCGTCGTCACTGTCGTCCGGGCGATATTCGCCAACCTTGATGCCCGTGGTAACCGTCTGCACCATGCGGCCGATCAATTGCACGTTGGCGCCGAATTTGACCGCCTGGGCACGGTCGACCTGCACTTCCCAATCAATGCCGGGAAGCTGGCGGCCGTCCTCGATGTTGATCAGGCCGCCGACGGTATCGAAGCCTTCCAGCACCTTCTGCACGGCGGCGGGCAGCAGTTCCGGCAGGCGCGACGTCAATTCCACGTTCACGGGCTTGCCGACGGGCGGACCCTTTTCCTGCTTGCGCCGGTCGACATGGATGCCGGCAAGTCCATGGGTGCGTTTTTCGACGTCGGTAAGAATTTCATCCGCCGTGCGCCGGGTCGTCCAATCGGCGAATTCCAGGGTGATGGTGCCGATGATGTCCTCGGCCTCCTGGGTTTCCCGGTTCTTTCCCGTGCGGGTGTAGATGCTTTTGAATTCACGCATGTCGAGGATACGGTCCTCGACCTCGCGCATCAGTTTGTCCTGCTCCCAAGCCGACAGGTTGCCCCGGGCACGCACCTGAAGCTGCGCCAGTTCCGGCTCCACATCGGGGAAGAATTCGACCCCGTGACCGAACTTGGCGTACCCGACCTGCACCACGACCAGCAGCATCACCGATCCCGCCAACACCTTGGCCGGATGGTTCAGCGCCCCCCGCAGGGCCGTGAGATATGCCCCCGTCAGCCCGCCGACGCCCTCCAGACTGCTGCCCGTGCCTTCGTCGCCCTCGTTCTCGGATGTGGCGGCCAAGCGTTTCGCTG
Source organism: bacterium SCSIO 12827 (assembly GCA_024397995.1). Taxonomy (NCBI): domain Bacteria; species bacterium SCSIO 12827. Next base: position 1,299,058 of record CP073746.1, on the reverse strand, counting down.
TTTCGGCATCGGCGGCACCACCGGCACGGCCGAACACAGCGCCCAGGGTCGGCACGAAGATCAGCGCCATCAGAAGCGACGCCGCCAGGGTCATCAACAGGGTAATCGGCAGATACTTCATGAACTCGCCGACCACGCCGGGCCAGAACAGAAGCGGCAGGAAGGCGGCAAGGGTCGTTGCCGTCGACGCCGTGATCGGCCAGGCCATGCGCTTTGCCGCCAGACCGTAAGCAAGCCTGGATGGTGCCCCTTCGGTCATCTTGCGGTCGGCATATTCAGTGACGACGATGGCCCCGTCGACCAGCATCCCGACGGCCAGGATAAGCGAGAACAGCACGACGATATTGACCGTCAACCCCATGGCCGACAGGGCCAGGATAGCGGTCAGGAATGAACCCGGAATGGCAAGTCCGACCAGCCCGGCCGACCGCAGGCCGAGCGCCGCGACGACCACCACCATGACCAACAGAACCGCCGCGGTCACGTTGTTCTGCAGATCCAGAAGCATGGTGCGGACCTGAATCGATTTGTCCTGGATGAAGTCGACCGCAACGACGCGGCGCACTTCTTCGGGCCAACCGGCCTGTTCCTGGGCGACGACGCGGCGCACGGTTTCGATGGTGTCGATGATGTTCTCGCCGGTGCGCTTGACGACCTCAAGCACGATGGCCTTTTCGCCGTGGATGCGCGCAAAACCGTCCGGGTCCTTGAATCCGCGCCGAACCTCGCCGACGTCGCCGAAGGTAACCACGGCGTCGCCTTTGAAAGCGACGGGCATGCTGACGATGTCGGCAAGCGTTTCGAACAGGCCCGGCACCTTTATGGAGAACCGTCCTTGGCCCGTATCCTGGGCGCCGGCCGCGACCAGCTTGTTGGAGGCCTCGATAAGCTGCACCGTATCAATTGGCGACAGGTTGTAGCTTTCCAGCTTGATGGGATCGATGAGGATTTCCAGAAGTTCCTCACGGTCACCGGCGATCTGCGCCGACAAGACGGCGGACACGGCCTCGATCTTATCGCGCAGGTCACGGGCCAGCTTGAGCAGCAGACGTTCCGGAACGTCCCCGGAAAGCGTCACCGCGATCACCGGGAACAAGGAGAAATTAACCTCGTTGACCGACGGTTCATCCGTGTCATCGGGCAGTTCCGGCTTCGCCAGGTCGACCTTTTCGCGCACGTCGGTCAGCGCCTGATCGGCATTGAACCCGGCCTCGAATTCCAGGGTCACGTTAGCACCGCCTTCATAGCCCTTGGCGGTCATCTTCTTGACCCCGTCGATGCCGCGCATTTCCTTTTCCATGGGACGGATCAGAAGGCGTTCGGCATCCTCGGGCGAAATGCCCTCATGGGTGATCGAGACATAGATGATGGGAATGTTGATGTCCGGCTCGGCCTCCTTGGGGATTTCCACATAGGCGATCGTGCCCGCCACCAGAATCAGCACCAGGGTCAGGATCATCGTTCGGGCATGACCCAAAGCCGCGTCGATCAGCGCATTCATGATGCGGGGGCATCCTCGCCGATTGCCAGGCTGCCTTCGTCCACCGGCTGGACAAGCTGGCCTTCAGTGACGAATTCCTGTCCCACGGTAATCAGCGTCATGCTGTCGGGCAAACCGCCTAGCCAGATGCCGTCGGGCGTATGGGCGATGATGCGGACCTTGGTGAACCGGACCCGGTTGGCCTCATCCAGGTATTTGACGCCGATCTCGCCGGCGTCGTTCAGGGTCAGCACGGCGGCCGATACCTTGTGCGCCTTTTCCCGCCCCGCCCGGAACTGAACCTCCATTGTCTGGCCGTCGCGCAGGACGTGGTCCGGGTTTTCCAACCAGGCATCGACGCGGAAAGTGCGCGTCGCTTCGTCGGCGCGCTGCGCGACATAGCGGATCGCCCCCGCGAAGTCCTGGCCCTGCACCGTGCGGGCGATGGCAGTGTCGCCCGATTTCAGGTTCGGGACATCCCGCTCCGACACCTGCGCGACGACGCGGATAGGATCAGGGTTGATCATGACCACGATCTTGTCCCCGGATTTCAGATAGTCGCCGACGTTGATGGGCAGGGTTTCCAGGTAACCCGAAATGGGCGCGCGCACGGTCGTGCGCTCGACATCCAGCTTGATGGCGGCCAATTCGGCCTTGGCTTGCGCCAGTTCCGATTCCTCTTGGGCCAACTTAACCTCGGACTGGAAGCCCTTTTTGGTCAGCTTCTTGGCGGCCTCAAAGCCGATGCGCTCGTAAACCAGACGGGCTTCGGCTTCGCGCAATTTCGCCTCGCGGTCGTCCATGGCGAGTTTCAGGATCACATCGCCCTTTTCCAACCAGGCCCCCTTGGTGGCCGCGATCTCGACGATCCGGCCCGTTGTCTCGGCCGTCACCTCGGCATCAAGAATGACATCCGTGCGCCCGGTCACGGTGATTTCACGCACCCGCTCCAACGCTTCCATGCGCCGCACGCGGACCGTGGCCAGCGCTTTTTCGGCGCCGCCGGCAGGGGCAGGCTCGACCGTCGTCTTGGTGGCCGCGGAGTCAGCGGAGGTAAGGCCGTAATGGCGTTTCGCCTGCTCCAGATTGCCGGAGAAAATCCACGCGATGGCCCCCAAGGCAAGGACCACGGCCGCGATATACGATGGTTTGATGGGCAGTTTCATGAAGCTATCCCTATTCCGCCGCGTCGGCCTTGCCGGACCCTGCGTTCAAAAGCAGGTCACGGTTTTCCGTCATGTAGGTGACCACCGCCTGATAAAACGCCAGCCCCAGGCCGCGCACGAACAACCGGCCTTCGGGTACGCCCTCGGGATCCAGGCCCTGCATGATCTCGACCCGCGCACGATAGAAGGCGAGGTAATCGTCATAGACCGTGTTCAGATGATCGCGATCCAGGAATTCGGCAAAGAACATCAAGAACGCCGCGTCGGACCGGACCTTGTCCGGCATGGGTGCCCGCGCCAACGATTGCCGGAACACCTCGCGCCCGGCCGGCGTCACCGCATAGACCTTCTTATCCGGATGACCTTCGCCGGGGGTGTCGGTCACCGCGATCAGGCCTTCCTCGGACAATTTCGACAACGCCGGATAGATCGATCCGTAACCGACGTCCTGAAAATGGGCGAAGGGACCCTCTTCGAACATCTTGCGAATTTCGTAGCCCGAGGCATCGCCCATCACGAGCACGCCCAGACAAAGGATTTTAGCGTCCATGGTTCCGAAATCGGGCCCGCACGGCAGGCCCGGTCCTTTGCAGTGTGAAATCGGCGCGGAAATTATATGCAATCTTATACTATATCAAGCCGATATATTTCATCGGTCGTTATATGCATTCGATACCGATGGCGATGAGGCGATGCGACCCGCCCCGCCACTATGACTTTTGTCATTATGACGTTCGTCTTGGTCAGATTGGGTTAGACGGTCCTCATATTCCGCCGAAACCGGGCGTTTACGGCTGGCACGGGCATTGCACCTGATACGGGAAACGTCAGGAGCCATCCCATGAATATGTCCGCCTCCGGCCTCAATCCCAAATCAGATATACAAGTGGAGGAAGCCCGTACCTTCAGGTTGAAGAGCGGGCAACCCTTCGCGATCATCGGCCATAATCCGCAGGAACGCCTGATTACTGACTTCTGGTTCGGCAACTTCGAAACGGAGGAAAATTTTCGTCTTGTCGGCAGCCACGTATGCGAAATGCTGAAAACCGGCGCCTACAGCTATTGGATTGCCGATATGCGCCATTTGACGCAAAGCTTCTATTGTTCCGAAGACTGGCTTGCCAACGATGTGTTTCCGCGCGCGGTTTCCGCCGGTCTTGAACGCAAGGCCCTGGTGCTGCCGCCGAACCGCAACCTTCCGGCAGGCTTTGATAGCTTTGGCTCCGCATCAAACACCATCCGGAAAATCACCGACCATCGCGTGTCTGGTTTCCATGATCTCGACCGCGCCTATAATTGGCTGTTCGACGACAACCTGCAGGCGATGACCGGCTAGCCTTGTCCGGCCCCTGTGTTTTGCTGTTCCCAGGGCGGGTTCTTGACGAACCGTTCAACCAGCCAATCGATGAATGCCCGCACCTTGGGCGCCTGATGGCGGCCGGGGGGATAGACGGCGAACACGCTGCGCCCTTCCTCGGTCTCGTACTCCTGCAATACCGGCACCAGACGGCCGTCGCGCAAGGCTTCCCAGGTCAGGAACTGGGCCGCGCGGATCAGGCCGACCCCGGCGATCGCCGCGTCGTACAGCAATGACGCATCATTCACCACCAACGAGCCGTTGACGTCCATAATGCGGGGGCCGTCGGCGCCTTTAAATTCCCAACGGTTGATCGTGGTCTCGAAACTGACGCGAAGGCAGTTGTGATGGACCAGGTCGTCAGGCGTCTGCGGAATACCGTGCCGTTCGAAATAAGCGGGGGCCCCGGCAACGACCCGTTTAACCGCCGTCAGCCGCCGCGCGATCAGCGAGGAATCAGTCAACGTGCCGATGCGCAGGCCGACGTCCACACCTTCCCCGACCAGATCGACCATGCTGTCCGAGGTGATGAATTGAACCTGCAATTCGGGATAGGCCTCGATGAATTCGTGCAGATGCGGGATCACCGCATAGCGGCCAAAGGCCGTTGACGAATTGACCTTAAGAACCCCACGCGGCTCCGCATGCAGTTCGCGCACGGCAAGCTCCGCCGCATCGATTTCTTCCAGGATGGTCACCGCACGTTCGTAATAGGTGCGGCCTTCCTCGGTCAGGCTGATCGACCGTGTGGTGCGGTTCAGAAGCCGCGCACCCAGACGATCTTCAAGCCGCCCGACCAGTTTGCTCACCGCCGACGGTGTGATGCCCAAGTCGCGGGCCGCAGCGGAGAACCCGCCGCCGTTTACCGCGCGAACAAACACCGCCATTTCACTGTCCCGGTCCATATCGTCTCCCAAACCGAATTTTTAGTGAATAAATTTCACAAATCATAATCCGTTTATCATAATTATCAATCAAATCCGCAAATGTTAAGTTTTGCTCAACAGTCGGTGACGCGTTTCGCGTTGATCCGGATTTGAGGAGAACGACCATGCCCATGACACCGCTTGACCTGAGAAATGCCATTCGTCACGCGGAGATGGAAGCCGGCGTGCGCCGGGGCCGGCAACTTCGGGCCGAAGCCGTCCGCGATGTGATCGGCCGGATGTTCCGCCATTCGCCGATCGGCAACCGCCCGGCCCGGACCTCTCGGGCTGGTGTTCCCGCACCCTGCTGACACAACCGATGTGCCGCTTGGTTGCCAGCGGCGCCCCAGGGACTTCGGTCCCCCGCCGGCGAGCCCCCCTGCCGGCGAAACGGGGCGGAACGGCGCCATCTCCCTACTTGTGAAGTAGATAGGCAAACTGACGGGCGGCCCCTAAAAGGGCCGCCCTCCTTTTTTGTGCCAGCCATGTGGGCCGCACCGCCATTGCCCCCTTTCAATTTGGCTTTCGGAACCGCACACTCACTAAACGGCACCTGCGATGAAAGCCGAGTGAGTGCGCATGACCCTTGACCAGATGACCATTGTCGGACTGATCGTGGCGGCCCTGGCGTTGTTCGTCTGGGACCGCTGGCGCTACGACGTGGTCGCCTTCAGCGTGCTGCTGGCTTCCGTCGTCCTGGGACTGGTTCCCGCGCGCGAGGCCTTTTCCGGCTTCGGCCATCCGGCGACCATCACGGTGGCCGCGATCCTGGTGCTCAGCCATACCCTCGCGCGCACCGGGGCGTCGGAAATCCTGGCCCGGCTCATTGAACGGTCGGCCACCGGCATGGCGCGGCATATTGCCGTGCTGTCGGGCCTGGGGGCGTTGATGTCGTCGGTCATGAACAACGTGGCGGCGCTGGGCCTGCTCATGCCGGCGGCGATCCAGACGACCCTGAAAACCAAGTACCACGCGGGGGGGGTACTCATGCCGCTGTCCTTCGCGACCATCCTGGGTGGGTTGATCACCCTTCTGGGCACGCCGCCCAACATCATCATCGCCGCCTTTCGCGCCAAGGTGACGGGCGAACCCTTCGGCATGTTCGACTTCACGCCCGTCGGCATTCTGGTTGCCGGCATCGGGGTCGCTTTTCTGGCGGTTTCGGCGCGGTTCCTGATCCCCACACGCCGCCTGGTGCAGGACGCCACCCGCGATCACATGGGCATCGACAAGTTCGTGACAGAGGCGACCGTGGTCAAAGGCACGGACGCCGTCGGCATGACTCGGGGCGAATTGCGCATGCTGGCGACCGATTGCGACGTGCTGATCGTCAACATCATCCGCCGCGGCCGGCGCATGGCCAAGTTGCCGCAGGGCGACGGGCTGAAGGTCGGCGACAAACTTCTGCTGGAATCCTCGTCCGAGGGACTGGACCGCCTGACCACGGCCATGGACCTCAAGGTCGGCACCATGAAGGGCACCAAGTCGGAAAACATGATCGACGAGGACATGGACCTCGCCGAAGCCGTTGTGCGCCCGGGGTCACGCATGATCGGGCGCGAGCTTTTGTCGCTGCGCCTGCGTTCGCGCTACGACACGGACATCCTGGCCGTGTCACGCCAGGGCCGGGCGTTTCGCGGCCGCATGGGCCAGTTCAAGTTCCGTCCCGGTGATCTGGTGTTATTTTACGGTCCGCGTGATCACATGCCCGATCTGATGGCCCGTATGGGCTGCTTGACCCTGCAGGAACGCATCCAGTTCGGCGAGGCCAGTCACCGCCACGCCCGCATGGCCATCGCCATCTTCGCCGCCGCCGTGGCGCTCGCGACCTTCAACATCATGCCGATCACGATTGCTCTCGGCCTTGCCGCCGTGGCCATGGTGGTGCTCAACATCCTGCCCGTGCGGGAAATCTACGACGGCATCGACTGGCCCGTGGTCGTCTTGATCGGGGCCCTGATCCCCGTCGGCGACGCCTTCGATGCCACCGGCACCACGGGGCTGATCGCCCAGGGCATTTTGGACAGCCCCCTGCCGCTCAACCCGCTTGCCGTGCTGACCCTGTTGATGGCCGTGACCATGGCCCTTTCGGCGGTGCTCAACAACGCCGCCACGGCCGTGATCATGGGGCCCGTGGCGCTCACCCTGTCGCAACGCCTGGGCGTCGACCCCGACCCCATGCTGATGAGCGTCGCCGTGGCCGCCAGCTGCGCCTTCGTCACGCCCATCGGGCATCAGAACAACGCCCTGGTCATGGGTCCCGGCGGCTATGCCTTCGGTGATTACTGGCGTTTGGGCCTGCCCTTGCAGGGGGGTGTGCTGGTGGTCGCCGCGCCGGCGATCCTGCTGTTCTGGCCGTTCTGATCCCAGCCTGTCAGGATCGGATGAACTTGATCCCGTTAAAGGTTTCCCGCCACGCGCGGACCTCCGGCGCCAGGGCGTCCGGATCGTTGGCGTTAAGCGCCCGCGCGATCTGGCGGGCCAGGCGCGGCATGTCCGCCACGGTCATGCCCCGGCGCACCAGTTCCGGCGTGCCGATGCGAAGCCCGTTCAAATCCCCCGCAACCGAGTCCACGGGCAGGCCGATGCCGCAGGCGAGAAAGCCCGCCCGGCGCAGCTTCTTGGCCGCCGCCTGCCCGCCGCCATAAGGGGCCGCCAGGACCGCGAGTTGATGGGAATTGGTGAAGCTCCGATCTTTGGCGAACAGGGCCACGCCCTCGTCATCGAGGGCCGAGGCCAATGCCTTGGAGGTGGCCACCATTTCATCGGCATAAGCCCGGCCAAATTCCCGCCAATCCAGCAAGGTAATGGCCAACGCCGCTGATTTGGCCGCGTCGAAGTTGGCGGTCATTCCCGGGAACGCGATGGCGTCCAGCCGCTCCGCCAAGTCCGCGTCGTTGGTCACGATCAGCCCGCCCGCGGGTCCCCCTAAGCTTTTGTAAGTGCTCATGGTCATCAGATGGGCGCCCTGGGCCAGGGGGTCGGGCCAGGTGCCGCCCGCGACCATGCCGCAGAGATGGGCCGCGTCGAACAATACCTTGGCCCCGACGTCGTCGGCGATGGCGCGGATCTCGGCGACAGGGTGCGGGAACAGGTTGAGGCTGCCGCCGATGGTGATCAATTTCGGCCGCACGTCCCGGGCAAGTTTACGCAAGGCGTCGAGATCGACCGTGTAGCCCGAGGCATCGACCGGGGCCGGGTGCGTCGTCAATCCGAACAGCCCGGCGCAGCCCGCCCCGTGATGGGTGACGTGCCCGCCGATCTCGGACGACGGCGCGATGATCGCGTCGCCCGGCCGGCAGGTCGCCATGAAGGCGTAGAGATTGGCCAGGGCACCCGAGGCGACGCGGATTTCCGCGAAATTCGCCCGGAACACCTCGGCCGCCAGTTCGGCGGCGATGACTTCGATCTCCTCGATCGCTTCCAACCCCATTTCGTATTTGGCGCCCGGGTAGCCGAGCGACGGCCGCGCGCCCAGGCCGGAGGCCAGCGCCGCTTCCGCCTTGGGATTCATGACATTGGTCGCCGGGTTCAGATTGAAGCATTCGGCGTCGTGAATGTCGCGGTTGCGGGCGATCAGGGTGTCGATGCGGGCGGCAACCGCGTCGGTCCCGTCCGTCGCCGTGGCGTCGGCGATCCGGCGCACCAGCGCTTCGCAGTCAGTCGGCACCCAGTCACGGGATATCAGATTGGCCATGGCCATTCCTTATTGCTGTCGTGGGCCCTAGCCCGTCAGAACCTCGGGGTTGACCACGTTGATGGAGGCACCTTTGTCGAAGGCCACGATCTGGTCGAAGATGTCCGTGAAGTGAATTTCCCATTCGTCGACGGTGACGTAGCCGATATGCGGCGTGCAGATCACATTGGGCATGTCGACCAGGGGCTCGGCGCCCTTGGTTACCGGCTCATGATCGAACACATCGACCGCCGCCATGCCGGGGCGGCCACCCTTGAGCGCCGCCGCCAGCGCCCCCGGCTGGATCAGGCCCGCGCGCGACGTGTTGACCAGAAGCGCCGTGGGCTTCATCAGCTCCAGGTCCGCCTGACTGACGATGCCCTTGGTCGCGTCCTTGAGGCGCATGTGCAGGCTGAGGATGTCGCAATCGCGAAAGAAATCTTCCTTGCTGGCGGCCACATCACAGCCCTCGGCGCGGGCGGCCTCGCGGGACGCTTCACGCGCCCACACCAAAATGCGCATGCCGAAGGCGCGGCCGACCTCAGCGACGGCGCGGGAAATACGGCCATAGCCGTAGAGACCCAGCGTCTTGCCGCGCAGGGAGTACCCCATGCCCATCTGCCATGTGCCGGCCCGGAGCGAGGCCATCTGCTGCGGAATTTGGCGCATGGCGGCCAGGATCAGGGCCCAGGTCAGCTCCGACGTGGCATAGGACGGCGTGCCTTCATGCTGGGCGGAGCACACGACAACGCCCTGTGCCGTGCAGGTGTCGACATCGATATGCGGCCAGACACTGCGCTGACTGATCAGTTTCAGATTGGGAAGACGTTCCAAAAGCGGTGTGCGGATTTTGGTGCGCTCGCGGATCAGGACCAAGGCTTCCGTGTCCTTCAGGCGTTCGGCCAATGCGCCCGTATCCTGGACATGGTCGTTCCAGATGGTGATGTCATGACCGGCGATCTTCTGAAAACAGGGCAGACCGCGGATAACGTCGAAATAGTCGTCGAGAATGGTGATTTTCATGGATGTCCGGTCTCCGGTCGAAGGGCCCCCTTCGGATGTCGATGCGCGCGCGGTTCAGACGCCGCCGGCCGCTTTCTGAAGCTTGCGTGCCGCCGCCCATTCCGCCTGCTGTTTGGCTTCCAGCTCGGCGTGATGCTCGGCGTGCTCCCGGGCTTCGGCCATGATCCATTCGCGGAACGCCTTGACCTTCGGCTTGTCGGCGGTTTCCTCGGGCGAGATCAGCCAATAAGCATGGGCGACGGGAATGGTCTCGGCAAAAGGCCGCACCAGGCGCCCGGTTTCCAGGTCGCGCTCGGCGACCGAGGCCTTGACCAGGGCCACGCCCTGCCCGTTGACGGCGGCTTCGACCAGCATCCAGTGGGGCGAGATATTGGGGCCGGGGATCGGCCCCTGGGTCCGCACGCCATGGCCGCGCAGCCACATTTCCCAGGTCGGGAAACTGTCGTCGATATCCTGCTGCACGGGATGCAACAGCGTGTGATTCAGCAAATCACGGGGTTCGCGGATCGGATTATCGCCATTCATCAGCGCCGGTGCGCAGACAGCGTAGACTTCTTCCTCGAACATCTTGTCGACGCGGCAGCCCGCATAATTGCCGGGGCCATAGCGCACGGCGACATCCGCCTCACCCATCTCGAACCGCACCTTCAGCGAGGTCGCGACCAGCATGACCTGAATTTCCGGGTGCAGATTGGTGAACTTTTCCAGCCGATGGACCAACCATTTGGCGGCGAAGGTCGGCGTGACGGATACGGTGAGGGGCCCCGTGGATTCGGAATCGTACAAAGCCTGGGTCGCCGCCTGCAGTTTGGCGAACCCTTCGCGCAGGCCGGGCAGGTAGGCAGCCCCTGTTTCGGTCAGGGCAAGCCCCCTCTGCTGGCGATGGAACAACTGCACGCCAAGGTATTCCTCCAGCCCCTTGACCTGGTGGCTGATGGCCGCTGGCGTTACATGAAGTTCATCCGCAGCACGCGACATGGACAGGTGCCGGGCAGCGGATTCAAAGGCGCGGAGCGCGTTCAGGGGCGGCAGCGTTCTCATACACCCAGGCTTACCTTATAGATTTTCTAAAATCAAGAGTGAGAAATGGTCGTTTGCGCCATGCCCCTGAAATCCGTAAGTTTTCCTCAACAGAACACGGGAACCCGCCGAACCACAGGGGTTTGACCGGTCAAACAGATAAGTTCGAATAGGGAAAAATCTTCCAAGCCTATCGTTACCAACCCCGGAGCCCCATTCGACGCTTAAGGAGAATTAACATGGCTTACAATCGCTACATCGGACATTCCGCGCCCTTGCCGAACGGCGCCCTGCCGACCCAGGAAGAAATGAGCGCCCTGCGCCATCAGGCCTGGAACCGCGATGTCCGCAACGTCCGCAACGTCATCGGCCGTCTGTTCAAGTAAGACCCGCTTTATCGCCAAGGATGGCGCCGACGCCTGACTGCCTGAGATACACGCTTACAACCTGATACTTGCCCACGACTACCTGATTATCTCCCTACCCCCGGTTCTTACCGGGACTCGACTTCCCACCTTTGGGGTCTGCTTTTTGGATCGCTCCAGCCCCCCTTCGCGATCCCTAAGGCAGGCCCCTAATTTTTTGCGCGGCCGGATCAAATACGCCCGCCGCCGCATCCCCTAAATCACATCAAATGCGATCGAATGGCGCGTGTCCTCACGCGTGAAGGGACGCACGCCGTGCCATATGTAGGACGGAAACAGCACGAGTTTTCCCGGTTCAGGCCGCACCATGATGCGCGTGCGATTGCGGACACTCACGAAGACGTCCGGGGGCGCGCCGATCTGTAGACACCCCTCGCCTGTCTGCCAAACCTCATCCGGCAGGTCCGGAACCTTCACGTAATAGACCCCGGACAACCAACCCTCGTTGTGGATGTGGCTAGCGTCGTAGCCGGCGCCGCGCAGAATGGTCGACCAGGCGCCGGTAAATCGGAAATCTGGATTGACGAACCGCAGGAAGGGATGATCCGGGTCATGTTCCAGCCCCGCGATATAGCGCCTGAGAGATTTCACGATCTCGTCCTTGACCAGGGCGACGGTGCCTGTCGGCCCGGTGAACAGATTATCGGGGATCTGCGTGCCGCCACGCATGGTCTGGTTGATCGGCGGCGGGACAGTTTCATGACGGGCCGCCAGTTCCACATGCAAGGCGGCGTTGAACGTGTCCAGATCGGTGTAGCCCTCGGGCACGTCAATGAACATCGCGGTCACGGCGCTGTCGTAATCGACAATACGGGCAACATCCGGGTCTTCCGCCTCGGTCATGGCGATGGTCAAAAGACCCAGAACACCCGAACGGCGGGGATTGCGGACATGCGCCCCTTGCAGCGGCGCCACCGCCGCCTCGGGACGCCCGATGCGCAGCAGGGCTTCGCCCTGAATTTCCAAAATCTCCGGATCCTCGGGATCCAGTTCAACGGCCCGCGCCAAGGCATCCAAAGCTTCATCGTGACGCCCCAGAGATGACAGGGCCGCGCCAAGCTGACCATGGGCCTGGGCGCTATCGGGTGCCAAGGCGATGGTCCGGCGCAACACCGGCTCCGCCTGTTGGAACCAATGATCCATCACCAGACATCGTCCGTATTGCAGATGTGCCATGGGATGCTCAGGCAATTCGCGGCACACCCATCGGTAGGTGTCGTGCATCTGATCCTGTTGATCGCACTCCCATTTCAGGTTCTTGAAACATTCGTGCGCCCCCTGATGGAAGGGGTCGAGGGCGACCGCCTTGCGGCAGGCTTCGAAGGCGTCCTCCCGGCGGCCGAGTTCGAAATAGATAGCACCCAGGCTGGCATGGGAATCGGGCCAGCCGCCGGATATGCGCAGCGCCGCCTCGAAGGCGCGCATGGCGTCTTGGGGACGCGCCGCCGCCTGCAAGGCGACGCCGTAGTTGTGAAACAATTCCGGGTCGCGGGCCTGGCGTTCCAATGCCGCTTCAAAATCGCTGATCGCGGCGTCAAGTTGGTCCAGCTTCTGCAACGCGAGGCCCCGGTTGTTGAGAAAATCCGGGTTGCCGGGATCGAGCGCCAGGGCGTGGTCGCTGGCCGCGCGGGCAGCTGGGAAATCGTCACCGTAATAGCGGGCAAGGGCAAGGTTGTTCCACCACGCTGCCTTGCTGGCGTCGATGGACACAGCCTGCTCCAGCATAGACTTTGCCGCTGCCAGATCGCCGCCCTGCATCAGAGCGACGCCGAGCAAATGCAACGCATCGCCGTGCCCCGGGTTGGCAGCCAGGAACCCACGATACATCGCTGCCGCACCGGCGATGTCACCGGCTTGGTGGCGGGCAAAGGCCTGTTCTAGGGACACCGGGCCGATGGGCGCCATGGGGCAATTCCGCTTCCTGAGGCAAGGGCGACGGCGAAACACCGCCGCAGATCACACAGAACCTGAACGACGGCGGCCAGGCAAGTCAACGGGGCATGGCGGCCTTCTCGATAGCGGCGATCTCAGCGGGCGTCAGAGTGAAATCGAAAACGTCCAAATCCTGTGCCATATGAGTCGCATCCTTGGTGCCGGTCAGGGCGATCATGCCGACGTCGAGGGCGAAGCGGAACACGCATTGCGCCGGGGTCTTGCCGTGGCGGGCGGCGATCTCCTTGATCATCGCATGGTCGACCAGCGCCCTGTTGGCCGTGAGCAGGGAAAACCCCTGATAGCGGATGCCTTCCTGGGCGCAGACGCCCCGGATGTCCCGGTCCCAGGCACGCGCGGCATAGCAGCGGTTCTGCACGAAACGGGGCTTTACCTCGGCCCGGGCGCAGAGCAGGCGGATTTGCTCCAGTTTGAAATTGCTGACCCCCAACAGGCGCACCCGGCCTTGTTTGTGGATCGCCTCCATGGCCCGCCACACCTGCCAGTCGATGGGATGCAGGCGATCGCCGGTCCAGGGGCCGTGCAGTACCAGGCTGTCGACATAGTCGGTTTGCAGATGCTCCAGCGATTTTTCGAAGGACTGCGCGACCTGCGTCGCCGCCGGGGCATCCGCGTCATAGGGCAGACGGTGATCCTGGCCGCGTCGAAAGGTGAACTTGGTCTGGATGAACAGATCAGCACGCCGCACCCGCCCCGCCTTGATCGCCTTGGCCAGGGCGGCGCCGGTTCCGGCCTCGTAGTAATGCTTGCGCTGATTGGCCGTATCGAAGCCGCGAAAGCCCTGGTCGAGCGCCAGGGTTACCAGCGACTCGGTGGCCTCTTCTTTCCAGGCCGTGCCGTACAGCAGGCGTGGGACGGCCACCCCGTCGATGTCGATGGCTTGCGCGTCGTCCATGGTAATCGCCTCTGGTTAGAGTTTGACCGTCATCCCGTCGGCCAGCGACTGCCGATAGGCGCCGAGCGCGGGCACGGCCCCCGCCAACACCCCGGCCAGCACGACGGCGCCCAGGATCGCCAGATCGTGGGCCGTCGGCGCGGAGATTTCCAGAAACAATCCGAAGCGGCTGTCGAGAACGGGCCGGAACGCGGCCAAGGCGGCGTAGAACAGGCCGAGGCCCGCTGCCGCCCCGGCCATCGTCAGGACCGCTGCCTCGGACACCAGCAAGGCGAACAGGTGCAGCGGGCGGGCCCCGACGGAACGCAGGATCGCCATTTCCCGCCGCCGTTCGTTCAGCCCCGCCAGCATCATGATCATCATCCCGAGAAGCCCCGCCGCGACCACCGCCACGGATATGGCGGCCAGCGCCGCCTCGGCCGTGCCCATAAGATCCCAGAGCTCCTGCAACGCAACCCCGGGGAGCACCGCCAGCAGGGGCTCTGGCCGGTATTCATTTATGGCGCGTTGCAGGGTGAAGGCCGCGAACCGCGATTTCGCGCCGACCAGAACGGCGGTAATGGCGCGGGGCGTCAGGTCCATGCGCCGGACCTGATCGGCGGTCACGCGCATGCCGGGCACGGGGGCGCCGCTTTTCCAATCGACATGGATCGCCTCGATGGCCTGCAGGCTGACGTGCACCGTGCGGTCCACGGGCGTGCCCGTGCGGGCCAGGATGCCGGCGACACGGAAAGGTTTATCCTTGTGGTTGGAGAAACCCTCTGCCCCCAGGCCGTGGGCGACGACCAGTGGATCACCCAGTTTGTAGCCCAGGGCACGCGCCACCTCGGCACCCAGAACGGCATCGAACAGGTCGGTGAACGGCTCGCCGGCGCTGAATGTTAGGGGCTTCTTGCGGCCGTAGCGGTAATGATGGAAGTAGTCGCCCGTGGTACCCAACACCCGAAACCCGCGATGGGAATCGCCGAGCGACAGGGGCACGGTCCAGGCCACGTCGGGCCGCGCGGCAATTTCCTGATAGCTTTGCCAGGAAATGTTGTTGGTCGCGTTGCCGATACGAAACACGGAATACAGCAACAATTGAACCGAACCGCTGCGCGCGCCGACGATCAAGTCGGTGCCGGAAATGGTGGCGGCGAAACTGGCCTTGGCCTCGGTCCGCAGCTTTTCCACACCAAGCACCAGCGTCACGCTGACGGCCAGCGCCAGCAGGGTCAGCCCCACGGTCGCCCGGCGGTTCAACAAGCTCTTGACCGCGAGGCCGAGAATCGGCGCCCCCCTCATGCGGCCCTGCCTTCGGCACCCGCCGCCCGGTTGATCTCGGCCAGGGCCACCACCCGGTCGAACCCGGACTCGAGCCGTCGGTCGTGGCTGACGAACAGCACCGTGGCGCCGCTGCGTCCGGCCTCCGCGAACAGCAGGTCAAGGAACGCTGCCTGGGAATCGGCGTCGAGGGCCGAGGTCGGCTCGTCCGCGATAATGACCGGCGGCGCGCCGATCAAGGCGCGGGCGGCGGCGACGCGCTGCTGCTGGCCGGTGCTCAGTTCGGCGACGGCGCGCCCGGTAGTGGCGGCCTCGCCCAGGCCCATATGGGTAAGCAAGCGCAGCGCCTCGCCCTCGGCGCCGCCCGGTGCGGCGTCGGCGCGGGCCCGGCGGACGGGCGAAAAGCGGCAGGGTAGAAGCACGTTTTCCGTCAGCGACAGAAACGGCAGCAAATTGAACATCTGGAAAATGAATCCGATGCAATCGGCGCGGATGGCGTCGCGGCGGGGCCCCGGGACACGGGCCAGGTCCTCACCGGCGATTTCCACCTCCCCTTCCTGGGGCAGGCAGATACCGGCCAGCAAGTTCAGAAGCGTCGTCTTACCGCTACCGCTGGGGCCATGGACGAACAGCCGCTCACCGGGCTGGACCGCGAATTCCGTGATGTCCAAGACCAACGGCGCCCCCGGGCGCCAGCGGAACTGGACGCCGGACAGGCGGATCGCGTTGCCGTTCATGCTTGTGCCGTTCCCTCCGGGCGTGAATTCAGACCGTTTAGAAGGTCAGGCGCGCGCGGTCCGCTGTCAACTCCTGGGCACCCTGCCCCTTCGCCGTGATGGTCCGCGCCTCAAGTTCGCGGGCGGCCGGGAAGGCGGTAAAGTAGCCCAGGTCGATATGGCTCAACGCCGCTGGATCGGCGCAATGGAAATGATAGTGAGCGCGGAATTCCGCGTGCCCCTCAGCCTCATGGGCATGTCCCTTGTCGTGATCATGTCCCTTGTCGTGGTCGTGCTTCTTTTCATGGTTATGGCCTTTATCGTGGTCACGGCCCTTCTCGTGGTCATGCGCGTCGTCCAAAAGGGCGGAATGGACCTCCGCTTCCTCTAGTCGGCAATCGGCCTTGGGCGGGAAGCGAAACAGGCCGGCCCCGTCTTTCAGGCGGGCCGCGGCTGCGGCCAGGGCCGCGCGGTCAGCCTCCGTTTCCGCCGCATGCTCGAAGCCGACGATGTCCGCCCCCGGCGCCGTGATCTCGATTTCGACCGTGTTCCCTTCCACCGCCAGGCTCAACTGCCCGACGCCGTGTTCATGGGCGCCGTGTTCGCGTTCGGCCGACAATGCCGGACCGGCAGCAGCGAACAGACTTGCCAGCAACGTGGCAGAAACAAAAAAACCGGCGCGCGGGACCGGAAGCATCGACATCGGCTTCATGAAAGCTCCTTTGGGCGTGAGGATAATAAGAATAGATTTTGTAATGTTATATGATAACATTTTTTGCCTGACAATCGCTCTTTGCCCCCATCATCCGATTATTCAGTTGTGGAAATGGCGGGCGCCCGGCACGGCCTATTTTTCCGTATAGGGCTCAACCCGTATGCCCTGGATCGTGTAGCCGGCTTCGACATCGGCATCGCCGTCAACCAACGTGAGCGCACGCTTGCTCCGCTTGACGGTCATCCGCCCGGTGACCCAGACGGGCTCGTAAAGTTCCTTGGCGGCGTAGGATTGGTTCAGATGGACCACAACCGTCTGATTTATGGGCGGCGGCGGGACGTGGATACAGGCCCCGACATAAGGCACCAACAGGAATTCCTTGACCGAAGTCCCCTCGAACTCCAGCGGCAGGACATAGCCGGGCAGGCGCACCAACTGACCGTCCAGGTCATGCGCCAGTTCACTGTTCCGCGCCGCGACCTCAGCTTGCATCTTCTGCACAAGGCCGACCATCCGGTCCACATCGATGCCTTCCTGGCGCAGCTTGAATTCGATCTCCCGCGCATCCTCGAACATGGGGTGCACTTCATTCATCAAGCCCGCGGCGACTTGGGCGCGGATGGTCGCCAGCATCTCCAACTCGACCTGCTGATCAATCGGCAGGTACTGATAGGGATTGTCGACCGGCGGGCCTTGAGGAATCAGGCCTTCCCAGGTCAGAACCTTGGGCGTTTCCGCCGCCGACAGCGGGCCGGCCGCAATCAGCAACAGGCATAGCGACGATATCAGACGGAACAGGCGCGGCATGGGAACTCTCAAGCTGCGGAATATCGGCCGCACCTTAGACGCGTCCCACGACCTCCGCAATTGGCGACGCGCAGAACTTGATGTCGTTCAGGGAATTTCCCGCACCCGTGTCGGCGGGAAGCGGACGGTTATCGTCGTGCCCCGGGTTTCGACACTTTCAATGCCAAGCGACGCCTGATGCAGGTCGGCCAGAATTCGGACCAGAGACAGGCCCAGACCCGATCCCTGCTGACCCTTGATCAGGTGGTTGCCGCGAATCTGGATATAGGGTTCGAAGACATCGTCGAGAGCGTCCTGCGGAATGCCGATGCCCGTATCCGACACGCGAATGACGATGCCGCCGACCCGGTCCGTGCGTGCCGCAAGCGTGATATGCCCGCGCTTCGGCGTGAACTTGACCGCGTTGGACAGCAGGTTGACGATGATCTGGCGAACCCTGCCGGGATCGCAGTAAAGCCCCGGCAGGTCCGGCGGCGTTTCGATCCTGATGTCGATGCCATTCGCTTCGGCCTGGTTCTGCATCAGGCGCCGGCAATCGTCCAGAATCACCGGCACGGGGGACCAGGATTCCCGCATCTCGATGCGTCCGGCCTCGATCTTCGCAACATCCAGCAGGTCGTTGACGATGTCCAACATATGCGCGCTGGTGGCGCGGATATCGGTCAGGTATTCGGCGTACTTGGGACTACCCAACTCGCCATAAGGTTCTTGACGCACCAGATCGGCAAAGCCGACCACGGCATTCAAGGGCGTGCGCAGTTCGTGGGTCACGCGGGCCAGGAACTCCGTCTTGCGCTGATCGTTGATTTCCGCCTGTTCCTTACCCCTCAGCAATTCCAGATTGACGGCGCGCAGGCCCGCAAGTTCGCGGCGAAGCTGCAGAATCTCCTTTTGCAGCCTGGTCTTGTCCTTGTCGCGGTGGCGCTTGAACCGGCGCAGCACCCAAAGCGCGGGCAGGACCGGCAGAAGAAGCAAGCCTTTCAGCGTCGGCTTACCGGGCGCACCGAACCCCGGGACCATCGGCCGGCCGGCACCATAGGGAAGATCTGAATAATTCTGGGGCATGGTGGCTGTCATCTTTCGTTCAATCACCGCAGTCCGGTCCCCGAATCGTTTTTTATTGCGTCTTTCGTAATGTTCGTATTAATTGAAGAGAACAGCAATATTTTTTATTTAAAGTAGTTTTTAATCAAATAAGTTTAAAATTTTACCCATCGCGAATTTTCCCACGTTTCCGCCTTCCGCCGTTCGCATCGCGGAATGAAATGGCGTTCCTTGACGGGATGGGGTTCCTCCTTTAAATCCAGCGGATCATTTCTCGCAGTGCAGCAATCAAGGCCGGGGCCCGGCGGGCCTTCGCGAATGGCTGAATAAGACTGCAAATGGCTGAATAAGAAGGTGTAAACCATGAAAATCCTGGTCGGCGTCAAGCGCGTGATCGACGCCTATGTGAAGGTTCGCGTCAAATCGGACCACACGGGTGTCGAAACCCAGAACGTGAAAATGTCCATGAACCCGTTCGACGAAATCGCCGTCGAAGAAGGCGTGCGTCTGCGCGAAGCCGGCACCGCTGACGAGCTGATCGCCGTGTCGATCGGCCCGGATCAGGCTCAGGAAACCATCCGCACGGCACTCGCCATGGGTGCCGACCGCGGCATTCACGTGGTCGCCGATGGCCGGGTTGAGCCGCTGGCCATTGCCAAGATCTTCAAGGAACTGATCGCCCGCGAAAACCCGGACGTCGTGATTCTGGGCAAGCAGGCCATCGACGACGACAACAACCAGGTCGGCCAGATGCTGGCCGCCCTCATGGGCTGGTCGCAGGGCACCTTCGCGTCGAAGATTGAGCTCGCTGCCGGACAGGCCAAGGTCACCCGTGAAATCGACGGCGGGCTGGAAACCCTGGACCTCAAGCTGCCGGCCGTGCTGACCACGGACCTGCGCCTGAACGAGCCGCGCTATGCCTCCCTGCCCAACATCATGAAGGCCAAGAAGAAAGAGATCGCCAAGCTGACGGCGGACGAACTGGGCGTCGATGTGTCGCCCCGGGTCGAAATCCTGAAAGTGACCGAACCGCCCGCCCGTCAGGCCGGTGTGAAGGTCGAAAGCGCGGCCGAACTGGTCGAGAAACTTAAGAACGAAGCGAAGGTGATCTGATCATGGCTGTCCTGGTTTATGCGGAACACGACAACGCGGCCCTGAAGGCAGCAACCCTCAACGCCGTCGCCGCCGCCAAGCAATTGGGCGACGTCACCGTCCTGGTCGCCGGATCGGGCTGCCGCGCGGTCGCCGAGGCCGCCGCCAAGATCGACGGCGTGGCCAAGGTGCTGATCGCCGACGACGCGGCCTATGCCAACGAAATTGCCGAGAACGTGGCGCCCCTGATCGCCAAGCTGGCGGATGGCTTCGAGCATATCCTGGCCGCCGCCACCACCAGCGGCAAGAACGTCATGCCGCGGGTCGCGGCCTTGCTCGACGTGCAGCAAATTTCCGATATCTCCGCCGTCGAAGGCCCCGACACCTTCATCCGTCCGATCTACGCCGGCAACGCTCTTGCGACCGTTAAGACATCGGACGCCAAGAAGGTTCTGACCGTGCGCGCCACGGGCTTCGATGCAGCCAACGCCGAAGGCGGTTCCGCCGCCATCGAGGACGTCGCCGGCGATGGTGCCAGCGACCTTGCGACCTTCGCGGGTCAGGAACTGACCAAGTCCGAACGCCCGGAACTGACCAGCGCCAAGGTCATCATCTCGGGCGGGCGCGGCATGCAGTCGGGCGACAATTTCCACCTGCTGGAAGATGTCGCGGACATCCTGGGCGCTGCCGTGGGCGCCAGCCGCGCCGCCGTCGACGCGGGCTTCGTGCCCAACGATTATCAGGTCGGCCAGACCGGCAAGGTCGTCGCACCCGAGCTGTATATCGCCGTCGGCATTTCGGGTGCCATTCAGCACCTGGCCGGGATGAAGGATTCCAAGGTCATCGTCGCCATCAACAAGGACGAGGAAGCACCGATCTTCCAGGTCGCCGATTACGGCCTGGTCGCGGACCTGTTCACTGCCGTCCCGGAACTCAAGGCCGCCCTGTCTGACTGACGCCGCCCACCCCCCTTTGACCGACACGACCCGGCGCTCGCTGGCGCTGGGCATCCTGTGCATGGCCGGGTCGGTCGGGGCGCTGGCGGCCATGCAGATGTTCGTCAAACTGGCGGGCCCGGAATATTCGCCGTTTCAGGCCGTGTTCTTCCGCAACGCCATCGCCACGGTCATGGTGGTGCCGCTGATATTCTATGCCGCCGGGCCGACGTCGTTCCGCACCAATCGGCCGCTCGGCCATTTCGTGCGCGCCCTGTTCGGCGTGGTCGGTAATGCCAGCTTCTTCTACGCCTATTCGACAATTCCCATGAGCGACGGCATGTCCATCGCCATGTCCGTTCCCATTTTCACGACCCTTCTGGCCATTCCGTTTCTCGGCGAAAAGGTCGGCCTGCGCCGCTGGGTCGCGATCGCCATCGGCTTCATCGGCGTGATGATCGCCCTCGACCCCACAGGGAACTTTCAGGTCGGCGCCCTCTTTGCCCTGTTCGGCACCCTGTGCTGGGCCGCCAGCCTGATCCTGATCAAGCAGCTATCGGCCACGGAAACGCCCTATCTGATCGTGTTCTATTACATGATCACCGGCGTCGCCGTGTCACTGCTGGTCCTGCCCTTCGTCTGGATCACGCCGACGACCGAACACCTGATCTTCTACATCTGCGCCGGGTTGGTTGGTGGGCTGGGCCAGATTCTTATGACCTTCGCCATGAAATTCGCGCCGGCAGCCGTGGTCACACCCTTCGAATACACGGCGATCTGCTGGGCCGTACTGTTCGACCTGTTGATCTGGAACGTCCTGCCCGACCTGACCACCGTCCGGGGGGCGGGCATCGTCATCGCCACGGGTCTGTACATCTGGCACCGCGAGACCCGCGTTCGCCCAACAAAATAACATTCATGCCTTTGAATGTGTTTTGCCGTGAACAGCCGTGCTAAATCTGTCCCATGATTCCCTTTGATCCCACCTCCGCCCTTGCCGGCGGCGTCCTGATTGGCCTGGGCGCGGTTGTTCTGGCCCTGTTCAACGGCCGGGTCGCGGGCATCAGCGGCATCCTGGGCGGCCTGCTGGACGGTGAACGCGCGAACCTGGCCTGGCGCGCGGCCTTCATCGCCGGGTTGGTCGGTGCCGGATTTCTTGGCCTGAAGCTGGTTTCCCCCGACGTCAAGATCGCCGCTGACTGGCCCATCCTGATCATAGGGGGATTGCTGGTCGGCATCGGTACGCGGCTTGGCAGCGGCTGCACCAGCGGCCACGGCGTCTGCGGCATGGCACGGGGGTCGATCCGATCCATCGCCGCAACGGCCGTCTATATCTCCGTGGCCGTGGCGACCGTGTTCGCCACCCGCCACCTGATCGGCGGGTGAAGGCCATGGCACGCCTGCTTGTCAGCTTGATCGCCGGGGCCCTGTTCGGCACCGGCCTGATTATCTCGCAAATGGTCAACCCGGCCCGCGTGCTGGGCTTTCTCGATATCACGGGAGCTTGGGATCCGACCCTCGCGTTCGTCCTGGCGGGCGCTCTCGCCGTTTCCGTTCCCGGCCACTGGCTAGTTCGTCGCATCGGGGCGCCGGTCCTCGACAGCAAAAGCCACCTGCCCCCGCCGGGCCGCCCGGACCGCCGCCTGATCGCAGGCGCCGTCTTGTTCGGGATCGGCTGGGGCCTTGTCGGCTTCTGTCCGGGTCCCGCCCTGGCCGCCCTCGGCACGGGCGAGGCAAAGGCGTTTGCCTTTCTTGCCGCCATGGCCGCCGGCATGTGGCTTTTCGGGCGCATTGCACAGCGGTGAAGGTAAACTCCCCGCCATGACCGATGAACGCCACCTGCTCCCCTCCATCACCGACGTTGACGCCGCCCACCAGGGCCGCGTCGTCGTCTCGGGCTCCCACGGCGGGCTTTATCCCGGATATCTAGCGGCCAAGGCGGGCCTCCGAGCCGTCGTTCTCAACGACGCCGGCGGCGGGCTGGACGGCGCCGGGGTTGCCGGCATCCATGCCCTCGATCAGGCCGGCATGGCCGCCGCCGCCGTTTCCCACCTGTCGGCGCGCATCGGTGATGCCGGCGACATGATGGCGCGGGGCGTCGTTGCCACCGTCAATACGGCGGCAAACAACCTGGGCATCGCCGTCGGCATGACCTGCGCAGAGGCCGCGCAGCGCCTTGCCGGGGCGCCCGTCTCGGCCGCCACCTTGCCGCCGGTGGACGAAGCCCGCCGCGTCATCACGCAGGACGGCGGGCCCGATGTGGTGCTCGTCGATTCCGCGTCCCTGGTCGGGGCCGAGGACCGGGGCCGGATCGTGATCACCGCTTCCCACGGCGGGCTGGTCGGCGGCGACCCGGCCCGGGCCTTGAAGACCGCCGCTGCTCTGGCCGTGTTCAACGATGCCGGCAGCGGCATCGAAGATGCGGGTCTTACCCGCCTGCCCGCCCTCGACACCCGCGGCATTCCGGCGGTGACCGTCGCCCATACGTCGGCCCGAATCGGCGACGCCGCCTCGGCTTGGGAAACAGGCGTAATATCTCACGCCAACGCCGCCGCTGCGGCCTTGGGCGCACGGGCGGGGAACCGGCTTCGGGATTGGATCGGCGAAGCTTTCCCCGCGCGGCCTTGAAGAATTTCATGTCCGCACGTCCGGGCCTTACCTTGACGGCGAAACATCTGCTAGGTTCCTTGATCAATTCACGCCGCCCAAGGGGCAAGGCAGATTTTCATGGCCCTGGAACATTCCTTCCGGAACCTCACCGATGACGAGCGCGAGACCTTGATGCAGGTCGCGGTCGGCCATGCCTACGGCAGCGGCGATACGGTGATCAACCAAGGCGACCGGGTCGAAAACCTGATGGTCGTCGCGCAGGGCATGCTGCGCGTCACACATGTGTTCGAAGGTGGGCATTTAAGCGAATTCGTCGGCCCGCTCGGCCCCGGCGACGTGGTCGGCGAAATGTCCTTCGTCGATGGCCTGGGGGCCAGCGCTACCCTGATCGCCGATGGCGACACCGAAGTCTTGACCATTCCCCGCAATGCCATCGACGCGCTGATGTCTGAAAACCCGACCTTTGCTGGGCGGCTTTACAAGGACCTGCTGCTTCATCTGTCCCGACGCCTGCGTGCAACCAACCTCAGGGCCGATTCCGGCCCGGCCGCAACGGGCTGACCGGCCCCCGCCGCCCCCCCAATGAGCCAAGCCAGCTTCAACCGGCGCGTCTGGGCGCTCGCCCTGCCGATCATCGCGACCAACATCACCGTGCCGTTCCTGGGCCTGGTCGATACCGCCGTGGTCGGCCGTTTGCCGGGGGCCGAATACATGGGGGCGGTCGCCATCGGCGCCGTCATCATGAACGTGATCTATTCGTCCCTGAACTTCCTGCGCATGGGGACAACGGGCCTGACGGCGCAATCTTACGGGGCCGGGGACGCGGACCAAATGCGCTCCTGGCTGGCGCGGGCCTGCCTGTTGTCCACGGCTCTGGGGCTTGGCCTGGTTGCCCTGCAGCTGCCGATCCTGGGCGTCTCGCACTGGTTGATGGGGGCAAGCGACGCCGTCTGGCCGCTGACGGAAAGCTATTTTCAGATCCGCATCTGGGGGGCCCCGGCGGCGCTGTTGAACTTCGCCCTGCTCGGCTGGTTCTTCGGCGTGCAGAACATGCGGGCCGCGCTGATCGCCCAGGTGTTCCTGAACGGGTTGAACATCGTGCTCGACGTGTGGTTCGTGCTGGGGCTTGGCTGGGGCGTGGACGGCGTCGCCTGGGCGACCATCATTTCCGAATATTCGGCAGGCGCGCTGGGCCTGTGGCTGGCCGTCCGACAATTGGCCAAACTGGGCGGGCGCTGGCGCTGGGAGCGCATCCGCGACACCTCGCGCATCCGCCGCATGCTGGGCGTCAACCGCGACATCTTCATCCGTTCCATGTGCCTGCAGGCGGCCTTCGTCGTGTTCACTTCGGCCGGCACGCGCATGGGCGACGAAGTTCTGGCCGCCAATGCCCTGCTGCTGCAGTTCTCCATGTTCACGGCCTATGCGCTCGACGGGTTCGCCAACGCGGCCGAAGCCATGGTCGGCCAGGCCGTGGGGGCGCATGACCGCACCCTGTTCCGACAGGCAGTGAAGATCACGACCGGCTGGGGCGTGATGTTCGCCCTTTTGTTCATGGTCGCCTATTGGTTGTTCGGCAATGCCATCATCGACACGCTGTCGACCGTATCGGGGGTCCGCGAAACGGCCTATACCTACCTGCCCTGGATGGTTGCACTGCCGGTCATCGCGGTCTGGAGCTTTCAGTTCGACGGCATTTTCATCGGCGCCACATGGACCCGCGAAATGCGCAACAGCATGGCGATTTCCTTCGCCGCGTTCGCCGTCGCGGTGCCCTTCGTCACCGCGACCTGGGGCAATCACGGCCTGTGGGCCGCCTTCACCGTGTTCATGAGCCTGCGCGGCTTGACCATGGGCCTGATGTTGCCGAAGCTGGCGCGCCGCGTCGGCGTGGGGCCCCGTCCCGACACAGCTGATAGCGACCCGCATAGCGGTCCTTGACCTTCGCCACGGAAGCGCCGATTTTGTGCTCATATCCCCGACAATAGATACAGACCCATAACCCCATGACCGACCTCCGCAGCCGTCCGCTCATCGAAAAGCTCGTGGGCTTCGACACCACCAGCCACTATTCGAACCTCGAACTCATGGCCTTCGTTCAGGACTACCTGAAAAGCCATGGCGTCGACAGCCAACTGATCCATGACGCCACGGGGACCAAGGCGAACCTTTACGCCACCCTGGGCCCGACCGACCGGGGCGGGATCATGCTGTCCGGCCATACGGACGTGGTGCCCGTGGATGGCCAGGACTGGGCGACGGATCCGTTCACGGTCACGGAAAAAGACGGCAAGCTGTACGGGCGCGGCACTTCGGACATGAAAAGCTTCATCGCCATCGCCCTGGCTTACGTCCCCGAATTCCTCAAACGCGGCCTGGCCACGCCCATCCACCTGGCGTTTTCCCATGACGAGGAAGTCGGCTGCATCGGCGTGCGCTCGCTGATCAAGATGATGAACGAACAGCCGATCCGCCCGGTCATGGGCATCATCGGCGAGCCGACCAGCATGCAGGTCTGCGTCGGCCACAAGGGCAAGCGCAGCTTCCGCGCCATCTTCAAAGGCAAGGAAGCGCATTCGTCCCTCACGCCGATGGGCGTGAACGCCGTCGACTACGCTGCCCGCCTGGCCGTGTTCCTGCGTGGCATGGCTGACCGCATCGCCGGCGACGGCCCGTTCGACGAATTGTACGACGTTGCCTATACCACCGTGCACACGGGTGTCATGAAAGGCGGCGAGCAATTGAACATCGTGCCTGGCCATTGCCGTATGGATTTCGAATTCCGGCATCTGCCCAAACACGACCCGGATGCCCTGCAGGCCGAGATCATGGCCATGGTCGGCGAACTGGAAGCCGAGATGAAGGCCCATTCCCCGGAAACGGGTATCGAGGTCGAGGAACTGTCGGGCATTCCGGCCCTCGACACCGATCCAACGGACGAGGTCGTGACCCTGGCCAAGCAACTTGCCGGGCGTAATGATCACGCCGCCGTCGCCTTCGGCACGGAAGCGGGCCTGTTCCAGCAGTCCGCCGGGGTGCCCTGCGTCATTATCGGCCCGGGCTCCATCAACGAGGCCCATAAGCCCAACGAATTCATTTCCCTGGATCAGGTCGCCAAGGGTGAAGGCTTCATGGCCCGTCTGGCCGACAAGGTCTGCGAAAGCTAGATCTCGCGGCCCCGTTTCTCCGGCGGTCGCCGGAGGTGGCGAATGAGCATACGCCCAGGATGCAGAGCCGCCGCGACCTCACGGTCCACGGGGCTGGGCGCCCCCGCCATGACCGACGCCAGGATTTCCGCCGCCAGGAACGCTGTCTGATAGCCGCGCGAACCCAGGCCCGAGAGCACGAAGGCATTGTGTTGATAGGGTGCCGCCGGCCAATTTCCACGCCGCCCGTGATGCAAATCGGCGTAGGCGGCCTCATAACCGGCGACGTCCGCCAACGGCCCCACGAAGGGCAGATGATCCGCCGTTGTTGCGCGCAGCCCCGCCCAGCCCTTGAGCGGTGCTTTCCGCCAGGTCTCCGCCAAGTCCGGGAACACCTCGGCCAATCCATCCAGCGCCGAGGTCATGTCGCTTGCGTCGAGCCCGCGCCAATTGCCGCCCTGGCCCACTAGGTCCCATCGCCGGTAGGACGACCCCAGTACATGCATGGCTCCGCCACCGGCCCCGGTTAATGGTGTTATATGGCCGCCGAAGCTGACCGGCAGGCGCAAACGGGCGGAGGCCGCCGTGACGGGCAGATGGCAAAGTTGCCCCCGGTTGGCGCGCAGACCCGGAATGCCGCCGGGAACCAACGCCCCAGACCACGGGCCCGCGGCCAGGACCACGGCGTCGAAGGTTTCCGTGCCGCCGTCATCAAAGCCAACCCGCCAGCCCGGATCGGCGAGAGACAACCCGGTGACCCGCGCCGTTCGCATCTCCGATACCAGGACAGTCGCCGGCCCCGCGAACCGTGCCGCCGGATACCACATGCCGCCGCGCGAGGACTTAATGCCGGCAAGGTCCGACGCCGCCGTCGCGTCCACCACCTGAGCAAGCCCACCGTCCCAGCCCAGGCGGGCCGCGAAATCTTGAAGACGCGGCACCTCGGCCGCCGCCGGCAGATGCAGGGCGCCCGACGCGGGCGGCAGACCGCCCTGCCCTTCCGCCTGCAGGAACGCCTGGGCCATGAAGCGGCCATAAACATCGTCCGGGCCTGCCAAACGGGGCGACATCAGCACCCGTTCCGGCTGCGCCGCCGCATCCCCCGCGTCGAACAGAACCGGGTGGAAGCCTTCCCCGGACAGGGCCCGTGCCGCCGCCCGCCCGGCGATGCCGCCGCCGATCACGGCGATCGTGGCGCCGGGGCCAAGGGGGGCCGGAGCTGCATACCAGGGAGCTCCCCCGTCATTCATGGGGGCGGCATCGAACCGGCCCGCCAGGCATTCCAGTTTGCCGGCGAAGCCAGGGCGCTTGGCCATGGCGAACCCCGCCGCCGCCAAGCCCCGGCGCACGGCGCCCGCTGCGGAAAAGGTCGCGACACGGGCCCCCGGCGCGCTCAGACGCGCGACCTCGCGGAACACGCCGTCGGTCCACATTTCCGGGTTGCGGCGGGGCGCGAAGCCGTCCAGGAACCAGGCGTCGATACGGGCGGTCAGCTTTTCCAGCATATCCCCGACCGGGCCGAACAGCAGGGTCAGGACGACCCGGCCGCCGTCGAGGCGCAGGCGGTGAAAGCCCGGCACCCGGCGCGGATAGGCCGCCCGCAGTTCCGCCGCGAGGGGGCCCAGTTCGGGAAACCCCGCATGGGCGTCGGCCAGACCGTCCGGCTCCAAAGGAAAGCCTTCGACCGAGACGACATGCAGGCGTGCATCCGCCGGGGCCGTGCGCCGCCACGAATCCCACAGGGCCAGCACGTTCAAGCCCGTGCCGAATCCCAGTTCGCCGACCGTGAACCGGGGCCGCCCCTGCCAGACCTCGGGCGCGCCGATGCCGTCGAGAAACACGTGGCGCGCTTCGTCCAGGCCGCCCTTGGGCGAAAAATAGATGTCCCCGAAGTCGGCGGAACACGGCACGCCGTCCCGCCAATCAAGCCGCGCCCGCCCCAGGGGCGGGGCGCCGGGTGAGGGTATTTCCTGGGTCATGGCTTTTTCTATATCAGGATGGGCGCCTTGTCGGCGCTCAATTCCAGCCCCTCCCGTAAACCTTAAGGTTTTTTAACCAGTTGGTAATTCCTGGCGATTTATCCTGCGCGAAGTGGTCCCAGAAGGGGGCTGAAACGCGGACAGGAGAACAGGTCCATGGGAATTATGTCGAATACGCGGTTCCGACCAGGAACCCCGCAAAACGAACGGTTCGCACGGCTATCGGTAGTCGTCGGCGACAGTCAGGATTTTTTCCTGCATCAGACGCGCCGCACCCTCGCCCAGCTTGGCGTGCGCGATATGCATTTGGCCCGCGATGGGGCCGAGGCGCTTGGCCTCGTGCGCACCCAGGAACCGCATCTGGCCATCATCGATTGGGACCTCAAGGCCATCCCCGGCGTTGAGTTCACGGCCTTTCTGCGCCGCGCCGAAGGCAGCCCGTCACCCAATCTGCCGATCATCATGACCATGGCCTCGGTCGACCGCATGAAGATTTCCCGCGCCATGAGCGCCGGCGTGAACGAGATTTTGATCAAACCGGTAACGGCGGATGCCCTGTTGCGCCGCATCGTCTCGGCCATTGCTGCCCAGCACAAACCGCAGATCGCCGCCGGCGCCTACATCGGCCCCGACCGGCGCCAAGTGAGTGAGCCGATCACCGAGGAACGGCGCGCCGGCACCTGAGCCGCCGCCGACCAACGGCATATGGAATCAAAAAGGCGCTCCCTGATCGGGGAGCGCCTTTTCATTTTGGCTGGGGTGCTAGGACTTGAACCTAGAATAACGGAGTCAGAGTCCGTCGTGTTACCAATTACACCACACCCCATTGGAAAGTCCGGCGGGCCGCCCCATATGAGGGGCAGGACCGCGCCAAGGCGGTTATATACCGATTGGCTTTCGGGAACGCAACTGACGAGACGCGGTTTTCGTCGCATATGCCAAAACCCTAATTACGATATAGATTTGGTGGACCCGAGCCCGTCGATCACTAGAATGGACGGTCAAGCGGGAATAACCCGTAGTGAACCGTTGGAAGTCTCAATGGCCAAGTGGCCCCAAGCAAATTCGCCGCACCGGCACCGCCGCCGCAGCAAGGGCACTGCGCCCTGCTTTGCGGCCATCGACTTGGGCACGCACAATTGCCGTATGCTGATCGCCGAGCCGTCCGAGAACGGCCCCGTGGTGATCGACGGGTTTTCCCGCATCGTCCGCCTGGGCGAAGGCCTGGGGAAATCGGGCAACCTGTGCGAGGACGCCATCCAACGGACCATTTCGGCGCTCCGCGTCTGTGCCGGCAAAATCCGGCGCCATAACGTCGTGCGCTCCCGCCATATCGCGACGGAAGCCTGCCGCCAGGCCGTCAACTGCAAGGATTTCTTTGAAAAGGTCGAGGCGGAAACCGGCATCATGCTGGAAGCCATCCCGGCAGAGGAAGAAGCGACCCTGACCCTTGCGGGCTGCCTGCCATTGCTGACCGGCGGCCATTCCAGGGCCCTGATGTTCGACATCGGCGGCGGCTCGACGGAATTGAGCTGGATCGACCTGACGACCTGCGTGCCGCACCCGATCGGCATCCTGTCGCTGCCGATCGGCGTGGTGAACCTGATGGAAAAGAACGCGTCACCGGACTGCACGGCCGACCGCTTTCAATGCCTGGTGATGGAGATTGATGCCCTGCTTGCCCCGTTCGACGCCGAATACGGGATTTCCGAAACCTTCGCCCGCGAAGGGGCCTTGATGCTGGGCACCTCGGGCACGGTAACGACACTGGGCGCCATTCACTTAGGATTGAGCCGCTACGACCGTTCCCAGGTCGACGGCCTGACCCTGGACTTCACCGATATTGAACGGCTGGCCGACCGGGTGTCGGCCATGCCCTGCGAGGCGCGCAAGGCCCTGCCCTGCATCGGCCCGGAACGGGCCGATCTGATGGTCATGGGCTGTGCGATCCTCAAGGCGATCACCAAGCGCTGGCCCGCCGGGCGGCTGCGCATCGCCGACCGCGGCGTGCGCGAGGGCCTGTTGGTCCGCATGATGCAGGAAGCGGCCAAGCAATGAGCACGGGTTCAGGCAAGTCAGGGTCCGGGCGGTCCGGTTCAGGCCGCCCCGGCACGACGAAAACGCGCACGACGCAATTTTCCGGGCGCGGCCTGCACAACCGCGTAAAAACCGCCAAGGGCCGCAAGACGTCGTCCAAGATGTGGCTGGAACGTCAGCTGAACGACCCTTACGTGGCCGAAGCCAAGGCGCGGGGGTACCGCTCCCGCGCGGCATTCAAGCTGCTGGAACTCGATTCCATGTTCGGCCTGCTGAAGAAGGGCGCCCGAGTGGTCGATCTGGGCGCCGCCCCCGGCGGCTGGACCCAAGTCGCCGTCGATGCCGTCGGCGCCGGCAAGGGCCCGAAAGGCGGGCAGGTCGTGGCCATCGACATTCAAGGCATGGACCCTGTCCAGGGCGCCACGGTAATCCTGCAGGACTTCATGGACCCGGACGCCCCCGACCGCATCAAGGACGCCCTGACCGGGCCCGCCGACCTGGTGCTGAGCGACATGGCCGCGCCCGCCACCGGCCATCGGCAGACCGACCATCTGCGCATCATGGGGCTGTGCGAGGCGGCTTTTGATTTCGCCTGCGAGGTTCTGGCCCCCGGCGGCGGCTTCGTCGCCAAGGTGCTGAAGGGCGGGACGGAAAACGAGCTTCTGGCCCAAATGAAACGGCGCTTTGCCATGGTCAAGCATGCCAAGCCGCCGGCCAGCCGCGCCGATTCCGCCGAAAGCTATGTCGTGGCCACCGGATTCCGCCCCGACCCCAAGACCTGAGACCCGCTGAAACCTGGGGGTTTTGCGGGTTCGCAAAGGTGCTTGGCAAGGCCATGCGCATGTGTATGATGGGCCGCCAACTCGAACCCACAGACGAGGATGGCATGGCCGACCTGAGAGAAGCGCTGACGTTTGACGATGTTCTCCTGGTCCCGGCTGCGTCCAATGTTCTTCCCAACACCGCCGATACCACGACCCGCCTGACCCGCGAGATCACGCTGGGCATTCCGCTTGTGTCCGCCGCCATGGATACGGTAACGGAAAGCGCCCTGGCCATCGCCATGGCCCAGGCCGGCGGCATCGGTGTCCTGCACAAGAACATGACGCCCGAGGATCAGGCTGCCGAGGTCCGCAAGGTCAAAAAATTCGAAAGCGGCATGGTCATCAATCCGGTGACCATGTTTCCCGACCAGACCCTGGCCGACGCGTTGCGCATCAAGGAACACACCGGGTTTTCTGGCATGCCCGTGGTCGAACGCGACACGGGCAAACTGGTCGGCATCATCACCAACCGCGATATCCGCTTCGCCGAGAACCTGAAGCAACCGGTATCCGAGTTGATGACCCGCAACCAGCCCGACCTGCCGCTGATCACGGTCAAGGAGAACGTGTCGCGCGACGAGGCCAAGCGGCTTCTGCACAAGTTCCGCATCGAACGCCTGATCGTGGTCGACGAAGCCTACCGCTGCGTCGGCCTGGTCACGGTCAAGGACATCGAAAAGGAACAGGCCCACCCCAACGCCTGCAAGGACGACCAGGGCCGCCTGCGCGTCGCGGCAGCCACCGGCGTCGGCGACGACGGCCGGGCACGGGCCGAGGCGCTGATCGACGCCGGGGTTGACGTGGTCGTCGTCGATACGGCGCACGGCCATTCCCAGGGCGTTCTCGACGCCGTCAACATTATCAAGAAAATGTCCAACCGGACCCAGATCATCGGCGGCAACGTGGCCACCCCGGAAGGCGCCAAGGCGTTGATCGACGCCGGGGCCGATGCCGTGAAGATCGGCATCGGGCCGGGCACCATCTGCACCACGCGCATGGTCGCGGGTGTCGGCATGCCGCAGCTGACGGCGATCATGGAATCGGCGGAAGCCTGCGGCAAAGCGGGCGTGCCCTGCATCGCCGACGGCGGCATCAAGTATTCCGGCGACGTCGCCAAGGCCATCGCGGCCGGCGCCGAGGCAGTGATGATCGGATCGCTGTTCGCCGGCACGGACGAAAGCCCGGGCGAGGTGTTCCTTTACCAGGGCCGGTCGTTCAAGTCGTATCGGGGCATGGGATCGCTGGGCGCCATGGCGCGGGGATCGGCCGACCGCTATTTCCAGGCCGAAGTGTCCGACAGTCTGAAACTGGTGCCCGAAGGGGTCGAAGGCCGCGTGCCCTATCGCGGGCCGCTCGGCACCATCGTCCATCAGTTGGTCGGCGGTCTCCGGGCCGCCATGGGCTATACCGGTTGCGCCACCATCCAGGAACTGCGCACCAAACCGGAAATGCGCCGCATCACCGGGGCGGGACTACGCGAAAGCCACGTCCATGACATCACCATCGCCCGCGAGGCCCCCAACTACCGCTCGGAACCCTGAGGACAGCCCCGTCATGGCGCGCATCGAAACCGAACAGCAACTCCGCGACCTTTATGCCGAACCCAAGGGCCGCGCGGTCACCAAGGTCTTCCATCGGCTGGAAGAGAATTCCCGGCGATTCATCTCGCTTTGCCCCTTCGTGGTAATCGCGACCCAGGGACCCGGCGGCGCCGACGTGTCGCCGAAGGGCGACCTGCCCGGCTTCATTCAGGTGCTCGACGACGTCACCGTCGCCATTCCCGACCGCCCGGGCAACAACCGTCTCGACGGCTACCAGAACATCCTGGCGAACCCGGCCGTCGGCCTGATCTTCCTGATCCCCGGCATGAACGAGACCTTCCGGATCAACGGCGTCGGCGAAATCCGCGACGACGCGGACCTGCTCGCCAAATTCGAGGTTTCCGGCAAGCTTCCCAAAAGCTGCTTGGTGGTCACGGTGCAGGAAGCCTTCATGCATTGCGCCAAGGCGTTCATGCGTTCCCGCCTGTGGGACCCCGAAGCCCGCGTTCCGCGCGATGCCCTGCCGACCGCAGCGCAGATGATGCGCGCCCAGACCGGCGATCAGACCATCGCCGACGAAACCACCGAAGAAGCCGCCGCACGCTACAAGAAAGTGCTGTACTGAACCTGTCCTAGCGCGGCCAACGCGGCAGCTGATCCAGCCCCAGATAGGTGATGACCGCCCCTAGGATCACCAGGACGATCATGAACGCCAGCAGCGTATAGCGGTGGAAGTTGCCTTCCGTCGGTGACTTGATGGATTGGATCTTCTGGAACGTGGCGCTGAAATGGCTGGCCACGGCCTGAATGCGCGCAAGCTCGTTGTGCTGCCAGAACTGATAGATCACCAGCATGAAGACGCAGGCGCAGGTCATGAGAATGATCAGGCCGGTCAGCGCGCTGACATATCCCGACTTGGCGCCGACCAGCTTGGCGATCACGAACAATCCCATGAAGACCGCCAGGGTCGAGCCCACGGTCCACCACTGCTGAGCTTTGACGAACAGCAAGGCATCATTGGCCTTGGTATAGATCAGGGAGAGTTCCGCACGGACCTCGTCGTCGATAGGGTCGGGAACGGGCTCGTCCAGGTCGTCGGGTTCTTTGTCAGCCATGATGTGCTCCTTTGCAACTGACAGGGCCTTGCATTATCGCGCGAAAGCCGCGCCATAGCCTCTATGCCTTAGGTATAGGGTATTGAATCGACTGCCTTTATCCGCCCCCTCAAATTTTGAATTCCCGAGGATCAATGATCCGCGGCGGCACCTGAGGGGCCTTCAGGGGAGGCTGCGGCGGCGGCTGAATTTCCACATTGAGGTCCCCCAGGTCTTCCGGCCCCTGCCTGGAAAACGGGTTGGTGATGATCAGGACCGAATTGCGCCGCACGGCGTCTTCCAGCCCGTCCTGCAACTGTTCGGCGAAGCGTGGGTTCCACGGAATCGAATAGTACCGGGGGGCGGCTTCATCGGGCAGGCGAAGCCACAAGTAGATGGCCTGCCCCTCGTCGAAATCGACGCCGAGCACCATGGCCTTGTCCCGTGTCCGTTCGTACCAGGCGTATTCCATGGGCTTGGGCCGCGACAAAAGTTCCATCAGCTGCACATACGCCAACGGCAGGAACAGCGAGACGGCGGCGACGGCGACGAAACGAACCCAGGTCCGGCGCGGGGCCCATACGGCAAACGCCCCCAAAACGAAGGCCGTCAGGGTCATCGCCGCGAAGATGTAATAGATGATGTCCATGGCCGGTTTCCTTGCCTGGGTCTCAGTGCAATTCGGTGATCAGGGGCTTGCGTAGCTTGCTGACGCTGCCTTCGACCAGATGCCCTTCGCCGTCCAAGCGAAAGCGAAAGGCTGTCTCCTCCTGATTTTTACTGCGCAGTTCGAGCGTGGTGGCGGCGATCTGTTCCGCTTCTTCCAACGGCCGCTTGACGCTGACCACCACCCGCACCGGTACCGTCGTCCCTTTAGGCAGCGGGCCGTACATATGGACGTTGACCACGTATTCCCCGGCGGGCACGCCACGGCTGTAGGTCATTTCGTAATTGCGGTCCGTGGCGTCGCCTTCGATACCCAGATCGTCGCGCAACAGGTTGAAGGTCAGACCGCTTTGATTCCAGAATCCGACCGGCAGTTCGTTCGGTGCCTTCACCCAAAGGTCGACGTCATAGGGCATGTCGTTGGGCCAATGCATTTCGACCATCACGTTGCCGGGCGCCTTGGCCTCTTCCCGCTGTTCCTGGGGGGGCTGCAAATGCGGCAGCAGCATCACCACCATGGCGACGAAGCCGATAAGGGCCAGCAGGATGACGTCCCGGAAAACGGTACCGGCGGTATCCTCGTCATCGAAGGTGTCGAGTTCTTCCATGGCGCCTGCCGGCGGCGTGCCGCCTCTCCTCCCGCGTCTATTCGGCTGCCCGGCGCCGGGTGACGCCGGCGGGCGCCGGGGCCTGCAAGGCGGCGGTCAGCAGCCGCACCGTGCCCGAGGCCAGGATGCGGTGATTAACGATCAGCCAGACATATAGGATCGAGCCAACCAACGTGGTGTTGAGCGCCACCGACATGCCGCTGATCAAGGTCGCGACCATGGCCCCGACCTTGTTGGCATCGGACGCGGCCGTGGGGTCGACCCCCGACAGGGAGATGATGAAGCCGATGACCGTACCGATCAGGCCCAGCAGGACCAGCGAATTGGCGATATGGCGGACCACGACGATGCGGTTGGACAGGGTCAGGCGCAGGATCTGCGCCGCCCGGTCGGCCTCCCGGTCATCACCGGCGGCAAGGGCCGCCATATAGGCTGCGGCCGGTGATCCGACCGACGGGCGGCCGTCCTCGACCTCGACCGTCTGGCGGCTGGCCTGCCATACCTTCCACGCCGCCAGCGCCGTGCCGTAGGCGAACACGGCGCAGATCACGCCGGTCAATTCGAGAAGCGGAGCATTAATGATGGGGTCGAGCCACCCCTGAAGATAGGCGGCCCCGACGAACCCGAGAGCGACCACATTGACCAATAGGAAATGCGCGACAAGCAGATACCGGTAAAGCACCGTCAGGCCACTCCCCTGCATCGGGGGTGCGGGCGTCCGCACCCGGGAACGCTGCCCTTATATCATGATCTTCCCGTCTTGATCGCGATTTCAGACGCGGTTCACGCAATTGCGATCCCCCGCCGCCCTTTCCGCCGCTGACGGAAATCCTTGGCCCCTGAGCGGGCCGGCGGGTAATCTCTGGCGCAAAGAAGAACACTTCAACAATCCAACGACACCAGGGAGCGCGATCCATGACGCCGGGCGCCCGCGTACAAGCCTGCATTGAACTGTTGGCGCAGATTGCCGCCGAGGCACAGGATGCCAGCGCCGTCATCGACGCCTATTTCCGCACCCGCCGCTATGCCGGGGCCGGCGACCGCCGCACCGTGACGCATCGGGTCTATGAAAACCTGCGCCACCGCGCGCGCCTGGATTGGTGGATCCAGCGCACGGGCGTGGCGCTTGATTCAACGTCGCGCACCCGCGTGCTGGCCCAGATGGCGGTCTATGAGCGGGTATCGCCGGATGAGTTGGCGCGCCTGTTCTCGGGTACCCGGCACTGTCCGCCGACCCTCAACAATCGGGAACAGGAATTGGCGGAATCCCTTTACGGCCGCCCCCCCATGCACATCGACATGCCCGACTGGGTGCGCCTGGAATACCCATCCTGGATGGGCCCGTCCTTGCGCGCCATCTTCGGGCGGCAGCTGGAAACGGAACTCCAGGCGCTAAGCCAGACCGCGCCTGTCGACCTCCGCGTCAATACCCTGAAAGCAACGCGGGAACAGGTGCAGACCGCATTGACCGGCGACGGCATCGAGGTCGAGCCGACGCCGCTGTCGCCGCTTGGCCTGCGGCTTCAATCGCGCGCCCGGCTGGGGGGCACCCATGCCTTCAAACGCGGGCTGTTCGAGGTTCAGGACGAGGGCTCACAGCTTATCGCGCTGCTGTGCGGCGTGCGTCCGGGCATGACCGTTATCGACTATTGCGCAGGGGCCGGCGGCAAGACCCTGGCCATGGCGGCGGCGCTCGGGCCCGGCGGCGGTAAGGGCGGGGAGGACGGCGCGCCGCGCGGCCGCCTGATCGCCTGCGACGTGTCGCGCTACCGTATGGATCGCATGGCGCCGCGCCTGAAACGCGCTGGTGCCGACATGGTGCGCCGACAGGTCGTCTCGGCGCGCGATGACAGCTGGGTCAAGGCCAACCATGAAATGGCCGACCGGGTGCTGGCCGACGTGCCCTGCACGGGCACTGGGGCCTGGCGGCGCAACCTGGATGCCAAATGGCGGTTTCGCCCTGATGACCTGGAACATCTGATCGAAATGCAGCGCCTGATCATGGTTCAAGCGGCGTCCCTGGTCGCACCCAAGGGCCGGCTGGTCTACGCCACCTGCTCTCTGCTGTGCGAGGAAAACGAGGAACAGATCAACTGGTTCATGGCCGAGGTCCCCGGTTTCCGGATACTGCCGCTGGCCGAAGTCTGGACCGAAACCGTCGGTGGGCCGCCCCCCAACGAAGGCGATTTTTTACGCCTGTCACCGGCCTCGACGGGAACAGATGGATTTTTCTGCGCCATTCTGGAAAAATCAGATTAACATTGTATACAAAATATAGTCTGCCGGAGAGGAAGCCATGCCCACCACGACCAATGACAACCTGCAACCCGCCCAAGGTGCCTCATGCTGGACCGGCCCGCAGCTGGCCGGATCCCGTTCCTGGATCGTTGAAATATCCGATGCGGACCGCACCGCCATCATGGGCGCGCTTGATGCCAGCGCCGGCTGCGATCCCCTGAGCATGACCGCCGACGATTTTCCCGTCGGCGCCTTTGCGGAGAACCTGGCCGCCCTGCGCCGCGAGGCCGCCTTCGGCACCGGGTTCTTCCTGCTGCGCACGGGACTGGGCAGCCTGGACGAGGAGCAGGCCCGGCGGATGATTTGGGGCATGGGCCAGTATCTGGGTATTCCGCAGATTCAGGATGCCCGCCGCACCCTGCTGCACGATGTGCGCGATACCGGCGCCAACCTGCAGAAACAGGCCGACGTGCGCACCTATCAGACCAACGAGGCACAGCCCTTCCACAACGACGGCGGCGACATCTTCGCCCTCTTGTGCCGGCGGCAGTCAACGGGCGGCGGCAAGTCCCTGATCGTCAGCGCCCATACCGTGTTCAACGAAATCCTCAAGTGTCGGCCCGACCTTGCCAAGGTGTTGACCGAACCGTTCTATTTCGACGCCCGCGGCCAGGCCCTGCCCGGCCGGCCTTGGTACCAGGCCCTGCCGATCTTCCAGTTCCACGGTGGGCATTGGTTCGTCATGTACAAGCGCCATTACATCGAGCTGGCACAGCGGTCCGACGAAATTCCCCGCCTGACCGCGGCCCAGATCGAGGCCATGGACCTTTTGGACGCGCTTTGCGACGACCCCACGTTCCATTTGTCGTTCGAGATGTCGCCCGGCGACATGGTGGTCGGCAACAACTTCACCACCCTGCACGCCCGCACCGCCTTCACCGACCCGGAACCGGCGTCCGGCGAAAAGCGGCACATGCTGCGCCTGTGGCTCGGCATCGAAGACGGTCTCGCCTTGCCGCCGGCCTTTGCGGAAACCCGGGAATTCGGCCCCCTGTTCGAAACGACACATCGCATCGCGATATAAAATTTCTTCCGTTGACACAATGTCGGAACTTTATTATCGAACTTAACGGTTCGTTATGGTATTGTTGCTACGCTACCAGAAGGTGGAAACGCCTTGTGTGGCGGAAACGTCGGACGAGGCATCGGCGCCGGGGATTGGAGCCCTGGCCCGGGTTTATCGTTCATCGGGAGAAGACAGATGAAACAGGCCCAGCACACGCAAGCCCCCCGCGAAAGCGATCATCCCTTGGAAGGCCCGCACCCGACCGACTGAGGCCGGGTCCGCCCTTTCCGGACGCCCCCGCGTCCGGGCTGCGCTTTAGCCAATTCCGTCGCGCCGTTTCATCGCGGACGCCAACCGGACCAGTAGGCCCGTTGCAGGACCATCGCTGCATCGCTCGCCGATGCAGACATTCCCCCACCTTTCCGCTAAAAATTCTCAACAAGGCCCAACACCCAGGGAGCACGCCATGAGTTCCTACGAAGACGACCTGCGCCGCCAACAGCAGTTTCTGCGCAAGGCTGAGTTGCTGATTTCCCAGGCCAACCGCGAAATCATCGGCCCAATGATTCCCGAAATCAATGAAGCCCGGGTCATCAATTTCGCCCGCGCCGTCGCCCACCTTCGTGGCCGCTACCTGCAGGCCTCATTCAACATTTCCAATGTCGCCGAGGGTGAAGCGCCCTCCGACGCCGAGATCACCAATCTCCGCAAATACCGCGACATTTACGAAGAAGCGCGGAAAGCTTATGAGGAACTAACCCACGCCATCGAGCGCGGCTACATTCACATCTCCGAAAAAGACTAACCCCTTAATAAAAGGCCGACCACTTTCATCATGGACCACGCAGCCCTCGCCCAAGACGTGGCGGCCCTCGCCGCCAAAGCTCAACGCATCGAAACGCCGGGCCCCAACGGCCCCTGTATCTGGCACCGCTGGGAAGGCGGCGGCCCGACCCTTGTCCTGCTGCACGGCGGCTGGGGATCGTGGACCCACTGGTATCGATCCATTCCCCTGCTGACGCCGCATTTCACCGTGCTGGCCGCCGACACGCCGGGATTCGGCGACAGCGGCGCCCCACCCAAGCCGACGTCGCCCGACGACATCGCCGATATTCTCGTCGCCGGTCTGGACCAGCTTGTACCGGCGGGCGAAACCTTCCACCTGGCCGGGTTTTCCTTCGGCGGCCTGATCGGCAGCGTCGTCGCCTCGAAAACACCCGGTCGCTGCCGCAGCTTCGTCATGGTCGGGGCCAGCGGCTTCGGCGTGCTGCACGCACCGCCCCAGGGTACGGCCCTGGCCGAG
Organism: bacterium SCSIO 12827; assembly: GCA_024397995.1. NCBI lineage: Bacteria > bacterium SCSIO 12827. Next base: position 1,259,453 of record CP073746.1, on the reverse strand, counting down.
GACGGCATGACCGACGACGAAATCGACGAATTACAGCGCCGCAACCTGCAGATCCTCATGATCCGCGACTCGGCCAACATCGACGATCTGGCCGTGCATATCCATCGCCGCAATCTGGAGCGCGGACGCATCCGCTCGCGGCCGATCTCGCTGACCGACCGGCTGCTGCGCGCCCTGCCCGACATCAAGGCTTCCATGGCCGGCATCTGGGGTGAATACGACATCACGGTAAAGGGTCAAGAAGGCCTGGATAAGCGCAAGGACATCATCCGCAGTTTCCAGCCCGACGCCCCCTTCCACATCATCAAGGGGGCCGGCCATTGGGTGATGTACGAAACGGCGGAGGAATTCGCCGATACCTTGATAGGCACCTTGAAGACCCTCGCCCCCTACTGACCCGTCCATAAGCCGTTGCCTCATCCCCACCCCTCGGCCAATAATCGAGACGAGGGAAGCAACGGAGGCATTTAAGTCATGGCGGGCGTGCTCGACACCCTGACGGATTTGTATCGGGAGCAGATGGCGCGGCACCAAAACCGCCCGTTCCTGGAGGCCGTGATGTCGGCGGCCGCCCTGGTCTGCGCCGCCGATGGGCAGGTGACTTTTCCCGAACGCATGCGCCTGGACCAGATTGTCGAGGCCATCAAGCAGTTGCAGGTGTTCGACCCCCACGAAGCCGTCGACCTGTTCAACGATTACACGGCGGAAATCCAGGACGATCCGAAAACAGGGCGCGAGGCAGCCTTCCGGCGCATCGAACCCGTGGCCGACAATCCCGAAACGGCGTCGCTCATCCTGCGTGTCTGCATGGGCATTCTCGAGGTCGAAGGCGAAGACAACCTGACCGAACAGATCGAGGTCGTCAGCCTGTGTTCGCGCCTAGGCATCGAGCCGAAGGAACTCGGTCTTTACGTGGATGACCTCCCCAACATTCCCGACGAAAAGGCATGAGCCCCGCATGGAACCGTTGACCGCCCTCGCCGTTGCCCTGGGCTCCGCCTGGGGCAGTGGGCTGAACCTGTACGCCACCGTGCTGATCCTGGGCGGGCTGGATGCCTTCGGCGTGATCTCACTGCCGGACAGCATGGCCGTACTGTCCTCGACCTGGGTGCTGGCGGCGGCGGCACTGCTATATTTCATCGAATTCTTCGCCGACAAGATTCCCGGCCTGGATTCCATCTGGGACCTGATCCACACCTTCATCCGCATCCCGGCGGGCGCCCTGATGGCGGCGGGCGCCGTCGGCGGGCTGGATTTCATGAACGCGGAACTGCAGACCGTGGCGGCCCTTCTGGGCGGCGGCATGATTGCCGCCGGGACCCACGCCGCCAAGGCGGGATCACGCGCCGTCATCAATACCTCACCCGAACCGTTCTCCAATTGGGGCATGAGCCTGCTTGAGGATGTGATGGTGTTCGGCGGCCTGGCGCTCGCCGTATTCAACCCGGTCGCCTTCCTGATCGGCCTCGGTCTGTTCGCTTTGCTGGTGATCTGGCTGGTGCCCAAGATATGGCGCGGCATCCGGCGGTTCTTCGGCGGCTACAAGGATCCGGAAACCCTGCGCCATCCCAAGCCGGGCATGGCGGGCATGGGATCGGCGGGCTTTTCCGGCGGCCCCGGCGACTGGGCCCCGCCTGACGGCAGCGCCACGGCGGAAGCCCCCGCCACCGGCACGACCGACGTCGCCAAGCGGCCCGCAACGGACGTGGATTTCTCCGACAAGAAGGACTAGATCCCGGAGACCAGTTGCCCTCCACAACCGCAACCTTCCCGTCACCCCCGGGCTTGACCCGGGGGTCCCCGTGGATGGCCGGGTCAGGCCCGGCCATGACGACGTCTAAACGACGTTGGTCGGCGTCCCGTTCTTGAAGTTCTCGATGTTCTGAATCAACTGTTCCGCCATGGCCTCGCGGGCCGTGTTTCCGGCCCAGGCCGTATGCGGGGTCAGGATGAAATCGGGCCGGCCGACCAGGGCCATGAAGGGATGATCGGCGGGCGGCGGCTCGCTTGACACCACGTCGATTCCGGCCCCGGCGATCAGGCCGTCGGTCAAGGCCTGAACCAGGGCGTCCTCGTTGATCAGCCCGCCGCGGGCCGTATTGATGATCAGGGCTGATTTCTTCATGCGCTTGAATTCGTCCAGCCCGATCATGTCCCGCGTTTCCGGGGTCAGCGGGCAATGCAGGGTCAGCACGTCCGCCGTCTCGATCGCCTCGTCCCAGGGGATCAGGGGCGCTTCCGGCGCGGCATCACCCTTGCGTCCGACGAACACGACCTCCATCCCGAAGCCGCGGGCGATCGTCGCCACGCCCTGCCCGAGCGAGCCGCGCCCGACCACGGCCAGCCGCGTGCCGTAGAGATCGCGCAGTTCATGGGTGAAGAAGGTAAAGGTGCCGGCCTGCTGCCATTTTCCCGCCGCAACATCCGCGAGGTAGCCGATGATCTGGCGGCGCAGGGTCAGGATCAGGCCGAAGGCATGTTCCGGCACGGAATGTTCCGCGTATCCCCGCACGTTGCAGACGGTGATGCCGCGCGCCTTGGCGGCCGCCAGGTCGATGATGTCGGTTCCCGTCGCGCAGACGGCGATCAGCTTCAACCCCGGCGCGGCATCCATCTCGGCGGCACCCACCTTGATCTTGTTGGTGACCACGATGGCCGCGTCCTTGATGCGGGCCGCGACCTCGCCGGGTTTGGTCTCGTCATGGTCGATCCACTGATGGGCGAAGGCGGGCGGGCGCAGCACCGTGCCGGGGGCAAGGGACCCGTGATCAAGGAAGACGATGGTATCGGTCATGGCGGGAACTTTCAGGCTGGGGATCACACCCCATACTTATCGACGGCCCGGTCGTTCCATTCAATGCCGATGCCGGGTTTTTCCGCAGGATGGCAATGGCCGTCGGTCACGGGCAGCGGTTCCAACAGGATCGGTTCGGCCCAATCGACGTATTCCAGCCAGTGGCGGGTCGGCGTCGCCGCCAGAAGGTGCACGCTGACTTCTGGATACAGGTGGCTCGACAGCGGCAGATGCGCCGCCGCCGCCAACTTGGCCGCCCCCAGCCAGCCGGTGACGCCGCCGATCTTGCCCGCGTCGGGCATGAAGTAGTCGCAACCGCCGGCAGCCATGCATTTCGCCATCTCGCCCGGATACCAGCAATTCTCGCCCGTCTGGACCGGTGTCTTCACCACGGCCCGTAGCGCCGCATGGCCGTAGAAGTCGTCGTAATGAACGGGCTCTTCCACCCAATACAGGTTCACGGCCGCCAGCGCCTTGACCCGGCGGATGACCTCTTCGACCTCCTGGCTTTGGTTGTAGTCGCTCATCAAGGGCACGTCGGGGCCGATCGCCACCCGCGCGGCCCGCGCGACGGCGACGTCTTCTTCCAGCGTCGGATAGCCCAGGCGCAGCTTCACGGCAGCGAAGCCTTCATCCAGAAGGTCCCGCGCCTCCTTGGCCGCCGCCTGCACGCCGATCATGCCCAGGCCCTTGGAATTATAGGCGGGCGTCGCCACCGGATCAGCGCCGAGCAGTTGGTACAGCGGCTGACCTTTATCCTTGGCGGCGGCATCCCACAAGGCCATGTCGAGGCCCGAGATCGCCTGCCCCGCTGCCCCCTTGGCCCCGGCCAGGCGGGTCATGGCCATCAGGTCCGCCTGCACCGCCCGGGGATCGAGCGGTTGGCCGATAATGCGCTCGCCCAGGACCGCGTACATGGCCATCAGCGGCTTGAGCGCCCAGGCCTGATAGGCGAAGGAATAGGCGCGGCCGGTGATCCCGCCCGAGGTCTCGACATCGACCAAAATCAGGGGCGCCTCAGATACCACGCCCCCCGCCGTGGCCAGCGGCCGGCGCATGGGCACGACCACAGGGCGCGCGCGGACGGCGGTGATGGTGTCGGTCATTGGTCGGATCCTTCTATTCGGTCCAGGCGCAGGCGGTGGCGTGGATCGGTGATGCGCCACACGGCGGCATAGATCGCCATGACGGCGCCGATGCCCGTCGCCCCGCCGATCAGGAACATCACCAGCAATTGATATTTCACGGCCTCGACCGGGTCGGCCCCGGCCAGGATCTGGCCCGTCATCATCCCCGGCAGGGACACCACCCCCGTCGCCGCCATGGAATTGATGGTCGGCATCAGCGCGGTCTTGAGGGCGCGGCGAATGAAGGGACGCAGCGCCACCTGGCGCGGAAAGCCGAGGGCGATCTGTGCCTCCACGGCCCAACGTTCGCGGACCACCGTGTTGAACAGGGTGTTCAGGCCCAGGCTGATCCCGGTCATGGCATTGCCCAGGATCATGCCCAGAATGGGCACAGCATAGCGCGCATCCCACCAGGGATCGGGCTTGAGCTGCGTCGTCAAGGCCAGGCAGGTCACGGAAATGGCGGCGAAGGTCATGGTCGAGACGCCGATCCCGTAGGACCACCAGCCGGTCAGCTTGCGGTCCTGGCGGTTCATGATCTCGTAGCCGGCGAAGCCGACCATGATCCCGACCACGCCGAGCGTCAGCCAGGGTGACTGCTGTGCGAACAGGGCCTTGAGGACCAGGCCGACCAGCAGCAGCTGCACCGTCATGCGCACGGCGGCGATCACCAGCGAGCGGGTGATGCCGAGGCCGAGCCAGATGGACAGCCCGCCGTTGATCACCAGCAGCAGAGCCGCCAGGGCCAGGTCGATCGCCGATAGGGGAATGGCCTGACTGGTCATGCGGACAGCCTGCCGTCGGTCATGGTCAGAAGCCGCTTGCCGAGCCGCGCCGCCTGATCCTTGGCATGGGTCGCAATGATGACGATGCCGCCGTCCATCAGGAAATCGTGGATGACGCCTTCGACCAGCGCCGTCGCCGCCTGGTCGAGGGCGCCTGTGGGTTCGTCCAGCAGCAACACGCGCGGGCCCCGGTCGAAGGCGCGGGCGATGGCCAGGCGCTGGCGTTCGCCGGTCGACAGGCGCGACACCGGCCAGGACAGGGCATCCGCCTTGAAACCAAGGCGCTGCAACACGCCGGTGACCGCCTCCGGGTCCTCGAAATGATCACCCACGTGGTCTTCCCACCAGCCCGATTCCGGGCCGACGTACATCACCTGCCGCCGCCAATCAGGGCCGGTCATGGACATGCGCTCGTGACCGTCCAGGGTGATCTCGCCCTCCGCCGGGTCAAGGTCGGCAAGCGCCCTTAACATGAGACTTTTGCCCGAACCGGATGGCCCCATGACGGCGATGCAGTCGCCCGCGTCCAGGTCCAGGTCGTCAACCTGTACCAGGTGCGCGCGAAGATTTCGGATCGACAGCATGCAGGGATATTAGGGGTCGGCCCGTAGCCTGGCGACAGAATAATCGGCAGCGGATTACCTGCTGCCCGTCTCCCATAAACCACGGCGCTGGGCCCGGGCCTGGGCTTCATGACCGGTATAGCGTTCGGTGACCGCCGCGTTCGCCTTGGCAAAGCCGTTGGCGACCATGTACTGACCGATGTCGTCGTCGCCGACGAAGCACTGCGCCACCAGAACCCCGCCGAACTTGCTTTCTTTTTGCTCGCAGCGGATCTCGCTGGTCTTGACCTTTTCTTGCAACTGCGCGGCGGCATAGAGGCCGCAGCGAATCATCCGGCCCGAGGGATGCGGGCACAGTTGATCCAGGCCGAAGGCAGTGATGCCCCAAAGATCGACGATCTGGCCCTCGATGCATTTCGTGTGGCGGCGCGTACCGCCGATCATCAGCGTATCGCCGTCCATCACGCAGGCACGCCCCTTCAGCCCCCCGTCATCGCCGTCGGGCGAACAGGCGAACACCAGGAATAGCAGGCAAGCCGTTACGACCAAACCCTTTTTCATGGCGCGATTTTACCAGAATCCGGAATAACCCGCGATATCGTCGTAAAGACAGGCCCGCCCGCGGGCGGAATCCCTTGACCTTGCCCGCGTTAACCCTCAGATTCCCCCTGTTCCGACGGGGGGCCCCGATAGGGGGCTGAGATTCCGACGGCCGCGCCGTAGCCAAACTGGCGAAGGCGGGCAACGCGGTGACCCTTCGAACCTGATCCGGAGCAATACCGGCGTAGGGAACGGAACCCCCAAAGGGGCTCTTCTATTCTTTCTCCCACGCGCCGCTATCCGCCGGATCGCTTGAGCGACCATTTGATAACGCGACCTTGGGAGTCCTGATCCATGAACGTCATCCGCAAGCCCACCACCGGCGATGTCACCACCGGGCCGCTGCCCGCGTCGAACAAGATTTTCGTCGAAGGCACCCTGCCGGGCGTGCAGGTGCCCATGCGCGAAATCCACGTCCACGAAAGCGCCATGGAAGCGCCGACGGTGGTCTACGATACCTCCGGCCCCTACACGGACCCCAACGCCTATATTGATATCGAGGCCGGCCTGCCCAAGCTGCGCCAGGAATGGATCGAGGCCCGCGGCGACACCGAGCCCTATGACGGCCGCGACGTGAAGCCGGAAGACAACGGGAACGTCGACGACGACCATCTGGTCCCCGAATTTCCCGTGCGCAACGCGCCGCGCCGCGCCAAGGACGGCAAGGCGGTGACACAGATCGCCTATGCCCGCCAGGGCATCATCACCCCGGAAATGGAATTCATCGCGATCCGCGAAAACATGCTGCGCGAGCGCCTGCCCGAAGAGGTCCTGAAAAAGGCCCGCGACGGGGCGGAAAGCTTCGGCGCCGAAATTCCCGATTTCATCACACCGGAATTCGTCCGCTCAGAGGTCGCCCGCGGCCGCGCCGTCATCCCCAACAACATCAACCACCCGGAAACGGAGCCGATGATCATCGGCCGGAACTTCCTGGTGAAGATCAACGCCAACATCGGCAACTCGGCCGTGACGTCCTCCGTCGCCGAAGAAGTCGACAAGATGGTGTGGTCGACCCGCTGGGGTGCGGATACGGTCATGGACCTGTCGACGGGCCGCAACATCCACAACATCCGCGAATGGATCATCCGCAACTCGCCGGTGCCGATCGGCACGGTGCCGATCTATCAGGCGCTGGAAAAGGTCGACCGGGCCGAAGACCTGACCTGGGAAATCTACCGCGACACGTTGATTGAGCAGGCCGAACAGGGCGTGGATTACTTCACCATCCACGCCGGCATCCGCCTGAAGCATATCCACCTGACCGCCGATCGGGTGACCGGTATCGTCTCACGCGGCGGCTCGATCATCGCCCAGTGGTGCCTGGCCCATCACAAGGAATCGTTCCTCTACGACCATTTTGAGGACATCTGCGACATCATGCGGGCCTATGACGTGTCGTTCTCGCTGGGCGACGGCTTCCGCCCCGGCTCCTCCGCCGACGCCAACGACGCGGCCCAGTTCGCCGAACTGGAAACGCTTGGCGAGTTGACCAAGGTCGCCTGGGAAAAGGACTGCCAGGTCATCATCGAAGGCCCCGGCCACGTGCCCATGCACAAGATCAAGGTCAACATGGAAAAGCAGCTGGAAGTCTGCGGCGAAGCCCCGTTCTATACGCTTGGGCCGCTCGTCACCGACATCGCCCCCGGCTACGACCACATCACGTCGGGCATCGGGGCGGCCATGATCGGCTGGTACGGCACGGCCATGCTGTGCTACGTGACGCCCAAGGAACATCTGGGCCTGCCCGACCGCAACGACGTCAAGGAAGGCGTGATCACCTACAAGATCGCGGCCCATGCCGCCGACGTCGCCAAGGGCCACCCGGGGGCCGCCGCCCGCGACGACGCACTGTCCCGCGCCCGCTTCGAATTCCGCTGGGAAGATCAGTTCAACCTCGGCCTCGACCCGGACCGGGCGCGCGACTTCCACGACCAGACGCTTCCGAAAGACGCCCACAAGACCGCCCACTTCTGCTCCATGTGCGGCCCCAAGTTCTGCGCCATGGAAATCACGAACTTGGTTCGTGATTATGCGAAAGAAGGCATGGATGAAATGAGCGAGAAGTTCAAGGAAGAGGGCGCGGAGCTCTACAAGGAAGACTACCTGGACAAGAAGGCAGCGGCGGGCGACGACGACTAAGCCATCCGCGACGCCCTGGCGTCCATTACCAAGTCAGCGCCCGGGATAGCCCCGGGAATAATGGGTGCGTGCCTCCGGCACGCACCCGCATGGCGCCCCTGGGTCTGAACAGGCTCAGTTTTCGGGTGCTGATTTCAAGGCGGAGGACATGCCACTTGGCCTCCTAGATTTAAGGTCTCACGCCCAATCGAGTTTCAACATATATGAAGCGAGGCAACGCAATGTCGGCTGGAGACGACCCATATCAAACACTTGCTGCCAAAGCATTCGGCGTGGAGAACGCTTTTAACTTATATGCGCTGGATTACGTTCACATGCCAGCATGGGCGATCTACGAAAAGGAAATGATTGCTGAAATTCAAGATACTATCGACCTTTGTCACATCTATTTGATTGGCCAAACTCCTAAAATCTCTCTTACCTCTGCCCATCAAGAAGACACGACGTTAGTTGTGTCATTGGAGTATCTCGGAAAAGCGCATCAACTTTTTTACCCGTTAGACGACGGGATGGAAGTGTGCAACGAAGACGGTTACTACTTTGTTCGCGATGCAATTGGTCAGAGGTTTTTCCCAAGTACCGAAGAAATTTCAAAGCGCCTTAGCATGGAAACGTCTGAAATTTTTTTTCAGGTCCAGTATATAGGCCAATCCTTGGGCAAAGATGGGAAGCGGAACGCTCATGACCGTTTATTAAAACACGAAACGTTGCAAAAAATTTCTCTCCAAGGTGCCAAGGATGGATATCACCTTGTCCTCCTAATGTTGGGGATCGCGGATAATCGGGTAATGACGGTATTCAACCCTTTTGCCAAAAACATTGACGACGACGATGAGAGAATAGCTGCTGGACTAGATAAATTATACGATACAACATTACACGAACGAGTTACTTTGTTCGAAGCATCTTTAATCCGGTACTTCAAACCTCATTTCAACATAGAATTCAAAAATAGTTTTCCTTCAACAAATATGAAGGTTTTACAGGATTGCTATGATAAAGATTTCACAGCAATAACTGCTGAGATCATAATAGATGAGCTTCCATTTCAACTTTGTTCCGATGCTGTAGCTCCAGCACACACCCATACTGCCTTCCACCATCTTCACGATGATGAATCCAGGAAGGCATTCTTCTATCTATAATTTCACCCGCTTAATGTCTTTCACGAGCGAAGCACATCGCGACTACCCCCACCATGGCCAGCCAAACGCCTCACCGCAAAATCCTGTCGATAGACGGAAGAAGCCCGTTCATGACTTCGGTCAATGTAGCCGAATGAAGAGTTCTATTCGCTCGGGTGGTGATAAAAAAGCCGGGCATTGCCCGGCCTTTTCTTTGTATCTGTCATCTGGCAATCAAGCCCCGAGATAAGCATTCCGAAACGCGATCCGGCATTCCGCCGGGTTGAAGTTGCGTTTGAAGGCCGTGGGGTCGCCGGGGAGCACGCGGCACCACAGAAAGCGGGGGCCGGGCTGGTTGCGGATGAAGTCATGGGCATCCGCGATCTGGTCGGCGGAGGTGATTTCCATCACGCTGGGGATGCCCGAGCCCTGGGCGATCATGGCGAGGTTGGTGCGCTGGGCCGTGTGGCCTTCCTGGCCGCCGGTTTCACCGTGGGTGCCGTTGTCGATGCAGACGATGGTCAGGTTGGCCGGGGCCTGCGTCGCCACCGTGTTGAGGGAGCCCAGGCCCATCTGCAATTCACCGTCGCCGGTGATCACGGCGACCTGCTTTTCCGGGGCCGAGAGCGCCATGCCCAGGCCCGTGGCGACGGCCGAGCCCATGCAGCCGGCCATGGTGAACAGGTTCGGGCCGTCGTTGGTCAGCCCGGCGGCATCCTTGGACGAGCCCGCCAGGCCCGAGACGAACAGCCAGTTGTCCTTGTCCGGGAACAGGGGGGCCAGAAGGTCGCGGCGGTCGAGGGTAATGCTTGCCATGATATGTCTCTCCCCTATCAGAACGCTTTGGCGCCCAGGAATTTCTGGGTCAGGATCAGGGCCGCCCCCTGGTTGTTGCGGAAGGCGGCGTTGATGGCGGCTTGGGCGGCGGCCTCGAGCTCGTCACGGCGGTCGACGTGGAACACCATCACGCCCATGGCCTCGAAAATCTTATCGACGGCCTGCCCCATCGGGTACTGCCAGGGGTTCTGCTCCCCATAGTCGCCGCGCATGGAGACCATCATCAGGCAGGGGAAATTGCCGCCCTTGGAAAAGCTGAGGTAGTTGGGGCAGTTGCCGACACCCGACGACTGCATCATCAGCACCGACTTCTTGCCCACCAGATCGGCGCCCGCTGCCATGGCGACGCCTTCTTCCTCGGTGGTCAAAAGGACCAGCCGGGTTTCGTTGTCTTCCTCGGCCAATTCGGCCAGGCGCGCGTTGCCGGCGTCAGGGATATAGGTGAACAGGTCCACGCCCGCGTCCTTGAACTGACGGAACAGAACCTGCGACCACTCGTCGTGGGGATGCTTGGACATCTTTTGTATTTCCTCCCTAGTCCGGCTTAGGCCGGTTGCGGGCGTTTTGGCCGCCCTTTCATCATCATTGTATACAATCCCGACGGGCCGGACGGAACCCCCCTCGTGGCCCGCATCACCTATCCGGTTTCCGCCTGCGCCCACCCGCGCTACCATGGGGCGTCGATCACATAAAAATCGGGAGCCCCCCATGAAACGCCTGCTCGCCGCCCTGGCCGTCGCCGCCCTGATCTTTGCTCTGCCCGCCACGGTCAGCGCCCATGACACGGGCAAGCTGCACTTCCACGGCGAACAATTGGGCCAAGCCCCGGGCCATGTCTGTTTCAGCAACTGCATCGAACAGAACGGTGCGGACGCCAAGGCCTCCTGCGCCATGCAATGCGGCGTTGCGGGGAATTCGGGATCGGGCATGGGCCAGGGGCAGAAGGACTGCGGGGCATTGTTCAAGCAATGCCGCAAGGCCTGCGGGTCGGACAAGGCCTGCCAGACCCAGTGCCGCGAAGCGCGCAAGCAGTGCTATTAGGCTAAGACAGCCCGCGCCCCCCGGCCCTATTTGCCGGACAGGATTTCCTTACAGATCACCGCCAATTCGCCCGTGGCGGCGTCGTTCAGGGGCTGACCGTTGAAAGTCATGGCGCCGGTGTTGATGTTGAAGCGCACGGTGCCGACATTCAGTTCCATCCCCGCACTTTTCGCTACGGTTTCCCGCGCCGATAAGGCCGCCGCATCGGCGGCGGTCGAGGCCGAGGCCGCCGTCGCGGCGGCCGTGACGGCGGTCTGATCATCGGCGCCGGAGACATAACCCGCACTTTCGGCCGCGCTGAGCGCCGCGTTGGCGCCCGACAGAGCCGCCGACACATCGTTGGCGGAGGCCGCGTTCTGGGTCGCCGTGTAATAGGACTGTGTGGCGGAAAGTCCCGTCTGCGCCGTCTCGGCGGCGGCGGTCGCCGTGGCGGCGGCTTCGGCCAGGGCCGCGTCATTGGGTGCTGCGGCGGCGGCGGTCGTGGCGGCCTCGGCGGCGGCGGCGGCATTGTCGTAGGTGGTCTGGGCGGCGGCCAGGGATTGTGTGGCCGACGACACGGCAGCGTCCGTCGCGGCGGCCGATTTTTCGGCGGCCAGGGCGGCGGCCTTATCCGCCGCCAACTGATCCTCCGCCCCGCCCAGATAGGCGGTCAGGTCCTTGGTCACGTTGAATTCGAAGACGTCGGGCAGCACCATCTTGAAGCCGCCCGACAGATCCGCCGGGGCCACGGCCTTGCCGCGCGCGTCGACGCCCGGCTTGTAGGCGACGTCGCCGCTGGGCTGATGGCGGAGCACCCGGCGGCAGTCCCGTTTGGTGATCCGTGCCTTGGCGGCAGGCGGCGGCGCTTCCGAAGCGGCCCCCGGCGGGGTTTGCGCGGCGGCGGGGCCGGCCGACAGAACGGCCGCCAGAACGGCGGCCGCCAGCGAACAGGATGCGTATCTTAATGCCGTCATGTCCATGTGTCCGTTGCCTGTCCCTGGCCCGATTGCGGCCATTTTCCCCGGATCCCGTATCGATTCCGTTAACGCCGAACGCCCCTGCCGCGCTGCTCGGCACAAGATATATGGGCGTGAATTCAATAAATTACATCATTGAGCGGCACATCCCTGAAAAAGGGGCGGCAACGTTCATGATTGAGTGATAATATTAACCATACCCTCCCATTGGATGCTTGGTGGATGCGTAGGGAGAGGCATGGATAAAGGGGAGCAACGGTGAACCTCTATGTTGCAGGGGCTGCTCTTGGCGGCACGATGACAGCGGCCGTCGCCGCCGTTTGGATTCTCGGTCCGGGCGGCTCGATCGACGGCGTCGGCGCGCAATCGGCAGCGCGCCTCGGCCAGGTCTATGACATGCAGGTCTCGCCCTATTTGGCGCGGGTCGATTACCAGGGCGGATCATCGGCCCTGGTGCCCATTTCCATCGCCTTCCGGGTGACCGACAAGCAGGCGGGGACCGAGTTCTGCCGTGACCTCGCGCGCATCCAGATGGAAGTCAAATCCTTCATGCAGACCAATGTGCGAGGGCCGTTCTCCTGGCCGAACATCGCCGCATCGGGCCTGGACAAGAAGCTGGCCGACCGCGTCAACAGCGCCCTCGGCCGCCATGTTGTCGACCGTGTGTTCATGGCCGCAGGCGACCAAGGCGTGGGCGAACGCCCGGTCAACTGCGCCCGCCTGGCACGCATGTAGCCCGGCGCCTTCCGCAACCGCATTTTTCCGACGTATCAGGACATCTCCGGGCGTGACTCACGGGTGGGTTCGCGATAGAAGCACCCCATGTCTCAGGCATCACACAGCGATCTTCACGCGGAAAAAATCCTGATCGTCGATTTCGGCTCCCAGGTGACGCAATTGATCGCGCGCCGGGTCCGGGAATCCGGCGTTTACTGCGAAATTCACCCCTTCAACAGCGTCGACGAAGCCTTCATCAAGGCGTTCGGCCCCAAGGGCGTGATTCTGTCGGGCGGGCCGGCCTCGGTCCACGAACAAACGACGCCCCGCGCGCCCCAGGCCCTGTTCGACGCGGCCTCGGCCCTGGGCAGCCTGCCCGTGCTCGGCATCTGTTACGGCGAACAGACCATGGTCGCCCAGACCGGCGGCGAGGTCGAACCCTCCAACCACCGGGAATTCGGCCGCGCCTTCATCCAGGTGACCGAGGATTGCCCCCTGTTCGCGGGCGTCTGGGCCAAGGGCGAAAAGCATCAGGTGTGGATGAGCCACGGCGACAAGATCATCCGCGTGCCGGACGGGTTCCGCCCCGTCGCCGTGTCCGACGGCTCGCCCTTCGCCGCCATCGCCCACGATAGCGGGCGCATGTTCGGCGTGCAGTTCCACCCCGAGGTCGTGCACACCCCCGACGGGGCCAAGTTGCTGGCCAATTTCGTGCACAAGATCGCGGGCTGCGCCGGCGACTGGACCATGGCCGCGTTCAAGGACGAAGCCATCCAGAAGGTCCGCGACCAGGTCGGCGACGGCCGGGTGATCTGCGGGCTGTCGGGCGGTGTCGATTCCTCCGTCGTCGCCGTGCTGCTGCACGAAGCGATCGGCGATCAGCTGACCTGCGTGTTCGTCGACCACGGCCTGATGCGCGAGGGCGAGGCCGATCAGGTCGTCTCCCTGTTCCGCGATACCTACAACATTCCGCTTGTCCATCGCGACGCCTCGGACCTGTTCCTGGGCGAACTGGACGGCGTGACCGACCCCGAGGTCAAGCGCAAGACCATCGGCAAGCTGTTCATCGACGTGTTCGAGGAAGAGGCCAAGAACGTCGGCGGCGCCAAGTTCCTGGCCCAGGGCACGCTGTATCCCGACGTCATCGAAAGCGTGTCGTTCACGGGCGGGCCCAGCGTCACCATCAAATCCCACCACAATGTGGGCGGTCTGCCGGAACGCATGGACATGGCCCTGGTCGAACCCTTGCGCGAACTGTTCAAGGACGAAGTCCGCGCGCTCGGCCGCGAATTGGGCCTGCCGGAAACCTTCGTCGGCCGCCACCCCTTCCCCGGCCCCGGCCTGGCGATCCGCATTCCGGGTGCGATCTCGCGTGATAAGCTCGACATCCTGCGCAAGGCCGACGTGATCTATCTGGAAGAAATCCGCAATGCCGGGCTGTACGACACCATCTGGCAGGCCTTCGCCGTGCTGCTGCCGGTGCAGACCGTGGGCGTGATGGGCGATGCCCGGACCTATGATTTCGTCTGCGCGCTCCGCGCCGTGACCTCGACCGACGGCATGACCGCGGACTACTACCCCTTCGACCACGAATTCCTGGGCCGCACGGCCAACCGCATCATCAACGAGGTCAAGGGCATCAACCGCGTCGTCTACGACGTGACGTCGAAGCCGCCCGGCACGATCGAGTGGGAATAGCCGAGCGCGACCGGCCCGCCAACCGGAGCGAACAGTCTTGCCAACGCCCCTCAGAAAGGCTTACGCCGCCGCACCGTTCTGGTTTCTTTCCGCCTGCATAAGCGGTGCCGCCGCAATCGCCGTCTTCGTCTTTCGCGGCGATCTCCTGTGGCTTGAATATCAGCCTGCGACCCTTGGCGAGATTTACGCCCCACCACCCTCTGCAGGGGCCCGCATTTCCGGTTTCGATAAAAACGGCAACCGCCTGACCGTCCTTCTGACCAACGCCGGCATGTGCGGGCGCTGGCGGGTTGTCCGCGGCGACGGCACAACGCAAACCATCGACAGTCCGGTTCCTGTCATCCCCCTCGTGCCGGGCCGCCACATATATCGGGTTGATCCCCAGGATTGCCCCGGTTTGATCATTCCGCGCCCCCTGGAATTCGATATCGCCTTTACGCCGCAGGCCGATGCACCGACAGATGCGCCGCACCCGGATTTGATCAATCTATATCGTGCGCCTCTGGAGGTCGCACAACAGGCCGGCCCCGATTTCACACGCTGGATACCACCGCTTGAGGATTATCCCGCCGCCGACACGGCACAGGCCCAACAATTCCTCAAACGCATCGGCATCACGCCGGACATGACATCGCGTGAGAAAATTACCGCCGTCTCGGTCGGCCTTACAGCGCGCATAAAATCAGGCCAACCTCCCGCCGATCTGGATACCATGTCGCCGATGCAGGTTCTGAATGTGGCCGAGGGAGAAGGAATTCCCCTGTTCTGCCGCCAACGCGCCTTGATGAAAGCCTTTCTGTTGAACGTTGCCGGGGTTCCGACACGATTGGTGTGGTCTGGCCGGACCATCGACGGTGTCCTTATGAGCAGTCATGCGTTCACGGAAAGCTTCGTCGCCGAACAGGGCCGTTGGGCCTACTCGGACCTCAGCCACAATATCGACTATCTGACCGGGTCTGACGGCGGCGTGCTGAACGCCGCCGACATGCTGTTCCTGATTTCCAGCGGCGCCCTATCGGATACGGCGGCGAAATGGCCGACCCAACTCGCCGCATCCGGAGAAGCCCGCGCGCCGCTTTCCGCCGACATTCGCCATAGCTTGGCCGGCGTATTCACACGCAATGCAATCCTGCAATATTGGGGGGCGCATGACCGGTTCGTTCATCAAATAAACCCGCCGTTCGCGACAAAACTGGCATATCGTCTACAGCGCTATCTGCTGGAACCAACGCTCTATATCGGGCTGCAACGCGGCTACACGTTCCATTGGCTGCGCTGGGCAACCATCCTGGCGGCGTTTGTCAGCATCGGCATGGTGCTTGTCCGAACCCGACGCCGATAATCTTCGATTTCGCGTGCCATACCATCGCCATTTCCGACCAATTTCCCTAAAGTCGTTCAATGACACCAATTGAACGGTTCTTAATATTAGGCATCCTGTTTCTCGGCGTCCTGCGGGTGCTCCTCGGCATCATCGTCGACCATCCCTCCGTCGCCCCGCAAGCGGCAGCGCCCGCCATGGATGAGCCGGCAACCGCCCCTGACGGAGCCTACGACTGGAACCCGGCCGCGTTCACCCGGCGCGGCATTCCGGCCAAGTTGACCCTGATGCCGGACGGCCGCGTGCCCGACACCATTCGCCTGACCGACACGCAAAAAGCCTTCGTCTACGCGGCGATGATCGACAGCTACGACAGCGTGCTGACCCGCGCAAAGCGCGATTGCGCCACCGACATGCGTCGCGACATCGTACGCTGGCAGGCACGTCACGCCGCCATCATCACCGACGCGACGCGGATCCTTGATCTGCTGACACCCGGCCGGAACAACGCCCGCCAAGCCCACGACGGCATGCCGCAGGACGTCTTCGCCACACGCATGTGCCCGACCATCGAGCATTACATCCGGACCGGCGCCTACGACCCCCACCCGGAAGCGGTCGACCGCCTGGCCCACGCGGCCCGCAGCACCCCATCCCGCTAACGGAACCTCGCGAATCCGTCCGTTCCGGCGGCCGAAACGGACCGCACCGGCCCCCGCCAGCAGCGGCGCCATGTCTGTTCGTCATGCGAATCTGACAGGCCACATCCCCTCTCTGCGCATAAACACAATATATAGTGCCTAATGGTCATAATTATGCCGCATATACCCTATACGGAGGATATACATACTTAAGGCCTATTGAATATGAGGCCCTGCAAGCGTAGTTATCCACAGGCTCTTGACATGAGAACAAAATAAGAACATTTTGGGAGTCAGATTGGAGTTTGCCATGAACGCCCACCACCAAGCCCAAGCCCTCCCGCAGCCGGACACCGGCTTCGACCAACCCGACCGGGAAACGGTCGAGGTTACCTACTATCCCGTTCTGAAGAACCAGGCGCTCGGTCGCCGCATGACGCGGACATTTGCCGCGCGGCGGGGCGAAAACCCCTTCAAGGCCGCCGAACGGGAACTGGCGCGCCGCTACAAGGTGCGCGACTACCTGATCTTCGACGCCCATCTGGCGCAGACCGGGTTTCTCGAACGGGCTGAATTCTAAGGAATACTCTTGAGGATGCGGCGGCGGGCCGGCGTCAGCCGGCCTGCTGTTGCGCGACCTTGGCGCGGAACATGCCGAGAAGTTCGTGCAGTTCCTTGCTCAGCGCCCCCTGATGGCCTTTCAGGCCCTGCCGGAACACGGCCTTCATGGCCATGATGTGAACGCGAATGACATCAAGATCGCGGGCCTTCAGGCGTGGCCGCCCTTCCAAATACTTGCACATCGAATCACCGACCACGGAAATCAGGGGAAAGCCGAAGCTGCCGCCCTGCCCGCGGGCCTCGTGCGTCATGTCGTAAAGCTGCTTGAGCCGCGCCGGGTCGGCCCGCCCGGACCGTGAGGTCTCGACAAAGGACTGCCAGAGTTTTTCCAGGTCATCGACCGCCCAACCCTGATATTGCCCGATCAGGTCGTCGGCGGCATTCACCGCCTGCAGGATCGCCTGTTCCATGGACGGCCCACCGGGACGAACCTTCTGGCTGATGTGCTTCTGCGGCTTCAGGAAGCGGGTTTCTGCCATGATTGTGCTTATGCCCCGCCGCGTCGTTCTTTGCCGCGAAATTCGCGCCGCTTGGTCGACCGACGATCCGGGCCGAAATATCCGCCCGTGGATTCCACGTATTGGCGCTTGTCCTGCACCGAAGTGACCAAACGCTTGTACAGGGACGCTGCCGAGATCGGCTTGGCCAGAAAGGAATTGATGCCGGCGTCGCGCGCTTCCTCGACCCGCTTCATTTCCGTGTAACCGGTCAGCATGATGATCGGCACAAACCGATTGGGCACGTTGGCGCCCTTGCGGATGCGCTCAACGAACTCCAACCCCGACACCGGCGCCATGTTCCAATCGGTGATGATCAGGTCCGGGTCCATGTTGACCACAAGGTCATAAGCTTCCTCGGCATCCGACGACACCGTGACTTCCTTGATTCCGAATCCTTCAAGGAAGGTGCGCACAAGCTCCCGCATGTGGAAGCTGTCGTCCACCACCAAAATCCGCAATGCGCTGAAGTCGTATCCGTCGCTCATCGATGCTTTATGACCGGCGGATGCCGGGACGCTTTCCCAACTCGTTTCAAGGCTCATGGGCCACTATCCAAACTTTTGCCCCCTAGGGCAATCCTACAGCTTAAACTGACAAAAACCTGAACACCGCGACACGTTTTCGTGGTGCGTTATTTGACTGTTTGTCCAATTGACCCGGCTTATACACGGATTATTCGGCGTTCCTTATATGACTTTAGTCGACATCGTTGCTTGCGATCGGCCCGCGTAAACCCAACTATATGAACCGACTTCTTTTTCAGGATGACACGGCCCATGCGGCGCGATCACGCTGACCCCGCCAATAGCCCCCGCCGGAACGACTGGCAGACCATCAAGACCCTGGCGCCCTACTTATGGCCCCCGGGGGAAACATCCTTGCGTCTGCGCGTCGTGCTCGCGATGGTCTTTCTTGCCGCGGCCAAGGGTGCCAGCGTCGCCGTCCCTTACGTCTACAAGCAGGCGATCGACGCCCTGGACATGAAGGACGGCGCGGTGATCGTCGTGCCGGTCATGATTCTGGTCGCTTATGGTGTCGCCCGCGTGCTGTCCCAGGCCCTGGGCGAACTGCGCGATGCCGTGTTCGCCAAGGTCGCCCAACGCGCCATTCGCCAGGCCGGGCTCAAGACCTTCCGCCACCTGCACCGGCTCAGCCTGCGCTTCCACCTGGACCGCAAAACCGGCGGCGTCAGCCGCGCGGTGGAACGCGGCACCAAGGGCATTGAATTCTTGCTCCGCTTCATGCTGTTCAACGTCGTCCCGACCCTGGTCGAGGTCGTCCTGACCTGCGGCATCCTGTGGTACCTGTTCGGCATTTGGATGGCGTTGGTCGCGTTCCTGACCATCGGCATCTACATCTTCTGGACATTGGCCGTCACGGAATGGCGTATCCAGTTCCGCCGCACCATGAACGACACCGACAACGAGGCCAACACCAAGGCCATCGACAGTCTGCTGAACTTCGAGACGGTGAAGTACTTCGGCAACGAGGATCACGAAAGCAGGCGTTTCGACAAGGCCCTGGCGCGCTATGAGGACGCGGCGGTGAAGTCCAACACCTCCCTGGCCCTGCTCAACATCGGCCAAGGCGCCATCATCGCCGTCGGCCTGACGATAATCATGTGGATGGCCGCAGAGGGCGTGGTTGCCGGCACCATGACCATCGGCGACTTCGCCATGGTCAACGCCTACCTGATTCAGCTGTACATGCCGCTCAACTTCCTGGGGTTCGTCTATCGCGAGATCAAACAATCGCTGATCGACATGGAACAGATGTTCCGTCTGCTTGATGAAAACCCCGAAGTCGCCGACACCCCCGGCGCAGCCCCGCTGGCGATCAAGGGCGGTGAACTGCGGTTCGAGAACGTGTCCTTCGCCTATGATGCCCGGCGCGAGGTTCTGAACGACATTTCCTTTACCGTGCCGGCGGGCAAAACTGTCGCCATCGTCGGCCCCTCGGGCTCCGGCAAGTCGACCATCTCACGCCTGCTGTTCCGGTTCTATGACGTGTCCGGCGGGCGCATCACCATCGACGGCCAGGACGTCCGTGACCTGACCCAGGTGTCCCTGCGCGCCGCCATCGGCATGGTCCCTCAGGACACGGTGCTGTTCAACGACACGGTGTTTTATAACATCGCCTACGGCCGCCCCGGCGCCAGCCCGGCCGAAGTCGAGGGTGCCGCCCGCACGGCGCAGATCCACGACTTCATCATGGCCCTGCCCGACGGCTATCAGTCCACGGTCGGCGAACGGGGGCTGAAACTGTCCGGCGGCGAAAAACAACGCGTGGCCATCGCACGCACAGTGCTGAAGGCACCGGCGATCCTGATCTTTGACGAGGCAACCTCGGCGCTCGACTCGCGCACGGAACAGGACATCGTCCAAGCGTTGAAGACCGTATCCAAGGACCGCACTACCGTCACCGTGGCGCACCGTCTGTCGACCGTGGTTGATGCCGACGAAATCCTGGTGCTGGAAGCCGGACACATCGTTGAACGCGGCAGCCATCCGGACCTGCTGAAGAAAAATGGGCGCTACGCAGACATGTGGGCCCGTCAACAACAGCAGGAAAAGGCCCGCGAGGCCTTGGCCGATGGCGATATGGGCATCAGCATACGCGCCGCCGCTGAGAGCCCGGCGGAGGGATAGAAGAGGACGAAAAAAGCGCGGAAGGCACATGGATACCGATGCATTAATCCAAGGCATTCGAAACGGAAATGCGGACGAAGTGGTCCGGGAGTTTCTTGATGCCAACCCATCTCTATCCCTTGAGAACCTTGTGGCCGGCGCCTTACCCTTGGGGCTCCACGACGTTTCGGAGGCTCTGCTGCTGATCCTGCTGAAGGATCAGCCCGAACACGAAGCCGCACACGACCACCTTGCCGAACTGTTCTACCAACAAAAGCGTTATGCCGAGTGCATTCCGCATTATGAATTTCTCTGTGCCCGCTTCCCGGACCGGGCGCCCGCCTGGGGGCGGCTATGCTGGGGATATCTATTTACGCGCGACCTGGAGCATCTGCGCGAAACAATCCGCGCAGCACAGCGCTGTATCGCTGATGGCCATCACTTGAGCTGGCAGGCCGGCGGCCATCCATCCCTGTTTCTATCATCGGAAGAAGCTGACGCGCACCGGGCCCGGCACCGGTCGTGTATCGCAGACATCTCCCGGCGGCGGTTGAATCAGGGGAACGTGTCAGTCGTCGAACCCGCGCACGAGAATGCCACAGCGAGGGGAATTCTCGGTGCGTCCGAGATCGGCACATCCCGCATCACGGCATCGGGGACAGTGGCGTCATCAGAAGACGGTGCTGAATACCGTTTCGAATATGGGAATTCGCCAGACGGTTTGACGTTCTCAACCCCGTGGCGACCCGTGCCCGGAAAATTGAATGCCGAATTCGTAACCTCCCCCCACTGGACACCTGCAGTCTATTCGCTCTATGCCGGGCGCCTGTTCTGGGCACCGGATACGGAAGCATATGTCCTGGATTGGCCGTTCGGCAAAGATCCCAATCACATATCCGGGCTTGGCTTCATGGAACTGGTCTTCGGGCTACACCCGAACAGCTGCCAGATCGACGGCAACCAAGAAATCCATCCCTATGAATCGTCGGATCTGCGTGACGCTGAACTGTTACTCAGTCTCAAGACCGAAAATTTCGATGCCAAAGATTTCCTGCACTGCCTCGGGCTGGGGAACACCTCCGTCTATTGGATGCTAACTGCCCAACCTGTGGACTTGGGGGCCGGGGGCGGCAGCGATGACATCCAGGTCACCTTCCGCCTATCGTCCGACCCGGCAGCATGGACCGCATTCGGCAACAACCCGCAGGAGCAGGCCAATTTCGAACGCTATCAGCACGGCTCGCTCGATGAAGTCCTGTCCCGGCATGTCGGCAATTTCGTCTTTATGGCACCGTTCGGCGACTGGCGGGACACCCCGACCGGCCGTATAAGCATCAAGCAAGCTATTCTGAAATACCGAGACAACAGCATCCTACATCCGGACAGCGGCACTACGCTGATCGAAAGCCCCGACGCCGCTGTATGCGACCCTGCAAATCTCACGAACGGCCGGCGCGGCGACCCCGACGGCGGATGGTTCCACAAAGGCCCCGTGACCAAGCCGCTGGTGTTTCACTGGCGCCTGGCCAAACCCTGGAGCATCAGCACCCTGGTGCTGCATCAGGATGTGGTCTGGCCCACGCGGAAATGTCGGATCGGCGTCACAACGGCGGATGGACAAACCCATTCATGGGAAATCGATTTGCCCTGCGACAACGATCCCCTTACCGGTCTGCGTCAGCTTGTTATCCGCCTTCCCGGCGTCGGTCCCTGTGAGGCGTTCTTTCTCGAATTTCTGGAGGGAGCCACCACCGACGGCCTCGGGTTGGAGGCCGTTGAGCTGTTCGCGGCGGATTATGTCCCGCCGCCCAGCACGGTTCCGGTATCTGTCAGCGAGGAAATCGCAGGGCTGCACCCCGGGTCGACCGTATACTATCGGGTGACATGCCGCAGTCGGAACAAGGTGGAACAAGGCGAGATGGGTAGCATTTCCATTCCCGCCGACGATACGCCGCTTCTTCACGATGTCCGCCTTCAAACGACTACGTCTGATAAGGCCACCATTCAGATCCGCGCCAACGCCATGGGGCACGAGACAGTCATCCATTGGAAGTTGAACGACGACGATTGGCGGGAAACACCCTTGGGCTGGTTGGAGACCGCCGCTCATCGCTATATCACCCTGCGCGACTTGCCCCCCGGCCGGCATAACCTGAAGGTATTTTTGAAAAGCCCTGCCGGCGACAGCCCTCCCCGTATGCTCACGTTTGATTTTTCCCGCTGATCCCTGCCTCAAATGGCTGTGGGACTGACGGCAGCGCAAAGCGTGAATGGTACGGCGGAAAGCGAACCAATGGCCCTAGCCTTTCCCCCCGTTCCCTCATAGCGTTCGGGCTCCCCCCCCCCAGACGAAGGAACACTAATGGGCTTGTTGGAAATCACCATCCTGGCCGGCGCGCTTGCGGGCGGCTTCGTATCGGGGCTAACCGGGTTCGGGACCGGTTTGACGGCGCTGGCGGTCTGGCTGACGGTGATCGAGCCGGCGGTCGCCGCTCCTCTGGTTGTCATCTGTTCGCTGATCTCCCAATTCTTCACCCTGCCAGCGATCTGGCATGCCATTTCCTGGCCGCGCGTTCTGCCGTTTATCGTCGGTGGCGTGGTCGGCGTGCCGCTCGGCACGATGATCCTGCCGATGGTTTCGGTCGACGGCTTCAAGCTGTTCTTCGCGATCTTCCTGGTGCTCTATTGCGCCTTCACCCTGGCGCAGCGATCCGCGCCCAAGCTTGCCTGGGGCGGCAAGCTGGCCAATGCCATCGTCGGCCTGGGCGGTGGGGTGTTGGGCGGCCTGACGGGCCTGTCCGGGCCACTGCCGACCATCTGGGCGACCCTGGGCGGCTGGTCCAAGGACGAAAAACGGGGCGTGTTCCAAGGCTACAACACGGCGATCCTGCTGCTTGCCGTGGTCACCCAGGCAATCGGCGGATTCATGACGCTGGAAGTCGGGCGGGTGGCCCTGATCGCCTTCCCCGCCACGGTCGCCGGTTCCTGGATCGGGCGCAAAATCTACGGCCGCCTCGGCGACAGCTCGTTCAATCAGGTCGTCCTGGCGCTGCTGATGTTTTCCGGAGTTTCCATGATCGTGGCCATCGTCTGGCCGGGCTGAGCGGTGCCGCCTAGCGCGCGATCCAGCCACCGCCAAGCACACGGTCGCCCTGATAGAACACGCAGGCTTGGCCGGGCGCCACACCGTTCTGCGGTTCATCGAAAGTGACGGCGGCCGTATCGTCGCCGGTGCCGAACAGGGTGGCAGCCACGGGTTTGAACATCGATCTGATCTTGACCTCGACCCGATGCACCTTGGCCCGCAAGGGACCGTCGCCCAGCCAATTGACCTCGTGCACGTTCAGGCTTTCCCGGCCCAAGGCGGCCTTGGGCCCGACGACGACGCGCCGGGTTTCGGGTTCCAGCCGAAGCACATAAAGCGGATCGCCCATCCCGCCGATGCCGATGCCTTTTCGCTGGCCGACCGTGAAGTGGATGATGCCGTCGTGGCGGCCCAGCACCTTGCCCGTCTGATCGACGATGTCGCCGGGGTCATGGGCTTCCGGGCGCAGGCGTTCAACGATGCGGGCATAATTACCGTCGGGCACGAAACAGATGTCCATGCTTTCCGGCTTATCCGCAACCGCCAGCCCCAGGCGTGTCGCATGGGCGCGGGTTTCCGCCTTGTCCATGCCGCCCAGCGGAAAGCGCAGAAAATCCAACTGCGCGCCCGTGGTGGCGAACAGGAAGTAGCTCTGGTCCTTGGAGGCATCGGCGGCGCGGTGCAGCTCGGACCCCGCCTCTCCCTGCACGCGGCGCACGTAATGGCCGGTCACCAGGGCGTCGGCGCCCAGTTCGCGGGCCTGGCCCAGCATGTCCTTGAACTTCACCGTCTGATTGCAGCGCACGCAGGGAATGGGCGTTTCGCCGCGCAGATAGGTGTCGGCGAAATCGTCCATGACTTGGTCCTTGAACCGGCTTTCGTAGTTCAGGACGTAATGGGGAAAACCCAGTTGGTCGGCGACGCGGCGCGCGTCGAAGATGTCCTTGCCGGCACAGCAGGTCTTCTGTCCCGGGCTTGGTTCACCCTGGTCGTACAACTGCATGGTCATGCCGACCACGTCGTAGCCCGCTTCCCGCACGAGCGCGGCCGCGGTCGAACTATCGACACCGCCGGACATGGCGACGACGACGCGGGTGTCCTTAGGGTTTTTACCCAAGGCCAGATCGATCACGGGAGTACTCATGGGGCGGAATATAGGGCTTTCGCCGGGGGAAACAAGGCACCCGCACAAAGCATCTATGCCACCGGCGGCGTGCGCGCGCCCCTGGTGTCCGCCGCCGCCTCGTCAGCAGCGCCCAGTTCATCGAGGGTCTTCA